>NZ_OU745390.1:4890000-5557112 GCF_916618955.1 Pseudomonas sp. Marseille-Q3773
GAAGATGTAACGGGGCTCAAACCATGCACCGAAGCTACGGGTGTCATCGTTGATGACGCGGTAGAGGAGCGTTCTGTAAGCCTGTGAAGGTGAGTTGAGAAGCTTGCTGGAGGTATCAGAAGTGCGAATGCTGACATGAGTAACGACAATGCGAGTGAAAAACTCGCACGCCGAAAGACCAAGGTTTCCTGCGCAACGTTAATCGACGCAGGGTTAGTCGGTCCCTAAGGCGAGGCTGAAAAGCGTAGTCGATGGAAAACAGGTTAATATTCCTGTACTTCCAGTTATTGCGATGGAGGGACGGAGAAGGTTAGGCCAGCCTGGCGTTGGTTGTCCAGGTTTAAGGTGGTAGGCTGAAATCTTAGGCAAATCCGGGATTTCAAGGCCGAGAGCTGATGACGAGTTGCCTCTAGGCGACGAAGTGGTTGATACCATGCTTCCAAGAAAAGCTCCTAAGCTTCAGATAACTGGGAACCGTACCCCAAACCGACACAGGTGGTTAGGTAGAGAATACCAAGGCGCTTGAGAGAACTCGGGTGAAGGAACTAGGCAAAATGGCACCGTAACTTCGGGAGAAGGTGCGCCGGCGAGGGTGAAGGACTTGCTCCGTAAGCCCATGCCGGTCGAAGATACCAGGCCGCTGCGACTGTTTATTAAAAACACAGCACTCTGCAAACACGAAAGTGGACGTATAGGGTGTGACGCCTGCCCGGTGCCGGAAGGTTAATTGATGGGGTTAGCGCAAGCGAAGCTCTTGATCGAAGCCCCGGTAAACGGCGGCCGTAACTATAACGGTCCTAAGGTAGCGAAATTCCTTGTCGGGTAAGTTCCGACCTGCACGAATGGCGTAACGATGGCGGCGCTGTCTCCACCCGAGACTCAGTGAAATTGAAATCGCTGTGAAGATGCAGTGTATCCGCGGCTAGACGGAAAGACCCCGTGAACCTTTACTATAGCTTTGCACTGGACTTTGAATTTGCTTGTGTAGGATAGGTGGGAGGCTTTGAAGTGGGGACGCCAGTTCTCATGGAGCCATCCTTGAAATACCACCCTGGCAACTTTGAGGTTCTAACTCAGGTCCGTTATCCGGATCGAGGACAGTGTATGGTGGGTAGTTTGACTGGGGCGGTCTCCTCCCAAAGAGTAACGGAGGAGTACGAAGGTGCGCTCAGACCGGTCGGAAATCGGTCGTAGAGTATAAAGGCAAAAGCGCGCTTGACTGCGAGACAAACACGTCGAGCAGGTACGAAAGTAGGTCTTAGTGATCCGGTGGTTCTGTATGGAAGGGCCATCGCTCAACGGATAAAAGGTACTCCGGGGATAACAGGCTGATACCGCCCAAGAGTTCATATCGACGGCGGTGTTTGGCACCTCGATGTCGGCTCATCACATCCTGGGGCTGAAGCCGGTCCCAAGGGTATGGCTGTTCGCCATTTAAAGTGGTACGCGAGCTGGGTTTAGAACGTCGTGAGACAGTTCGGTCCCTATCTGCCGTGGACGTTTGAGATTTGAGAGGGGCTGCTCCTAGCACGAGAGGACCGGAGTGGACGAACCTCTGGTGTTCCGGTTGTCACGCCAGTGGCATTGCCGGGTAGCTATGTTCGGAAGAGATAACCGCTGAAAGCATCTAAGCGGGAAACTTGCCTCAAGATGAGATCTCACTGGAACCTTGAGTTCCCTGAAGGGCCGTCGAAGACTACGACGTTGATAGGTTGGGTGTGTAAGCGCTGTGAGGCGTTGAGCTAACCAATACTAATTGCCCGTGAGGCTTGACCATATAACACCCAAGCAATTTGCTGACGCAGATTGCGGTGGTGAAGATGACACGAACCGAAAGTTCGCAACGAACCACGAACATCACATATCCGGATTCGCTGGAGTGTCTACCAAGACGTTCTGGCAACAGAATTTCTTGACGACCATAGAGCATTGGAACCACCTGATCCCATCCCGAACTCAGTAGTGAAACGATGCATCGCCGATGGTAGTGTGGGGCTTCCCCATGTGAGAGTAGGTCATCGTCAAGATTCATTTCGCAAAACCCCTATCTGCGCACGCAGGTAGGGGTTTTGTCTTTGCGGTGCCAAAACAATCGCGACCGCGGTAAAGCGGCCTTGCGTCGCGATCGGCCGCACGGCGGCCGCCACTGCAACCCCGGTCTACCTGATCAACCGCGGCGCCTGCTCTTGCATCGGTCGGATACCAGGCAGCAACAATCTCCGCTCGCCCCTGTCGACAGGCCCTTTTCCTATGCAAGCCAACAGCCCATAGCTATCATGCCTGCCTTATTCCAAGTCGAGACTGGCATGCTGAAGTTGTTGAATCTTCTCAAGGATGGCCGGTTCCATTCCGGAGAAGCTCTGGGGGCAGCCCTCGGGGTGAGTCGCAGCGCCGTTTGGAAGCAGCTGCAGCACCTGGAGAGTGAACTGAACCTCACCATTCACAAGGTCCGTGGGCGCGGCTATCAACTGGCGGCGCCACTGGCCTTGCTCGATGCGCAGGCGATCGCCGGGTTTACTACCGGCGAGCAGTGGCCCGTTTTCATCCATGAAACCATTGATTCGACCAATGCCGAAGGTCTGCGACTGGCCGGTGAGGGGCGAGCGGCTCCGTTTCTGGTTCTTGCCGAGCGGCAGAGCGCCGGCCGTGGCCGACGCGGTCGGCAATGGGTCAGCCCATTTGCCGAAAACCTCTATTACAGCCTGGTGCTTCGTGTGGATGGCGGCATGCGCCAACTCGAGGGCCTGAGCCTGGTGGTTGGGTTGGCGGTAATGCGCACGCTACAGGTGTTCGGGGTGAAGGATGTGGGGCTCAAGTGGCCCAACGACGTACTTGTTCGCGGCCAGAAGATCACCGGCATTCTCCTGGAACTGGTCGGCGACCCGGCAGACGTCTGTCATGTCGTGCTGGGTATCGGTATCAATGTGAACATGCAGGCCAACGATCAAGTCGACCAGGAATGGACTTCGATGCGCCGTGAAGTGGGGGCGGCAATCGATCGTAACCGCCTGGTCGCGTTGCTCAGTCAGCAATTGCAGCATGAATTGGCTCGGCATCGTCGCTATGGCTTTGCCGCGTTCCAGGAAGAATGGGAGCAGGCGCACCTTTGGCAAGGGCGTAACGTTTCACTGATCGCCGGTAGCACGCGTATTGATGGCGTGGTTCTAGGTGTCGACGGGCAGGGCGGCTTGCGCCTTGAGGTGGACGGGGTGGAAAAGAGCTTCAGTGGTGGTGAGCTCAGTTTGAGGTTGCGTGATGATTCTTGAGCTCGATTGCGGTAACAGCTTCATCAAGTGGCGGGTAATCCATGTCGCTGATGCAGCGATTGAGAGCGGCGGCATCGTCGACTCCGACCAGGCCTTGGTGGCTGAAGTGGCTGCACTGGCTTCGGTGCGTTTGACTGGCTGCCGTATTGTCAGCGTGCGCAGCGAGGATGAAACCGACGCGCTTTGCGCCTTGATTACCCAAGCGTTTGCCGTGCAGGCACTTGTGGCGCACCCGGCCCGGGAAATGGCTGGTGTGCGCAATGGCTATGACGATTACCAGCGCCTGGGCATGGACCGTTGGCTGGCCGCACTGGGGGCGTTCCATCTGGCCAAAGGTGCTTGCCTGGTCATTGACCTGGGTACAGCTGCAAAAGCGGATTTTGTAGCCGCGGACGGTGAGCACCTCGGTGGTTACATCTGCCCGGGTATGCCATTGATGCGTAGTCAACTGCGCACGCATACCCGGCGTATCCGCTATGACGATGCCTCCGCCGAACGTGCATTGACCAGCCTGGCGCCTGGTCGCTCGACCGTAGAAGCGGTCGAGCGCGGATGTGTGTTGATGCTCCAGGGCTTTGCACGTACCCAGCTCGAGCAGGCGCGTGCCCTGTGGGGGGAAGATTTCGCGGTGTTCCTTACAGGCGGCGATGCGCCGCTGGTCAGGGAGGCCGTGCCGCAGGCACGTGTCGTGCCTGACCTGGTTTTCGTTGGCCTGGCCATGGCCTGCCCATTGAATTGAGGTGCCTATGCGTTGGTTGTTTCTGTTGTTGCTGGTGCTCAACGTCTTTTATTACGTGTGGCATCAGCAGGAAGCCCCGCTGAAGGTCAAGGAAGTCGCCCCTCTGTCGTTGTACAAGGGGAATCAGCAGGAAATTCGTCTGTTGCGTGAAACGGGCGCATCAACACCGCCCAAGCGTCGGGATGAGTGCCTGGTAGTGGGCGGCGTGATGGGGCCGGGCGAAATCGACGCGCTGCGTCAGCGCCTGCTGAGCCTGGATATTGCCACGCTACCGGTGATGGGACAGCTACCGGGGGTGGATGGTCGCTGGCTCAAGGTTGACCCTGAAAGCGAGCGTTTGTTGGACCAAACCGTGCTCGCTGCTCTTTCCAATGATTTCAAAGACTTAAAACACAAAATTATTTTCTGCCAGGGTATTGCAACTGGTGAATAGCTTGATAGAATGGCGCCCGCTTCACAGGGAACACCACTCAGGTGGTAGAACCGGAAGCGGTGTCAAAGTAGCTAAGTTTCAGATTTGATTGAAAAAATTTGAAAAAAAGCTTGACACTGAGGCGGCAGACAAATAGAATGCCGGCCACATCTGGAGGGATTCCCGAGCGGTCAAAGGGGACGGACTGTAAATCCGTTGCGAGAGCTTCGAAGGTTCGAATCCTTCTCCCTCCACCAGTTTTAGCGAGAGCCGCAAGCTCCGCGGGTATAGTTTAGTGGTAGAACCTCAGCCTTCCAAGCTGATGATGCGGGTTCGATTCCCGCTACCCGCTCCAAGTTTGCCGGATTTTGCACAAAGTGTTTCGCTCTTGTAGCTCAGTTGGTAGAGCACACCCTTGGTAAGGGTGAGGTCAGCGGTTCAAGTCCGCTCAAGAGCTCCATATAAACAAGGCAGATATGAAAATATCTGCCTTTGTTTTATCAGCGCAAGACTATTTCTTCTGCGGAGGATTGTATCGATGGCTAAGGAAAAGTTTGATCGTTCCCTTCCCCACGTTAACGTCGGCACTATCGGCCACGTTGACCACGGTAAGACCACTCTGACCGCAGCTCTGACTCGCGTCTGCTCCGAAGTATTCGGTTCGGCAGTCGTTGAGTTCGACAAGATCGACTCGGCTCCGGAAGAAAAAGCGCGCGGTATCACCATCAACACCGCTCACGTCGAGTACAACTCGAACATTCGTCACTACGCTCACGTTGACTGCCCAGGTCACGCTGACTACGTGAAGAACATGATCACCGGTGCTGCCCAGATGGACGGCGCGATCCTGGTTTGCTCGGCCGCCGATGGTCCGATGCCACAAACCCGTGAGCACATCCTGCTGTCCCGTCAGGTAGGCGTTCCGTACATCGTGGTCTTCCTGAACAAGGCTGACCTGGTAGACGACGCTGAGCTGCTGGAACTGGTCGAGATGGAAGTTCGCGACCTGCTGTCCACCTACGACTTCCCAGGCGACGACACCCCGATCATCATCGGTTCGGCTCGTATGGCGCTGGAAGGTAAAGACGACAACGAAATGGGTACTACCGCTGTCAAGAAGCTGGTAGAAACTCTGGATGCCTACATCCCTGAGCCAGTTCGTGCCGTTGACCAGCCGTTCCTGATGCCGATCGAAGACGTATTCTCGATCTCGGGTCGTGGTACCGTTGTTACCGGTCGTATCGAGCGTGGTATCGTCCGCGTTCAGGATCCGCTGGAAATCGTTGGTCTGCGTGAAACTTCGACCACCACCTGCACCGGTGTTGAAATGTTCCGCAAGCTGCTGGACGAAGGTCGTGCTGGCGAGAACTGCGGCGTTCTGCTGCGTGGTACCAAGCGTGACGACGTTGAGCGTGGCCAGGTTCTGGTCAAGCCAGGTTCGGTCAAGCCGCACACCAAGTTCACCGCAGAAGTCTACGTTCTGTCGAAGGAAGAAGGCGGTCGTCACACTCCGTTCTTCAAAGGCTACCGTCCTCAGTTCTACTTCCGTACCACTGACGTGACCGGTAACTGCGAACTGCCGGAAGGCGTTGAAATGGTAATGCCAGGTGACAACATTCAGATGACTGTCACCCTGATCAAGACCATCGCAATGGAAGACGGTCTGCGCTTCGCTATCCGTGAAGGCGGTCGTACCGTCGGCGCCGGCGTCGTAGCAAAAATTATTGAATAAGTAGTTGATTTACTTGATCAGGCCGGTATAATGGCCGGCCTGATACAGCGTTACAGGTCAGTAGCTCAATTGGCAGAGCGACGGTCTCCAAAACCGTAGGTTGGGGGTTCGATTCCCTCCTGACCTGCCATTTCACCTCGGTGTGATGGCTTTCTTCTCACAGGATCCTCCTCGATGACTCCCAAAACTGAAGCCCAAGAATCGCGTTTTGATCTGTTCAAGTGGCTGGCTGTAGTGGCTTTGGTGGTTGTCGGCGTAGTGGGTAATCAGTATTACTCCGCCTCCCCGATCCTGTATCGCGTCCTAGCACTTCTCGTCCTGGCTGCTGTCGCGGGCTTTGTAGCTCTGCAGACTGCGAAGGGCAAGTCGTTCTTTGTGCTGGCGAAGGAAGCTCGTACCGAGATTCGTAAAGTCGTGTGGCCGACCCGCCAGGAAACCACCCAGACCACGCTGATTGTCGTGGCTGTCGTGCTGGTTATGGCACTGCTGCTGTGGGGTCTTGATTCCCTGCTCGGCTGGGCGGTCTCCTTGATCGTTGGCTAAAGGTGTCCCGTGGCTAAGCGTTGGTATGTTGTGCATGCTTACTCGGGTTACGAGAAGCATGTAATGCGCTCCCTGATCGAGCGCGTCAAGCTGGCTGGCATGGAAGACGGTTTCGGCGAGATCCTGGTTCCGACCGAAGAAGTCGTCGAAATGCGCAATGGCCAGAAGCGCAAGAGCGAGCGTAAATTCTTCCCTGGCTATGTTCTGGTCCAGATGGAGATGAACGAAGGGACTTGGCACTTGGTCAAGGATACCCCTCGCGTGATGGGCTTTATCGGCGGTACTGCAGACAAACCTGCACCGATCACTGATAAAGAAGCCGAAGCTATCCTGCGTCGCGTTGCCGACGGTAGTGACAAGCCGAAGCCGAAGACGCTGTTCGAGCCGGGTGAAGTGGTTCGAGTCATTGACGGTCCGTTTGCAGACTTCAATGGTAGCGTCGAAGAGGTCAATTACGAGAAGAGCCGCCTGCAGGTTGCAGTGCTCATTTTCGGTCGCTCTACTCCGGTAGAGCTCGAGTTCAGCCAGGTCGAAAAGGTCTAGGCGAACGCAGCATCCCATACCCCGCAGCCCTGTGTGCTGCGGGGTTTTGTCGTCACTGGGATAAAACGCAAGTCATCCGGGGAGCCATCAGGCGTTCGTACCCGATTTTGGAGTAGCTCATGGCTAAGAAGATTCAGGCTTACATCAAGCTGCAAGTTAAGGCCGGCCAGGCCAACCCAAGCCCACCCGTTGGTCCAGCACTGGGCCAACACGGTGTGAACATCATGGAATTCTGCAAGGCCTTCAACGCCCGTACCCAGGGTCAAGAAGCCGGCCTGCCGACTCCTGTGATCATCACTGTCTACAGCGACCGTAGCTTCACCTTCGAGACCAAGAGCACCCCTGCCTCGGTTCTGCTGAAGAAAGCTGCTGGCCTGACCAGTGGTTCGGCTCGCCCGAACACCGTTAAAGTCGGTACCGTTACCCGCGCTCAGCTGGAAGACATCGCCAAAGCCAAACAGGCTGACCTGACTGCCGCTGACCTGGACGCTGCTGTACGCACCATCGCTGGCTCTGCCCGCAGCATGGGCCTGAACGTGGAGGGTGTGTAATGGCTAAGCTGACCAAACGCCAAAAGGCAATCGCCGAAAAAATCGAAGCAGGCAAAGCCTACAACTTCGAAGAAGCGGCCACTCTGCTGGCCTCGCTGCCGGCTGCCAAGTTCGTAGAATCCTACGACATCGCCGTTAACCTCGGTGTTGACCCGCGTAAATCCGACCAGGTCGTACGTAGCGCTACCGTGCTGCCACACGGCACTGGCAAGACCGTTCGCGTTGCCGTCTTCACCCAGGGTCCAGCTGCTGAAGCCGCTCTGGCTGCCGGCGCTGACCGCGTAGGTATGGACGATCTGGCTGCCGAAATGAAAGGCGGCGACCTGAACTATGACGTCGTCATCGCATCGCCTGATGCCATGCGCGTTGTAGGTCAGCTGGGTCAGGTTCTGGGTCCTCGTGGCCTGATGCCTAACCCGAAAGTGGGTACCGTGACCCCAGACGTAGCCGGCGCCGTCAAGAACGCCAAGGCTGGTCAGGTTCGCTACCGTACCGACAAGAACGGTATCATCCACACCTCCGTTGGCAAGATCGGCTTTGAAGCTGGCAAGCTGAAGGAAAACGTTGAAGCCCTGATCGCTGACCTGAAGCGTATCAAGCCGGCTTCCTCGAAAGGTATCTACGTCAAGCGCGTTACCCTGAGCACCACCATGGGCCCAGGTCTGGTCATCGATCAGAGCTCGCTGAACGTGTAAGTACTTGGTGGCGCGACCTGTCGCGCCACCAGCAAAAATTGGGGTCCCTGCCTGGCGGGGGCTATCCAAGACCGTAGGCGGCGCAAGCCTTAAAAAACCAGCCCACGCAGATGGTGCTCCCGATTCGTTACCGAATCAGACACCAAAACGACATCCGGCTTCGGCCAGATGAAACGGTAAAAACCAGGAGTAAACCCGTGGCAATTAAACTCGAAGACAAGAAGGCCATCGTCGCTGAAGTCAACGAGGCTGCCAAAGTCGCTCTGTCCGCTGTCGTGGCTGATGCCCGTGGTGTGACTGTAGGCGCAATGACCGGACTCCGTAAAGAGGCCCGCGAAGCTGGCGTTTACGTACGTGTCGTACGTAACACCCTGCTCAAGCGCGCTGTTGAAGGTACCGAATTCTCGATCCTCAACGACGCGTTCAAAGGCCCGACCCTGATTGCTTTCTCCAACGAACACCCGGGCGCTGCTGCCCGTCTGTTCAAAGAGTTCGCCAAGGGTCAGGACAAGTTCGAGATCAAGGCAGCTGCGTTTGACGGCAAGTTCCTTGCCGCTAACCAGATCGACGTGCTGGCAACCCTGCCAACTCGCGACGAGGCTATCGCACAGCTGATGAGCGTAATCCAAGGTGCAACCAGCAAGCTGGCTCGTACCCTGGCAGCTCTGCGCGACCAGAAAGAAGCTGCTGCTGCCTAAGGCACACGCAACTCTTTCAAAATCATACGTTTAATTTGATGGCTGCGTAGGCTGTCACCCCAATACAGGATTTAAGTCATGTCTCTGACTAACGAACAAATCATCGAAGCGATCGGCCAGAAAACCGTTCTGGAAATTGTTGAACTGATCAAAGCGATGGAAGAAACCTTCGGCGTTACCGCTGCTGCCGCTGTTGCCGCTGGCCCAGCTGCTGGCGCTGCTGCCGCTGTTGAAGAACAGACCGAGTTCAACGTCGTTCTGACCGAAGCTGGCGACAAGAAAGTAAACGTGATCAAGGCCGTTCGTGAACTGACCGGTCTGGGCCTGAAAGAAGCCAAAGAGAAAGTCGATGGCGCTCCTCAGGTTATCGCTGAAGGCGTTTCGAAAGAAGCCGCTGAAGACGCGAAGAAGAAGCTGGAAGAAGCTGGCGCTAAAGTCGAGCTGAAGTAATCTCGACCTTGCGACTCCAGTCCGAGCGTTGAGCGAAGGGCTGATGGCTGGTGGCTTATGCCACCGGCCTTTTTCCGTTATTGGTGGCCGGTCAGGCCGGCCCCGATAACAAGCTGCAAGACACCCATGTGGGTGGCGCAAACCAAGGGGTTTGCACGATTTTCTGGCTGCTCCCGCCGGGAGAAGCCAAACAAGCAGGTGACCAAGCTGGGGAACGCTGATGGCTTACTCATACACTGAGAAAAAACGTATCCGCAAGGACTTTAGCAAGTTGCCGGACGTCATGGATGTGCCTTACCTCCTGGCCATCCAGCTGGATTCGTATCGCGAATTCCTGCAAGCGGGAGCATCCAAGGATCAGTTCCGCGACGTCGGCCTGCACGCGGCCTTCAAATCGGTATTTCCGATCATCAGCTACTCCGGCAATGCTGCCCTGGAGTACGTAGGCTATCGCCTGGGCGAACCCGCCTTCGATGTGAAGGAATGTGTCCTGCGTGGCGTGACCTTCGCGGTCCCACTGCGGGTCAAGGTGCGCCTGATCATCTTCGACAAGGAATCGTCGAACAAAGCGATCAAGGACATCAAAGAGCAAGAAGTCTACATGGGTGAAATCCCCCTGATGACTGAGAACGGTACCTTCGTTATCAACGGTACCGAGCGTGTGATCGTTTCCCAGCTGCACCGTTCGCCTGGTGTGTTCTTCGACCACGACCGTGGCAAGACGCACAGCTCCGGCAAGCTGCTGTACTCCGCTCGCATCATCCCTTACCGCGGTTCCTGGCTGGACTTCGAGTTCGATCCGAAGGACTGCGTGTTCGTGCGTATCGACCGTCGCCGCAAACTGCCGGCCTCGGTGCTGCTGCGCGCCCTGGGCTACAGCACTGAAGAAGTGTTGAACACCTTCTACACCACCAACGTCTTCCACATTTCCGGTGAGAAACTCAGCCTGGAACTGGTGCCGCAGCGTCTGCGTGGTGAAGTTGCCGTCATGGACATCCATGACGACACCGGCAAGGTCATTGTCGAGCAGGGCCGCCGTATTACCGCGCGCCACATCAACCAGCTCGAGAAGGCTGGCGTCAAGCAGCTGGACGTTCCAATGGAATACGTCCTGGGCCGTACGACTGCCAAGGCCATCGTGCATCCGGCTACCGGCGAGATCCTGGCCGAATGCAACACCGAGATGACCACCGAGCTGCTGATCAAGGTTGCCAAGGCACAGGTCGTTCGTATCGAAACCCTGTACACCAACGACATCGATTGCGGTCCGTTCATCTCCGACACCCTGAAGATCGACACCACCAGCAACCAGCTGGAAGCTCTGGTCGAGATCTACCGCATGATGCGTCCAGGCGAGCCGCCAACCAAGGATGCTGCTGAGACCCTGTTCAACAACCTGTTCTTCAGCGCCGAGCGTTACGACCTGTCTGCCGTTGGCCGCATGAAGTTCAACCGCCGTATCGGTCGTACCGAGATCGAAGGTTCGGGCGTGCTGAGCAAGGAAGATATCGTCGAGGTCCTGAAGACCCTGGTCGACATCCGTAACGGCAAAGGCATCGTCGACGACATCGACCACCTCGGTAACCGTCGCGTACGTTGCGTCGGTGAGATGGCCGAGAACCAGTTCCGCGTTGGCCTGGTGCGTGTCGAGCGCGCGGTCAAGGAACGCCTGTCGATGGCAGAAAGCGAAGGCCTGATGCCGCAAGACCTGATCAACGCCAAGCCGGTTGCGGCGGCGGTGAAAGAGTTCTTCGGTTCCAGCCAGCTGTCCCAGTTCATGGACCAGAACAACCCGCTCTCCGAGATCACCCACAAGCGCCGTGTCTCCGCACTCGGCCCAGGCGGTCTGACCCGTGAGCGCGCCGGCTTCGAGGTCCGTGACGTACACCCGACCCACTACGGTCGCGTGTGCCCGATCGAGACCCCTGAAGGTCCGAACATCGGTCTGATCAACTCCCTGGCAGCCTATGCCCGCACCAACCAGTACGGCTTCCTGGAAAGCCCGTACCGCGTGGTGAAGGAAGGCGTGGTCAGCGACGACATCGTGTTCCTCTCGGCCATTGAAGAAGCGGATCACGTCATCGCCCAGGCTTCGGCCGCGATGAACGAGAAGAAGCAGCTGATCGATGAGCTGGTAGCGGTTCGTCACCTGAACGAATTCACCGTCAAGGCGCCGGAAGACGTCACCCTGATGGACGTTTCGCCGAAGCAGGTTGTTTCCGTCGCTGCGTCGCTGATTCCGTTCCTCGAGCACGACGACGCCAACCGTGCATTGATGGGTTCGAACATGCAGCGTCAGGCTGTACCGACCCTGCGCGCCGACAAGCCGCTGGTAGGTACCGGCATGGAGCGCAACGTAGCCCGTGACTCCGGTGTCTGTGTGGTTGCTCGCCGTGGTGGTGTGATCGACTCGGTCGACGCCAGCCGTATCGTTGTCCGCGTTGCTGACGACGAAGTGGAAACCGGCGAAGCAGGTGTGGATATCTACAACCTGACCAAGTACACCCGTTCGAACCAGAACACCTGCATCAACCAGCGTCCGCTGGTGAGCAAGGGTGACAAGGTTCAGCGTGGCGACATCATGGCCGACGGCCCGTCCACCGACATGGGTGAACTGGCACTGGGTCAGAACATGCGCATCGCGTTCATGGCGTGGAACGGCTTCAACTTCGAAGACTCCATCTGCCTGTCCGAGCGGGTGGTCCAGGAAGACCGCTTCACCACCATCCACATTCAGGAACTGACCTGTGTGGCGCGTGACACCAAGCTTGGCCCAGAGGAAATCACTGCGGACATCCCGAACGTGGGTGAGGCCGCGCTGAACAAGCTGGACGAAGCCGGTATCGTCTACGTGGGTGCCGAAGTCGGCGCTGGTGACATCCTGGTCGGCAAGGTCACGCCAAAAGGCGAAACCCAGCTGACTCCGGAAGAAAAACTGCTGCGCGCAATCTTCGGTGAGAAGGCCAGCGACGTTAAGGACACCTCCCTGCGCGTGCCAACCGGCACCAAGGGTACCGTCATCGACGTACAGGTCTTCACCCGTGATGGCGTCGAGCGTGACAGCCGCGCCCTGGCCATCGAAAAGATGCAGCTGGACGAGATCCGCAAGGACCTCAACGAAGAGTTCCGCATCGTTGAAGGTGCTACCTTCGAGCGTCTGCGTTCTGCCCTGAACGGCCAAGTGGTCGACGGTGGCGCGGGCCTGAAGAAAGGCACCGTGATCACTGACGAAGTGCTGGACGGTCTGGAGCACGGCCAGTGGTTCAAACTGCGCATGGCCGAAGATGCACTGAACGAGCAGCTGGAAAAGGCTCAGCAGTACATCGTCGACCGTCGCCGTCTGCTGGACGACAAGTTCGAAGACAAGAAGCGCAAGCTGCAGCAGGGCGATGACCTGGCGCCGGGCGTACTGAAGATCGTCAAGGTTTACCTGGCAATCCGCCGTCGCATCCAGCCGGGTGACAAGATGGCCGGCCGTCACGGTAACAAGGGTGTTGTCTCGGTCATCATGCCGGTCGAAGACATGCCGCACGACGCCAACGGTACTCCGGTCGACGTCGTACTGAACCCGCTGGGCGTACCTTCGCGTATGAACGTCGGTCAGATCCTCGAAACCCACCTGGGCCTGGCGGCCAAGGGGCTGGGCGAGAAGATCGACCGCATGATCGAAGAGCAGCGCAAGGCGGCTGAACTGCGTGTGTTCCTGACCGAGGTCTACAACGAGATCGGCGGTCGCCAGGAAAACCTGGACGAGTTCACCGACGAAGAGATCATGGCCCTGGCCAACAACCTGAAGAAGGGCGTGCCGATGGCTACCCCAGTCTTCGACGGTGCCAAGGAGCATGAAATCAAGGCCATGCTGAAGCTGGCCGACCTGCCAGAGAGCGGCCAGATGGTGCTGTTCGATGGCCGTACCGGCAACAAGTTCGAGCGTCCTGTGACCGTTGGTTACATGTACATGCTCAAGCTGAACCACTTGGTGGACGACAAGATGCACGCGCGTTCCACTGGTTCCTACAGCCTGGTTACCCAGCAGCCGCTGGGTGGTAAGGCGCAGTTCGGTGGTCAGCGTTTCGGGGAGATGGAAGTGTGGGCGCTGGAAGCATACGGCGCGGCATACACCCTGCAAGAAATGCTCACAGTGAAGTCGGACGACGTGAACGGCCGTACCAAGATGTACAAGAACATCGTGGATGGCGATCACCGTATGGAGCCGGGCATGCCCGAGTCCTTCAACGTGTTGATCAAAGAGATCCGTTCGCTCGGTATCGATATCGATCTGGAAACCGAATAACACGTGACGCGAAGGGGAGTGGGGCAGGTAATGCCCGCTCCCTGCTCCGCCAGGAGGAAAGGCCTTGAAAGACCTACTGAATTTGCTGAAAAACCAGGGTCAAGTCGAAGAGTTCGACGCCATCCGCATCGGTCTGGCGTCGCCTGAAATGATCCGTTCGTGGTCGTTCGGTGAAGTTAAGAAGCCGGAAACCATCAACTACCGTACGTTCAAGCCTGAGCGTGACGGCTTGTTCTGCGCCAAGATCTTTGGCCCAGTCAAGGACTACGAGTGCCTGTGCGGCAAGTACAAGCGCCTCAAGCACCGCGGCGTGATCTGCGAGAAGTGCGGCGTTGAAGTTGCCCTGGCCAAGGTTCGTCGTGAGCGCATGGCGCACATCGAACTGGCCTCGCCAGTTGCCCACATCTGGTTCCTGAAGTCGCTGCCGTCCCGTATCGGCCTGCTGATGGACATGACCCTGCGCGATATCGAGCGCGTGCTCTACTTCGAGAGCTACGTGGTAATCGACCCGGGCATGACCACCCTGGAAAAGGGCCAGCTGCTGAACGACGAGCAGTACTTCGAAGCGCTGGAAGAGTTCGGTGACGACTTCGACGCCCGCATGGGTGCCGAGGCTGTCCGCGAGCTGCTGCACGCTATCGACCTGGAGCACGAGATCGGCCGCCTGCGCGAAGAGATTCCGCAGACCAACTCGGAAACCAAGATCAAGAAGCTGTCCAAGCGCCTGAAGCTGATGGAAGCGTTCCAGGGCTCGGGCAACCTGCCTGAGTGGATGGTCCTGACCGTGCTGCCAGTGCTGCCGCCGGACCTGCGTCCGCTGGTTCCGCTGGATGGCGGCCGCTTCGCGACCTCCGACCTGAACGACCTGTATCGTCGGGTGATCAACCGTAACAACCGTCTGAAGCGCCTGCTCGATCTGTCGGCGCCGGACATCATCGTGCGCAACGAAAAGCGCATGCTGCAGGAAGCGGTCGACGCCCTGCTGGACAACGGCCGTCGCGGTCGCGCCATCACTGGCTCGAACAAGCGTCCGCTGAAGTCCCTGGCTGACATGATCAAAGGTAAGCAAGGTCGCTTCCGTCAGAACCTGCTCGGTAAGCGTGTGGACTACTCTGGCCGTTCGGTAATTACCGTAGGTCCGACCCTGCGCCTGCACCAGTGCGGTCTGCCGAAGAAGATGGCCCTCGAGCTGTTCAAGCCGTTCATTTTCGGCAAGCTGGAAATGCGTGGTCTGGCGACCACCATCAAGGCTGCCAAGAAGATGGTCGAGCGCGAGCTGCCAGAGGTCTGGGACGTGCTCGCCGAGGTGATCCGCGAACACCCCGTACTGCTCAACCGTGCGCCAACCCTGCACCGTCTGGGTATCCAGGCCTTTGAGCCGGTTCTGATCGAAGGCAAGGCTATCCAGCTGCACCCGCTGGTCTGTGCCGCGTACAACGCCGACTTCGACGGTGACCAGATGGCCGTTCACGTGCCGCTGACCCTGGAAGCCCAGCTCGAAGCGCGTGCGCTGATGATGTCGACCAACAACATCCTGTCGCCAGCCAACGGTGAGCCAATCATCGTTCCGTCGCAGGACGTTGTACTGGGTCTGTACTACATGACCCGCGAAGCCATCAACGCCAAGGGCGAAGGTCGCGTATTCGCTGACCTGCAGGAAGTCGACCGCGTATTCCGCGCCGGCGAGGCTGCCCTGCACGCGAAAATCAAGGTTCGTATCAACGAAACCGTGAAAGAGCGTGACGGTTCCGTGGTCAAGAACACCCGCATCGTCGACACCACTGTCGGCCGTGCGCTGCTGTTCCAGGTTGTACCGGCAGGCCTGCCGTACGACGTGGTCAACCAGCCGATGAAGAAGAAGGCGATCTCCAAGCTGATCAACCAGTGCTACCGCGTGGTTGGTCTGAAAGAGACCGTTATCTTCGCTGACCAGCTGATGTACACCGGTTTCGCTTACTCGACCATTTCCGGCGTTTCCATCGGCGTTAACGACTTCGTTATCCCGGACGAGAAAGCCCGCATCATCGGTACTGCCACCGACGAAGTGAAGGAAATCGAGAGCCAGTACGCCTCCGGCCTGGTAACCCAGGGCGAGAAGTACAACAAGGTCATCGACTTGTGGTCGAAGGCGAACGACGAAGTGTCCAAGGCGATGATGGCCAACCTCTCGAAAGAGAAGGTCATCGACCGCGAAGGCAAGGAAGTCGAGCAAGAGTCCTTCAACTCGATGTACATGATGGCTGACTCCGGTGCGCGGGGTTCCGCGGCCCAGATCCGTCAGCTGGCCGGTATGCGTGGCTTGATGGCCAAGCCGGACGGCTCGATCATCGAGACGCCGATCACTGCGAACTTCCGTGAAGGCCTGAGCGTTCTGCAGTACTTCATTTCGACTCACGGTGCTCGTAAGGGTCTGGCGGATACCGCACTGAAGACTGCGAACTCCGGTTACCTGACTCGCCGTCTGGTAGACGTTGCCCAGGATCTGGTGGTTACCGAGATCGACTGCGGCACCGACCAGGGCCTGCTGATGACTCCGCACATCGAAGGCGGCGACGTTGTAGAGCCGCTGGGTGAGCGTGTACTGGGTCGTGTTATCGCCCGTGACGTGTTCAAGCCAGGCACCGAGGACGTCATCGTTCCGGCCGGTACCCTGGTCGACGAGAAGTGGGTCGAGTTCATCGAGTTGAACAGCATCGACGAAGTCGTCGTACGTTCGCCGATCAACTGCGAAACTCGCTACGGCATCTGCGCCAAGTGCTACGGTCGCGACCTGGCTCGCGGTCACCAGGTGAACATCGGTGAAGCTGTCGGCGTTATCGCTGCACAGTCGATCGGTGAGCCGGGTACCCAGCTGACCATGCGTACGTTCCACATCGGTGGTGCTGCAAGCCGTACCTCGGCTGCCGACAGCGTCCAGGTGAAGAATGGCGGTATGGTGCGTCTGCACAACCTGAAGCAGGTAGAACGTGCCGATGGCAACCTGGTTGCCGTATCGCGTTCGGGCGAACTGGCCATTGCCGACGAGTTCGGCCGTGAGCGTGAGCGCTACAAGCTGCCTTACGGTGCGGTGATTTCGGTCAAGGAAGGTGAAAAGGTCGAAGCTGGCGCCATCGTCGCCAAGTGGGACCCGCACACCCACCCGATCGTCACCGAGCTGAAAGGTACCGTGACCTTCGTGGGCATGGAAGAAGGCATCACCATCAAGCGTCAGACCGACGAACTGACCGGTTTGACCAACATCGAAGTTCTGGACGTCAAGGATCGCCCTGCCGCTGGTAAGGAAATCCGTCCGGCAATCAAGATGGTCGACGCTTCCGGCAAGGACCTGTACCTGCCAGGTACCGACGTACCTGCCCAGTACTTCCTGCCGGCCAACGCCCTTGTCGGTGTGGCTGACGGTGCCCAGATCGGTGTCGGTGACGTTATCGCGCGTATCCCGCAAGAAACGTCGAAAACCCGTGACATCACCGGTGGTCTGCCGCGCGTTGCCGACCTGTTCGAAGCGCGCCGTCCGAAAGAAGCCTCGATTCTGGCTGAAGTCAGCGGCACCATCGCATTCGGTAAAGAGACCAAGGGCAAGCGTCGCCTGGTCATTACCCCGACCGATGGCAGCGAACCGTACGAAGAGCTGATTCCGAAGTGGCGTCACCTGAACGTCTTCGAAGGCGAACAGGTAAACCGCGGCGAAGTTATCTCCGACGGCCCGAGCGATCCGCATGACATTCTGCGTCTGCTGGGTGTGAGCGCGCTGGCGAAGTACATCGTCAACGAGATCCAGGACGTTTACCGTCTGCAGGGCGTGAAGATCAACGACAAGCACATCGAGACCATCCTGCGTCAGATGCTGCGCAAGGTCGAGATCACCGAGTCGGGCGATTCCAGCTTCATCAAGGGCGACCAGATGGAACTGACCCAGGTGCTGGTAGAGAACGAGCGTCTCGCCGCCGAGGACAAGTTCGTCTCCAAGTTCACCCGCGTGCTGCTGGGTATCACCAAGGCCTCGCTGTCGACCGAGTCGTTCATCTCCGCGGCTTCCTTCCAAGAAACCACCCGCGTACTGACCGAAGCGGCGGTAACCGGCAAGCGCGACTACCTGCGCGGCCTGAAAGAGAACGTGGTCGTGGGTCGTCTGATCCCGGCCGGTACTGGTCTGGCCTACCACAGCGAGCGCAAGCGTCGCCGTGACGCCGACAAGCCGCTGCGTGTGAGCGCCAGTGAGGTGGAAGCCGCACTGACCGAAGCGCTGAACTCCAGCGGTAACTAAGTACAGGGCAGGGCCCCGGCGCATCTCGCAAGGCCATCGGTGACATCATTGTTGCCGATGACCGGGCGGGGAGGGCCGGGGCCTCGTCTTGACTGGGTGCAAGATCCTCTTTAGACTTTTGTACCCTTAAATTTGGTGAGGCTCCGTCTCGCCAATTTTTGGCTTTCTTGCAAGACAATAGCGTCGCAAGACAATCAGTGGAGCTAGTAGATGGCAACTATCAACCAGCTGGTACGTCAGCCGCGTAAGCGTACCGTCGAGAAATCCGACGTACCTGCGCTGCAGAACTGCCCGCAGCGTCGTGGCGTGTGCACCCGTGTGTACACCACCACGCCGAAAAAACCTAACTCGGCACTGCGTAAAGTATGCCGTGTGCGCCTGACCAACGGTTTCGAGGTTTCCTCGTACATCGGCGGTGAAGGCCACAACCTGCAAGAGCACAGCGTCGTCCTGATCCGTGGCGGCCGTGTAAAAGACTTGCCAGGTGTTCGTTACCACACCGTTCGCGGCTCTCTGGATACTTCGGGCGTTAAAGGCCGTAACCAGGGTCGTTCGAAGTACGGTACCAAGCGTCCGAAGTAATCGGTCGTTTGCAGACATCCATTTATTTGAGTCGATAAGAGTAAGGTCGGGCAGGGGTCGAGAGACCTGGTCCCGGGCTAACCTGAAGACCGTTTGAGGGCTTATCATGCCAAGACGTCGTGTAGCAGCAAAACGTGAGATTCTTGACGATCCGAAGTACGGATCCCAGATTCTCGCCAAGTTCATGAACCACGTGATGGAAAGCGGCAAGAAGGCCGTAGCCGAGCGCATCGTTTACGGTGCCCTGGATACCGTCAAAGCACGCAAGAACAGCGACCCCCTGGAAATCTTCGAGAAAGCTCTCGACGCCATCGCTCCGCTGGTCGAAGTTAAGTCCCGCCGTGTCGGCGGTGCCACTTACCAGGTTCCGGTTGAAGTTCGTCCATCCCGTCGTAACGCTCTGGCAATGCGCTGGCTCGTAGACTACGCCCGCAAGCGCGGCGAGAAGTCGATGGCCCTGCGCCTGGCCGGCGAACTGCTGGATGCTGCTGAAGGCAAGGGTGCTGCAGTCAAGAAGCGTGAAGACGTGCACCGTATGGCCGAAGCCAACAAAGCGTTCTCGCACTACCGCTTCTAATTCAAGCATCAATCATTTTGCGAGGGCTTTATGGCTCGTACTACAGCAATTAACCGCTACCGTAACATCGGTATCTGTGCTCACGTTGACGCGGGCAAGACTACCACTACCGAGCGGATCCTGTTCTACACAGGTCTGAGCCACAAGATGGGCGAGGTGCATGACGGCGCCGCGACCACCGACTGGATGGTGCAGGAGCAGGAGCGCGGTATCACCATTACCTCCGCTGCCGTTACCACCTTCTGGAAAGGTTCCCGTGGTCAGTATGACAACTACCGCGTAAACGTCATCGATACCCCCGGCCACGTTGACTTCACCATTGAAGTAGAGCGTTCGCTGCGTGTACTCGACGGCGCGGTCGTTGTGTTCTGCGGTACCTCCGGCGTTGAGCCGCAGTCCGAAACCGTATGGCGTCAGGCCAACAAGTACGGCGTTCCACGTGTTGTCTACGTGAACAAGATGGACCGTGCTGGTGCCAACTTCCTGCGCGTTGTCGGGCAGATCAAGAACCGTCTGGGTCACACCCCGGTTCCGGTCCAGCTGGCTATCGGTGCAGAAGACGACTTCCAGGGTCAGGTCGACCTGATCAAGATGAAAGCCATCTACTGGAACGAAGACGACAAGGGCACCACCTACCGCGAAGAAGAAATTCCTGCGGATATGGTCGAGCTGGCCAACGAATGGCGCAGCAACATGGTCGAGGCTGCTGCCGAAGCCAACGAAGAGCTGATGAACAAGTACCTTGAAGAAGGTGACCTGTCCGTCGAAGACATCAAGGCTGGTCTGCGCGCCCGTACTCTGGCGAGCGAGATCGTTCCTGCTGTCTGCGGTTCCTCGTTCAAGAACAAGGGCGTGCCCTTGGTTCTCGACGCCGTTATCGACTACCTGCCGGCTCCGACCGAGATCCCTGCAATCAAGGGTATCAACCCGGACGACGCCGACCTGGCCAAAGACGACCCGGCTGTTCGTCAGGACGAGCGTCACGCCGACGACAACGAGCCGTTCTCGGCTCTGGCGTTCAAGATCGCTACCGACCCGTTCGTAGGTACCCTGACCTTCGTTCGCGTCTACTCGGGCGTTCTGAGCTCCGGTGACTCGGTCATCAACTCGGTAAAAGGCAAGAAAGAGCGCGTTGGTCGTATGGTGCAGATGCACGCCAACCAGCGTGAAGAGATCAAGGAAGTACGCGCTGGTGACATCGCGGCCCTGATCGGCATGAAGGACGTTACCACTGGTGAAACCCTGTGCGACGCCGACAAGCCAATCATCCTTGAGCGTATGGACTTCCCTGAGCCGGTAATTTCCCTGTCGGTTGAGCCGAAGACCAAGCAAGACCAGGAAAAGATGGGTATCGCTCTGGGCAAGCTGGCCCAGGAAGACCCGTCGTTCCGCGTCAAGACCGACGAAGAAACCGGCCAGACCATCATCTCCGGTATGGGTGAGCTGCACCTGGACATCATCGTTGACCGCATGAAGCGCGAGTTCAACGTTGAAGCCAACATCGGCAAGCCGCAGGTTTCCTACCGCGAGAAGATCACCAAGTCTGGTGTCGAGATCGAAGGTAAGTTCGTTCGTCAGTCCGGTGGTCGTGGTCAGTTCGGTCACTGCTGGATCCGCTTCTCCGAGCCGGATCAGGACGAAAAAGGCAACATCACCGAAGGCCTGGTCTTCACCAACGAAGTCGTTGGCGGTGTGGTTCCTAAGGAATACATCCCGGCGATCCAGAAGGGTATCGAAGAGCAGATGAAGAACGGCGTTGTTGCCGGCTATCCTCTGATCGGTCTGAAGGCTACCGTGTTCGACGGTTCGTACCACGACGTCGACTCCAACGAGATGGCGTTCAAGATCGCGGCCTCCATGGCGACCAAGCAGCTGGCCCAGAAGGGCGGCGGTGTTGTGCTTGAGCCGATCATGAAGGTTGAGGTAGTAACCCCTGAGGACTACATGGGTGACGTGATGGGTGACCTGAACCGTCGTCGTGGTCTGATCCAGGGTATGGATGACTCGGTTTCCGGCAAGGTTATCCGTGCAGAAGTCCCGCTGGGAGAGATGTTCGGTTATGCGACCGACGTTCGTTCCATGTCTCAGGGTCGCGCAAGCTACTCCATGGAATTCTCCAAGTACTCCGAAGCTCCGTCGAACATCGTCGAAGCACTCGTTAAAAAACAAGGCTAATCCAGCCCTTTAGGCAAGAGGTTCACTGTCGTGGCTAAAGAAAAATTTGATCGTTCCCTTCCCCACGTTAACGTCGGCACCATCGGCCACGTTGACCACGGTAAGACCACTCTGACCGCAGCTCTGACTCGCGTCTGCTCCGAAGTATTCGGTTCGGCAGTCGTTGAGTTCGACAAGATCGACTCGGCTCCGGAAGAAAAAGCGCGCGGTATCACCATCAACACCGCTCACGTCGAGTACAACTCGAACATTCGTCACTACGCTCACGTTGACTGCCCAGGTCACGCTGACTACGTGAAGAACATGATCACCGGTGCTGCCCAGATGGACGGCGCGATCCTGGTTTGCTCGGCCGCCGATGGTCCGATGCCACAAACCCGTGAGCACATCCTGCTGTCCCGTCAGGTAGGCGTTCCGTACATCGTGGTCTTCCTGAACAAGGCTGACCTGGTAGACGACGCTGAGCTGCTGGAACTGGTCGAGATGGAAGTTCGCGACCTGCTGTCCACCTACGACTTCCCAGGCGACGACACCCCGATCATCATCGGTTCGGCTCGTATGGCGCTGGAAGGCAAAGACGACAACGAAATGGGTACTACCGCTGTCAAGAAGCTGGTAGAAACTCTGGATGCCTACATCCCTGAGCCAGTTCGTGCCGTTGACCAGCCGTTCCTGATGCCGATCGAAGACGTATTCTCGATCTCGGGTCGTGGTACCGTTGTTACCGGTCGTATCGAGCGTGGTATCGTCCGCGTTCAGGATCCGCTGGAAATCGTTGGTCTGCGTGAAACTTCGACCACCACCTGCACCGGTGTTGAAATGTTCCGCAAGCTGCTGGACGAAGGTCGTGCTGGCGAGAACTGCGGCGTTCTGCTGCGTGGTACCAAGCGTGACGACGTTGAGCGTGGCCAGGTTCTGGTCAAGCCAGGTTCGGTCAAGCCGCACACCAAGTTCACCGCAGAAGTCTACGTTCTGTCGAAGGAAGAAGGCGGTCGTCACACTCCGTTCTTCAAAGGCTACCGTCCTCAGTTCTACTTCCGTACCACTGACGTGACCGGTAACTGCGAACTGCCGGAAGGCGTTGAAATGGTAATGCCAGGTGACAACATTCAGATGACTGTCACCCTGATCAAGACCATCGCAATGGAAGACGGTCTGCGCTTCGCTATCCGTGAAGGCGGTCGTACCGTCGGCGCCGGCGTCGTAGCCAAAATCATCGAGTAATCACTCGACCGATTGAAAAAACCCCCGCTCAGCGGGGGTTTTTTTATTGGGTTGACACTAATTGGGGGCGTCTATAGAATCACGCCTCCTTTTAGCGGGCGTAGTGCGTCCGTTGGGAACAGCCTGGAGTCTGAAATCCAATGCAAAATCAGCAAATCCGTATCAGGTTGAAGGCTTTCGACCATCGCCTGATCGACCAATCCACCCAGGAAATCGTGGAAACCGCGAAACGTACTGGTGCACAAGTGCGTGGTCCAATTCCACTGCCTACCCGCAAAGAGCGTTTCACCGTTCTGGTTTCCCCGCACGTCAACAAAGACGCGCGTGACCAGTACGAGATCCGCACTCATAAGCGTGTTCTGGACATCGTCCAGCCAACGGATAAAACCGTTGACGCGCTGATGAAGCTTGATCTGGCGGCAGGTGTGGAAGTACAGATCAGCCTCGGCTAAGACTTCGGTCTGGTCGTGTAACGCTCTGAAATGGGCGGCCATAGCGGGTGAAAGCCCCGTACACTCATGAGGTTTACAACATGACTATTGGTGTAATCGGTCGCAAATGCGGTATGACCCGCATTTTCACCGAAGAAGGTGTCTCCATTCCGGTCACGGTCATCGAGATCGAGCCGAATCGCGTCACCCAGTTCAAAACTGAAGAAACCGATGGCTACCGTGCAGTGCAAGTCACTGTCGGCGAGCGTCGTGCTTCGCGTGTGACTGCCGCTCAGGCAGGCCACTTCGCCAAGGCCAACGTTGCCGCTGGTCGCGGTGTCTGGGAGTTCCGTCTTGAAGAAGGCGATTTCCAGGCTGGCGATCTGATCAAAGCTGAACTCTTCACTGCAGGCCAGCTGGTAGACGTTACTGGTCAGTCCAAAGGTAAAGGCTTCGCCGGTACCATCAAGCGCTGGAACTTCCGTGGCCAGGATAACACCCACGGTAACTCCGTGTCGCACCGTGTCCCAGGTTCCATCGGCCAGTGCCAGACTCCTGGTCGTGTGTTCAAGGGCAAGAAAATGTCCGGTCACATGGGCGCCGAGCGCGTGACTGTTCAGTCCCTGGAAGTAGTTCGCGTAGACGCTGAACGCAACCTGCTGCTGGTCAAGGGTGCCGTTCCAGGCGCTACTGGCGGCGACGTGGTTGTACGTCCGGCTGTCAAGGCTCGCGGTTAAGGGGAAACTGACATGCAACTCAATGTAAATGACGCTCAGGCGATCGAAGTTTCCGAACTGACTTTCGGTGGCGAATTCAACGAGACGCTGGTACACCAAGCAGTCGTGGCCTACATGGCCGGCGGCCGTCAGGGCACCAAGCAGCAGAAGACCCGTTCCGACGTGGCTGGTGGCGGTAAGCGCCCATGGCGTCAGAAGGGTACTGGCCGTGCTCGTGCTGGTACCACTCGTGGTCCGATCTGGCGTGGCGGTGGTGTCACCTTCGCAGCTCGCCCTCAAGATCACTCGCAGAAGCTCAACAAGAAGATGTACCGCGCAGCCCTGCGCTCCATCCTCGCTGAGCTGGTGCGTAGCGACCGTCTGGTCGTGGTTCAGGACTTCGCTGTCGAAGCACCGAAAACCAAAGATCTGCTGAACAAGCTGAACGGCATGGGTCTGAACGATGTATTGATCGTTTCCGACGCTGTTGATCAGAACCTGTACCTGGCTGCTCGCAACCTGCCGCACGTCGATGTGCGTGACGTACAAGGTTCCGACCCGGTCAGTCTGATCGCATACGAGAAAGTGTTGATCACTGTCTCGGCCGTGAAGAAATTCGAGGAGCTGCTGGGATGAACCAGGAACGCGTATTCAAAGTCCTCCTTGGCCCGCACGTTTCCGAGAAGGCTACCGTTCTGGCTGAGAAAAAAGGCCAGTTCGTATTCAAGGTTGCTACCGATGCAACCAAGCTGGAAATCAAGAAAGCTGTCGAAGGCCTGTTCAACGTAAAAGTTGAAAACGTGTCGACTGTTAACGTTCTGGGTAAAACCAAGCGTACCGCACGTGGTCTGGGCAAGCGTAATGACTGGAAGAAGGCGATCGTCTCCCTTCAGCCAGGCCAAGATCTCGATTTCAGCAGCAGTGCTGAGTAAGGAAGGGGTGCATCATGGCAATCGTTAAATGCAAACCGACTTCCCCTGGCCGCCGTTTCGTGGTCAAGGTGGTCAACCAGGAGCTGCACAAAGGCGCTCCTCACGCACCGCTGATCGAGAAGAAATCGAAGTCTGGTGGTCGTAACAACAATGGCCGCATTACCACTCGTCACGTTGGTGGTGGTCACAAGCAGCATTACCGTCTGGTCGACTTCCGTCGCAACGACAAAGATGGCATTCCAGCCACTGTCGAGCGTATCGAATACGACCCGAACCGTACTGCTCACATCGCCCTGCTGTGCTACGCAGACGGTGAGCGTCGCTACATCATCGCCCCTAAAGGCGTGAGTGCTGGCGACCAGCTGATCGCAGGTGCCCTGGCCCCAATCAAGGCCGGTAACTCCCTGCAGCTGCGCAACATTCCAGTAGGTAGCACCATCCACGGCATCGAACTGAAGCCGGGTAAAGGTGCTCAGATCGCTCGTTCCGCTGGTGCTTCGGCTCAGCTGATCGCTCGCGAAGGTGTCTACGTGACCCTGCGTCTGCGCTCTGGTGAAATGCGTAAAGTCCTGGCTGAGTGCCGTGCGACCCTGGGCGAAGTCTCGAACTCCGAGCACAGCCTGCGCTCGCTGGGTAAAGCTGGTGCCAAACGCTGGCGCGGCGTTCGCCCAACCGTTCGTGGTGTTGCCATGAACCCGGTTGACCACCCGCATGGTGGTGGTGAAGGTCGTACCTCCGGTGGTCGTCATCCGGTATCGCCATGGGGCTTCCCAACCAAGGGTGCGAAGACCCGTGGTAATAAGCGTACCGACAACATGATCGTCCGTCGTCGCAAGTAACTAGAGGGATACGACAGTGCCACGTTCTCTGAAAAAAGGTCCTTTTATCGATCTTCACCTGCTGAAGAAGGTCGAAGTGGCGGTGGAGAAGAACGATCGCAAGCCAGTTAAAACCTGGTCGCGCCGTTCGATGATCCTGCCACAAATGGTCGGTCTGACCATCGCGGTACACAACGGTCGTCAACATGTCCCAGTTCTGGTGAACGAAGACATGGTCGGCCACAAACTGGGCGAGTTCGCCGGTACCCGCACCTACCGCGGGCACGTGGCTGACAAGAAAGCCAAGCGTTAAGGGGTAAGGAAATGGAAGTAGCCGCTAAGTTGTCGGGCGCTCGCATCTCCGCCCAGAAAGCCCGCTTGGTCGCCGACCAGATCCGCGGGAAGAAGGTGGGCGAAGCGCTCAACCTGTTGGCCTTCAGCAGCAAAAAAGCCGCTGAAATCATGAAGAAAGTCCTCGAGTCGGCCGTAGCCAACGCCGAACACAACGAAGGCGCAGACGTTGATGACCTGAAGGTCTCTACCGTCTTCGTCAACGAAGGGCGTTCGCTGAAGCGCATCATGCCACGTGCCAAAGGCCGTGCTGATCGCATCGTCAAGCGGTCTTGCCATATCACTGTCAAGGTTGCGGACAAGTAACGGAGTCGATCAGATGGGTCAGAAAGTACATCCCACTGGCATTCGCCTGGGAATCGTCAAGGAGCACACCTCCGTCTGGTACGCAGACGGTGCTACTTACGCAGATTACCTGTTGAAGGATCTGAAAACGCGTGAGTACCTCCAGGACAAACTAAAAAGCGCGTCCGTAAGCCGTATCGATATTCATCGTCCGGCTCAAACTGCACGCATCACCATCCACACCGCTCGTCCCGGTATCGTTATCGGTAAGAAAGGTGAAGATGTCGAGAAGCTGCGTCAGGACCTGACCAAGCAGATGGGTGTGCCTGTGCACATCAACATCGAAGAGATCCGCAAGCCGGAACTCGACGCCATGCTGGTTGCGCAGAGCGTAGCTCAGCAGCTGGAACGCCGCGTAATGTTCCGTCGCGCCATGAAGCGCGCCGTACAGAACGCCATGCGTATTGGTGCCAAGGGCATCAAGATCCAGGTGAGCGGTCGTCTCGGCGGTGCTGAGATTGCTCGTACCGAGTGGTATCGCGAAGGTCGTGTGCCGCTGCACACCCTGCGTGCCGATATCGACTACAACACCTACGAAGCTCACACCACTTACGGTGTGATCGGTGTGAAGGTTTGGATCTTCAAAGGCGAAGTGATTGGTGGTCGCCAAGAAGAACTGAAACCACAAGCACCAGCGCCTCGTAAAAAAGCTGCTAAGTAAGGGGTACGCCAAATGTTGCAACCAAAGCGTACAAAATTCCGCAAGCAGATGACTGGCCACAACCGTGGTCTGGCACTGCGCGGTAGCAAAGTCAGCTTCGGCGAATTCGCCCTGAAAGCTGTTGCTCGCGGTCGCCTCACCGCTCGCCAGATCGAGTCCGCACGTCGTGCGCTGACCCGTCACGTTAAGCGTGGCGGCAAGATCTGGATCCGTGTGTTCCCGGACAAGCCGATCTCCAAGAAGCCTCTCGAGGTTCGTATGGGTAAAGGTAAGGGCTCCGTGGAATACTGGGTTGCCCAGATTCAGCCAGGCAAAGTCCTGTATGAAATCGAAGGTGTTTCTGAAGAGCTGGCGCGCGAAGCTTTCGCCCTGGCTGCTGCAAAGCTGCCTCTCGCCACCTCCTTTGTTAAGCGGACGGTGATGTGATGAAAGCGAATGAACTTCGTGAAAAATCGGCACAGCAACTGAATGAGCAACTGCTCGGCTTGCTGCGCGACCAGTTCAATCTGCGTATGCAGAAAGCAACTGGCCAGTTGGGGCAGTCGCACCTGCTCTCGCAAGTTAAGCGTGACATCGCTCGCGTGAAAACTGTGCTCAACCAGCAGGCAGGTAAGTGATCATGGCTGAAGCTGAAAAAACCGTCCGTACGCTGACTGGCCGTGTCGTCAGCGACAAAATGGACAAGACCATCACCGTTCTGATCGAGCGTCGCGTAAAGCACCCGATCTACGGTAAATACGTTAAGCGTTCGACTAAGCTGCACGCGCACGACGAATCCAACCAGTGCAAGATCGGCGACAAGGTTTCCATCCGTGAAACCCGTCCGCTGGCCAAGACCAAGTCCTGGGCACTGGTTGAAGTCCTCGAACGCGCTGTTGAAGTCTAAGGGCTAAGGGTCGGAGAAATTTTATGATTCAGACTCAATCCATGCTCGATGTGGCCGATAACAGCGGCGCTCGTCGCGTCATGTGCATCAAGGTACTCGGCGGTTCGCACCGCCGTTACGCCGGCATCGGTGACATCATCAAAGTAACCGTCAAGGAAGCGATTCCGCGCGGCAAGGTCAAGAAAGGCCAGGTGATGACCGCTGTTGTCGTCCGCACCCGTCACGGTGTTCGTCGCGCCGACGGTTCCATCATTCGTTTCGACGGCAACGCTGCTGTTCTGCTGAACAACAAGCAAGAGCCGATCGGCACTCGCATCTTCGGGCCAGTGACCCGTGAACTTCGTACCGAGAAGTTCATGAAGATCGTCTCGCTCGCCCCTGAAGTGCTGTAAGGAGATCCGACATGCAAAAGATTCGTCGTGACGACGAGATCATCGTGATCGCCGGCAAAGACAAGGGTAAGCGCGGTAAGGTGCTGAAGGTTCTGGCTGACAACCGTCTGGTTGTTGGTGGTGTGAACCTGGTCAAGCGTCATACCAAGCCTAACCCGATGGCGGGCGTACAGGGCGGTATCGTCGAGAAAGAAGCGCCTCTGCACGCTTCCAACGTTGCCATCTTCAACGGCGAAACCAACAAGGCTGACCGCGTTGGTTTCAAAGTAGAAGACGGTAAAAAAATTCGTGTCTTCAAGTCGACCCAAAAAGCGGTTGATGCTTGAACACTGCTAGGTAGAAGACCATGGCACGACTGAAAGAGATTTACCGGAACGAAATCGCTCCTAAGCTTAAGGAAGAACTTAAGCTGTCGAACGTGATGGAAGTTCCGCGCGTTACCAAGATCACCCTGAACATGGGTCTGGGCGAAGCGATCGGCGACAAGAAAGTCATCGAGCACGCTGTTGCCGACCTGGAAAAGATCACCGGTCAAAAGCCGGTCGTGACTTTCGCTCGTAAATCCATCGCGGGCTTCAAGGTCCGTGAGGGCTGGCCGATCGGCGTCAAGGTGACCCTGCGTCGCGACAAGATGTACGAATTCCTGGACCGCCTGCTGGCGATCTCCCTGCCTCGGGTACGCGACTTCCGCGGCCTGAATGCCAAGTCCTTCGATGGCCGTGGCAACTACAGCATGGGCGTGAAAGAGCAGATCATCTTCCCGGAAATCGATTACGACAAGATCGATGCTCTGCGCGGTTTGGACATCACCCTGACCACCACTGCTCGTTCGGATGACGAAGGCCGCGCTCTGCTGCGTGCTTTCAAGTTCCCGTTCCGCAACTGATTGGAGTAGGAAAATGGCCAAGAAGAGCATGAAGAACCGCGAGCTGAAGCGTCAGCTCACGGTAGCAAAGTTCGCTAAGAAGCGTGCTGAGCTGAAAGCGACCATCGTCAACCTGAACGCCTCTCCTGAAGAGCGTTTCGCTGCCGTTGTCGCTCTGCAGAAGCAGCCACGTGACGCTAGCGCCTCGCGTCTGCGCAACCGTTGCCGCCTGACCGGTCGTCCTCACGGTGTATACCGTAAGTTCGGCCTGGGCCGTAACATGCTGCGTGCCGCTGCAATGCGCGGTGACGTACCAGGTCTGGTCAAGGCCTCCTGGTAATCGCTGCCGGCTGGATCCCGGCGGAAGGGGAGCAATCTTCCGACCGCCGGTGACCTCGCCAACAAACAAGCCCCTATATGGGGCTTGTTTCGTTTCTGCCTTGTGTCTAGAATGACCGGCTCACCTGAGCCTGGGTTTTTTGCCCTGCCTGCTCGGGTGGTTGTGATAGCCGCAAGGCTAATAATTCTTGTATCAGGAGCATCTAGCCCATGAGTATGCAGGACCCGTTAGCGGACATGCTAACTCGCATCCGTAATGCCCAGATGGCTGAAAAGTCCGTCGTAAGCATGCCTTCCTCCACCCTGAAGGTCGCGGTTGCCAAAGTTCTGAAGGACGAAGGTTACATCGCTGGCTACCAGGTAACTGGTGAGGCCAAGCCTTCCCTGTCGATCGAACTGAAGTACTTCGAAGGCCGTCCGGTCATCGAGGAACTGAAGCGCTCCAGCCGTCCAGGCCTGCGCCAGTACAAGTCCGTCGCAGAGCTGCCGAAAGTACGTGGCGGCCTGGGCGTGTCTATCGTCTCCACCAACAAAGGTGTGATGACTGATCGCGCTGCGCGCGCTGCCGGTGTCGGCGGCGAAGTTCTGTGCACAGTGTTCTAAGGGGAGATAGGCATGTCTCGCGTCGCTAAGAACCCCGTTAAGCTGCCAGCAGGCGTCGAAGTCAAATTCGCCGGCCAGCAGCTTTCGGTGAAGGGTGCCAAAGGCACTCTCGAACTGAACGTTCACTCGTCTGTTGAAGTTACCGAAGAAGCTGGTGAGCTGCGTTTCGCTGCTCGCAACGGTGACCAGCAAGCTCGCGCCATGGCCGGTACCACCCGCGCTCTGGTGAACAACATGGTCCAGGGCGTAAGCCAAGGCTTCGAGCGCAAGCTCCAGCTGATCGGTGTTGGTTACAAGGCACAGGCCAAGGGCACCGTCCTGAACCTGGCTCTGGGCTTCTCGCACCCAGTGGACTACGAACTGCCAGCCGGTATCACCGCTGAAACCCCAAGCCAGACCGACATCCTGATCAAGGGTATCGACAAGCAGCTGGTGGGTCAGGTGGCCGCTGAAATCCGCGACTTCCGTCCGCCAGAGCCTTACAAAGGCAAGGGTGTGCGTTACGCGGACGAAGTAGTCCGTCGTAAAGAAGCCAAGAAGAAGTAGGGCCTAGCAAATGACCGACAAAAAAGTTACTCGACTGCGTCGCGCTCGCAAAGCACGCCTCAAGATGCACGAACTCGAAGTCGTGCGCCTGTGCGTGTTCCGCTCCTCGCAGCACATCTACGCCCAGGTCATTTCGGCCGACGGCAGCAAGGTTCTGGCAAGCGCCTCGACCTTGGACAAAGAACTGCGTGATGGCGCCACTGGCAACATCGACGCGGCCACTAAGGTTGGCAAGCTGGTAGCTGAGCGTGCGAAAGCCGCCGGTGTATCTCAAGTTGCCTTTGACCGTTCCGGCTTCAAGTACCACGGCCGCGTCAAGGCGCTGGCTGATGCTGCTCGTGAAGGCGGGCTGGAGTTCTAAGTTATGGCAAATAACGATCAAAAGCGCGACGAAGGCTACATCGAGAAGCTGGTTCAAGTTAACCGCGTTGCCAAAACCGTAAAAGGCGGCCGTATCTTCACCTTCACCGCGCTGACCGTGGTAGGTGATGGTAAAGGTCGTGTTGGCTTCGGCCGTGGCAAGTCGCGCGAAGTACCTGCTGCGATCCAGAAAGCCATGGAAGCTGCTCGCCGCAACATGATCCAGGTTGACCTGAAGGGCACCACCCTGCAGTACGCCACCAAGGCTGCCCACGGCGCCTCGAAGGTTTACATGCAGCCTGCCTCGGAAGGTACCGGTATCATCGCCGGTGGCGCAATGCGTGCTGTCCTGGAAGTTGCTGGTGTTCAGAACGTTCTGGCCAAGTGCTACGGTTCGACCAACCCTGTGAACGTGGTTTACGCCACCTTCAAGGGCCTGAAAGCCATGCAATCTCCTGAATCCATTGCTGCCAAGCGCGGCAAGAGCGTTGAGGAGATCATCTGATCATGGCAACCGTAAAAGTAACGCTGATCAAGAGCACTGCCGGCCGTCTGCCTAACCACAAACTGTGCGTTAAAGGCCTGGGTCTGCGTCGCATCGGTCACACTGTAGAAGTCCAGGATACTCCCGAGAACCGCGGGATGATCAACAAGGCTTACTACATGCTGAAGGTCGAGGGTTAATCGATGAAACTCAATGATCTGAGTCCAGCGCCGGGTTCCCGTCGCGAGAAGCATCGTCCGGGTCGTGGTATCGGTAGCGGTTTGGGCAAGACTGGTGGCCGTGGTCACAAAGGTCAGACCTCCCGTTCCGGTGGCACCATCGCTCCGGGCTTCGAAGGCGGTCAACAGCCGCTGCACCGTCGTCTGCCGAAATTCGGCTTCGTTTCCCTGAAAGCCATGGACCGCGCCGAAGTGCGTCTGTCCGAGCTGGCCAAGGTGGAAGGCGACGTGATCTCCGTGCAATCCCTGAAGGATGCCAACGTGATCGGCCAGAACGTACAGCGCGTGAAAATCATGCTGTCTGGCGAAGTCACTCGCGCAGTCACCATCAAGGGTATCGCAGCCACCAAGGGTGCGCGTGCGGCTATCGAAGCAGCTGGCGGCAAGTTCGAGGAATAAATGGCTAAGCAAGGTGCTCTCTCTTCGCTCGGTAAGGGCGGGATGTCGGAACTCTGGGCTCGTCTGCGCTTTCTGTTCATGGCGATCATCGTCTATCGGATAGGTGCGCATATCCCGGTTCCTGGCATCAATCCAGACCGTCTGGCGGATCTGTTTCGGCAGAATGAGGGGACCATTCTTAGCTTGTTCAACATGTTTTCCGGTGGCGCGCTCGAGCGCATGAGCATCTTTGCACTGGGGATCATGCCGTACATTTCGGCATCGATCATCATGCAGCTGATGACGGCGGTCAGCCCGCAACTGGAGCAGTTGAAGAAGGAAGGTGAAGCTGGCCGTCGCAAGATCAGCCAGTACACCCGCTACGGCACCGTTATCCTGGCACTGGTTCAAGCCATTGGCATGTCCATTGGCCTGGCCAACCAGGGCGTGGCGTTTTCTGTAGGTCTGGGCTTCCATGTCGTTGCCGTCTCCACCTTCGTGGCTGGCGCGATGTTCATGATGTGGCTGGGCGAGCAGATCACCGAGCGCGGTGTGGGCAACGGTATCTCGATGTTGATCTTCGCAGGTATCGTTGCCGGTCTTCCGAGAGCAATCGGGCAGTCTTTCGAGTCTGCACGCACAGGCGATATCAACATTTTCGCCCTGGTCGCTATCGGTTTGCTGGCAGTAGCGATTATCGGCTTCGTGGTGTTCATTGAGCGTGGTCAGCGTCGTATCGCCGTTCACTACGCCAAGCGTCAGCAGGGCCGCAAGGTCTTCGCTGCGCAGACCAGCCACCTGCCGCTGAAGGTGAACATGGCCGGGGTTATCCCAGCCATTTTCGCGAGCAGCATTCTGCTGTTCCCGGCTTCGCTGGGTGCCTGGTTCGGTCAGTCCGAAGGTATGGGCTGGCTGCAGGACATCTCGCAGTCGATCGCTCCTGGTCAGCCGTTGAACATTCTGCTGTTTAGTGCAGGGATCATTTTCTTCTGCTTCTTCTACACAGCGTTGATGTTCAACCCGAAAGACGTAGCGGAAAACCTGAAGAAGTCCGGTGCCTTTATTCCGGGTATCCGTCCTGGTGAGCAGTCGGCACGCTACATTGATGGCGTTCTGACCCGTCTGACCATGTTCGGTGCTCTTTACATGATGGCCGTCTGCCTTCTGCCCCAGTTCCTGGTGGTGGCAGCAAATGTGCCGTTCTACCTTGGCGGGACCTCGTTGCTGATTGTGGTAGTGGTTGTGATGGACTTCATGTCCCAAGTACAATCGCACCTCGTTTCGCACCAGTACGAATCCCTGATGAAGAAAGCCAACCTGAAAGGCTACGGTGGCAGCGGTCTGCTGCGCTGATACGCCCCTAAGGTTCGAGGAGTCGGTAATGAAAGTTCGTGCATCGGTGAAAAAGCTGTGCCGTAACTGCAAGATCATCCGTCGCGAAGGCGTCGTACGAGTGATCTGCAGCGCGGAACCGCGTCACAAACAGCGCCAAGGCTGAGTGTGATCTGCGCTTCAAACCCAGCAGCTAGTGTGCTGCTGGGTTGATTATTCGTTTCTACAGCGATATTATCTCGCGCCCTATTTCTTGGCTTCCGGGGCGTAGGTAGCTGTCAATTGGAGTCCCACTGAATGGCCCGTATTGCAGGCGTCAACATTCCAGATAACAAGCATGCTGTTATCTCGCTGACCTACATCTATGGTGTCGGTCGCACTACTGCACAGAAGATCTGTGCAGACGCTGGTGTAAACCCAGCCGCTAAGATCAAGGATCTGAGCGACGAGCAAATCGAAACCCTGCGTGGCGAAGTCGCGAAGTTCACCACTGAAGGTGACCTGCGTCGTGACATCAACATGAAGATCAAGCGCTTGATGGACCTGGGTTGCTACCGCGGCCTGCGTCATCGTAAAGGTCTGCCGGTTCGCGGTCAGCGCACCAAGACCAACGCACGCACCCGTAAGGGCCCGCGTAAGCCGATCCGCAAGTAATCGCCCAGGAATATAGACATGGCAAAACCTGCTGCTCGTCCTCGTAAGAAAGTCAAAAAGACAGTGGTTGATGGCATCGCCCACATCCATGCCTCTTTCAACAACACCATCGTGACCATCACCGACCGTCAGGGCAACGCTTTGTCCTGGGCGACCTCCGGTGGTTCGGGTTTCCGTGGTTCGCGCAAATCCACCCCGTTCGCAGCCCAGATCGCTGCTGAGCGTGCTGGTCAAGCTGCGCTGGAATACGGTCTGAAGAACCTCGACGTGAACGTCAAGGGTCCAGGTCCAGGTCGTGAGTCCGCCGTTCGTGCACTGAACAGCTGCGGCTACAAGATCGCCAGCATCACCGACGTGACGCCAATCCCGCACAACGGGTGCCGTCCGCCGAAGAAGCGTCGCGTGTAATCAGGAGACAGATAAATGGCACGTTACATTGGTCCAAAATGCAAACTGTCTCGCCGTGAAGGCACTGACCTGTTCCTGAAGAGCGGCGTTCGCGCTCTGGAATCGAAGTGCAACATCGAAGCAGCCCCAGGTATCCACGGCCAGCGCCGTGGCCGTCAGTCCGACTACGGTACCCAGCTGCGCGAGAAGCAAAAAGTTCGTCGTATCTATGGTGTTCTGGAGCGTCAGTTCCGCGGTTACTACCAGGCTGCAGCCTCGAAAAAAGGCGCAACCGGTGAGAACCTGCTGCAACTGCTCGAGTGCCGTCTGGATAACGTCGTCTACCGTATGGGCTTCGGTTCGACTCGCGCCGAATCCCGTCAGCTGGTTTCGCACAAAGCGATCAGCGTCAACGGTAAGACTGTGAACATTCCATCCTACCAAGTTCGTCCGGGTGACGTGGTCGCGGTTCGCGAGAAGTCGTCGAACCAGCTGCGCATTGTTCAAGCCCTTGAACTGTGCGCCCAGCGTGGCCGCGTTGAGTGGGTTGATGTGGATGCTGCTAAAAAGTCGGGCGTTTTCAAGAACGTTCCTGCTCGCAGCGACCTGTCTGCCGACATCAACGAGAACCTGATTGTCGAGCTCTACTCCAAGTAAGGGCTAGAAAATAGGTGCATCCATGCAGATTTCGGTAAATGAGTTCCTGACTCCCCGCCACATTGATGTGCAGGTTGTCAGTCCGACCCGCGCCAAGATCACGCTCGAGCCTCTCGAGCGTGGTTTCGGCCATACCCTGGGCAACGCGCTGCGCCGCATCCTGTTGTCCTCCATGCCTGGCTGTGCAGTAGTCGAGGCCGAGATCGATGGCGTACTCCACGAGTACTCCGCGATCGAAGGTGTACAGGAAGACGTCATTGAAATCCTGTTGAACCTGAAAGGCCTGGCTATCAAGCTGCACGGTCGTGACGAAGTTACGCTGACCTTGTCGAAAAAGGGTTCGGGGGTGGTTACCGCTGCCGATATTCAGCTGGATCACGATGTCGAGATCGTCAACCCCGATCACGTAATCGCGAACCTGGCGTCGAACGGCGCCCTGAACATGAAGCTCACCGTAGCTCGTGGTCGTGGTTACGAGCCGGCCGACTCCCGTCAAACCGACGAAGACGAAAGCCGTAGCATTGGCCGTCTGCAGCTGGACGCTTCGTTCAGCCCGGTGCGTCGTATCGCCTATGTGGTCGAGAACGCCCGTGTTGAACAGCGTACCAACCTGGACAAGCTGGTCATTGATCTGGAAACCAACGGCACCCTGGATCCTGAAGAGGCTATCCGCCGCGCCGCGACCATCCTGCAACAGCAGCTGGCCGCGTTCGTCGACCTCAAAGGTGACAGCGAGCCTGTCGTAGTCGAGCAGGAAGACGAGATCGATCCGATCCTGCTGCGTCCGGTTGACGACCTGGAACTGACTGTACGTTCGGCCAACTGCCTCAAGGCGGAGAACATCTACTACATCGGCGACCTGATTCAGCGTACCGAAGTAGAGCTGTTGAAGACTCCTAACCTGGGCAAGAAGTCCCTGACTGAAATCAAGGACGTGCTGGCCTCTCGTGGTCTGTCTCTCGGCATGCGCCTCGACAACTGGCCGCCTGCAAGTCTTAAGAAAGACGACAAGGCGACCGCCTGATCGTCGTAATCACCGAACGTAGTGTTTGGTAAGGAATGAATCATGCGTCATCGTAAAAGTGGACGTCACCTGAGCCGTACCAGCTCTCACCGCAAGGCTATGTTCCAGAACATGGCAGTGTCGCTGATCGAGCACGAGCTGATCAAAACCACCCTGCCGAAAGCCAAGGAACTGCGCCGCGTTGCCGAGCCGCTGATCACCCTGGCCAAGGAAGACAGCGTAGCTAACCGCCGTTTGGCCTTCGACCGTACCCGTTCGAAGTCCGCTGTTGGCAAGCTGTTCAACGACCTGGGCAAGCGTTACGCCACCCGTCAGGGCGGCTACCTGCGCATCCTGAAGTGCGGTTTCCGCGCTGGCGACAACGCTCCTATGGCGTACGTCGAGCTGGTTGATCGTCCGGTCGGCGGTGCTGTAGAAGCTGCTGAGTAAGACGTTCTGTCTGCTACAAAAAACCGGGCCGAGTGCCCGGTTTTTTGTTTCAAGGTTTATTGTTTATTTCTATTGATACAAGTCATGTAATGCATTTGTTCTTCTGTCCTTGCTCGTCAATACTCTCTCCAGAGCCGATTAGCCGGCGCTTGAAGACTGATAAGGAGAGCCCATGAGCAAGATTCTCACCACCGCCAGTGGTGCACCTGTAGCAGATAATCAGAATTCCCGTTCCGCCGGACCGCGCGGCCCGCTGCTGCTCGACGACTTCCACCTGATCGAGAAGCTCGCCCACTTCAACCGCGAGAACATTCCTGAGCGCCGCGTACACGCAAAAGGCTCGGGCGCCTACGGCACCTTTACCGTCACCCGCGATATCACCGGTTACACCAGTGCCAAGTTGTTTGAACAGGTTGGCAAGCAGACCGAAACCTTTCTGCGCTTCTCCACTGTTGGTGGTGAGCGTGGCTCCGCAGATACCGAGCGCGACCCCCGTGGTTTTGCCGTCAAGTTCTACACCGAGGAAGGCAACTGGGACATCGTCGGTAACAACACGCCGGTGTTCTTCATCCGCGACCCACTGAAGTTCCCGGACTTTATCCACACCCAGAAGCGTCACCCGCAATCCAACCTGAAGAACGCTCAGATGATGTGGGACTTCTGGTCGCACTCTCCCGAGGCGCTGCATCAGGTCACCATTCTGTTCTCCGATCGCGGCATTCCGGACGGCTACCGCCACATGCACGGCTTCGGTAGCCATACCTACAGCCTGATCAATGCCAAGGGTGAACGCACCTGGGTCAAATGGCACTTCAAGACCCAGCAAGGCATCAAGAACCTCGCACCGGCAGATGCCGCGCGCCTGGCAGGTACCGACCCGGACTACGCCCAGCGCGACCTGTTCGAGGCCATCGAGCGGGGCGATTACCCACGCTGGACCGTATGCATCCAGGTGATGAGCGAGGCCGAGGCTGCCAGCCGCGACGAAAACCCCTTTGACGTTACCAAGACCTGGTCGCAGAAGGACTATCCGTTGATTGAAGTGGGCGTGCTGGAGCTCAACCGTAACCCGCTGAACTACTTTGCCGAGGTCGAGCAGGCTGCGTTTGGCCCGAGCAACATGGTGCCGGGTGTTGGCCTGTCGCCGGACCGCATGCTGCAAGGGCGGGTATTCGCCTACGCCGACGCGCACCGCTACCGGGTGGGCACCAACCACCAGCAGCTGCCGGTGAATGCACCACGCTGCCCGGTCAACAGCTACCAGCGTGATGGTTCCATGGCCGCTGGCAGTTATGGCAGCGCGCCGAACTATGAGCCCAACAGCTACAACAATGCACCGAAGCAGTCGCCACGCCACGCCGAGCCTGCGCTGGCCCTGAATGGTTCCGCAGACCGTTACGACCACCGCGAAGACACCGACTACTACAGCCACGCCGGTGCGCTGTTCCGCCTGATGAACGATGAGCAGAAAGCCCTGCTGATAAACAACATTGCCGGCACCATGGCAGGCGTCAGCGAAGATGTGATACAGCGTCAGCTGCAATACTTCTTCAAGGCCGATCCGGCCTATGGCGAAGGGGTTGCCAAGGCCTTGGGCATCAATCTCACCTAAGTCGAAGTGATAAGAAGAACCGCCCTCATTTGGGCGGTTTTTCAATGAATATCACTACTGTTTAACCGATTTTTTACTTCTGATTGCGCGGTTTTCAGTGACCCCAGGCAAAAGCTGGTTCAAACTATATGGCATAGACGTTTTCACATGGAGAAGCAGGGCGATGCAAGGTCACCCGGACGTAATCAATTACCTCGTTACGCTGCTGAAGGGCGAACTGGCGGCGCGCGACCAGTACTTCATTCACTCGCGTATGTACGAAGACTGGGGCCTGTCCAAGCTCTACGAGCGCATCAACCACGAAATGGAAGAAGAGACGCAGCACGCCGATGCCCTGATGCGTCGCATCCTCATGCTTGAAGGCACCCCCGACATGCGCGCGGACGACCTGGAAGTGGGCAGCACCGTGCCGGAAATGATCGAGGCCGACCTCAAGCTCGAGTACAAGGTACGCGGCGCGCTGTGCAAAGGCATCGAGCTGTGCGAGCTGCACAAGGATTACATCAGCCGCGACATTCTGCGCGCTCAGTTGGCTGATACCGAAGAAGATCACACCTACTGGCTGGAAAAGCAGCAGGGGCTGATCAAGGCCATTGGCCTCGAGAATTACCTGCAGTCGCAGATGTAAAAGCCTGGGGCTGCTTTGCAGCCCTATCGCGACACAAGGCCGCTCATACATTTGAACGCGTCAATCCAGAGATTACGCGATCGCCTGTAGGAGCGGCCTTGTGTCGCGAAAGGGGCGCAAAGCGCCCCCAAGGCCTTACGCCCGATCCCGCTCCAGCAACGGTTTGAGGTAGTGCCCGGTATACGACTGTTTCATCGTACTCAGTTCTTCCGGCGTACCGCAGGCAATGATCTGCCCACCTTTCGAGCCACCCTCCGGCCCCAGATCCACCAGCCAGTCTGCGGTCTTGATCACATCCAGGTTGTGCTCGATCACCACCACGGTATTGCCGTGGTCGCGCAGGCGATGCAGCACATCCAGCAACTGCTGGATATCGGCAAAGTGCAAGCCCGTGGTTGGCTCATCAAGGATGTACAGTGTCTTGCCGGTGTCACGCTTGGAGAGTTCGCGCGACAGTTTCACCCGCTGCGCCTCGCCACCCGACAACGTGGTCGCCGACTGCCCCAGCTTGATGTAGGACAACCCCACGTCCATCAAGGTCTGTAGCTTGCGTGCCAGCGCCGGCACCGCGTCGAAGAACTCGCGTGCATCTTCGATGGTCATCTCCAGCACTTCGTGGATGTTCTTGCCCTTGTACTTGATCTCCAGCGTTTCGCGGTTGTATCGCTTGCTCTTGCACACGTCGCACGGCACGTAGATGTCCGGCAGGAAGTGCATCTCCACCTTGATCAGGCCGTCGCCCTGGCAGGCTTCGCAACGGCCGCCCTTGACGTTGAACGAGAACCGCCCGGGGCCATAACCGCGTGAGCGCGATTCCGGAACGCCAGCGAACAACTCGCGGATCGGCGTGAAAATGCCGGTGTAGGTTGCCGGGTTCGAACGCGGGGTACGGCCAATCGGGCTCTGGTCGATATCCACTACCTTGTCCAGGTGCTGCAGGCCGTCCATGCTGCTGTGCGGCGCAGCCTCCAGGCTGCTCGCGCCATTCAAGGCGGTGGCTGCCAGAGGGAAAAGGGTATTGTTGATGAGCGTCGATTTGCCCGAGCCGGATACCCCGGTCACGCAGGTCAGCAGGCCGATCGGGATTTCCAGATCGACGTTCTGCAGGTTGTTGCCACGTGCGCCCTTGAGCTTGAGTTGCAGCTTCTTGTTGCGTGGCGTGCGCTTGGCCGGCACGACGATCTTCTTGCGCCCGGACAGGTACTTGCCGGTCAGCGAGTCGGGGTGAGCCATGACTTCCTGGGGCGTGCCTTCGGCGACGATCTTGCCGCCATGCACGCCGGCGCCCGGCCCGATGTCCACGACGTAGTCGGCCAAGCGGATGGCGTCCTCGTCGTGTTCTACCACGATCACCGTGTTGCCCAGGTCGCGCAGGTGATTGAGGGTGGCCAGCAGGCGGTCGTTGTCACGTTGATGAAGGCCGATGGATGGCTCATCAAGGATATACATCACCCCCACCAGGCCGGCGCCGATCTGGCTGGCCAGGCGAATACGCTGTGCCTCGCCACCGGACAGGGTATCGGCGCTGCGGTCGAGGGTGAGGTAGTCGAGGCCGACGTTGACCAGGAACTGCAGGCGTTCGCAGATTTCCTTGAGGATCTTCGCGGCGATTTCGCCACGGCGCCCGGTCAGGGTCAGGTCGCCGAAGTAGTTGCTGGCTTCACCGATCGGCAGGTTGGTCACCGCCGGCAGGGTCTTTTCGCCCACCCAAACATGGCGTGCTTCGCGGCGCAGGCGGGTGCCGCGGCAATCCGGGCAGGGCTGGGTACCGAGGAACTTGGCCAACTCTTCACGCACGGTGGCCGACTCGGTTTCGCGATAGCGCCGTTCGAGGTTCGGCACGATGCCTTCGAACGGGTGCGAGCGCTTGACGATATCGCCCCGGTCGTTGAGGTACTTGAAGTCGACACTCTGCTTGCCACTGCCCTGCAGGATTACTTTCTGGTGTTCCGCCGAGAGCTCACCGAACGGCTCCTCCAGGCTGAAGCCATAATGCGCAGCCAGCGAGCCCAGCATCTGGAAGTAGTAAACGTTGCGCCGGTCCCAGCCGCGTATCGCGCCTTCGGCCAAGGTGAGTTCGGCGTTGACCAGGCGCTTGGTGTCAAAGAACTGCTTGACCCCCAGGCCATCACACGTCGGGCAGGCGCCAGCAGGGTTGTTGAAGGAGAACAGCTTCGGTTCCAGCTCGCTGATGGCATGGCCGCAGACCGGGCAGGCGAAGCGTGCGGAGAAAATGATTTCTTCGCCAGGTTCGTCATCCATCGGTGCCACGAGGGCGATGCCATCGGCCAGCTTGAGTGCAGTCTCGAACGACTCGGCCAGGCGCTGCTGCAGGTCGGCGCGTACCTTGAAGCGGTCGACCACCACGTCGATGCTGTGCTTCTTCTGCTTGTCCAGCTTGGGGAGTTCATCGAGTTCGTAGAGCTTGCCGTTGACCCGTGCCCGGACGAAGCCCTGGGCGCGCAGTTCGTCGAACACCGCCAGGTGCTCGCCCTTGCGCTCACGCACTACCGGGGCCAGCAGCATCAGTTTGCTGCCTTCCGGACGCTCCAGCACCAGGTCGACCATCTGGCTGATCGTTTGCGCCTCCAGCGGGATATCGTGGTCCGGGCAACGCGGGGTACCAACCCGGGCATACAGCAGGCGCAGGTAGTCGTAGATTTCGGTGATGGTGCCGACCGTGGAACGGGGGTTGTGCGAGGTCGACTTCTGCTCGATGGAAATGGCCGGTGACAGGCCTTCGATGGTGTCGACGTCGGGCTTTTCCATCATCGACAGGAACTGCCGGGCATAGGCCGAGAGCGATTCCACATAGCGACGCTGGCCTTCGGCGTAGAGGGTGTCGAATGCCAGGGATGACTTGCCCGAACCGGACAGGCCGGTGATCACGATCAGCTTGTCCCGGGGCAGGGTCAGGTCGATGTTCTTCAGGTTGTGGGTGCGTGCCCCACGAATCAGGATCTTGTCCACTGCGGCCTCGCTCGGCGGGCATAAACAAGGAAGTATACGGCGCGCTGCCAGTACGCGGCAAAGCGTCGCGTAGATGCCGTCAAGCTGTCGGACTGATAGAATCGCCGCCGGTTCACACGAGATTAATCCATGCACGACACCCACAACGAACGCATGAGTGGCGGCGAAACCCGCGCCGCTGGCGGCCTGGCCCTGGTCTTTGCCTTTCGTATGCTGGGCATGTTCATGGTCTTGCCGGTGCTGGCCACCTACGGCATGGACCTGGCCGGTGCCACACCTGCATTGATCGGCCTGGCCATTGGTGCCTATGGCCTCACCCAGGCCGTATTGCAGATTCCGTTCGGCATGATTTCCGACCGCATCGGCCGCCGGCCGGTGATTTACCTGGGTTTGGTGATCTTTGCCCTGGGCAGTGTCCTGGCCGCCCAGGCCGACTCCATCTGGGGGGTGATCGCCGGGCGTATCCTGCAGGGCGCCGGGGCGATTTCCGCTGCGGTCATGGCGCTGCTGTCCGACCTTACCCGCGAGCAACACCGGACCAAGGCCATGGCCATGATCGGAATGAGCATCGGCCTGTCGTTTGCCGTCGCCATGGTCGTCGGCCCATTACTGACACGTGCCTTTGGCTTGTCAGGATTGTTCCTGGCCACGGCAGGACTTGCCCTGGTGGGTATCCTGCTGATTGCCTTTGTCGTGCCCAACACCCACAGCATCCTGCAGCACCGCGAGTCAGGGGTGGCACGCCAGGCGATCGGCCCGACCCTGCGCCATCCGGACTTGCTGCGCCTGGACGCGGGCATTTTCATCCTGCATGCCATCCTCATGGCCAGCTTCGTCGCGCTGCCACTGGCCTTTGTCGAGCGTGGCGGCCTGCCCAAGGAGCAACACTGGTGGGTGTACCTGACCGCGTTGTTCATCTCATTTTTTGCAATGGTCCCGTTCATCATCTACGGCGAAAAGAAGCGCAAGATGAAACGCGTGTTGGCCGGCGCGGTGGGTGTCCTGCTGCTGACGGAGATATACTTCTGGGAGTGGGCTGACGGTTTGCGCGGACTGGTGGTTGGCACCGTGGTATTCTTTACTGCATTCAACCTGCTGGAGGCATCGCTGCCTTCGCTGGTGAGCAAGGTGTCGCCTGCAGGTGGCAAGGGAACGGCAATGGGGGTTTACTCCACCAGCCAGTTCCTCGGCGCTGCCCTTGGAGGAATCCTCGGTGGCTGGTTGTTCCAGCACGGCGGGCTGAACATGGTGTTCCTCGGTTGTGCGGTACTGTGTGCCATCTGGTTGGTCGTTGCCTTGCGCATGAACGAGCCTCCTTATGTGACCAGCCTGCGCATGCCGCTGACGCCAGAGGCAGTCCGGGAAGCCGGCCTGACCGAACGTCTGCTGGCCGTACCGGGCGTGACCGACGCCGTCGTGGTGGCAGAAGAGGCCGCCATCTATATCAAACTGGATACGAAAATTTTGGACCGTACGACCCTCGAGCGCCTGGTGAACCCGGCCTCTTCGGCGTGCGAAGCCTAGGAGAACGTTATGGCCCGTGGGGTTAACAAAGTCATTCTGGTCGGCACCTGTGGCCAGGATCCCGAAGTCCGCTACCTGCCCAACGGTAACGCCGTGACCAACCTGAGCCTGGCTACCAGCGAGCAGTGGACCGACAAGCAGTCGGGCCAGAAGGTCGAGCGTACCGAGTGGCACCGTGTGTCGCTGTTCGGCAAGGTTGCCGAAATTGCCGGCGAGTACCTGCGCAAGGGCTCGCAGTGCTACATCGAAGGCAAGCTGCAAACCCGCGAGTGGGAAAAGGACGGGATCAAGCGCTACACCACCGAGATCATCGTCGACATCAACGGCACCATGCAGCTGCTCGGCGGTCGTCCGCAGGGCCAGCAGCAAGGGGGCGACCCGTACAACCAGGGCGGCGGCAACTACGGTGGCGGCCAGCCGCAACAGTACAACCAGGCACCACGCCAGCAGGCCCCGCGTCCTCAGCAGGCTCCGCAGCGCCCGGCGCCGCAGCAGCCAGCACCGCAACCGGCAGCTGACTTCGACAGCTTCGATGACGATATTCCGTTCTGATCAGAGCCGCTAGGCAGCTGGAAAGACTAAAAGCCCAAGGCAGTTGCCTTGGGTTTTTTTTCGAGCGAACCCGAGGCTTTAGGAAGAGCTAACCTTGAGTATCAGAGATTTCTGAAGTTCTAGTGGAGCGCAGTTTTCGCTGCTGGGATCGCTTAGCATCCATCATTTGTACTGGGGGTGGATCATGCAAAGCGGTGAGAGGGAGTGCTTTTTAGGTCAAGTAGACCTGAGGTCAGATACACAAGAATATAATGTCTCCGGTTTTTCGGAGATGTATGCAGATCATCTTGAGGGGCCTGCTGGAGACCCTGTGTTCTACGGCAGGGTATTAATGGTCATTGGTTTCGCAGTGTCGGCGCTGGGCGTTGGCATCAAGCTATGGGGGCCTGAGGTTATCTATTATTATCGGTATTCAGGCCCTACCCTGATCCAACACATACAAGCGAACCCTGGTCTCGTTGCAATGGCCGGCGGGGTGTTGATGGCCTGGGGCGGGAAGCAGCGGAATGAAGGTATTGTTCATCCAGAGAATTTTCTTCTGTCTCGTTACAAGTTCGTAACGGAAGAGGGGCGAGATGTTAGTGGTCAGGTTTCCGTACGACACTTGGGGGGCGACAACTTCAATGTGTCTCTCAACGCGTAGTCGGATGAGCATGTCCGGATCTTGCTAGGTAAAATTCATCATTTGATTTAAATAATGCCTCTTACCTGACGGTCTACCCGCCATTCTTCTGGCGGGTACCGTTCTGGGCATCTGTTTGGGCGACAGCAACAAACGCAGTTCTGTAACAGTCAGTGCCTGTTGGGGCGGTCTTGTGTCGCGAAAGGGGCGCAGAACACCCGCAATGACGCGGCAATGCCAATACCAGTTCAATTCAGTAAAACAACCGCGGTTCCGGCCAGTCCGGCAAACCCGCTGCTCATTCCCTGACCCAGGTCATCGCACCTTGCCGATTCTTGGCTAGTCTTACCTGTTGGCAGCCATCAATTGGCCGCCACCGTGACTACCAAGAGGCGCCGGCCATGTTCCGTGCGTCCACCACCTGATCAGGAGTGCACGATGGATCTGAACCGTCGGCAATTCTTCAAGGTCGCCGCCGTCGGCCTTGGAGGCTCGAGCCTTGCGGCGTTGGGCATGGCCCCGACACCGGCATTCGCCGAGCAGGTGCGTCACTTCAAGCTGGCGCATACCAAAGAAACCCGTAACACCTGCCCCTACTGCTCGGTCGGCTGCGGCCTGATCATGTACAGCCAGGGCGATGCGGGCAAGAACGTCAAACAGAACATCATCCATATCGAAGGTGACGCCGACCACCCGGTCAACCGCGGCACCCTGTGCCCGAAAGGCGCCGGCCTGCTGGACTTCATTCACAGCCCGAGCCGCCTGCAGTACCCCGAGGTACGCAAGCCGGGCAGCAAGGAATGGGTGCGGGTCAGCTGGGACGAGGCGCTCGACCGCGTCGCCGAGCTGATGAAGCAGGACCGCGACGCCAACTTCATCGAGAAGAACGCCCAGGGGCAAACGGTAAACCGCTGGCTCACTACCGGTTTTCTCGCTGCTTCCGCCGCCTCCAGCGAGGCCGGCTACCTGACCCACAAGGTCATCCGCGCAACAGGCATGCTGGGGTTCGATAACCAGGCACGTGTCTGACATGGCCCGACGGTGGCAAGTCTTGCCCCGACGTACGGCCGTGGCGCCATGACCAACCACTGGTCCGATATCGCCAACGCGAATCTGGTCCTGGTGATGGGAGGCAACGCAGCAGAAGCGCATCCGTGCGGCTTCAAGTGGGTGACCGAGGCCAAGGCGCACAACAAGGCGCGGCTGATCGTGGTCGACCCGCGGTTCACCCGTACCGCTTCGGTGGCGGACTACTACGCGCCGATCCGCACCGGTACCGACATCGCCTTCATGGGCGGGCTGATCAACTACCTGCTGAGCAACGACAAGATCCAGCACGAATACGTGCGCAACTACACCGACGTGTCGTTCATCGTCAAAGAGAGCTATGGCTTCGAGGATGGGCTGTTCAGCGGCTACGACGAAGCCAAGCGTGTGTATGCCGACAAGTCCGGCTGGGGCTACGAGCTGGGTGAGGACGGTTTCGCCAAGGTCGACCCGACCCTGCAGCACCCGCGTTGCGTGTTCCAGCTGATGAAGCAGCACTACAGCCGCTATACCCCGGAACTGGCCAGCATGACTTGTGGCATGCCGCAGGACGCCATGCTGAAGATCTGGGAAGAGATCGCCACCTGCTCGGTACCGGGCAAGACCATGACGATTCTCTACGCGCTCGGCTGGACGCAGCACTCGATTGGTGCGCAGATCATCCGCAGTGCGGCCATGGTCCAGTTGCTGCTGGGCAACGTCGGCATGCCCGGTGGCGGGGTCAACGCCTTGCGCGGACATTCCAACATCCAGGGCCTGACCGACCTCGGGCTGTTGTCCAACTCGCTGCCGGGCTACCTGACCCTGCCCGGCGATGCCGAACAGGACTACGCCGCCTACATCGACAAGCGTGCCTCCAAGCCATTGCGCCCGGGCCAGCTGTCGTACTGGCAGAACTACGGCAAGTTCCACGTCAGCCTGATGAAGGCCTGGTATGGCGCCAACGCCACGGCAGAGAACAACTGGGGTTATGACTGGCTGCCCAAGCTCGACGTGCCGGCTTACGATGTGCTGCGCATGTTCGAAATGATGGGCCAGGGCAAGGTCAACGGCTACCTCTGTCAGGGCTTCAACCCGATTGCTGCGCTGCCGGACAAGAACCGTGTCACCGCTGCCCTGGGCAAGCTCAAGTGGCTGGTGATCATGGACCCGCTGGCCACCGAGACTTCGGAGTTCTGGCGCAACGCCGGGCCATTCAACGACGTCGACACGGCCAGTATCCAGACCGAAGTGATCCGCCTGCCCACTACCTGCTTCGCCGAGGAGGACGGTTCGCTGGTCAACAGCAGCCGCTGGCTGCAGTGGCACTGGAAGGGCGCCGACGGCCCGGGCGAGACCCGCACCGACGTGCATATCATGAGCGAGCTGTTCCTGCGCCTGCGCCAACGCTACCAGGCCGAGGGCGGCGCCTACCCGGACGCGCTGATGAACATCAGCTGGCCATACAAGATTCCCGAAGAGCCATCCCCGGAGGAACTGGCCAGGGAAATGAACGGCTGGGCAGTGACCGACGTCACCGACCCGACCGGCGCAGTGATCAAGGCCGGCCAGCAACTCGCGGGCTTCGGCCAACTGAAGGACGACGGCAGCACCGCGTCCGGCTGCTGGATCTTCGCCGGCTGCTGGACCGAGCAGGGCAACCAGATGGCTCGCCGCGACAACAGCGACCCGTACGGCATGCACCAGGTGCAGAACTGGGCCTGGGCCTGGCCGGCCAACCGCCGCATCCTCTACAACCGTGCCTCCAGCGACCCGCAAGGCAAGCCGTGGGACGCCGAGAAGAAGCGCCTGGTATGGTGGAACGGCAAGGCCTGGACTGGCACCGACGTGCCCGACTTCAAGGTCGACTCGCCACCCGAGGCGGGGATGAACCCGTTCATCATGAACCCCGAGGGGGTGGCACGTTTCTTCGCCATCGACAAGATGGCCGAAGGGCCGTTCCCCGAGCACTACGAGCCGTTCGAGACGCCGATTGGTATCAACCCGCTGCATCCACAGAACAAGAAGGCCACCAGCAACCCGGCCGGGCGGATCTTCGATTCGGTATGGGACACCCTCGGCAAGCACGAGGAGTTCCCATATGCGGCGACCACCTACCGGTTGACCGAGCACTTCCACTTCTGGAGCAAGCACTGCCGGCTCAATGCCATCGCCCAGCCCGAGCAGTTCGTCGAGATCGGCGAGGTACTGGCCAACGAGAAGGGCATCAAGGCCGGCGACCGGGTACGGGTGTCGAGCAAGCGCGGGCATATCGAGGCGGTGGCGGTGGTGACCAAGCGGATTCGCCCGCTCAAGGTCAACAACCAGACCGTGCACCAGATCGGCATCCCGCTGCACTGGGGCTTCACCGGGACTACGCGGCACGGCTACCTGACCAACACCCTGGTGCCGTTCCTCGGTGACGGCAACACGCAGACGCCGGAGTCCAAGTCGTTCCTCGTCAAAGTGGAGAAACTCTGATGGCCAGCCAAGACATCATCGCCCGCTCGGCCACCACCACCGTACCGCCTTCGGTACGCCAGCAGCAGGAAGTTGCCAAGCTGATCGACACCACCAAGTGCATCGGCTGCAAGGCCTGCCAGGTGGCGTGTTCGGAGTGGAACGAACTGCGTGACGAGGTCGGCCACAACCACGGCACCTACGACAACCCCCAGGACCTCACCGCCGAGACCTGGACCCTGATGCGCTTCACCGAGCACGAGCGCGACGACGGCAACCTGGAGTGGCTGATCCGCAAGGACGGCTGCATGCATTGCGCCGAGCCAGGGTGCCTGAAGGCCTGCCCAAGCCCCGGCGCGATCATCAAGCACGCCAACGGCATCGTCGATTTCAACCAGGATCACTGCATCGGCTGCGGCTACTGCATCACCGGCTGCCCGTTCAATATCCCGCGGATCTCGCAAAAGGACCACAAGGCGTACAAGTGCACCCTGTGTTCCGACCGTGTGACCGTGGGCCTGGAGCCGGCCTGTGTGAAAACCTGCCCGACCGGGGCGATCGTGTTCGGCAGCAAGGACGAGATGAAGGTGCATGCCGCCGAGCGCATCGTCGACCTCAAGTCGCGGGGCTACGACAAGGCCGGGTTGTACGACCCGGACGGCGTCGGCGGTACCCATGTGATGTATGTGCTGCACCATGCCGACACGCCGAAGCTGTACGCCGGCCTGCCGGACCAGCCGGTGATCAGCCCGCTGGTAGGGCTGTGGAAGGGCATTACCAAGCCGCTGGCGCTGCTGGCAATGGGCGCGGCAGTACTGGCCGGGTTTTTCCACTATGTGCGGGTCGGGCCGCAGCGCGTGGCGGAGGACGAGCACCCGGTACCGCCGGACGAGAGCGTGCATCAGGTGGACCCGTCCGTGCATGTCTATGACCCGACCAGGCCCGCTGGGCAGGAGGAGCAGCGACCATGAACGACAACAAACCCATCTTGCGCTACAACGCCAACGAGCGCAGCAACCACTGGGTCGTCGCGATCCTGTTCGTCCTCGCCGGGCTGTCGGGGCTGGCGCTGTTCCATCCGGCGCTGTTCTGGCTCAGCCATTTGTTCGGCGGCGGGCCCTGGACGCGTATCCTGCACCCGTTCCTGGGCGTGGCCATGTTCGTGTTCTTCCTTGGCCTGGTGCTGCGGTTCTGGCGCGCGAACTTCATCACCGCCAACGACCGCCTGTGGCTGCGTCGGATCGATCGGGTGATGCTGAACAAGGAGGAGGGCGTACCGCCTATCGGCAAGTACAATGCCGGCCAGAAGCTGCTGTTCTGGACCTTGCTGGTGTGCATGTTGATCCTGTTGGTCAGCGGCGTGGTGATCTGGCGTGCCTGGTTCAGCCAGTACTTCGACATAAGCGCCATTCGCCTGGCCTCCTTGCTCCATGCCCTGGCGGCGTTCGTGCTGATCCTCAGCATCATCGTGCACATCTACGCCGGCATCTGGATCAAGGGCTCGATCGGCGCCATGCTGCATGGCTGGGTCAGCCGCGCCTGGGCGCGCAAGCACCATGAGTTGTGGTATCGCGAAGTGACCGGCGACAAGACCCCGGGCAGTCATGGACGGAAAGAAGGATGAGCGCTTGAGCACGATACTCGAACCCGGGCAAATCGAAGCATCGGCGGTGATGCCGCCGTTTCTGCATCTGCCCCCCGCCAACCTGTTCGAGCTGCGCGCTGCGCGCCTGGAGCAGCTGGCCGAGGGCAATGCCCTTGGCGATTACCTGAGGCTGGTGGCACGCTTGTGTCGCATTCAGCAGCAGCTTGTGGATAACCCGCCCGGTGGCATGCCGGTGGCCGAGGAGCGTCAGCGCCTGTGCATAAGTCATGGTTTGCCGCCCCTGGCGGCGGACAGCCTGGTGCGTGAAGGGCCGTGGCTGGTCTGGTTAAAGGCCTTGCTCGAACACTTCAACTTGGCCACCAGCGGTCCTTTGGCTGAGGCGCTGCAAGCCCTGCGTGGCAGTGACGACAATCAGTGCAAGGGCTGGGGTATTGCCTTGCTCGCCGGTCAGTACGATGCAGTGCCTGCGGCGCTGGTGCCGTTCATTGGCGCGGCCTTGCAGGCGGCCTGGTCCAGTTGGTTGCTGGCGCTGCCCACCCCAGAGCTCAAGCCTGCCGGCAGCCTGGCCCAATGCCCGGCCTGCGGTTCGCCGGCAATGGCCGGGGTGGTGCGCAACCGTGGCAAGCACAATGGCCTGCGCTACCTGGCCTGTTCGCTGTGTGCCTGTGAATGGCATGTGGTGCGGGTCAAGTGCGTGTACTGCGAGTCGAGCAAGGACCTGCGCTATACCAGCCTCGACGATGACCGTCATGCGCCGGGCAAGGCGCCGCTGCGGGCCGAATGCTGCCCAGGGTGTGACAGCTACCTGAAACAGAACTACCTGGAAAACGATGCAGCAGCCGAGCCGCTGGCCGATGACCTGGCCAGCCTGGCCCTGGACATTCGCCTGGACGAGGAGGGCTTCCATCGGTTGGCACCGAACCTGATGCTCGCGCCCGGGTAGTGGGTGAGTGTCTACACTGTAAGACCGAGTCGCCTTCTTCGCGGGTAAACCCGCTCCCACAGGTACCGCGCAAGCCTCAAAAACTGCGCGGGCCTTGTGGGAGCGGGTTTACCCGCGAAGAGGCCAGTACAGACAACGGAATAGTCCAAGGTAGTACCGCATGTCCTCCAGCCTAGCCAGCGACACCCCACGCCTGCCCTCCATTGACACCCTTTTGCGCCACACAGCCTGCCTCCCGCTGATCGACCGCCACGGCCGCGACGCCGTGCTGGCCACCCTGCGCCAATTGCTCGACGACCTGCGCGACCCCGCCCGCAACGGCCAGCTCAGCGCCGCCGAACTCGCCGCCGAGGTCCTTCTGGGCCGCGCCGGCGAACGCCTGGCCCATCAGCAGCGCAGCCAGGTCCGCCGCGTCTTCAACCTCACCGGCACCGTGCTGCATACCAACCTTGGCCGCGCCCTGCTGCCGGAGGAAGCCATCGAGGCCATGCAGACCGCCGCCCGCTACCCGCTCAACCTCGAATTCGACCTGGCCACAGGCAAGCGCGGTGACCGCGACGACCTGATCGAAGGTCTGATCCGCGAGCTGACCGGCGCTGAAGCCGTCACCGTGGTCAACAACAATGCCGCCGCCGTGCTGCTGGCGCTCAACAGCCTCGGTGCGCGCAAGGAAGGCATCATCTCCCGTGGTGAACTGATCGAGATCGGCGGCGCTTTCCGTATTCCCGACATCATGGCCCGCGCCGGCGTCAAGCTGCACGAGGTCGGCACCACCAACCGCACCCACGCCCGCGATTACGAGGCCGCCATCAATCCGCGCACCGGCTTGCTGATGCGCGTGCATTGCAGCAACTACAGCATCCAGGGCTTCACCACCCAGGTCGCCACCGCCGAGCTGGCGCGCATCGCCCACCAACATGACTTGCCGCTGCTTGAAGACCTGGGTAGCGGCAGCCTGCTCGACCTGACCCGCTGGGGCCTGCCTGCCGAGCCGACCGTGCGCCAGGCCCTTGCCGACGGCGCCGATATCGTAACCTTCAGTGGCGACAAGCTGTTGGGCGGGCCGCAAGCGGGGATCGTCGTCGGTCGCAAGGCGCTGATCGCCAGGATCAAGAAGAACCCGCTCAAGCGCGCGCTGCGTGTCGACAAGATCACCCTCGCAGCGCTCGAAGCGGTGCTGGCGCTGTACCGCAACCCCGACCGCCTGGCCGAACGCCTGCCTAGCCTGCGCCTGCTGACCCGCAACCAGGCCGAAATCCAGGCCCAGGCCGAGCGCCTGGCCCCTGAGCTGAAGGCCTGCCTCGGTGAGCAATGGCAGGTCAGCGTGGCGCCGGCACTGGGCATGATCGGCAGCGGCAGCCAACCGGTAGCGCGCCTGCCGAGCGCAGCGCTGTGCCTGCGCCCGCAGGTGTCGAAAAAGCTGCGTGGGCGCAGCCTGCATGTGCTGGAGCGGGCCTTGCGCGACCTGCCGGTGCCGGTGCTCGGCCGTATCGACGACGACGCCCTGTGGCTGGACCTGCGCCAGCTGGATGACGAAGCCCAGTGGCTGGCGCAGTTGCCTGCCCTGCAATTGGGACCGGTGCAGTGATCGTAGGTACCGCCGGCCACATCGACCACGGCAAGACCGCATTGCTGCAGGCGCTGACCGGCCAGGCCGGAGACCAGCGCCAGGAGGAGCGCGCCCGCGGCATGACCATCGACCTTGGCTACCGTTATGCGGCGCTGTCCGAGGGAGCAGCGCTGACCGGCTTCATCGATGTGCCGGGCCATGAGCGTTTCATTCACAACATGCTGGCCGGCGCCCACGGCATCGACCTGGTGCTGCTGGTGGTGGCCGCCGACGATGGGGTGATGCCGCAAACCCGCGAACACCTGGCCATCATCGAACTGCTGGGCATTCCCCGGGCCCTGGTGGCAATCAGCAAATGCGACCGGGTTGAGCCCGAGCGCCTGGCCGAAGTGCAGGCGCAGGTCGAGGCCTTGTTGTCGTCGGGGCCTTATGTCGGGGCGCCGCAGTTTCCGTTGTCGAGCGTGACCGGCGAAGGCATCGATGCCCTGCGCCAGGCCCTGCTGGCGGCGCAACAGCAGGTACGCCAGCGCAGCACACGTGGGGGGTTCCGCCTGGCCGTCGACCGCGCTTTCGCCGTTACCGGTGCGGGTGTGGTGGTGACCGGCACCGCGCTGGCCGGGCGGGTCAGCGCAGGCGAGACTTTGCTGCTGGGCAAGGCTGGCAAGCCGGTGCGGGTGCGTGGCCTGCATGCACAGAACCAGGCCGCACTGGTCGCCGAAGCGGGCCAGCGGGTGGCACTGAACATCGCTGCCGAACGCTTGGCGGTAGAGCAACTGCACCGCGGTGACTGGCTGGTACCCGGGTGGTTGCATGCGCCCAGCGTGCGGGTCGATATCGAGCTGTACCTGTTGCCGGGCGAAACCCGCACCTTCGAACATTTCAGCGCCGTGCACGTGCACCTCGGCACCCAGGATGTCACCGCCCGGGTGGCGTTGCTCGAAGGTGAAACACTGATGGCGGGCCAGCGCATGTTCGCCCAGCTATTGCTCAACGCGCCGCTGCAAGCGGTACATGGCGACCGCCTGGTGCTGCGCGACCAGCGCGCCCAGCGCACCCTGGGCGGTGGCAAGGTGCTTGACCCGTTCGCGCCAAGTCGTCAGCGCCGCAGCGAACAGCGCTTGCGGCAGCTACAGGTTCTGTGTGAGGCAGAGGACCTGGAGCAGGCTCTGCCGGCATTGCTCGCCAGCGCCCCGGGTGGTATCGACCCGCAGCGCCTGGAGCGGCAGTTCAACCGCCTGCGCGACACCTGGCAGTTGCCGGACAACGCGCGTGTGGTGGCAACGCGGCAAGGCCAACTGCTATTCACCAACGACCAGTGGCAGGCGCTAAAGCGCCAGGTGCTTGGGCAGTTGGCGCTGTTCCACGAGCAGGAACCCGACCAACTGGGCCCGGATCGTGACCGCCTGCGCCGTTTCGCAGGGTTGCCGCTGGAGCGGCCCGCTTTCGTCAGCCTGGTGGATGAACTGCTCGATGAGGGCGCCATTGCCAGCAGCGGCCCATGGCTGCATCTACCCGAACACAAGATACAGTTGAGCGAAGCCGACAGTGCGTTATGGGCCCGGCTGCAACCCAGGTTGCTTGCAGGGCAATACGATCCGCCCTGGGTCCGGACGCTGGCGAGCGAGGAAAACTGTGCCGAAGCCGAGGTGCGCCTGTTGCTGCGCAAGCTGGCCCGCCTGGGCCTGGTGCACCAGGTGGTGCGCGACCTGTTCTACCCCGAGGCGACGCTACGGCGCATGGCAGAGCTGCTGCTGGGCCAGGCCGGGGACACGCCGATAGTGCAGGTTGCCGCGTTTCGCGATATGTTGGGCATCGGTCGCAAACGCAGTGTGCAGATTCTGGAATACTTCGACCGCATTGGCCTGACCCGCAGGGTGGCCGATCAGCGTCACATTCGCGCCGACAGCGCCCTGGCCCAGCAGCGGGCCAGGCACTGAGTTCAAGGAAGGCAATCGCGCCCGGTGGCGCGGCCGGGCTTCAAACCCGGTTGGGGACGGCAGCCGTTCCCGGGCAGGTTCGACTCCCGCTGCCTTCCGCCATTTTCCTTCAGGGCCAAGCCCGTTCCCCGCACAGATCCAGAGCGAACCACCGCTCTGCTGTATCGACGTCCAGGCCAGCCCCCAGCAGCGCAAGCATCTTGCCCAGCGCAGCCTCGCGGGTCATGCCGCCACCGCTGACCAGCCCGGCCCCGCGCAAGCGGTTCCCGGCCGCATAGGTATCGAACACCACCGAACCTTCCGGGCATTGGCTGATCGCAGCCAGCAACACGCCGCGCTGGCGCGCCGCGCTCAGCACATCGAGCAGTGCCTGGTCGTCCGACGGCCCGGTACCGCTGCCATAGCACTCCAGCAGCAACCCTTGCACGCCACTGCTCAGCACGGCTTGCAGATGGCTGGCCTGCAGGCCTGGGAATACCGGCATTACTGCCAGGTTGACCGCCTGGCGCGGGTGCCGGTAGCCCAGTTCGGCGGGAAGCGCCGCCGCCCGCTCGCCGTCGCGATGGCGCGGCAGCGCGGCGAAGGCGTCGAAGGCCTCGCTGCGCAGCTTCGATGCCCGGCAGCCATGCAACAACTGGCCGTGGAAGTACAACTGCACGCCATCCTGCAGGCCATGTTCGAACTGGCGCAGCGCGCCGCACAAGTTGTCCCATGCATCGCTGCCGGGCGCACCTGCCGGCAGCATCGAGCCGGTCAGCAGCACCGGCACCGGCAGGCCGAGCAACAGGAACGACAACGCGGCAGCGCTATAAGCCAGGCTGTCGGTGCCGTGTAGTACCAGCACACCGTCATGGCCAGCGTCCACGGCGGCGACGATGGCATCGCGCATTGCCAGCCAGTTGTGCTGTTGCATGTTGGCGCTGTCGAGCAGCGGGTTCATTTCCTGCAGGGCCCAATGCACCTTCGGCGCATCGGCCATCGAAGCGAAATGTTCGCGCATCCGCGCCTCGAAACCACCTGCCGGCGCCAGGCCTTCGGGGGTTTCGAGCATGCCGATGGTGCCCCCGGTGTAGAGGACGAGGAGATTGTTTACTGCACGCATGGAAAGCATCCGTAGCGATGAGCGGAAAAAGAAAAGCCGCCCGCAGATGGGGCGGCTTGGCAGGCCAGAATATCAGCGCTGGGTTTGCGCTTGGGCAACTGCCTTGTCTGTGGCGGTTTCCACCTGCGGATTGGCAGGCCAGGCGTTGCGGTCCAGGTCGAGGTCGGCGAACTTGGCCGAATCGAACACTGGCTGGTCGACACCTGCCTTGCGCTGCTCGTCGTAGTCGCGCATGACGCGCAGGCCGACCTTGAACAGCAGGGCCAGGGCAATCAGGTTGACGAACGCCAGGCAGGTCATGGTGATGTCGGCGAAGGCGAACACGGTCGACAGGTCCTGCAGCGAACCCCATACCACCAGCGCCAGCACCAGGCCGCGGAACACCATCAGCACTACACGGTTGCGGCTGAGGAACTGCAGGCTGTTCTCGCCCAGGTAGTAGTTGTAGAGGATGCAGGTGAAGACGAACAGCGACAGCGCAACGCTGACGAACACGCGGCCCCAGTCACCGACCACGGCGGCCAGCGAGTTCTGGGTCAGGACGATACCGTCACCTTCGAAGCCCGGGGTGTAGAAGCCCGACAGCAGGATCAGCAGGGCGGTGCAGGTGCAGATCACGAAGGTGTCGAGGAACACGCTGAAAGCCTGGACCACGCCTTGGGCGCCCGGGTGTTTAACGGCGGCTACGGCGGCGACGTTCGGCGCACTGCCCAGGCCTGCTTCGTTGGCGAACACGCCACGTTTCACACCCATGACGATGGCGCTGCCGAGCAGGCCGGCAAACGCCGGGTCGAGGCCGAAGGCGCTCTTGAAGATGGTTTCCAGCATGGCTGGCACGTGCTCGATCTGGGTACCGATCACGTACAGGGTCACGCCGATGTAGGCCAGGGTCTTGATCGGTACCAGCAAGTCCGACACTGCGGCAATGCGCTTGATGCCGCCGATGAAGGTGATGGCCAGCAGCACGGCGAGGACGATGCCGGTGTGCTTGGGGTCGAAGGCGAAGGCGTTCTGCAGCGAGTGGGTCACGGTGTACGACTGCAGGCCGATGAAGGCGAAGCCGTAGGTGACCAGCAGCAGGATCGAGAACACGATGGCCATGCTTTTCAGCTTCAGGCCGTGCTGGATGTAGTAGGCCGGGCCGCCACGGTACAGGCCGTCGCCGTCGGCGCGCTTGTAGACCTGGGCGAGGGTACATTCGAAGAAGCTGCTGGACATGCCTACCAGTGCGGTAACCCACATCCAGAACACGGCGCCTGGGCCGCCGAGGGTCACGGCAATACCGACACCGGCGATGTTACCGGCGCCAACACGGCCGGCCAGGCTCAGCATCAGGGCCTGGAACGAGCTCAGTTGGCCTGCCTGGCCACGCAGCGATTCTTTGAACACACTGAACATGTGAGCGAAGTGGCGGAACTGGACGAACCGGGAACGGATGGTGAAGTAGCTACCCAGTCCCACGATCAGCACGATGAGCAGTTTCCCCGAGAGGAAATCGTTGAGTACTTCGAGCATTGGTAAATGACCTCGATTCTTATTGTTCGTGTGGAAAGACCAGCGGACGGCAGGCGCACCGCTATTCGTTGGCGCGCATGGTTGGCCATGACAAGAGCAGTTACAATTTCGCGGGTTGCTCCAAATTGGTGCGACTTGATGCTACACTGGCGTCATTCGCGTCACCTGGGTTCCGTGTCATGAGCGATAATTTCGCTACCAACCTCAAGTTTGCCTGCAGTCATTACCGCTCTATCTCCGAAGTTTGCCGCCAGCTCTCGATCAATCGCGCCCAGTTCAACAAGTACCTGAGCGGGCAGAGCCGTCCGACGGCTTTCAACCTCAAGCGCATCGGCGATTTCTTCGGCGTCGAAGAATACGAACTGAATTTGCCACCCGAGCAGTTCAGCCAGCTGATCGGTGCCCGCGTACCCGCTTTGGTCGAGCAGGCTGGCGATCCGATCAGCGAGCTGTTTCGCCCGTTGCATGAGCACGCCGGCAACCTGTCGCGTTATTGCGGCTATTACCTGGAATATTCCAACTGCATGTCGGTGCCGGGCACTGTCCTGGTGTCGCTGGTGCACCTGTGGGAGGAGCGGGGGCGTTTCCTGTTCGAGCGCGAGGAACGCCAGGAACGCTCCAGCACCATCGACCACCACGCCGAGGTGCGTTGCCGTTACCTGGGCGCGGCGTTCCAGCTACAGGACCGGATGTTCCTGGTCGACTACGAGTCGCTGACCTTCAACGAGATGAGCCAGACCATCCTCATCCCCAGTTTCAAAAGCCGCATCACCCGCCTCAACGGCCTCAAGGCTGGCGTATCCAGCGGTGACCGGCGCAACCCGGCCTGCACCCGGGTGGTGTGGGAATACCTCGGTGAGCAGATCAATCGCGCCAGCATCTTTCGCCAGGTGAAACTGTACCAGCCGGATGATCAGCGAATAGATGACGATATACGTGAGCGGTTGAGTGAGCGGCCGTTGCGTAACAGCCTGTTCGAGATTGAATAGAGCTGTTTGCTGTATCAGTTTCGTACTTAAGCAAAGGTCAAAAGCTACGCAGCCATTCTCCCAATGGCTGTCCTTCACCAAGCAGCAACCTGATCGCCATTAGACAGCACACGGTGACCAGTAGCGGTTTGACCAGCCTCAGTGTGAAGGCTGTGAAGGACATTCGTTGCTTGCGATCGCTGTCGCCAGGCTTCGGGCCGAACGCGAAGTAGCTAGCCACCGCAAGCAGCTAAACCGGCACGGTAGATTCGAGGAGCTCTCGGTCGAGCATGCTGACTGACAGGGCGCCTGCCACGCCACCGGCAAATGACAGTACGGCCGCACGCCAGTCTGTTCGCCAGTGGATCATTTGCTTGCGGGCGAACGCCCAGACGGCTGAGGCACTGGCGGAAGACGCCTGAAACTTGTTAGTGGCCATCGCCGCCAGCGGATCAACGCCTGCAATGAACAGTGCCGGTAACGTGAGTAGGCCCCCGCCGCCTGCTATTGCATCGAAAAAAACGGCGATCAAGGCGACCATTGCGAGCAGAAGAAACGTCGAGATTTCAATCTCCATTCGTATGACTCCAGATTTAGCCACGAACAACCAAAGGATCTTGTTGGATGACCAGCGACTGGGCGTCAGGCGAATAGCCAAACAGCCGCACTAATAGGCGTCGGTTATCCTTGATGGTTTCGCGGGTATGTAGAGTCTGGCTGTTATTGATTAATATTGCTGAATCGGAGTGCAACGGGAAAGCGTAAGATTTCGCTTTCCAACAGCCGAAGCAGTGAGCGAAACGCTTGCCGCGTCGACGGGCTGGCCCCATCTTTCGGAGAGTGGCGGTAACTGCTGAAGCGCAAAGTGAATTCACTTTTCGGGTCAAACTGCAATATGGATTTTTCGGCCATTTTTTGACTTTCGTCCTTGATGAAACGTATGTGCTGGAGCCCCCAGGGTTGGACTTCCCAGGCGGGAAACCGCAAAATGACCCCTTTCCCTTGATCAACCTCTCCGGATCTGCTGACTCTATGCGTATGCGCCTAATGCTGTTGGGTGGTGGCAATGCCCTCGGGCAAGCGCTGATTCGTCTTGGGGCCGAGGAGGACATCGCTTTCCTGGCGCCGCGCCCGCCCGAGAACGGCTGGACCCCCGCCAGCCTTACCCAGTTGCTCGATGACCACCGCCCCGATGCCTTGGTCAACCTGGCCTACTACTTCGACTGGTTCCAGGCCGAGACAGTCAGCGAGCAGCGCCTGGCCCTGCAGGAGCGGGCGGTAGAGCGCCTGGCGGAGCTGTGCCAGCATCACCAGATCACCCTGGTGCAGCCTTCCAGCTACCGGGTGTTCGATGGTTCGCGGGCCACGGCCTACAGCGAAAAGGACGAACCGGTGCCGCTGGGGCTGCGCGGCCAGGCGTTGTGGCGCATCGAGCAGAGCGTGCGTGCGGCATGCCCGCAACATGTGCTGCTGCGCTTTGGCTGGTTGCTCGACGAAAGCATCGACGGCGCGCTGGGCCGCTTTCTGACCCGTGCCGAACAACCGCAGGAACTGTTGCTGGCCGATGACCGGCGTGGCAACCCGACCCCGGTCGACGATGCCGCCCGGGTCATCCTGTCGGTGCTCAAGCAGCTGGATTGCAGTGCGCCGCTGTGGGGCACCTATCATTACGCCGGCAACGAGGCGACCACGCCGCTGGCGCTCGGCCAGGCGATCCTCGCCGAGGCCGGCCATTATCGCCAGCTGGCCGTGCAGGTCCCGACACCGCAGGCGCATGCCGCGCGGCCGGATGCCAGCGAAGAGCCGCAGCATGCAGTGCTGGCCTGCAAGAAAATCCTTCATACCTTCGGCATCAAGCCGCGCGCCTGGCGCGCTGGCTTGCCGCCCCTACTGGACCGGTTCTACCGCCATGGCTGACGCCCCCATCCTGATCACCGGCGGTGCCGGCTTCATTGGCTCCCACCTGTGCGATGCGTTGTTGGACAAAGGCTACGCCGTACGCATTCTCGACGACTTCTCCACCGGCCGGCGCCACAACCTGCAGGTTGATCACCCACGCCTGCAACTGATCGAGGGCGATGTCGCCGATGCCGGGCTGGTTACGCAGGCGGCGGCCGGCTGCAGTGCCGTGGTGCACCTGGCGGCGGTGGCCTCGGTGCAGGCCTCGGTCGAGGACCCGGTGCGCACCCACCAGAGCAATTTCATCGGTACCCTGAACGTCTGCGAAGCCATGCGCGTGCACGGCCTGCGCCGAGTGTTGTTCGCCTCCAGCGCGGCGGTGTATGGCAACAATGGCGAAGGCGAATCGATTGCCGAAGACACCCCCAAGGCGCCGCTGACCCCCTATGCCGTGGACAAGCTGGCCAGTGAACAGTACCTGGACTTCTACCGTCGCCAGCATGGCCTGGAGCCGGTGGTGTTCCGTTTCTTCAATATCTTCGGGCCGCGTCAGGACCCGTCCTCGCCTTACTCCGGAGTGATCAGTATCTTCTCCGAGCGCGCGGTGCAGGGCTTGCCGATAACGGTATTTGGCGACGGCGAGCAGACGCGGGACTTCCTCTACGTGGGCGATCTGGTCCAGGTGATGGTGCAGGCGCTGGAGCAGCCGCAGGTCGAGGAGGGGGCGGTGAACATCGGCCTCAACCAGGCCACCTCGCTGAACCAGTTGCTCGCAGCGCTGAAGACGGTGGTCGGTAGCTTGCCGCCGATCAGCTACGCGGCTGCGCGTTCGGGTGACATTCGCCATTCGCGAGCGGATAACCAGCGTTTGCTGGCGCGGTTCGATTTCCCGCAGGCGACGCCGATCGTCGAGGGCTTGGCGCGGCTTCTGGGTAAGGGCTGAATATTCACGGGGCGCACAGCGCCCCCGATCATCACTGATGCTGCACCACTTTGCGCTGGTAATCCTCGGCCGCCAGCACTCGCCCACCGCGGCTTCTTACCTGCAATATCTCCAGCGCCTGCCCGGTAACACTCTCCACCAACGCCGAACGCGTCTCCCCGGGTTCGAACAGAAATCGCTCGCCCCATTGCCTCAAGCCAACCACCACCGGAAACACCGATCGCCCTTTCTCGGTCAGCACGTACTCCTTGTAGGCACTGCCATCCGATGCCGGTTGCAGCGTCAGTAGCCCGCTCTCCACCAGCAACTTCAGGCGTGAAGCAAGGATGTTCTTCGCCAGCCCCAGGTTCTTCTGAAATTCGCTGAAGCGTCGCAGGCCGTCGAAGGCATCACGCAGAATCATCAGCGCCCAGCGGTCGCCTAGCACCTCCAGTGCCCGTGCCACGGGGCACTGCGCGTTGTTTTCATCGAGCATTACGGCAAACCTGTCTTGATCATCTGGTTGCAGATTAAAACCACATTTGTTAAATATCCAGCATGTAGTTTCAATTCGAAACCAGATTGTCGAGGCCTGCCCGATGCGCCCTGTGCTGACTCGCTGGACAACGCTGTTGCTCGCCATTACCAGCGCCATGGCCGTGGCGACCGTGTATTTCGCCCAGCCTCTGCTCGAATCGATGGCCGCCGACCTGAATGTGGCGCAGCAGCAGATCGGCTGGGTAGTTGGCGCGACGCAGGCGGGCTATGCGTTGGGGCTGCTGCTGATCGTGCCACTGGGGGACCTGATCGACCGCAAGCGCTTGTTGCTTGGGCAGTTACTCTGCTCGGCCCTGGCATTGGTTGGTGTAGGCCTGGCACCCAGCTGGCCGCTGCTGTTGATGACGCTGGCCGTTACCGGACTGATGGCGGTCATGGTGCAGGTAATGGTGGCGCATGCGGCAAGTCTTGCTGCACCCGGCCAGCAAGGGCGGGCGGTGGGCACGGTCACCAGTGGGGTGGTGCTGGGTATTCTGCTGGCGCGGCTGGTCTCGGGCGGGCTTGCCGACCTGGCCGGTTGGCGCAGCGTATACCTGGTAGCCGCCGGGCTGCTGGCGCTGATGGCGCTGGTGCTGTGGCGGTGCTTGCCGGCGGGACAGCCGGTGACGTTGCAGCCTGGCTACCGGGCGCTGATCGTGGCCCAGTTCAGCTTGTATCGGCATGACCGCCTGCTACGCCAACGCGGGTTGTTCGGTGTGTTGATCTTCGCCGCATTCAGCGTGCTGTGGAGCGCCATGGTGATGCCCCTGAGTGCCGCGCCCTTGGCGTTGAGCCATAGCGAGATCGGCCTGTTCGGCATCGCCGGTGTGGCGGGCGCGTTGGCAGCGGGGCGCGCCGGTCGCCTGGCCGACCAGGGGCTGGGCGAACGTACCACCGGGTTGGCGCTGGTCCTGCTCACGCTGTCATGGTTGCCAACGGCCTTCGTCGGGCATTCTTTGACGCTGTTCGTGTTGGGAGTGCTGATGCTGGATCTTGCCGTGCAGGCGGTGCATGTCACCAACCAGAGCCTGCTGCTGGCCGGACGCAGCGCGATGGCCAGCCGCTTGATCGGTGCGTACATGGGTTGCTATTCGCTGGGCAGTGGGCTGGGGGCGGTGCTGGCGAGCTGGGTGTTTGCCCGTTGGGGGTGGGCTGCGGTGTGCGGCCTGGGCATGGCCATCAGCGCGGTTGCGCTGGGGTATTGGCTGTGGCTGCGGCGGGCGAGGGCGGCCGAGGCCGCCCTGCAGTGTTCAGGTCAGAACTTGTAGCCAAGGCCGACCATGTATACCCACGGGTCGACTTCAACGTTGACCTTGGTCTTGCTGTAGCCCAGTGCCGACGGGCCGTCGACGCTGGCTTTGGTGTCGATGTCGACGTACCAGACCGCGGCGTTGACCAGCAGGTTGTCGGTGAGCATGTAGTCCATGCCCAGCTGGCCGGCGATACCGACCGAATCCTGCAGCTTCAGGTTGCTGAAGCCCTGCTGCTTGCGGGCGCTGCTGAGGTCTTCATCGAAGAACAGGGTGTAGTTGATGCCGACGCCGGCATACGGCTGGAATCTGGAGCTTGGCTCCATCGGGTAGTACTGCAGCGACAGGGTCGGTGGCAGCTGCTTGATGTCTGCCAGCTTGCCATCCAGGCCGCCGCCCAGGCCCTTGACCCCGACGGTGTGCTTGAACGGGGTGGCCGCCAGCAGCTCCAGGCCGACGTGGTCGGTGAGCATGTAGGCGAAGGTCAGGCCCAGCTGGGTGTCGCTGTCCAGGGTTGCCTTGGTGCCCGAAACCTTGTTGCCATCGAACTTGAGGTCGCCGCTGCTTTCGTTGGGAGCGGTGGTGATGGCGCCGGCGCGCAGGATCATATCGCCTGCCTGATAAGCGTGGGCGGCAGGTGCGGCGAGCGCAAGGGCCACGAGTGAGGCGCCGAGCAAGGTCTTGTTCATGGAAGCTCCCAAAGGACGTGAGTAATCGAGTAGTCCAATGGTACGGATGCGTTTAAACAGAAAGTTTGACCCAGCTCAAAGAAGCGTCGCCACGAATTCGAAACAGTTCTCACTTCAGCTCATAAGCGTATATTTTTTCGGCTTCCATCTGGTAGCCGGCATCCGCCAGTTCGCTGGTGGAGGCTCTGACTTGCAGCTTTCCCTCGATCCAGTAAGGCTGGTAGAGGTCCTCGATGCGCACGCCCATTTCGCTGAAGATGTGCACGATCTGGTTCGACGGTGGTGGAGGCACATGTATGCACGCGCCGTAGTAGGGGACCAGCAGAAACTCGGTGGTGCGGCCTTGTTCGCTCACCTCCAGCGGAACGATGTAGCCGGGCAGCTTGATTTGCTGGCCGTCGAGGCTTTTCACCACTGGCGCGTCGGGGGCCTGCTGGCGCGCCGGAGGCGCCGATTCGGACAGGGCGTCGCCGAGTTGGGACATGTCGTGCAGCGGCGCGAGTTGCGGCGGGATGACCGGGGCGCCTTCGGGGATCAGGGAAGGCCAGTCCAGTTCGCGGGGTTCGACCGCCCACAGCGGCATTGCCACTGTCAGCAGCAGAATCAGCAGTGTGTGTCGTGCGGGCCTCTTCGCGGGGTTACCCGCGAAAAAAGCGCTGAGGTTGCGGATCATTACCGGCTCTCAAAGGTGAATGGACAGGCCATCGGCCAGCGACTGCCGATAGGCCCGCCACGCCGGCACGCTGCCCATCAGCAGCGCGGCCCCAAGGATGATAGCCAGCAATGTGCACTCATGAGCGCTCGGCAGGGCCAGTGGCAGATACAAGCCATAGTTGGCCTGCACGTACCCCTGTGCCAGGGCGATACCGGCATACAGCAGGCCAAGCCCGGCGATGATCCCGACTGCTGCCAGCGACAATGCTTCGAGTACCAGCAGCCCAGCGATATGCCAGGGCCTGGCGCCAACCGAGCGCAGTATCGCCATCTCCCGCCGACGCTCGTTCAGGCTGGTGAGGATCGCCGTAAGCATGCCGATCAGACCGGTCAGCACCACGAACAGCGAGACCACGAACAGCGCCTGCTCGGCAGTGCCCATCAGGCTCCACAATTCCTGCAGCGCCACCCCGGGCAGGATCGCCAGCAGTGGCTCGTTGCGGTATTCGTTGATTTCCCGCTGCAGGCTGAAGGTGGCAATCTTGTTGTTCAGGCCAAGCATGAAGGCGGTGATGGCGGCAGGTTGCAGGTCCATCGTGCGCGCTTGTTCAGCACTGATGCGCCCGGCACCCCGGGCCGGCACGCCGTTGTGCCAGTCGATGTGGATGGCTTCCATACCGCCCAGGCTGATATGCAGCGTGCGGTCCACCGGCGTGCCGGTGCGCTTGAGCACGCCGACCACGGTGAACGGTTTGTCGTCGTGCTTGACCAGGCTGACTGCGGCCACACCGTGCGCCAGTACCAACTTGTCGCCAAGCGTGTAGTGCAACGCATCAGCCACTTCGGCACCGAGTACCACCTCGAACGGGTCATCGGCAAACGCGCGACCCTGGCTGAGCTCCAGGTGCTGGCGGCGGCCGTACTGGTAATGGCTGAAGTAGTCGCCGGTAGTGCCCATCACCCGATAGCCGCGGTGCGAGTCGCCCAGCGAGATGGGGATGGCCCACTTTACCCGCGGGTCATTGGCGTAGTGCTGGTAGCTGTCCCAGCGGATGTTGTTGGTGGCGTTGCCGATGCGAAACACCGAGTACAGCAACAGGTTCACCGAGCCGGAGCGGGCACCGACGATCAGGTCGGTGCCGCTGATGGTGCTGGCGAAGCTGGCACGGGCCTCGGTACGTACCCGCTCCACGGCCAGCAACAGGCACACCGAAAGGGCGATGGCAAAGGCAGTGAGGAACGCAGTGAAACGGCGGTTGGCCAGGCTGGCCAAGGCAAGGCGGAGCAGGTACATCAGGCCTCCCGGGGCTTGGCGGCACGGTTGAGTTCGGCCAGCGACAGGTGGCGGTCGAACAGCGGCGCCAGGCTCTGGTCATGGCTGACGAACAGCAGGCTGGCACCAGCGGCGCGGCATTCATCGAACAGCAGGCGGATGAACGCTTCGCGGGTGTCGGCATCCAGCGCCGAGGTCGGCTCGTCGGCGATCACCAGCTCGGGCTGGCCGATCAGCGCGCGGGCAGCGGCAACCCGTTGCTGCTGGCCGATCGACAGGCTGTCGGCGCGGCGGGCGAGCAGGGCGGGGTCGTGCAGGCCCAGATGCGCCAGCAGCGTACTGGCCGCCTGGTCGACACTGCCATGGCGTTGCTCGGCGCGGGCCCTGCGCTTGCGCGAGAAGCGGCAGGGCAGCTCGACGTTTTCGCGTACCGAGAGGAACGGCAGCAGGTTGAACTGCTGGAAGATATAGCCGGTGTGGTCAACCCGGAAGCGGTCACGCGCGCCCTGGCCCAGGCTGCCGAGGTCCTGGCCGAGCAACTGGATGCGCCCCTGGCCCGGCACGTTTACCCCGCCCAGCAAGGCCAGCAAGGTGGTCTTGCCGCTGCCGCTGGGGCCCTTGAGGAACAGGGCCTCGCCAGCGTCCAGCTGGAACACCGGGATGTCCAGCAGCGCGGGCTGGCCTGGCCAGGCGAATACCAGGTCGCGCAGTTCGATCAACGGCTGGCGCATTCAGAACGCGACCGCTGCCTTGGTCGGCGTGGTTTCCAGGCCTTTCTGGCCGTTGGGGCCGATCAGTTGCACGTTGATTTTCTGCGTGGCCGGGAAGGCCTTGAACAGCGGTGCGAGGTCCAGTTGCGTCAGTTTGTCCGGGCTGGCGCAGGTCAGCTGGTAATGGGCACCGATGTCGCTGTGTGCGTGCTCGTGCTCGTGCTCGTGGTCATGGTCATGATCGTCGTCGTCAGCTTTCGGGGCGTCACCGAACAACGGGCTTTCCAGCTCTTGCTGGTCTTCCTTGCAGCCGGCGGCTGCCGCCAGGCCGAACAGCTTCAGCGGCTGCTCGAGTTGCTGGCGTACTGCCGCGACCTTGGCCTTGTCGGCATCGCTGCGGGCGGCATGTTCGAAGCCGACCAGGTTCATGGCGGGGCTGTCCAGCTCCAGTTCCAGGGTACTGCCGTCGAGCACGGCGTTGAGCCTGGCCACGCCATGCTCGTGGGCACCCAGGGTGCCATGGGCGTGGTCATGATCATGGTCATCGTCGTGGGCTTGGGCCACGGCCAGGGGCAGCAAGGCGAAGGGCAAGGCGAGCAGCAGGCGACGCATGGACGACTCCGGGGCAGGCGGGAAGATTTAGTTATGTTATAACAAGTTTTCCGCGCGCCGCCAGTCTGCGTGGCGCAGGTTTCATGTTCGGGTAGCATGGTTGCATTGACCTGGGTTCAAGGAATGCATCATGAGAATTCGTGGACAGATCGGTGACTGGCCGGTGGACCTGACCATCCAGCTGGAGCCGGAAGAGTGGGCACAACTGCGGCGGCAGGCGGAAGTGCCAGCGCCGGTACAGGCGGCCGCAGCGGCAGCAGTGGCGGCGCCGCGCCAGGATGACGGGCAATGGACCGCGGCGCGCGATGTGTTGCGCCTGGCAGGGCAGATGAGCGGGCCGCAGCTGCTGGATCGGCTGGAAGGGCTGGCGGGAAGTACGGCAGCGGGTAAACGGCTGCTGGTGCGCTTGCGGCACAGCAGTGAGGTGAAGGTGGAAAGCGGCGTGGATGCGCCGGTTTATCACTGGGTGGGGTGAGGTTTCGGGAATTCGGGGCCGCAACGCGGCCCCAACATTCTCAGAACATGGCCGCCGAAAGCTTGCGACGGTACTCGCTGACCAGCGGGTGGTCCCCGCCCAGCAACTCGAACACCTGCAGCATCGCCTTCTGTGGCAGGCCGTTTTCATAACCACGGTTGCGCTGGAACAGCTTCAGCAACCCGTCCAGCGCCGCCTCATACTGCTGGCGCGCCAACTGCTGCACGCTCAGCTGGTAGGCCGCCTCGTCATCCTGCGGGTTCTGCGCCAAGCGGCTCTTCAGGTCAGCTACTTCCGGCAGGCTGGCGGCCTGGCGCAGGAAAGTCAGCTGGGCCTTGGCACCGGCCAATGCGGCTTTATGCTCGTCTGTCTTGACCGCGTCCAGCACCACCTGGGCTTCACCCAGCTCACCGCGTTCGGCCAGGCAGCGGGCGTACAGGATCAACGCCTCGGCATTGCTGTTGTCCCCCCCGAGAAGTGCCTGCAGCAGCGCCTCGGCCTCGGCAAAGCGGCTTTCGGCGAACAGCGCCTTGGCCTGCTCCAGCGGCGAGGCGGCAGGTGCGGCAGGCAGCTGCACATGCGGTTCGAGCATGGCGCGGATCGCCGACTCCGGCTGGGCACCGGCAAAACCGTCCACCGGCTGGCCATCCTTGAACAGCACCACGGTCGGCAGGCTGCGGATGCCGAACTGGGCAACCACCTGTTGCTCCACGTCGCAGTTGATCTTGGCCAGCAGCAGCTCGCCCTGGTAGCCCTCGGCGATCTTCGCCAGCAATGGCATCAGCGCCTTGCAGGGCGCGCACCACTCGGCCCAGAAGTCGACCAGTACCGGCTTGTGGAAGGAGTTCTCGATCACCAGTTGCTGGAAGGTGGCATCGGTGGCGTCGAAAATGTACGGCGTGTCTTGGCTCATCGCGATTCTCGCAAACTCATGAATGGCACCACTATAAGGTTTCGCGGCTGGCGTGGTACAGGCTGACCCGGCGGAATTCGTGTGGCTCGGCCAGGTCCGGCAGGGTCAGGGCTTCGAGTACCCCCAGCTGCTGGTAGAGCGGGTGGCTGAAGTCGCGGACCCGCGAGTCGGCCACCAGCGCCTGACGGCCGCGGTCAAGGAAGGCGTCCAGCAGCGGCAGGGTGGCGCGGTCATACAGTACATCGGCGACCAGAATCAGGTCGAAGCGGTCGTCTTCGGCGAAGAAATCGCTGCTGTAACCCAGCTCCACGCCGTTCAGCGCGGCATTCGCCCGGCAGGCATCGAGGGCCAGCGGGTCAAGGTCGCAGGCCACCACCTCCAGCGCACCGGCGCGAGCGGCGGCAATGCCGGCGATACCGGAGCCGGCGCCAAAGTCCAGTACGCGCTTGCCAGCGACCCACTGCGGGCGCTCGGCCAGGTAACGGGCCATGGCCAGGCCGCTGGCCCAGCAGAAGCTCCAGTACGGCGGGTCTTCCAGAATACGCCGGGTCTCATCGCTGCTGAAGGCGCGGTCCATGTTCTTATCATCGACCAGCCACAGCTTCAGCTCGCAGCCGGGCAGCTCGCTGACGACCAGGCGCGCCTCGCCGATCAGGCTGCTGAGCGCCTGTTGCAGGGCAAGCGGCGCCACTTATGGCGCCTTCTCGAAACGCAACGGGCCGGTGGCCTGGGTCTGGGCCTGGATAATACGCACGGGCGGCAGGTGCAGGATCAGTTGACCGGAGCGGCTGGCGCGGCCGCGCAGCTCGACCCGGGCACCGGCGGGGAAGGCCTCGGGGTTGAAACGCAGCTGGTAGGGCAGGGCCTGGCCGGTGCCGGTCAGGTTGCTGCTGGCCAGCAGGCGTTGCGGGCGGTCGCGTTCGTCGATGACCAGCAAGGCCAGTTCGACCTCGGCCCCGGCCGGGATCTCCAGCAAGGTGCCGCTCAGCTCGCGCTGGTAGGCCGGCAGCGGGCCCAGTACGTCGGCCGGCTTGGCCACCCGGGCTGGCGTGGGGGCCGCAGGGGTATCGGGCTTCGGCCTGTCGCTGCCACAGGCGGCGAGCAGGGCGGCGCAGCACAGCACGACGAGCGCTCGGTAGTGCATGGGGTAGTCCTTCACGGGCAGATTTCCCATGGATGTTAACCCCTTTGGCTTGTCTTGCCAGTGGGATGCGCTACCATGGCCCTCCCTTTTTTTGTTGCCTGCCACCATGCACTGTCCCTTTTGCGGTGCCAACGACACCAAGGTCATCGACTCTCGCCTCGTCGCCGAGGGCGAGCAGGTGCGCCGCCGCCGCGAATGCGTGGCCTGTGGCGAGCGCTTCACCACCTTCGAAACGGCCGAACTGGTACTGCCCCGGCTGATCAAGCAGGACGGCACGCGCCAGCCTTTCGACGAAGAAAAACTGCGCGCCGGCATGCAACGGGCCCTGGAAAAGCGCCCGGTCAGCGTCGAGCGCCTGGAAGCCGCGCTGGCCCACATCAAGAGCCGTCTGCGCGCCACCGGCGAGCGGGAAGTCAAGTCGCTGGTGGTCGGTGAAATGGTCATGGCCGAACTGCGCAAGCTCGACGAAGTGGCCTATATCCGTTTTGCCTCGGTTTACCGGCGCTTCCAGGACCTCGACGAGTTCCGCGAAGAAATCGACCGCCTGGCACGTGAGCCGGCCAAAGAGTGAGCATGCCCAGCCAGACTGCCATCCTCGATGCCCACTATATGGCCCGCGCGCTGCAACTGGCGCGCCAGGGCCTGTACAGCACCCACCCGAACCCGCGTGTCGGCTGCGTGATCGTGCGCGACGGCGAAGTGGTCGGCGAAGGCTGGCACGTGCGTGCCGGCGAGCCGCATGCCGAGGTGCATGCCCTGCGCCAGGCCGGTGAGCGTGCCCGTGGTGCCTGTGCTTACGTCACCCTGGAGCCGTGCAGCCACCACGGCCGCACGCCGCCGTGCGCCGAAGCGCTGGTCAAGGCTGGCGTGGCGCGAGTGGTCGCCGCCATGCAGGATCCTAACCCGCAAGTGGCGGGGCAAGGCCTGCGGCGCCTGGCCGAGGCCGGCATCGAAGTGGCCAGCGGGGTGCTCGAGGGCGAGGCCCGTGCGCTCAACCCGGGCTTCCTCAAGCGCATGGAACATGGCCTGCCGTTCGTTCGCGCCAAACTGGCGATGAGCCTGGATGGCCGCACGGCCATGGCCAGCGGCGAAAGCCAGTGGATCACCGGCCCGGCCGCGCGTTCTGCCGTGCAGCGCCTGCGCGCCCGGTCCAGTGTGGTGCTGACCAGCGCCGCCAGCGTGCTGGCCGACAATGCGCGCATGACCGTGCGCGGCGCCGAGCTGGGCCTGGACGCCGAAACCACCGCGCTGGCGCTCAGCCGTGCACCGCTGCGCGTGCTGGTCGATGGCCGCCTGCGCCTGCCGTTGGACGCGCCGTTCTTCCAGGCCGGCCCGGCCTTGGTGGTGAGCGCTGTCGCGGATGACCCGCGCTATGCCGCTGCCGGCCACGAACTGCTCAGCCTGCCGGGCGATAATGCCCAGGTCGACCTGCCTGCGCTGCTGCGGGCCCTGGCCGCCCGTGGCGTCAACGAAATCCTGCTGGAGGCCGGTGCCGGCCTGGTCGGTGCCTTTGCCCGGCAGGGCCTGATCGACGAGTACCAGTTGTTCGTCGCTGGCACCTTCCTCGGCAGCCATGCACGCCCGCTGCTGGACTGGCCACTGGACAAGATGAGCGACGCGCCGCGGCTGAAAATTACCGGAATGCGCGCAGTGGGCGATGACTGGCTGGTCACGGCCGTCCCCCTGTCGGCGCCCGGCGTATAATGCCCGGCTTGCCCAGCGCAAACCGTTTCTGAGGAAGACCCAATGTTCACCGGCATCATCGAATCCATCGGCACCATCCGCAGCCTCACCCCCAAGGGTGGCGACGTGCGCGTGTACGTCGAAACCGGCAAGCTTGACCTGGGTGACGTCAAGCTCGGCGACAGCATCGCCGTCAATGGCGTGTGCCTGACGGCCGTCGAGTTGCCGGGCGACGGCTTCTGGGCCGACGTCAGCGTCGAAACTCTCAAGCGCACCGCATTCATCGACCTCAAGAGTGGCAGCAAGGTCAACCTGGAAAAGGCCCTGACCCCCACCACCCGCCTGGGCGGGCACCTGGTCAGCGGCCACGTCGACGGGGTTGGCGAAATCATCTCGCGCAGCGATAACGCCCGCGCCATCCAGTTCCGTGTGCGTGCACCGAAGGAGCTGGCCAAGTACATCGCCCACAAGGGCTCGATCACCGTCGACGGCACCAGCCTGACGGTCAATGAGGTCAATGGCGCCGAGTTCGAGCTGACCATTGTCCCGCACACCCTGTCCGAAACCATCATGGCCGACTACCGCGCAGGGCGTCGGGTCAACCTTGAGGTCGACTTGCTGGCCCGTTACCTGGAGCGCCTGCTGCTGGGTGACAAGGCCGCCGAACCGAGCAAGGGCAGTGGCATTACCGAAAGCTTCCTGGCCGCCAACGGCTTCTTGAAATCCTGATTGAGAAGGGGGTGCCGCGTGGCGCTCAACAGCATCGAAGAACTGGTCGAAGACATCCGCCAGGGCAAAATGGTCATCCTCATGGATGACGAAGACCGCGAGAACGAAGGCGACATCATCATGGCCGCCGAGTGCTGCCAGCCCGAGCACATCAACTTCATGGCCAAGCACGCCCGCGGCCTGATCTGCATGCCGATGACCCGCGAGCGTTGCGAAACGCTGAAGTTGCCGCTGATGGCGCCGCGCAACGGCTCGGGCTTCGGCACCAAGTTCACCGTGTCGATCGAAGCCGCCGAAGGCGTTACCACCGGCATTTCCGCCGCCGACCGCGCACGTACCGTGCAGGCCGCCGCGGCCAAGGACGCCAAGGCCGAAGACATCGTCAGCCCTGGCCACATCTTCCCGCTGATGGCCCAGCCCGGCGGCACCCTGGCCCGCGCCGGCCATACCGAGGCGGCCTGCGACCTGGCGCGCATGGCCGGCTTCGAGCCGAGCGGGGTGATCTGCGAAGTGATGAACGACGACGGCACCATGTCGCGCCGCGCCGAGCTGGAAGTGTTCGCCGCCGAACACGGCCTGAAGATCGGCACCATCGCCGACCTGATCCATTACCGCATGATCCACGAGCGCACCGTGCAGCGCGTTTCCGAGCAACTGATCGAGAGCGAGCTGGGCGAATTCAACCTGGTCACCTACCGTGATGCGGTCGAAGGCGACGTGCATATGGCCCTGACCCTGGGCAAGATCTGCGCCGAAGAGCCGACCCTGGTGCGCGTGCACAACATGGACCCGCTGCGCGACCTGCTGCTGGTCAAGCAGCCGGGCCGCTGGAGCCTGCGCGCCGCCATGGCCGCCGTGGCCGAGGCCGGTAGCGGCGTGGTACTGCTGCTGGGTCACCCGCTGGACGGCGACGTGTTGCTGGCGCACATCCGCGAAAGCGCCGGCGAAGCGCCGGTCAAGGCACCGACCACCTACAGCACCGTGGGTGCCGGTTCGCAGATCCTGCGCGACCTGGGTGTGCGCAAGATGCGCCTGATGAGTTCGCCGATGAAGTTCAACGCGATATCCGGATTCGATCTGGAAGTTGTAGAATACGTGCCCTCCGAGTGACTTGAGGCGGTCAATGCGCCGTCCAGCTCGAGTCCATACCCCTGTCGAGGCCGCCAGCAAGCGGCCTCGCTCTTGAAGATGAGAATATCGGAATGACCCTGAAGACCATCGAAGGTACCTTCATCGCCCCCAAAGGTCGCTATGCTTTGGTGGTTGGCCGCTTCAACAGCTTCGTCGTCGAAAGCCTGGTAAGCGGTGCCGTTGATGCCCTGGTACGCCACGGTGTCAGCGAAAGCGACATCACCATCATCCGTGCCCCGGGCGCGTTCGAAATCCCGCTGGTGGCACAGAAAGTCGCCCAGCAAGGTGCCTACGACGCGATCATCGCCCTCGGTGCAGTGATCCGTGGCGGTACCCCGCACTTCGAATACGTGGCGGGCGAATGCACCAAGGGCCTGGCCCAGGTGTCCATGGAGTTCGGTGTTCCGGTGGCCTTCGGCGTGCTGACCGTCGACTCCATCGAGCAAGCCATCGAGCGTTCCGGCACCAAGGCCGGCAACAAAGGTGCTGAAGCTGCCCTGTCCGCTCTGGAAATGGTCAGCCTGCTGGCGCAGTTGGAGGCCAAGTGATTAGCGACGAAAGCGATCGTTTCAACCCGCGCGATCCAAAACCTGCGGATGCCGGCAAGCCGTCGAAGAGCGCCAAGCGTCGCGAAGCCCGCAAGCTCGCGACCCAGGCGCTGTACCAGTGGCACATGGCGCAGCATTCGCTGAACGAGATCGAAGCGCAATTCCGGGTCGATAACGATTTTTCCGATGTCGATGGCGCCTATTTCCGCGAGATCCTGCATGGGGTCCCGGCGATCAAGAGCGACATCGACAACGCCCTGACGCCATGCCTGGACCTGCCACTGGACGAGCTTGACCCGGTCGAGCTGGCCGTCCTGCGCCTGTCCACCTGGGAGTTCATCAAGCGCGTCGATGTACCGTACCGCGTGGTGATCAACGAGGGTGTCGAGCTGGCCAAGGTCTTCGGTGCCACCGACGGCCACAAGTTCGTCAACGGCGTGCTGGACAAGCTGGCGCCGAACCTGCGCGAAGCAGAAGTCAAGGCGAACAAGCGCTGATCCTGGCGCAGCTGGCCCATGGGTGAGTTCGAACTGATCAACCATTACTTCGCCGCCGCGCCGTGTGCGCAGGGTGGCGAGGGCGTGGCGCTGGGTATCGGCGACGACTGTGCCCTGCTGGACCTGCCCCCTGGTGAGCAACTGGCGGTGTCCACCGACACCCTGGTCGCCGGCGTGCATTTTCCAGCGGTGTGCGATCCGCTTCTGCTGGGGCAGCGGTCGTTGGCCGTGGCGGCCAGTGACTTGGCGGCCATGGGCGCGACGGCCATAGGCTTCACCCTTGCGCTGACCTTGCCCGATGTCGGCCCCGACTGGCTCGAAGCATACGCCAACGGCCTCAGCCGCATGGCTCACCGTTGCCGCATGAGCCTGATCGGTGGCGACACCACCCGGGGCCCGTTGAGCATAACCGTTACCGTGTTCGGCCGTGTCCCCGTCGGCCAGGCCTTGCGCCGCAGTGGCGCGCGGCCGGGCGACCTGCTGTGCGTGGGCGGTTCGCTGGGCAAGGCTGCCGGTGCGTTGCCGCTGGTGCTGGGTGAGCGACAGGCGCCTGCCGAGCAGGCCAAGCCGCTGCTGCGTCATTATTGGGCGCCGATGCCGCAGTTGACCCTCGGCACGTGGCTGCGAGGCCGCGCTACGGCTGCGCTGGATATCTCCGACGGCCTGCTCGCCGATTGTGGTCATATTGCCAAGGCATCCGGGGTCGCCCTCGAGGTGAACCTGGCCCAGGTACCAGTGTCTGCTGAGGTGGAGGCATTACTGGGTCGCGAGGCCGCAGTGCAGGCCGCGCTTAGCGGAGGCGATGATTACGTGCTGGCCTTTACCCTGCCGCGTGAAGCACTTGCATCCCTGACAGCCCTAAGTTTCATCGAGGTGCATGTCATTGGCCGCGTGGTCGAAGGGCAGGGCGTGACCTTGCGCGACGCGCAAGGCCGGGACATCACCCCCGCGCAACGCGGCTACCAACATTTCAGGGAGACACCGTGACCGATCACCCCAACCAGGTGCCTGCGGAGTTCGTTCCGCCCTCGGTCTGGCGCAACCCGTGGCACTTCATCGCCTTCGGTTTCGGCTCCGGCACCTTGCCCAAGGCCCCAGGTACCTGGGGCTCGCTGGTCGCCATCCCGTTCATCCCGCTGTGGCAGATGCTGCCCGACTGGGGCTACTGGCTGCTGCTGGGCGTGAGCATGCTGTTCGGTTTCTGGTTATGCGGCAAGGTCGCCACCGACCTGCGTGTGCATGACCATGAAGGCATCGTCTGGGACGAAATCGTCGGCATGTGGATAACCCTCTGGCTGGTGCCGGAAGGCTGGCAATGGCTGCTGGCAGGGTTCCTGATGTTCCGCTTCTTCGACATCCTCAAGCCGTGGCCGATCCGCTGGATCGACCGCCATGTGCATGGGGGTGTCGGGATCATGCTCGACGATATCCTGGCCGGTGTGTTCGCCTGGCTGGGCATGCAGGTGTTGGTGTGGGCGCTAGCCTGATACAGCGGCATTTGAGGGCACTGATGCTGGGCATGCTGCTCAGCCTTGCCCCGTGGGTAGCCGCTGCCGAAGGCGTGCCCGGGCAAATCCACCTGGTCAGCGAGGCATGGCTTGACTACACCAATGCCAACGGTACCGGACTGGCCTGGGATGTCCTGCGCAAGGTGTTCGAGCCAGCCGGGGTCAAGGTGGCGACCCAGAGCGCGCCCTACAGCCGAGCGGTCGGCCTGGTCAAGCGTGGCGAAGCGGATGCGTGGGTGGGTTCGTACAAGGAAGAGGACACCGACAACCTGTATCCGCGCTGGCACTTCGACATGGACCACATCTACGCCCTGGGCCTGGCCAGCAAGCCTGTACCTACCCGGGATACGATCGGGCAATACCGTCTGGTCTGGGTGCGTGGCTACAATTTCGGCCAATACCTGCCTGATGTGCGTGATTCCCGAGAGGTGCAACGCCGCGAAGGCATCCTGCCAATGCTCGAACATGATCGGGTGGACTTTTATATCGATGCGCAGACCGAGGTCGATCACGTGCTCGGCCAGACTTCCCAGCCCGAGCGTTTCCGCCGCACCCATATCGCCGAACTGCCGTTGTACCTGGCCTTCGCCCGCAACGACCGGGCCAAGGCCCTGCGTGATCTGTTCGACAAACGCATGGCCGAGCTGGTACGCAGTGGCGAACTGAAGCCGATTTTCGAACACTGGCAGCAGCCGTATCCGTTCACGCCGGGCAGCAAACCACAATAAGGCTCGCCAAATGGCATGCATGGGTCGCCTGCGGCAGCGCAACCGGTTGCTGATCTCTAAGCATCGAACTTTTCGATCTTACCCCACGGTATTCAGCCAGCGCACAGCCGCCAACCTGCTGATACAATCGGCCCACTAGAAATTTCCTACTTATTCCAGGAGCACAACGTGCCCGTCGTCTTTGTTGCCGCCTCTAAACTCCCGACTCCCTTCGCGACCTTCACCATGCATGGTTTCCTCGACGAAGCCACGGGGCGTGAGCATGTGGTGCTCAGCCTGGGTGACATCGCGGATGGCCAGCCGGTGCTGGGGCGTTTGCACTCCGAGTGCCTGACCGGCGACGCCCTGTTCAGCCAGCGCTGTGACTGTGGCTCGCAACTGGAAGCGGCATTGCAGGCCATCGCCCGCGAGGGCCGCGGCGTGCTGCTGTACCTGCGCCAGGAAGGCCGTGGTATCGGCCTGCTGAACAAGATTCGCGCCTATGAGCTGCAGGATGGTGGCGCCGATACCGTCGAAGCCAACGAGCGCCTGGGCTTCGCCGCCGACCAGCGCGACTACGCCATATGCCTGCCGATGCTGGAGCACCTGGGCGTTAAGTCGCTGCGCCTGATGACCAACAACCCGCGCAAGGTGAAAGCCCTGACCGACATGAACATCGTCGTCGCCGAGCGCGTGCCGCTGCACACCGGGCACAACCCGCACAACCGCTATTACCTGGCAACCAAGGCCGGCAAGCTCGGTCACATGCTGGGTAACGAGCACCAGGGCGAGGTGCCCCAGGCGTGACCCGCGCCGAGGTCAAGCGGCGTCTGGCGTTGGCCTGGTGGCAATACCTGGCGGTGGGCCTGGTGCCGCTGCCGGTCATGGCCTGGGCCTTTGGCGGAGGTGATGCGCTGGTGCCCGTGCTGGCCATGCCGCTGTTCATTGCCGGGGCGGCGACCATGTTCCTCAGCCTGCCGCGTTTTGCTGCCTACAAGCGCGCGTTGATTGCCACCTCGCAGGTACTGGGGGCTGGCGATGAACCGGCTGCCTGGATCGAGCTGGCACGTGTCCGGCGCCTGGCGATGCTGTATGCCTGTTTCCCGGCCTGGGTCGCTGCGCTGTCGGTGCTGGTCGGCCTTGAGGCGGTGCCGCAGATTCTGCTGGCGTTGTCCACTGTGGTAATACTTTACCTCTACCGCATTCCGCGCCAGCTCGGCTGACGCCTGCTGCCTGCCCCAGTGGGCAGGTGATCGAAGCCACGCTGTGCCGATGTGCGTCGCGATGGGCCGCACAGCGGCCCGAGTGATTACAGCCCGAGCTTGGCCATCCGAGCCTGCACCGAAGCCCCGATCCCGGCCGCATCCAGCCCACATTCGGCCAGCATTTGCGCAGGCTTGGCATGCTCGACGTAAATGTCCGGCAGCCCCAGATGCAGCAGCGGTTTCACAATCGCCTCGTTGGCCAGGAACTCGCCAACCGCCGCACCCGCACCGCCCATGATGGCGTTTTCTTCGATGGTCACCAGTAGCTCATGGCTATCGGCCAGCTCCAGCACCAGGGCCTGGTCCAGTGGCTTGACGAAACGCATGTCGACGACCGTGGCGTTGATCTGCTCAGCCACTTGCATGGCCTCGGCCAGTTGCACGCCGAACACCAGCAAGGCGACTTTCTCACCCTGGCGACGGACTACGCCCTTGCCGATTTCCAGCGGTTCCAGGTCGTCGCTGATCGGCGCGTTGGGTCCGGTGCCACGCGGGTAGCGCACTGCCGCCGGGCCGTTGTACAAGTGGCCGGTGCTGAGCATCTTGCGCAGCTCGTTCTCATCGCTCGGGGTCATCACCAGCATGCCCGGGATGCAGCGCAGGTACGACAGGTCGTAGCTGCCCGCGTGGGTCGGGCCGTCTTCGCCGACCAGGCCGGCGCGGTCGATGGCGAACAGGACGTCGAGGTTCTGCACCGCCACATCGTGGATCAGCTGGTCATAGGCGCGCTGCAGGAAAGTGGAATAGATCGCCACCACCGGCTTGCTGCCCTCGCAGGCCATGCCTGCCGCGAGGGTCACGGCATGCTGCTCGGCAATCGCCACATCGAAGTAGCGCTCTGGGTAACGCTCGCTGAACGCGACCAGGTCAGAGCCTTCCTTCATCGCCGGGGTAATGCCCACCAGGCGCTTGTCGGCGGCGGCCATGTCGCACAGCCACTGGCCGAACACGGCGGAATACTTGGGGCCGCTGGCTTTTTTCGGCGCAGCGGGCTTGTCTGCCGGCTCCAGCTTGGTGATGGCGTGATAGCCGATCGGGTCGAGCTCGGCGGGGGCGAAGCCCTTGCCCTTCTTGGTCACCACGTGCAGGAACTGCGGGCCCTTGAGGTCACGCATGTTGCGCAGGGTGGCGATCATGGTGGGCAGGTCATGGCCGTCGATCGGGCCGATGTAGTTCCAGCCCAGCTCTTCGAACAACGTACCCGGCACCAGCATGCCTTTGGCGTACTCCTCGGTGCGGCGGGCGATTTCCCAGGCGCCAGGCAGGCGTGACAGCACTTTCTTGCTGCCTTCGCGCATGCTCGCGTAGGGGCGGCTGGAGAGGATCTTGGCCAGGTAGTTGGACAGGCCGCCGACATTGCGCGAAATCGACATGTCGTTGTCGTTGAGGATCACCAGCATGTCGGCGTTGACTTCCTGGGCGTGGTTCAACGCCTCGAAGGCCATGCCGGCGGTCAGTGCGCCATCACCAATCACCGCGATCGACTTGCGCGCGCTGTTCTGCAGACGGGCGGCAATAGCCATGCCCAGCGCGGCGCTGATCGAGGTGCTGGAATGGCCGACGCCGAAGGTGTCGTACTCGCTCTCGCTGCGGCGTGGGAAGGCGGCGATGCCGTCTTTCTGGCGCAGGCTGAGCATGCGCTTGCGGCGCCCGGTGAGGATCTTGTGCGGGTAGGCCTGGTGGCCGACGTCCCACACCAGCCGGTCGTCCGGGGTGTCGAAGACGTAGTGCAGGGCGATGGTCAGCTCGATGACGCCCAGGCCGGCACCAAAATGCCCACCGGTCTGGCCCACGGTGTAGAGCAGTTCCTGGCGCAACTCGTCGGCCAGGGTCTCCAGGTCGGCTTCGGCCAGCCGGCGCAGGCCGGCAGGCGTGTCAGCGCGGTCGAGCAACGGCGTGACCGGGCGTTCGCGGGGGATCTCTTGAAACGTCGTGGGCATCAGGCGAGTCGTTATAGGTGTGTAAGACGCGGCAGTTTACCCCATTGTAGGAAATACTGCCCATTCAGACGGGTGTTGCACGGGCCGCACGGCGGCCCCAGGCAATCAGTTGCGCCGTTCGACAATGTAACGCGCCAGCGCGCGTAGCGGTTCGGCCTTGTCGTCAAACCCTTGCAGGGCGACCAGCGCCTGGTCGCGCAGTTCGATGGCATAGGCCTTGGCCGCGTCCAGGCCCAGCAGCGCCGGATAGGTCGGTTTGTCGCGGGCGATATCGGCGCCCTGGCGCTTGCCGAGGGTGGCAGTGTCGCTTTCCACGTCGAGGATATCGTCCTGCACCTGGAACGCCAGGCCAATGGCCTGGGCGTAGGCCTGCAAGGCGTCCAGTTGCGCCTGTTCGGCGCGGGCGCTGGCCAGGGCGCCGAGGCGCACGCTGGCTTCGATCAGCGCGCCGGTCTTGTGCCGGTGCATGAGTTCCAACGCCTGCTGGTCCAGCTTCAAGCCGACCGAGCCGAGGTCGATGGCCTGGCCGCCGACCATGCCCGCCGGGCCTGCCGCCTTGGCCAGCGCCTGGACCATGGCCAGGCGGATGCTCTCGGCCTGCGGGCTCAAGCGCGGGTCGAGCAGGGCACTGAAGGCCAGGCTCTGCAAACCATCGCCGGCGAGAATGGCACAGGCTTCGTCGAAGGCCTTGTGGGTGGTTGGCTGGCCCCGGCGCAGGTCGTCGTCGTCCATCGCCGGCAGGTCGTCATGCACCAGCGAATAGGCGTGGATGAGTTCCACCGCACAGGCAGCGCCGTTGGCCTGTTCGGCCGGGGCGCCGAGGGCTTCGCAGGCGGCGTAGGCGAGCAGCGGGCGCACGCGCTTGCCACCGTTCATCACGCTGTAGCGCATGGCTGCGTAGAGGCGCTCGAGTTCCCGGGTCGGGGCGACGAACAACGGCTCGAGTGCGGCGTCGACCCGTGCCTGGCAACTGGCCTGGTAGGTGCCGATCATGCTTCCGGCTCCGCGTCGAAGGGCTGGGCGGCCAGCTCGCCATCGCGCTCCAGCAGGATCTGCACCTTCTGCTCGGCCTGGGCCAGGGCGCCCTGGCAATCACGGGTCAGGGCGATGCCTTGTTCGAAGGCGGCCAGCGACTCTTCCAGCGACAATTCGCCGTTCTCCAGGCGCTCGACCAGGGCTTGCAGGTCTGCGAGGGATTGCTCGAAATCGAGGGAGGCTTTTTTGCGGGCCATGGCGACTGTCTCGGTGGCATTCAGAACGGCGCGACACTAGCAGAGCAAGGCGGGGGGAGCAAACTTCCGGCAGCCAGAGGTTGGACTTGCCGGCCTCTTCGCGGGTAAACCCGCCCACAGGTACTGCACCGGTTCCGAGTCTGTGCGGTCCCTGTGGGAGCGGGTTTACCCGCGAATGGGCCGCAAAGCGGCCCCGTGCGGTGGATCAGGCTGGCTCTGCCTCCAGCTCCAGCATGGCCTCACGGTAGCGCGCCAGCTCCTCGATGGTCAGCACCGGCAGATTGTATTGCCGCGCATACACTGCCACCTGCTCGCCACGGGCCATCGTGCCATCGGGGTTCATCAGTTCGCACAGCACCGCTGCCGGGCGCAGGCCCGCCAGGCGTGCCAGGTCCACCGAACCTTCGGTGTGGCCACGGCGGGTCAGCACCCCGCCATTACGCGCGCGCAACGGGAACACATGGCCCGGGCTGACGATGTGGCGCTGCCCGGCGCTGGAGCGAAGTGCCGCGGCGATGGTGGTGATGCGGTCTTGGGCGGATACCCCGGTGGTGATCCCTTCGGCCGCCTCGATGGCGACGGTGAAGCCGGTGCCGTGGCGCGCCTGGTTGTTCTGTACCATTGGTGCCAGCTGCAGCTCGTCGACGGTGGCTTCGTCCAGGCACAGGCAGACGATGCCGCTGCAATCGCGAATCATCATGGCCATGGTCTGCAGCGAAATGTTCTCGGCGGCGGCAATGATGTCCGCTTCGTCCTCGCGGTCGTCATCGTCGAGCAGCAGCACTGGGCGCCCGGCCTGGAAGGCGGCGATGGCGGCGCTGACGTTGGGGAATTGCGGGTGGTGCTGGGTGGACATGAAACGCTCCTCGTGAATGATCGATGAACGTCTCGGGGCGAACCAAATGCGCGCACAGGGGCGCCCGAATGGCCCCTGCCTGACGCCTTCTTTCATCCGGACTATGACCGTCGGCCCTGGAATTGCACCAGATCTGCTGACCCCCGGCATGGCCGGGGCGCTCGCGGGCTCATCTTTCGATTTACCGCCGGTGGGGACTTTCACCCCGCCCTGAAGACCGGCCAAGCATACCGCACCTCGCCGCCCCGCTGGCAACCCACGGCTCTACGACCTTTGGCGGTATCATGCCGGCATGGCCCTTCAGGAACAGCCCCATGGACATTCTCCAGGTTGCCGGCGGCAAGCCGGTCAAATTATGGACCGACGGCGTGCCGGTCGAGGACGACGCCCGCCGGCAGTTGCTCAATACCGCCAGGATGCCGTTCATCTTCAAGCACCTGGCGGTGATGCCGGATGTGCACCTGGGCAAAGGCTCGACCATCGGCAGCGTGATCCCGACCGTTGGCGCGATCATCCCCGCAGCGGTAGGCGTAGACATCGGCTGCGGCATGATCGCCGCGCGCACCTCACTGCATGCCCGCGACCTGCCGGACCATCTGCACGGCCTGCGCAGCGCCATCGAGCAGGCGGTGCCGCATGGCAAGACGTTCGGCAAACATGACCAGGGCGCCTGGGCCGATGTGCCGGCCCAGGCCGACCAGGCCTGGGGGCGGTTGGCCGGGCGCTTCAAGGCCATTACCGACAAGTACCCGCGCCTGGCGAAGACCAACAACCGCCAGCACCTGGGTACGCTGGGGGGTGGCAACCACTTCATCGAAGTGTGCCTGGACGAGGCCGACCGCGTCTGGTTCATGTTGCACAGCGGCTCGCGGGGGGTGGGCAATGCCATTGGCAACCTGTTCATCGAACTGGCCCAGGCCGACATGCGCCAGCACCTGGCCAACCTGCCGGACAAGGACCTGGCGTACTTCGAAGAAGGCAGCCGCCATTTCGCCGACTACGTGGAAGCGGTGGAATGGGCGCAGGACTATGCCCGGCAGAACCGCGAGCTGATGATGCTGGCGGTGGTCGCTGCCGCCCGCAAGGTGCTGGGCAAGCCGTTCGAGGCCAGCCTGGAAGCGGTGAACTGCCACCACAACTATGTGCAGCGCGAGCAGCATTTTGGCCGAGAGGTGCTGGTGACGCGCAAAGGGGCAGTGTCGGCGCAGAAAGGGCAGTTGGGCATCATACCCGGCTCGATGGGGGCAAAGAGTTTCATCGTGCGCGGGCTGGGCAACCCGGAATCGTTCTGCTCCTGCAGCCATGGCGCCGGCCGGGTGATGAGCCGGACCAAGGCCAAGAGCCGCTTCACCGTGGAAGACCAGCGGCGGGCCACGGCGCATGTGGAATGCCGCAAGGACAAGGAGGTGATCGACGAGATCCCGATGGCCTACAAGGACATCGATGCGGTGATGCGCGCACAGCAGGAACTGGTGGAGGTGGTGCACACCTTGCGCCAGGTGGTGTGTGTGAAGGGCTGACAGGGGTATCGCCTGTGCTGGCCTCTTCGCGGGTAAACCCGCTCCCACAGGGTTCGAGTGAACCTGTGGGGCACAGGTTGCCATGAAAAGATGAAGCCTGTGATGGCACAGGTTGCTACTGAAGGTGAACCCTGTGGCGGCTCTGTGGTAGCGGGTTTACCCGCGAAGAGGCCAGTGCAGGTTATCGGGACATCCCTTCAATCACCTGCTTCAGCGAGGCCGGTAACATCGGCCCATGCCCCAGCCCGTCAAACCGCTCGAAGCGTACCTGCAACCCCGGCACCTTGGCCAGGTCTGCCAGCAGCTCCCGCGCCGCCCGTTCGCCATCACCTTGCAGCGGCATGCGCGGGTTGGCCGGCTCCTCACTCCCGCGCATCAGCAACAACCGAGGTCGGCTGCTGCCCAAGCGCTGGCCAAGCCCCAGCGCCTCATGCACGATCGCGCCGTCATGCCACCATAGCGATGGGCTGGCCGCCACATAGTCACTGAAAGCCCCAGGCCGGGTGAACAGTGCATGCAGCACAGCCAAGCCACCATAGGAATGCCCCCACAACGTCTGCCGCTGCAGATCGATCGGTGCCACACCCGCCACCAGCGGCCGCATGCGCTCGTTCAGCAGATCGAGGAACGCATCCACGCCACCGCTCGGTTGCCCGGTCAGCGGGTCCAACTGCTCAGCCTGCCCAGGCAACGCCGGGGTGTAGTCATAGGTACGCCCGACCCGCTCGATCCGCTGATCGGTCTGGTACCCCACGGCCACCAGCAATGGCGCCTGGCCGGCGGCGAGCTTGTCTAGCATCAGGCTGTCCAGCGCCCCCAGCGCGGCGTTGCCATCGAGCATCCACAGCACCGGGTAACCCGCCGCTGGCATTGGGCTGTCTGGTTTGCCGACCCACAAGCGGTAATGACGCTGGCCATCGGCCGAGTCCAGGTCGAGCTGGCTGAAGCGGTAGGCCAGGTCCTGTCGCTGCAGCAGCGAGGTATCCATCCTCTGTTGATGCTCGGGCTGCGCCAGGGCAGCCGGGGCCGCAAGGGCCAGCGCCAAAGCCAGCGTCAGGGTCATCTTGCTCATCAGGTGTCTCGTCAGGGCTTTGCAAAGGAGCGCAAGGCTGGAACGCCCAGATGATAATCAGTCCTGATTGAGCGTAAAGCGCATTAACTTTCTAAACAGTCCTGGCCGATCGGCAAGGTCATGTGCAGGCACAGGCCCGGGTGACCATTGCTGGCCCACAAGCGCCCGCCTTGCAGCTCGATGGCGCGGCGGGCGATGGCCAGGCCCAGGCCGAAGCCCGCGCCGCTGTCGGCCAGCCGCTGGTAGGGCTTGAAGATGCGTTCGAGCTCGGCGTGCGGCACCCCGGGGCCCTGGTCACTCAGGCGCAGGTGCCAGCAGTCGCCCTCCAGCCAGCCATCCAGACTGACCCGGCCCTCGGCCGGCGAGTGGCGGATGGCATTGCGCATCAGGTTTTCCAGGGCTTGGGCCAGGCTGTCCAGGTGGGCTTGCACCACGCAGTCGGTGCCGAGCGAGCAGGGCAGGCGGGCGCGGTCCCAGCCGCTTTCGAAGCAGATGTCCTGGCACAAGGCTTCCCACACCGAAACCATCAATACCGGTTCGGTCGGCAAGCTGGGCTGTTCGGTGTCCATCCAGGCCAGGTCCAGCGTGTCCTCCAGCAGCTTCTGCATGTCGGTCACCTCGCGGTCCAGGCGCTCGCGCAACTGGGCCTGCGGCAAGCTGCTGTCGTGGGCGATGCGCAGTCGCGCCAGCGGCGTGCGCAGTTCGTGAGACAGCGTGCGCAGCAACAGGCGCTGCTGCTCCAGGCTCTGGCGCAGGCGCTCGGCCATGTGCTCGAAGGCCTGCGCCAGCTCACCAAGCTCATCGCGCCGCTCCTGCAGGGGCAGGGCCGGGCTGTCGAGGTCGTCGGCACGCAGGGCGTCGGCGCGGTCGCGCAGGCGGTTCAGGGGCATCACAAGGTGGCGGTACAGCGCCACAACCAGCAGCAGGGCGAGCAGCGTGGGGGCAACGCCATGGGTGATCACATGGGTCCATGGGGTCAGGCCGGTAGGCAACAGGTGTTCTGGCAGTTGAATTACCAGGCGGCCGTGCTCGGGGTGTTGCGGGAACTCGATGCTGACATAGGGCAGTTCATCCTGCAGGCGCCGGCTCATCGGCCAGTCGAGCTTGCGCATGAATGTCAGGTGGCTGGCTTCCTCGGCGCTCAGTGGGGTGCTGCCAAGGCTCTGCAGGTGCGGCCCGACCAGCGCCACCCAAGTGCCCTCGGCCTGTTCCAGTTGCCTGCGCCAGGCCTCGGCACCCTCCGCGCCGCCTTGCTCCCAGGCCAGTTCGGCTTGCTCTGCAAAGCGCGCCAGGTAGTCCTGGTCGGCTGGGGACAGGAAGTAGGTACTGCGCTCTACCGACAGGCCCCAGGTCCAAATCAGCCAGGTCAGCAACAGGCAGAAGCCGACCTGCAGTACGGCCAGTTTCCATAGCAAGGGATGGCGGCGCATCAGGCGTGTTCCGTATCGACCAGGATATACCCCTGGCCGCGTACGGCCTGGATCTGCAGGTGCTGGGCAGCGATGTCGGCCAGCTTGCGGCGCAGGTTGCATACATGCACATCCAGGCCGCGGTCCAGGCGGGTGTAGGCCCGGTGCAGCACGGTCTGGTAGAGAAACGGTTTGCTCAAGGCTTCGCCGGGGTGGGCCCGCAGGGTGGCCAGCAGGCGGAATTCGGACGCAGTGAGGCCGGCAGCCTTGCCGTTGTGGATAACGTCCTGGCGGTCGTGGTCGAGCGTCACGCCGCCGACGTCGGCACGCAGCGCCGTACCGCGATCGAACGCCACACGCCGCAGCAATGCATCGACCCGGGCGTCCAGCTCGGCCAGGCTGAAGGGCTTGGGCAGGTAATCGTCCGCGCCCCGGGTAAAGCCGGTGATGCGATCCTGCTCGGCCCCCAGCGCCGACATCAGCATGACCGGCACCGCCTGCTGCCGGCGCAACGCGTCGAGCAGACTGAGGCCGTCGATGCCCGGCAGCATGATGTCCAGCAGCACCAGCTCGAACCGTGACTGCTGAATGGCATCCAGGGCCTGGGCGCCAGTGGCGCAGGCGTGCACCGAAAAACCCCGGTTGCGGAAATGGCTTTCCAGGTCCTGACGCAGGCGTTGGTCGTCTTCGGCGAGGAGGAGTGAGGTGGGCACGGCGAGCCTTGAATGAGAATTCGTATCAGTTGCGAATCATCCCATTGCCGGCAGGGCGAGGGCAACGCCTGGATGTGTTAAGAAGGTTAATCCTGCTGCACCCCTGGGTTCCCTTCGGTATCGTTCGCAAAAAGCAACTTGTTTCGTTTGCGAATTACTACCATTTGGGGAAAGGGTGTGTCATGAGCAGTTTCAAAAGGTTGGGGGACCCGCGTCGGGTTCGGGGCTGGCTGGTGCTGGGGCTGCTGGCGCCGTTTTCGTTGTCGGCACTGGCCGAGACGGTAGCGACTCAGGCGGCTGCCGAGGACAGCGCGCTTGACCTGCCGGCATTGACCATCGAAGGCAACCGCCTGTACGACATGCTGTCGTCGGAACAAACCGGTGGCTACAGCGTGGATGCCGCCACGGTGGGCACCAAGACCCCCGCAGCGCTCAAGGACATTCCGCAATCGATCACGGTCTACACCCAGGACTACGTCAAGGACCGTCGGTTCGTGCACCTCGATGACCTGGCCAAGTACACCGCCGGCCTGCGTACCCTGACCAACGACAGTGGCCGCTCATCGATCTACGCCCGTGGCTACGAGTACAGCGAGTTCAATATCGACGGCCTGCCGGCGCCCATGGCAAGCATCTTCGGTACAGTACCGTCGCTGGCGGCGTTCGACCGTGTCGAGATCATGCGTGGCCCGGCCGGGCTGTTCAGCAGCACCAGCGAACTGGGCGGCATCGTCAACATGGTGCGCAAGCGCCCGACCGCCGAGTTCCAGGGCCACGTCGAAGGCAGCTATGGCACCTGGGACACCAACCACGAGGAAATCGACCTGAGCGGGCCGCTGGATGATGCCGGCCGCGTGCGCGGGCGCTTCATCGCCTCGCGTGACGACACCAATGGCGAGGTCGACTACAACGCCAACACCAGCAACAGCTACTACGGTGCACTGGACGTCGACCTGGACGACGCCACCACCCTGTCGTTCGGCCTGATTCATGAAGTGAAGAACATCACCCCGCACAACGGCTATCCGGCAACGCTGTCCGGCGAAGTGCCCGACTTCAGCCACTCGAAGTTCCTGGGCGCCGATTGGAACTACTTCGACGGCAAGACCACTGATCTGGTTGCCGAGCTGACCCACCGCTTCGACAACGGCGGCTATGGCCGTGTCGCTGCCCGTGGCTCGCACCGCGACACCAATTACCTGTACGCCTTCACCGCGACCAACGCCACCACCGGCGCCAACTCCGAGCGCGCCAGCGCCCGCGATTTCACCCAGGACACCTACTCGCTGGACGCCAGCTACAGCCAGCCGTTCGAAACCTTCGGCCAGGTCAGCGAGTTCGTGGTCGGCAGCGACTACAAGAACTACGACACCGAGTACCTCAACGGCACAACCAACCTGGGCGCCATCAACGTCAACACCTACTCGCCGAAGCAGTTCGCCAAGCCAGCGCCGAACTACAGCACCGAGACCGGTACGCAGGAAGAGGAATACGGCCTGTATTCCAAGGTCACCTTCCGCCCGGTCGAGCGCCTGGCGCTGATCGCCGGGGGCCGCTTCAGCTGGTATCGCGGTGATTTCTACACCACCACCCTCAGTAGCGGCGCCACCACCAACGACAGCAAGCGCGTGGATGGCCACTTCACCCCGTATGGCGGCCTGGTCTACGACCTGACCGAGAACCATGCGCTGTACGCCAGCTATTCGCAGGTGTTCAAGCCGCAGTCCGACACCGACAGCAATGGCCGGGTGCTCAAGCCGCGTGAGGGCGAGCAGTACGAGTTCGGCCTCAAGAGCAGCTACTTCGGCGGTGATCTGAATACGCGCTTCTCGGTGTTTCGCCTGACCGACAAGAACCGCGCGACCACCCTGTATGACGCCGACGGTGTGGCTACCACTGATTCTGTTGCAGCCGGCAAGACCCGTGTGAAAGGCGCCGAAGTGGAAGTGAGCGGCAAGCTGACGCCGAACTGGGAAGTGCTGGCCGGCTACACCTGGATGGAAACCGAAACACTCAAGGGCGATGCCGAAACCACCTTTTTCATCATGCCGCGCAACCAGGCATCGCTGTGGAGCAAGTACACCATCGGCCAAGGGCCGCTGAACGGCTTGGCCATTGGTGGCGGTATTTCGGCAATGAGCAACTTCCATTCCGAGAACGGCGGTGGGCGCATCGACGCGCCAGGCTATGCGACCGTGGATGCAATGCTGTCGTACCCGGTTACCTCGAAGCTGACGGCCACCTTCAACATCAACAACCTGTTCGACCGGGACTACCTGTCGCGGGTGGGGTCGACCTCGACGTTCAACTTCTACGGGCCGTCGCGGAGCATGATGGTTGGGGCGCGGTATGACTTCTGATAATCAGATTTTTCCCGTTGCGCGTAGGCCATTTCTGAAATAGCTTGCTACCGCCTTTGCGCCATTGCGGTGGTGTTCTCAGCGGCCTAGTCTGGCCCCGTCGTTGCCAAATCAGCGACCGGGCCTGCAAGCCCGCAGACGATTCAGTACCGCTTTCCAAGTTGCCGCGCGCCGGCGATTTCGGTCAATGGTGGCTGCGTGCGGGAGATCTTTGGATCTGCCGGTTTATCGTCTGTCCGGTCTTGCAGACCCGTACGTAGCCGCCACCCATCAACTGCAAGTGATGTCGTGGCTGTCCCTTCGGAACAGACGAGATTTCACCATGCTCAAGATTGTACCCGATCCACCCCACGACGTTCATTCCCTTGAAGACACCCTGACCCAGGCAACGGACTACGCGCTGTGCGCTGCGACCGTTGTGCATCAGGCCATGCAGTTGCTGCCCAAGTCGCCGGCGTCGGTTTTGATGATGACGTCGATGCATGAACTGGAGACGCTGCGGGCTTTGCTGGAGTCGGCATTGATTCAGGTACAGATGCCCGCTGGGCCTCGGACTTTGCACTGAGGTTTTAGTGTTGCGTCGTCTGGGCTGGCCTCTTCGCGGGTAAACCCGCTCCCACAGGATCTCCACAAGCCTTGAGGTAGATGTAGTACCTGTGGGAGCGGGTTCACCCGCGAAAGTGCCCGTGCAGGCAGTCGAGACTTTTCAGGGGATTCAATAATGACCACAGAAGACACCCAATTCACCGTCGGCAAAACCACCTTCTACCAGGGCGAAAACAGCACCCACCCACTGTTCCGCATCGAGCCCGGGATCCCGTGCAGAGACGCCCGCGAACAGTCCTCAGAGTTGATGGGCTATGTCCGCGAGCTGACCATCACCGGCCTGATGGATGAAAAACCGTTGATGATCTGGGCTGCGCACTACCTGAGTGCGATGGCCAAGGCGCTGATGGATGATGCTGAGCTAGGCATGAAGCACTGAGATGAGAGGCCTGGTCTGGATCGAGCGGTCTTCAGTTTTTATGGACGTGCTCTTTCCCGTCACGGTGCAGATGTGTTTTCGGAGCCGTATTCGTTGGTGCCGGATGATGCGCTTCTGAACTGTCCATCGCATGGTGGCCTGCGCGCTCAGGCGTCTGGCTGCCGTGCTGGCCTTCATGGTTGTGCATTTCGCTTTCGCCACCGCCATGCTGGTGGCCGCTACTGCTCGCTACCAGCGCGTTGTACTGCTGGGTGTCGAGCTTGGGCAACTGGTCGAGGAAGGCCACGATGCCCCAGATGTATTCGTCACCCATGCTTTTGCCCCAGGCCGGCATGCCAGTGGCCTTGATGCCGTGCTTGATGATCCAGAACGCTGCGGCAGGGTCGCCGCCGATGCCAATGGTGGCCAGGTTGGGTGGCGAGGGGTACAGCGCCTGGCTGAGCTCGGTTTTTTCCACGCCCGGGGCCAGGTGGCAACCGATGCACATGGCATTGTAATTACCCGCGCCGGTACGGATCAGCGCTTCGTCCTGCAGGTCAGGCACTGCGATGTCCCTGGCCCGTACCGCAATGGAGCGGTCCCGTGCCATGGCCAGGAAGGCATGCACGGCAGGGAGGTGCGGATCGTCGGCCCCGACGTTGACCAGGCCGGAGTAAGCGGTACCGAGTACGGCTGCGCTGCTGACCGCGCCAGCCAGAACAAGCGTTGTTATTGTTTTTTTCATGTCAGGTTCTCAAAACCACATACGGATACCGGCGACGAAACGCGCTTCATCCACATCGCCACCTTCATCGCGGATGAAATCGGCCGTCTTGCCGTACGAGCGATTCCAGCTGACGCCAATATAGGGGGCGAACTGGCGGACTATCTCATAACGCAGGCGCAACCCGACCTCGGTGTTGGCCAGGCCGGAACCTACGCCGCGCTCAGGGTCGTTCTTGCCATAGAAGTTGGCTTCAGCGGTTGGCTGCAGGATCAGGCGGTTGGTCAGCAGGATGTCGTAGTCGCCTTCCAGGCGCGCAGCCGTCTGGCCGTTCTCACCAATGAATGCGGTGGCTTCGGCTTCGAAATCGTACAGCGCCATGCCCTGGATGCCGAGCGCCGCCCAGGTCTGGGGCGATTCGGGCTTGAAGTCCTGGCGCACCCCGGCAACCACATCCCACCAAGGGCTGACCGAGCGGCCATATAGCAGCTGCAGTTCGGCATCTTCGGTCACGCCGTTGGTGCGTTCGCCTTCGGAGCGGATCCACAGCCGGTTGATATCGCCGCCTATCCAGCCGGATGCATCCCAAGCCAGCGTGCTGCCTTCGTCCGCATCCTGGTACTCCAGCTGATCCAGCAGCAGGAAGCTGTTGATTGCGCTGTCGTGCATCTGGTGCCCACCCAACGGGGGGAAGGCTGCCCTGCGGTCCGCATCCGTCAGCATCGGGATCGGGGTACGGCTGGTCGTCGTCGGCGTCTCTGCCGAGCCGTGGTTCATCGTCGAATGGTCCATGGCGCCATGGCCCATGCCCTGCATGCTGCCATGATCCATCTCGCCGTGGTCCATGCCCTGCATGCTGCCGTGGTCCATCGTGCCGTGGTCCATGCCAGGCATCGACTCGTGCCCCATGGCTGAATGGTCCATTTCGCCAGCGGCGGCACTGGGCGCAATGCCCAGTGCGCCGAAGGCAACGCTCAACGCCAGCAGCGATGGTCGTGCCAGGCTATTGAGCATCTTTCCCTGCCTTAGCTTTGTCGCTGCCATGCGATTCCATCATCTTGCCGTGGTCCATGCCTTTCATCGCGCCATGGTCCATGCCTTTCATGTCGTCATGGTTCATGCCCTTCATGGTGCTGTGGTCCATACCTTTCATGGCGTCGTGGTTCATGCCCTTCATGTTGCCGTGATCCATGCCTGGTGTGCCCTTGGCGCTTTCAGCGCTGGCCGGCTGTTTGCTGGTGTCGCCGGACCACGAGGAGGGTGCATAAACGGCAAACAGGCCTGCCATCGCGGCAGAGAGGAAAAACGCGCTTCGTTTCATCGGTTTGCTCATCTCGGATCTCCAGTTCATTCGTCCACACGGACTTCTCGGAACATGCCCATTTCCATATGGAACAGCAGGTGACAGTGGTAGGCCCAACGCCCCAGGGCATCTGCGGTGACGCGGTAGCTCCGTTTCGAGCCAGGCGGCATATCGATGGTGTGCTTGCGCACCATGAAATTGCCGTGCTCATCCTCCAGGTCGCTCCACATGCCATGCAGGTGGATGGGGTGAGTCATCATGGTGTCGTTGACCAGGGTGATGCGCAGGCGCTCGCCATACTTCAGGCGCAGTGGCTCGGCGTCGGAAAACTTGATGCCGTCGAAGGACCAGGCGAATTTTTCCATGTGCCCGGTGAGGTGCAGTTCGATGGTGCGGCCTGGCGCGCGGCCGTCCGGGTCAGGGAAGGTGCTGCGCAGGTCGGCATACGTGAGCACGCGGCGGCCATTGTTGCGTAACCCGATGCCGGGATCGCTCAGCTTTGGCGTCGGTGACATCGTCTGCATGTCGACCAATGGGTTGTCGGTCTCGGAGGCCGGGTGACGCTGCATGGCCCCGTTCGTGCCAGCCGTGCTGCCATGCTCCATGCCGGCCATGCTGCCGTGGTCCATGCCAGCCATGCTGCCATGCTCCATGCCGGCCATGTCGCCATGGTCCATGCCCATATCGTTCATCGAGATGATGGGGCGTGGATCCACGGTTGGCACAGGCGACTGCAAGCCCTCGCGGACAGCCAGGGTGCCGCGGGCATACCCGGTACGGTCCATGGACTGGGCGAAAATGGTGTAGGCCTGCTCGCTGTCGGGCTCGACGATGACGTCGTAGGTTTCGGCAACGGCGACGCGGAATTCGTCGACTGAAACGGGCTCGACGTGTTGCCCGTCTGCCGCGACAACCGTCATTTTCAGCCCGGGAATGCGCACATCGAAATAGCTCATTGCCGAGCCATTGATGAAGCGCAGGCGGATTTTCTCGCCCGGCCTGAACACGCCCGTCCAGTTACCGTCCGGCGCCTGGCCATTCATCAGGTAGGTGTAGGTGTAGCCGCTCACGTCGGCGAGGTCGGTGGGGCTCATTTTCATTTCGGCCCACATCTTCCGGTCGGCCAGCGCGGCAGACCAGCCCATTTCGCTGACGTCGTTGACGAAGTCACCCACCGTGCGCTTGTGGTAGTTGTAATAGTCCGACTGCTTCTTGAGCTTGGACAGCACCCGGGCAGGGTCTTCATCTGTCCAGTCACTGAGCATCACCACGTAGTCCCGGTCATAGGTGAACGGCTCGGGCTCTTTCGCATCGATGACCAGGGCGCCGTACACCCCGACCTGCTCCTGGAAACCGGAATGGCTGTGGTACCAGTAGGTACCATTCTGCTGGACCTTGAACTTGTACTCGTACATGCCGTCGGGGGCGATGCCGTGGAAGCTCAGGCCCGGCACGCCGTCCATGTTGGCCGGCAGGATGATGCCGTGCCAGTGGATGGAGGTGTCCTGCTGCAAACGGTTACGCACACGCAGGGTGACAGTGTCGCCTTCGCGCCAGCGCAGGATGGGCCCGGGCACGGAACCGTTGATGGCCATCGCCGTGCGCTTCGCGCCGGTAAAATTCACCGGCAGTTCGCCGATGTACAGGTCAAACTCGGTGCCTGTCAGTACATTCGCCTGGCCAGGGCTGGTCACGGCCCAGACCGGCGCGCGCCACATGCCCAACCCGCCAAGCAGTCCGGTAGCGGCCAGGCCTTTGACGAAGGAGCGTCTCGTGGTTTTGCTTTGCATGCCGTTGCGTCCAGTCAGTCGATAAGTCGCTGGTATCAGGCGTTTGAATGCCCCAGTCGGTGGCGCTGAAAAGCACCCACAACGATCAGGCTAGCCAAGCTGCACTGTCAGTGGGCTGAGTCGCAGATTACTTTTCTGTCAGCTTCGGGGTGCGCCATGCCTGACGAAGCGCATGGCCTGGCAGCTATTCACTGCGCAGCGCCGCCACCGGATGCAGGCGCGCCGCCTGCAGTGCCGGAGCCAGGCCGGCGAGGATGCCAAGTAGCGCCGCCAGTAGCAGCGCCAGCAGCAGAAACAACGGTTGCAGCGCCAAGGGCAGGCTCGGCATGGCCAGGTGCAGCACACCGAGCAGCAGGCCCATCAACAGCAGGCCAAGCACGCCACCGGCCAGGGACAGCAGCGTCGCTTCGGCGAGAAACAGCCCGAGTACCTGTCGCCGGCTGGCACCCATCGCCCGCAGCAGGCCGACTTCTGCCGTGCGCTCGCCCACGGTGGTGGTCATGATGGTGAGAATGCCGACGCCGCCCACCAGCAGGGAAATGCCTCCCAAGGCCCCGATGGCCAGGCTCAGGGCGCCGAGAACGCGGTTGAAGCTGCGCAACATGTCGTCCTGGGTGGTCAGGCTGAAATCCTCCGCGCCGTGCCGTTCGCCGAGCACCTGTCGAATCTGCCGGGCCAACGCCTGTGAGCTGGTGCCGGTGTCGAACACCACATGGGTTTTGACTACCCCGGTGCGGTTGAACAGGCTTTCGGCCCAGTCCACCGGGATGTAGGCGATATCGTCGAGGTTGAAACCGAGCAGGTGGCCTTTCTTTTCAATCACGCCGATAACACGGAAACGCACGCCGCCAACGCGGACCAGCTCGCCCAGCGGATTGCGAACGCCGAACAGTTCGGCACGCAGCTGGTGGCCGAGCACCACATAGGGCGGCGAACGGCCGTCCCGGGGCGCGGGCAGGAACTCGCCAAGGCTCAGCTGCATGTGCCAGGCCTGCGCCAGCTGGTGACCGCTACCCAGTATGTCGCTGCGCCGGTCGAGCTGACCGAACTGGATATCCCCGCTGCCCTGAATGATCGGCACTGCCGCCTCGACATGCGGCAAGCGTCGCAGGGCGTCGGCATCAGCGATCGTCAGTGGCCGCACACTGCCAAGCAGGCCGCCGAGGCCGCTGGTCTGGGTCTTGCCTGGACGCACGGTGATGATCCGTGTGCCGAACTGCGCGAAGTTCTCCAGCACATAGCCGCGCACGCCTTCGCCGATGGCCGTGAGCAGTGCCACGGCGGCTATCCCGACCGCGACGCCGAGCAAGGTCAGCAGGCTGCGCAAGGGGCGGCAGACCAGTGCCGAGCAGGTCAGCCGCAAGCCATCCTGCCAGTGCATCAATGCGCACCCGGCGGGCGCAGTGCCGCCACCGGTTCCAGCGCAGAGGCCCGAGCAGCGGGTAACCAGGCGAACAGCACTGCCGTGCCGAGTGCCAGCAGCACCGCACCAATCCGTGCCCACCAGGGCGCATAGAGCGGCACAGCAAGCACCAGGCGCCCCAGCCAGAGCAGGCTTTCGGCGAGCAGCAAGCCCGCCAGCGCCCCGGTCAGGGCGAGCAACGCCGCCTCACCAAGGAACAGCAGGCGCAGTTGCACCGCGGTCACCCCTATGGCCTTGAGCAGGCCGATTTCGGCGCTGCGCTGGCTCACCGCGATCCACGTCACGTTCATGATCAGGATGCCAGCCACCAGCAGGCTGATTGCGGCAATCCCGGACACCGCCAGGGTCAGCACCTTGAGTATCTGGTCGAAGGCGCTGAGCAGGCTGTCCTGGCTGACCAGGGTGATGTCCTCCTCACCGTCGTGGCGCTCCTTGAGCGCGGCCAGTATCAGCCGCTTGCTGCGCTCGAGAACGCTCGGCCCATGCACTTCGACAAACACCCGCAACAATCCCTCGCTATTGAACAGGGCCTGGGCACTGGCAACCGGGATGATCAACATCTCGGCGAAATCCATGCCCAGCGATTCGCCTCGCTCGCCGAGGACGCCGACCACGCGGAAGCGCCGGTCGCCTGCGCGCAACCATTCACCCAGGGCCGGGCGCGCACCGAACAGTTCGCGTCGCAGCTTGCCGCCGATCACGCAGACGGCATCGGCCTGCTCGGGGTCCAGCGTCGGCAACGGCTGGCCCTGAATGACCTCCAGTTGGCGAATGGCGAAGAAGTCGCGGGTGGTGCCCAGGGTCAGAACTTCACGATTGCGGTTGCCGACGCTCACCTCCATTTGCCCGGCTTGCAGCGGCGCTGCCCGGCGGATGCCCGGCAAGCGGGTGATGGCCTGGACGTCCTGCAAGGTCAGCGCGTGTGGCGTCAGGCCGGTGAGTGGCGGCATGCGCCCAGTGGTTTCCTTGCGGCCCGGGAACACGATCAGGATGTCGCGCCCAAGCAACGAGAACTCGTTCAGGACGAAGGCCCGTGCCCCGCTACCGAGGCCGGTCAGCAGATTGACCGCAACCACCCCGATAGCGATGGCCAGCAGTAGCATCAGGCTGCGCGAGCGATGCCCGCGCAGGGCGCCGAGCCAGAAGCCCAGGGCATCGGCAGCACGCATCAGCTCGGCGCCTGCTGCTGCGCAGCGTGCTGAACCCGACCGTCACGCATGTGCAGCTGGCGCTGTGCGCGGGCGCCCAGGCTGGCGTCGTGGGTCACCACGATCAGGGTCAGGCCTTCGTCATTGAGCTCTTCCAGCAAGCTGAAGACCTCGGCGCCAGCCTGGCTGTCGAGGTTGCCGGTGGGCTCGTCGGCCAGTAACAGCGCCGGCTGCATGGCCATCGCCCGGGCGATGGCGACGCGCTGGCGCTGACCGCCGGACAGCTCGGCCGGGCGATGGGCTATGCGCTCGCCCAGCCCCAGGCGCGCCACCAACTGGCTGCTGCGCTTGCGCCGTTGCGCCGCACCGATGCCGGCCAGCACCATCGGCAGTTCGATGTTCTCCAGCACCGTCAGCCGGGCGATCAGGTGATAGGACTGGAACACGAAACCGATCAACTGGCTGCGCAGCTGGGCGCGGCGCGCTTCGCTCAGTGCCGCCGTGGCCTCGCCTTGCAGCCAGTACTCGCCGGCGCTCGGTGCGTCGAGCAGGCCGAGGATGTTGAGCAGGGTCGATTTGCCCGAGCCCGACGGGCCCATCACTGCCATGTAGTCGCCTGCGGCGATATCCAGGTCCAGGCCATCCAGCCCCATCACCTGTTGGCCGCCCAGCTGGAAGCTGCGGCTGCCACCGCGCAGGCGGATCATTGCCCGGGCTCCTCGGTATCCAGCGGAATGACTGCCGCAGTGTCCTTGAGCCCCTCCTGCTCCAGGCTGGCGACGATCCGCGCATCTTCGTCCAGCCCTGAAAGCACTTCGGTCCAGCGCCAGTTGCTCAACCCGGTGTGCACCTGCACTTCACGCAACACCCGGGCGCTCGGGTCGTAGCGCAGCACCCGCTGCCCCTCCAGCAGGGTCTCGGTGGGGATACGCAAGGCAGCAGCGTGCTGCTCCAGCAGAATCTCGACGTCGGCGCTATAGCCCGTGAGCAGGACCAGACCGGCCGGCGGCTGGTCGAAGCGCACCTCGACATCGACGGTGCGCGCCTGCTTTTCCAATTCACGCACATAAGGTGCGATACGGCTGACGCGGCCGGTGAAATGCTCGCCACGGAAGGCATCCAGGCTGATCCGTACGGCCGTTCCGGGGCGCACCCGGGCGGCGTCCACCTCGTCGATCGGCGCTTCGACATACAGGCAACTGTCGTCGATCAGGTCGACCGCAGGCGGTGTCGGGATACCCGGTGGCGAAGGGGTGACGAACTCGCCGAGCTCGCCGTTGATTTCCGCGACGATGCCGGCGAATGGCGCACGCAAGGTGGTCTGTTCCAGCAGTGAGCGCTGCAGCTGCAGGCTGGCATCAGCCTCGCGAATGAGCACGGCACTGGCATTGCACATCAGCTTTGCCAGCTGGGCCTTGGTCTCGGCCTGGTCGAGACGATCGGCGGCAATCAACTTGCGGTCGGCCAGCTGGCCCAGGCGGTCCAGGTCGCGCCGGTCCAGGTGAGCTTGCTGGCAACGCTGCTCACGGGCGTTGCGTTGGGCGTCCAGCCGCGCCTCGGCTTCCTGCAGGCGAGCCTGTTGCTCGTCCTGCCGCAGGCGCATCAGCACCTGGCCCGGCTGCACCCGCTGGCCCTCGCCGACCAGCAGCTCGGCAACCTGGCCACCGACATTGAAGGAGAGATGCGAGCGTCGACACGACTTGAGGGTTCCTGCGCGGGTATTGGCCACCAGCGTCTCCACCGGTCCCCGTTCAACTTGCAGCAGCCTGACCGGCAATGGCTGGGGCCGGCTCAACCAGCCGCCCAGTACCACCAGGCAGGCCAGCATCGAGGAGCCAATGAATAATTTGCGCATGGACTACACCTCCTCCCCACATGGCTTGAGCCTAGATCAGGCAGGGCAAAGCTCAACGCAAAACGTCATTTATCCGACGAATTTCATGTGCGCATCAGGGTAGCGTCAGATAACCGGCGGACTGGACAGTTTCCTCTGCAGAGGGAGGTAAGAATCGCTTTGGTCCAGGCATTAAAAAGCCGGCTTGTGGCCGGCTTCTCGGGGACGCTTCCGGCTAATTTATGGTAAGCCGCAATCGCCTTAACTGTGTGGCCATCAAGGGCCTGAAAGGATGGCAGATGCCCGTGTGGGACATCGCCGAGCCCTCTGGACCGCGGCATGCGCCGGTCGGGGCTGAATGTGCGGCGTAGCATACAAGGGCGCGCACGGGATGCCCAGCAAAAAATGGCACAGGTTGTTTCAGCCCGGACGTCGCTGGCGGAAATGCGACCAGTGGAAGACCCAGCCCAGAATTTCCAGCCCCTGCGCCTGGCGCTGCGCTGGGGTATAGCGTTCGACGGCATAGCTGCGCCGGTCATGGCTGTGCAGGTACAGCGTGCCGTGCTGGCCGAGGCTGAGGTTGTTCACCCTGAGCGCGCCGTTATGCAACAGGGCATAGGTTTCGCCCTCGACCACACGGACCATCCCCAGGTCGATGGCAAGCGTGGCCTGCGGTGGAATCAGCGGGGCCATGTTGTTGCCGGGCATGCCCAGGCAGATGGCGTTGTCGGCCCGCACACCCAGGCTTTTCAGGGCGTTGACGGGCAAGCACAGGTGTTTGCCGGGTTCGGGCGAGAGCAGGCCGTTGCGCACTTGGTAAAAGGGAACCTTCACGGCCCGGCCACCCTGCGCCGACAGTGGCGTGGTCGATTCGACGGGCAGCGGCAGCGGGGCATGGCTGCGCGGGATCGGGTTGACATGTTTGGGCCCTTCGCCGGTATGCAGCCAGCGTCGGTGCACGCAGAACAGGTCGGCCAATTCGTCCAGTCGGGCCAGCGGCACGCCGCGGTTGAACCAGTTGTTGACGTGCTGGGGGGTGACGCTGCGCAGGGCGGCGAAATCGGATGGGGTCAGGCCACATTCGTGGAGGAGGGCCTTGAGGCGGTCACCGGATGTGTTCATGGCGGCGAGTGTAGCGGCGGGGTGCCAGCAAGGATATCAACCGGATGTTGACGAGGTTTGTACGAAACCCAAGATTTGTAGGGCGTTGGAGTAGGACGCTGTAGGATTTTTTACAGTAGCGCGCGACAACCGGCTAATTGCGATTGCCCATAAAAAACCCCGCCAGGGCGGGGTTCTTCAAGCAACCGGTATCAGCCCTTGTAGGCAGCTACCGATTTGGTGATCGCGGCACGGGCGGCGTCGGCGCCTTCCCAGCCTTCGATCTTGACCCACTTGCCCTTCTCGAGATCTTTGTAGTTGGCAAAGAAGTGCTCGATCTGCTGGATCAGCAGGGCTGGCAGGTCGGTGTATTCCTTCACGTCGACGTACAGCTGCGACAGCTTGTCGTGAGGCACAGCGATGACCTTGGCGTCGCCGCCGCCGTCATCGGTCATGTTCAGTACGCCAACCGGACGGGCGCGGATAACCGAACCTGGGGCTACCGGGTAAGGCGTAACAACCAGCACGTCCAGCGGGTCACCGTCGTCAGCCAGGGTGTTCGGGATGAAGCCGTAGTTGGCTGGGTAGAACATCGGGGTAGCCATGAAACGGTCGACGAACAGGGTATCGCTGTCCTTGTCGATCTCGTATTTGATCGGCGCGTGGTTGGCCGGGATCTCGATGGCGACGTAGATGTCGTTCGGCAGGTCTTTGCCCGCCGGAATCTTGCTGTAGCTCATTGGGCAGTGCCCCCGTGTTTGACCAAAAAAGTGGCGGCGATTATAGGCACATTCTGCCGGGGCATGCCACGCCTGGCCTGATGTGCGGCCCCGTCAGGCGTGGCTTTCGCGGTACTCCGGGTGTTCGGCCTGCAGCCGGCACAGGCGTGCCAGCGGGTCCTGGCGGTAGAACTGCGACAACTGGTGATAGACCTTTGGATAAGCCTGCTGCAGCAGGTCGGGTGCACTAAAGAAGTACTCGCTGGTGACGGCGAAGAACTCGGCCGGGTTTTCCGCCGCATAAGGGTCTATGGCGGTTTCGGCGTCGGGGTCGTTGTCCAGCTGGCGGTTGAGGTCGTCATAGGCTTCTTGCATGGCGCTTGCCCACTCCTCCACAGGCATGCCGCTGTGCAGTGGCGGCAGGCCGTTGGCATCGCCATTGAGCATGTCGAGCTTGTGCGCCAGCTCGTGGATGACCAGGTTGTAGGCTTCCCAGCCACCACTGGCCAGCACGCCATTCCAGGCCAGGATCACCGGGCCCTGCTGCCAGGCTTCGCCGCTGTGTTCGCCATCCCAGACATGCTCCACGCCGCTGGCATCGCGGTGGCGCTGGGGGCTCTTGAAGTCGTCGGGGTAGAGGATGATCTCGTGGAAACCCTGGTACCAGTTCAGCTCGCCCAGATGGAGCAACGGCAATTGCGCCTGGGCGGCCAGCAGCAGGCGCTGCTCGTCGTCCAGTTCGACGCCGGGCAGGCAGGTGAGGTGTTTGTCCAGCAGAAACAGGATGCAGGCTTCACGCAGCCAGCGGTCCTCTTCGCCAGTGATGCCGTCCAGCATCGGCAGGCGTGCGCGCACGGCCTGCCATTGCTCGGGGGCGATGGGGTAGCGCGCCAGGGTGCGCTTGCGCCGCCAGGCGCTGAACGACCACATCGGACGGCGTCAGTGGGCCTTGGCCGTGCGGCCCAGGCGGCCGCGCAGCAGGCCGAGGACCATCGGCACCAGCGACAGGATGATGATGCCCACCACCATCAGCGACAGGTGTTGCTTGATGAATGGCACGTTGCCGAAGAAGTAACCCAGGGTTACCAGGCCACCGACCCACAGCAGCGAACCGGCAACGCTGAAGCCGAGGAAGCGCGGGTAGTGCATGTGGGCGATGCCGGCGACGAAGGGCGCAAAGGTGCGCAGGATCGGCAGGAAGCGCGCCATGGTCACGGTCTTGCCGCCGTGGCGTTCGTAGAAATCATGGGTGCGCTGCAGGTAGTCGCGGCGGAAGATCTTCGAGTTGGGCTTGTTGAACAGGCGCTCGCCGACCGTACGGCCGATCACGTAGTTGGTGCTGTCGCCGAGGATCGCCGCAGCCATCAGCAGGCCGGCCAGCAGCAACGGGTCCATGCCGCCACCAGCGGCTACGGCACCGGCGATGAACAGCAGCGAATCGCCAGGCAGGAAGGGCATCACCACCAGCCCGGTTTCGCAGAAGATCACGGTGAAGAGGATGGCGTAGATCCAGGGACCATAGTTGGTGACCAGCAGATCGAGGTAGGCATCGAGATGCAGGATAAGGTCCAGCGGGTTGAAATCCATGTACAGCACCTGTGTTCTTGGGGCGTAGGCTCGGTTACCGGGCGATGGGTAAAATTTCACACATGACAGGTGGGCCATTATACGGCGAAGTCGGGAACATGCCCGGGGAGTTTGTAGCGGGGGGTTACGGCAGGGGTAGTCCTGTTCCGGCCTCTTCGCGGGCACGCCCGCTCCCACAGGTACTGCACAGCCTTGGAAAGCGGTGATATCCCCGTGGGAGCGGGCATGCCCGCGAAAGGGCCAGCACAGTCAATCCTGGTTGATCGGCAGGATGTAGCTCTTGAACTCGTTATCCTCACGAAACCCGATGGACTCGTAAGTCTTGTGCGCTACTTCATTGTCCGCGCTGGTTGACACCCGCATGCGCACGGCGTTGGTGTCCTTGGCCATCTTCTTCGCCTCGCGCATCAGGTGGTCGGCCACCAGCATGCGCCGCGAATCCTCGGCCACATAGATGTCGTTGAGAATCCACACCCGCTTCAGCGACAGTGACGAATAGCTCGGATAGAGCTGGCAGAAACCCAGCAGTTTGCTGTCGTCGTCATCCGGCAAGGCCAGGTAGATTACCGATTCGTCCCGCTTCAGGCGCTTCTCCAAAAAGCTGCGCGAGCTGTCGGGGTAGGGAAGCTGCCCGTAGAACTCACGGTATTTGACGAACATCGGCGTGAGCAGGTCGAGGTGTTCCAGGGTTGCCTTGATGATGCGCATGTGCGGCCCTCAGAGTCCATTAGGGGAAACAGCGGATTGCCAGCAGCTTTCCTGGGCATGCTGCCCAATGCGCGGCGCAAGTGCAATCCGCCTTGCGTTACAGGTTTCTTACCCTTTGCCGAGCAGGAAGTTGCCCTTCTGGCCGGTGCCATGTTCACTCTCAAGGCTATGGACTTCGGCTTCGTCCTTCAGATTCACTCCGGAAAGCTGGCGCCGGCAGGCTTCGCGCATCAGGTACAGCAGGCGGTGCGCCGCCATGCCGTAGCTCAGCCCCTCCAGGCGGATGTTGGAAATGCAGTTGCGGTAGGCATCGGTCAGGCCGACCTTCGGCGCGTAGGTGAAGTACAGGCCGAGGCTGTCGGGCGAGCTGAGCCCCGGGCGTTCGCCAATCAGCATCACCGTCATGCGTGCACCCAGCAGTTCACCGACTTCGTCGGCCACGGCCACGCGGCCCTGCTGCACCAGCACCACCGGCGCGCTGGTCCAGCCGTCGGCGGCGGCCTGCTCCTCGAAGCGGGCCAGGAACGGCAGGGTGTGGCGGTGCACGGCCAGGGCCGACAGGCCGTCAGCCACGACGATGGCCATGTCGACCCCGCTGGGGTTGGCCTGGGCGTGCTGGCGCAGCGCCGCCACCGAATCTTCGTTCAGGCGCCGCCCCAGGTCCGGGCGCTGCAGGTATTGGTTGCGATCGCTGGCAGCGCTGTGCAGCACCAGGCTTTCGCGGCCACGGTCAGCCAGCTGGGCAGCCAGGCTGGCGTGATCGAAGGCCAGGTGCACGGCGTCGCGCGCCTGGGCGTGGGCGAACTGGAAGTCCAGCTGCGCGTCGGTTGGCAGGCTGGTGCCGGCTCGGCCCAGGGCGATGCGCGCCGGGGTGAGGTTGCGCAGGGCCAGCCAGGGGTTGTCGGGAGTAGGCGTGCGATGGTCCATGGTCATCCCTATGCAAGCTGTGCCAAGGCCTGGCGGAAGGCCGGCGGCAGGTTGTCACCAAAGCGTACCCGGCCATCGGCCTGGGTGAAGATGCCGGTGCGGGCCAGCCAGGCCTCGAATTCCGGCCCGGGTTTCAGGCCCAGGGTCTGGCGCGCGTACAGCGCATCGTGGAACGAGGTGGTCTGGTAGTTGAGCATGATGTCGTCGGAACCGGGGATGCCCATGATGAAGTTGATCCCGGCCACGCCCAGCAAGGTCAGCAGCGTATCCATGTCGTCCTGGTCGGCTTCGGCGTGGTTGGTGTAGCAGATATCGCAACCCATCGGTACGCCCAGCAGCTTGCCGCAGAAGTGGTCCTCGAGGCCGGCGCGGATGATCTGCTTGCCGTTGTACAGGTATTCCGGGCCGATGAAGCCGACCACGGTGTTGACCAGGAACGGCTTGAAATGGCGGGCCACGGCATAGGCGCGGGTTTCACAGGTTTGCTGGTCGACGCCGTGGTGGGCGTTGGCTGACAGCGCGCTGCCCTGGCCGGTTTCGAAGTACATCAGGTTCTGCCCGAGGGTGCCGCGCTTCAGCGAAAGGCCCGCTTCGTAGCCTTCCTGCAGCACATTGAGGTTGATGCCGAAGCCGGCGTTGGCCGCTTCGGTGCCGGCGATGGACTGGAACACCAGGTCCAGCGGCACGCCACGGTTGATCGCCTCGATCGATGTGGTCACGTGGGTCAGTACGCAGGCCTGGGTGGGGATGTCGTAGCGCTGGATGATGGCGTCGAGCATTTCCAACAGCGCGCAGATCGAAGCGATGCTGTCGGTGGCCGGGTTGATGCCGATCATGGCGTCGCCGTTGCCGTACAGCAGGCCATCGAGGATGCTGGCGGCGATGCCGGCCGGTTCGTCGGTCGGGTGGTTGGGCTGCAGCCGGGTCGACAGCCGCCCGCGCAGGCCCATGGTGCCGCGGAAGCGTGTGACCACGCGGATCTTCTGCGCCACCAGCACCAGGTCCTGCACGCGCATGATCTTCGACACTGCTGCGGCCATTTCCGGCGTCAGCCCGGGGGCCAGGGCGCGCAGGCTGTCCTCGTTGGCTGCATCGCTGAGTAGCCAGTCGCGCAGGCCGCCCACGGTCAGGTGGCTGACAGTGGCAAACGCCTGGGCATCGTGGCTGTCGATGATCAGCCGGGTGACTTCGTCTTCTTCGTAAGGGATCAGTGCTTCATTGAGGAAATGCGTCAGCGGAATATTGGCCAGGGCCATTTGCGCGGCGACCCGTTCGCCGTCGTTGCTGGCGGCGACGCCCGCCAGGTAGTCCCCCGAGCGGGCGGGGCTGGCCTTGGCCATCACTTCCTTGAGGCTGTCGAAGCGGTAGACCAGGTGGCCCACCGTGTGTACGAAACTTGCCATACAGACTCTCCAGAGCCGCGGGTCGCCCCGCGGCGGGTGGCGGCGATCAGTGCAGGGCCTCTTCGGCCTTCTGGATCGCGGCGAATTCCTCTTCCGGTGTGCCCGCTACCAGGTGGTGGCGGCTGTACAAAGCAAAGTAGGCAATTAATACCGCATAGATCACTGCGGCGCCAATCACCACCCGTGGGTCGACGAGGAAACCGGCGACCACGGCGATGCAGGCCAGTACCAGGGCCACGCCCGAGGTGAAGATGCCACCGGGGGTGCGATACGGGCGCTCCATCTTCGGCCGGCGGATACGCAGGGTAATGTGCGCGGCCATCATCAGCACATAGGACAGTGTGGCACCGAACACCGCCACCAGGATCAGCAGGTCGCCCTGGCCGGTCAGCGACAGGGCGAAGCCGATGATGCCGGGGATCACCAGGGCCATGACCGGGGCCTTGCTCTTGTTGGTTTCCGACAGCTTGCGCGGCAGGTAGCCGGCGCGCGACAGGGCGAAGATCTGCCGGGAATAGGCGTAGATGATCGAGAAGAAGCTGGCGATCAGCCCGGCCAGCCCGACCAGGTTGACGAAGCCGCCCATCCAGGTGGAGCCGCCGTAGGCCTTGGACAAGGCTTCCACCAGCGGGTTGCCGGAGGCTTTCAGCGCCTCGGAGCCTGCGCCACCCGGGCCGACCACCAGGATCAGCAGGGCGAAGGCCAGCAGGACCAGCATGGCGCCGATCAGCCCGCGCGGCAGGTCGCGCTTGGGGTTCTTGGTTTCTTCTGCAGCCAGCGGCACGCCTTCGACGGCCAGGAAGAACCAGATGGCGTAGGGGATGGCTGCCCACACGCCGACGTAGCCGAACGGCAGGAAGCTGCTGGCGCCCACGGCGTCCGTCTTGGCGATGTCGAACAGGTTGGCTGCATCAAAATGGGGCACCATGCCCACCAAAAACACAGCCAGGGCAATCGCGGCGACGGCGGTGATGATGAACATCAGCTTCAGTGCCTCACCCACGCCGAAGATGTGGATGCCGATGAATACGATGTAGAACGCCAGGTAGATCATCCAGCCGCCGATACCGAACAGCGACTGGCAATAGGCGCCGATGAACACCGCGATGGCAGCAGGGGCGATGGCGTATTCGATAAGGATTGCCGTGCCGGTGAGGAAGCCGCCCCAAGGGCCGAAGGCGCTGCGGGCAAAGCCGTAGCCCCCGCCTGCGGTGGGGATCATCGACGACAGTTCGGCCAGCGAGAAGCACATGCACAGGTACATGGTTGCCATCAGCAGGGTGGCGAGGAACATCCCGCCCCAGCCGCCCTGGGCCAGGCCGAAGTTCCAGCCGGCATAGTCGCCGGAGATGACATAGGCCACGCCCAGGCCGACCAGCAGTACCCAGCCGGCGGCGCCTTTTTTCAGTTCACGTTGCTGGAAATAGTCCGAGCCGACCTTTTCGAAGTCGACGGAAGAACCTGCCGGAGAGCCGGCGGAATGATCGCTTGGCATAGATTCACCTGTTGTTTTTCTTGGTGGCCGGACGGGTTCCGGGCCGATGGTGATAGGTATTGCAGGAAGCGAGCCAGAGCGGTTGGTGCACGGTTGCCGCTCTGGGTTTGGTATATGCAGGCCTGGCCTCTTCGCGGGCTTGCCCGCTCCCACAGGGACTGCACCAATTCAAGACCAGTGCAATACCTGTGGGAGCGGGCGAGCCCGCGAAGGCCGCGACGCGGTTTAGAAGAAGCCCAACGGATTGATGTCGTAGCTCACCAGCAGGTTCTTGGTCTGCTGATAGTGATCCAGCATCATCTTGTGGGTTTCACGGCCTACGCCGGATTTCTTGTAGCCACCAAACGCCGCATGCGCCGGGTACAGGTGGTAGCAGTTGGTCCACACACGGCCGGCCTTGATCCCACGGCCCACGCGGTAGGCGCGGTTGATGTCGCGGGTCCACACGCCAGCGCCCAGGCCGAACTCGGTGTCGTTGGCGATCGCCAGCGCTTCGGCTTCGTCCTTGAACGTGGTGACGCTGACCACCGGCCCGAAGATTTCCTCCTGGAACACGCGCATGCGGTTGTTGCCCTTGAGCAGGGTCGGCTGGATGTAGTAACCGGTGGCCAGCGAGCCTTCGAGTTTTTCCACCTTGCCGCCGGTCAGCAGCTCGGCGCCTTCCTCCTGGGCAATGTCGAGGTACGACAGGATTTTCTCGAACTGCTGCTGCGAGGCCTGGGCACCGACCATGGTGTCGGTGTCCAGCGGGTCGCCACGCTTGATCTGCTTCACCTTCTTCATCACCGCTTCCATGAACTGCGGGTAGATCGACTCCTGGACCAGTGCGCGCGACGGGCAGGTGCACACTTCACCCTGGTTGAAGAACGCCAGCACCATGCCTTCGGCAGCCTTCTCGATGAAGCTCGGCTCGGCCTGCATGATGTCTTCGAAGTAGATGTTCGGCGACTTGCCGCCCAGCTCCACGGTGGATGGAATGATGTTCTCGGCGGCGCATTTCATGATGTGCGAACCCACCGGGGTCGAGCCGGTGAAGGCGATCTTGGCGATGCGCTTGCTGGTGGCCAGGGCCTCACCGGCTTCGCGGCCATAGCCTTGCACCACGTTGAGCACGCCTTTCGGCAGCAGGTCGCCGATCAGTTCCAGCAGCACGGTGATGCCCAGCGGGGTCTGCTCGGCCGGCTTGAGCACCACGCAGTTGCCGGCGGCCAGGGCCGGGGCGAGCTTCCAGGCGGCCATCAGGATCGGGAAGTTCCACGGGATGATCTGCCCGACCACGCCCAGTGGCTCGTGGATGTGGTAGGCCACGGTGCCTTCGTTGATCTCGGCAGCGCCGCCTTCCTGGGCACGGATGCAGCCTGCGAAGTAGCGGAAGTGGTCGACCGCCAGCGGGATGTCCGCGTTCAGGGTTTCACGCACCGGCTTGCCGTTGTCCCAGGTTTCGGTGATGGCCAGCAGTTCGAGGTTCTGTTCGATACGGTCGGCGATCTTCAGCAGAACGTTGGAGCGGTCCTGCACCGAGGTACGGCCCCAGGCGTCGGCAGCCGCATGGGCGGCGTCCAGGGCTTTTTCGATGTCTTCGGCAGTGGAACGGGGGAATTCGGCGATCGGCTGGCCGTTCACCGGTGAGGTGTTGGTGAAGTACTCACCCTTTACCGGAGGAACGAACTCACCACCGATGTAGTTGCCGTAGCGGCTCTTGAAGGAAACCTTCGCGCCTTCGGTACCGGGATGTGCGTAACGCATGGTGTGTCTCCTGGCTATTGTGCTTGTTAGGGAGTTGAAAAGCGTAGAGCAAAGGTTGGGCCAGCGTTGCCAGTGCCAGGCAAATCAAGGGCTTGGCCTGCTTTACAGGGCCTGGGCCAGCGCCGTTGTGCCAGTGCCGGTACGCACCGGGGTGACACTTTGTGCCGTTTGCGACACGTAACCCGCGGATGCATTGCAAAGGCCACCCGGGTGGAGGATGCTGGCGGGACGCTCCATCTGCGGAGAACTACAACAATGCAGAGCAATCACTTCAGTCGTCATGCCCAGCAAGTCCACACCGTCGCCCATGGCGGGGCCGGGGAGGGCAGTGACCCTTCCATCGCCCGCTCCTGGCTGCGCTGCCTGGAGGATTATCACCTCGACCCGGCGGTGATCGAGGCGCCGGTGGTGCTCGAGCATGGGCGCCTGCTGGAAAGCCGCGAGCGCCTGCGCCAGGTGCTGCAGATTGCCGACCATGAGATGAACAGCCTGCACCAGCAGCTTTCCGGGGCGGGCCACGCGGTGCTGCTGACCGATGCGCGCGGGGTCATCCTCAACTGCGTCAGCGCACCGACCGAGCGGCGCAGCTTCGAGCGCGCCGGCCTGTGGCTGGGCGCCGACTGGAGCGAAGCGCGCGAAGGTACCAATGGCATCGGCACGTGCCTGGTCGAGCGCCAGGCGCTGACCATTCACCAGAACGAACACTTTCGCGGCCGCCACACCGGCCTGACCTGCTCGGCCAGCCCGGTGTTCGACCCGCATGGCGAGTTGCTGGCGGTACTGGACGTATCTTCGGCACGGCCCGATGTTTCCCGGCAAAGCCAGTTCCACACCATGGCCCTGGTCAACCTGTCGGCGAAGATGATCGAGAGCTGTTATTTCCTGCGTCATTTCGAGCAGCAATGGCTGCTGCGTTTTCACCTGCAGGCGGAATCGGTCGGCCTGTTCAGCGAAGGCCTGCTGGCCTTTGATGGCGACGGACGCATCTGTGCGGCCAACCAGAGTGCACTGAACTTGTTGGGCACGGTACGCGGTGGCGTGCTGGGCAAACCGCTGGAGCGCTTCTTCGCCTGCAGCCACGACGAACTGTTCAGCCGAGCCACGCCCACCGGCAGCACGGCCTGGCCGCTGCATACCCTGGACGGGCGCCAGGTGTTTGCCAGCCTGCGTGGCCAGGCCCGCGCGCCAGTGTGGTCGGTGCCGGCCGCCCAGCCGCGCCCGGCCCGCGAGGTGGAGCCGCTTATCTGCCTGCTCGACCCGGCCTTGCAGAACGACTTCCGGCGCAGCGTGCGCGTATTCGAGCGCGACGTGCCATTGCTGCTGCGCGGCGAGACCGGTTGCGGCAAGGAGGCCTTCGCCCAGGCCGTGCACCAGGCCAGCGAGCGGCGCGGCAAGCCATTCGTTGCCATCAACTGCGCGTCGATCCCGGAGAGCCTGATCGAGAGCGAGCTGTTCGGCTATCGCGGTGGCAGTTTCACCGGCGCGCGCAAGGAAGGCATGCGTGGCAAGCTGCTGCAGGCCGACGGTGGCACCTTGCTCCTGGACGAGATCGGCGACATGCCGCTGGCCCTGCAAACCCGCCTGCTGCGGGTACTTGAAGAGCGCCAGGTAGTGCCGATCGGTGGCGAGCCGCAGGCGGTTGACGTGCGCATCGTCAGTGCTACCCACCGCGACCTGCTGGAGCGGGTGGCGCAGGGTAGTTTCCGTGAAGACCTGTATTACCGCCTCAATGGCCTGGAAGTGGCGTTGCCGGCGGTGCGCGAGCGCAGTGACAAGACGCAGTTGCTGGACTTCCTGCTGCGCCAGGAAGCGCAAGGGCAGTTGATCGACATCGAACCCAGGGCGCGGCAGGCGCTACTGGACTTTGCCTGGCCGGGTAACGTGCGGCAGATGCGCAACGTGCTGCGAACCTTGGTGGCGCTTTGCGAAAATGGCCGGATCATCATCTCGGATCTCCCCACCAATATCCGCAACAACCTCAACCCTGTGGGCGCGGGCGAGCCCGCGAATACGTCCGACCCAGCGACGCAAGGAGAGGGCGTTGCCCTCGTTCGCGGGCACGCCCGCTCCCACAGGTCCAGCGTTCCCCGCAGAGTTGATGGTGAGCTCGGGGGAACCGAGGTCTTGCAAGACGCCGAACGGCAGGCGCTCCTGGAGATACTGGAGGCAAAACACTGGCACCTCACCCGTGTCGCCGAGCACTTGGGCATCAGCCGTAATACCTTGTATCGAAAACTGCGCAAACACGGCATCACCAGGGCCGGCTGAGCGAAACATCTGGTGCGATTTGTCGCGCCCTGGGCTACCCTGCCTCGATGTTTTGCGAGGTCGACCATGCATATTCACATTCTCGGTATTTGCGGCACTTTCATGGGCTCGCTGGCGGTGCTGGCCAAGGAACTTGGCCACCGTGTCACCGGCTCTGACGCCAACGTCTATCCCCCGATGAGCACCCAGCTCGAAGCCCAGGGCATCGAGCTGACCCAAGGCTATGACCCGGCCCAGCTGGAGCCGGCACCGGACCTGGTGGTGATCGGTAATGCCATGTCGCGTGGCAACCCGGCGGTGGAGTACGTGCTGAACAAGGGCCTGCCGTATGTTTCCGGCCCGCAGTGGCTGGCCGATCATGTGCTGCAAGGCCGCTGGGTACTGGCTGTTGCCGGTACCCATGGCAAGACCACCACCAGCAGCATGCTGGCCTGGGTGCTGGAGCACGCCGGCATGAGCCCGGGCTTTTTGATCGGCGGTGTACCGCAGAACTTCTCGGTGTCGGCGCGCCTGGGCAATACGCCGTTCTTCGTGGTGGAGGCCGATGAGTACGACAGCGCCTTCTTCGACAAGCGCTCGAAGTTCGTCCACTACCACCCGCGCACCGCGATCCTCAACAACCTCGAGTTCGACCACGCGGACATCTTCCCCGACCTGGCTTCGATCGAGCGGCAGTTCCATCACCTGGTACGCACCGTCCCCAGCGAAGGCCTGGTGATCCACCCGACCACCGAGCAGGCGTTGGAGCGGGTGATCGGCATGGGCTGCTGGACCCCGGTACAGACCACCGGCGAAGGCGGCCAATGGCAGGCTCGCCTGCTCAGCCCTGACGGCTCGCGCTTCGAGGTGCTGTTCGAGGGCGAAGTGCAGGGTGTGGTGGATTGGGCGCTGACCGGCCGGCACAACGTCGCCAACGCCCTGGCGACCCTGGCAGCGGCCCGTCATGTCGGCGTGGTGCCGGCCATGGGCATCGAGGGCCTGAGCGCCTTCAAGAGCGTGAAGCGGCGCATGGAGAAGGTCGCCGAGGTGCAGGGTGTGACCATCTACGATGATTTCGCCCACCACCCGACCGCTATCGCCACCACCCTCGACGGCCTGCGCAAGCGCGTTGGCGAGGCCCCGGTCATCGCCGTGATCGAGCCGCGTTCCAATTCGATGAAGCTCGGTGCCCACCGTGATGGCTTGCCGGAAAGCGTCAACGACGCCGACCAGGTGATCTGGTACGCCCCGGCCAACCTCGGCTGGGACCTGGCGGCCACCGCCGCGCAATGCAAAGTGCCCAGCGTAGTGGCCGACAGCCTTGAGGCGATCATCGAGCGGGTCAAGGGCCAGGCCCGCCCAGGCACCCATGTGGTGATCATGAGCAACGGCGGCTTTGGCGGCCTGCATGGCAAACTGGCCGAGGCGCTGAAGTGAGCGGGCCGGAACGCATCACCTTGGCCATGACGGGCGCCTCTGGCGCCCAGTATGGCCTGCGCCTGCTCGACTGCCTGGTGCGTGAGGACCGCGAGGTGCACTTCCTGATCTCCAAGGCCGCGCAACTGGTGATGGCCACCGAGACGGACGTGGTGCTGCCGGCCAAACCACAGGCGATGCAGGCCTTCCTCACCGAATATACCGGCGCTGCCGACGGGCAGATCCGCGTGTATGGCAAGGAAGACTGGATGTCGCCGGTGGCCTCCGGCTCCGGCGCCCCGGCGGCGATGGTGGTGGTGCCCTGTTCCACCGGCACCCTGTCGGCGATCGCCACCGGCGCCTGCAACAACCTGATCGAGCGTGCTGCCGACGTTACCCTCAAGGAGCGCCGCCAGCTGATCCTGGTGCCGCGCGAAGCGCCGTTCTCTACCATTCATCTGGAGAACATGCTCAAGCTGTCGCAGATGGGCGCAATCATCCTGCCGGCCGCGCCAGGCTTCTATCACCAGCCGCAGACCATCGACGACCTGGTCGACTTTGTCGTAGCGCGCATTCTCAACCTGCTGAACATTCCCCAGGACATGTTGCCGCGTTGGGGCGAGCACCACTACGGAGTGGATGATTGAGGCGCATGGTGTGTGGCGTATTGGCACTAGGGCTGCTGAGTGGTTGCGCCACGGTGCGGACGCTGGATGCCAACAAGCCTGGGGCGCCGGTGGTGTATGCCGGTACCCGGTTGGATTTGTATGTCATGGATGGCGGCTGTTGCCCGCGTGATCACTATGGGGCTGATGCCCCGGCGTATCCGGGGCTGGACCTGCCCGGGAGCCTGTTGCTCGATACCCTGCTGCTGCCATTGTCGTTGCTGACCGCAGCAGGGGTGGGCTTCCAGGCTACCGGCGGCCTCTAGACAGCATCGGCCGCTGCTACAACGGCACCGCGCAGCTGCAGGGTGATTATTTGCCCAGCCTGCGCAATTCATCTGACTCCACAATCCGCACCCCGTCCTCTTCTTCCAGGGCCAGGCGCCACAACGCCCGCGCCAGGGTGCAGGCCTCGATCCCCCGGTACTTCCCGGGTATCAGTCTGGAGAACGGCGAAATCAGCTGCTCGCCCAGCCGCGGCTTGATCCGCTCGCCCAGCAGCAATGATGGCCGCACGATGGTCAGCTGCGGCCAGTCCTGGGCCTTGAGCGCCTCTTCCATCTCGCCTTTGACCCGGTTGTAGAAAATCGACGATTTCGGGTCGGCACCCAGCGCACTGACCACCAGCAGATGCCGCGCGCCCATTTCCCGGGCACGCTTGCTGAAGGCCACCACCATGTCCAGGTCCACCGCACGGAAGGCCGATTCCGAGCCGGCCTGCTTCAACGTGGTGCCCAGGCAGCAGAAAGCGATATCGACGCGCCCGGCCAGCTGCGGAAGAAACATCGCCGGGTCGCCTACCGGGTTTTCCAGGTGCGGGTGCTCAGCCAGTGGCCGGCGGGTTGGTGCCAGTACGCGGGTGATGGTGGGCTCGTTGAGCAGGCGGTCGAGCAGGTGCTCACCTGTCAGACCCGTGGCACCGGCAAGCAGGACATGCTGAGGCGTCAAATACATGATGTCTCTCCCTTGTTACACACAAGCTTAGTGGCTGGCAGGCGTTTCTGCCTGTTCCCCCACGTTGGCCTGTGCGGCGTTACGCAATGCTTCTTCGGCCTGTTGCCGACGCAGCTGCTGCCAGCGCGCAAGCACCGCCGGCGGTGCCCACAGCTGCGGTTCGGAGGCCTCGAAACCTTCCCTTTGTTCTCTTTCGGCAACACTGCTGCGGGCCAGTTCAAACGCCTGTTTCAGGTCGTCGGTCTGGTTCAGCGCCTCGGCGAACAACGCGTCGCCAAAGTAGGTGAAATCCGCTTCTTCCGAGCAGCCGAAGGACACCCGGTCGGCCCGCGCGGCCGTCATGATGAGCGTGCGCTCATCCTTGAGCGGGGCGATGTAGCCCCCTGAATAGCAGGCGGATATGACAATCACTTTGTCGCGGTTCTTCAGCGGTGCCAGGGCGCTGGCCAGCTCGTCGGCGGACAGGTCGGCCAGTTGCAGGCGTGGCTGGTCGAGCACCAGTTGGTGGTCCTGGCTGCCGTGGCTGGTGAGGTAGATGAACACCAGGTCCTCTGGGCCGCTGCGCTCGGCCAGGGTGCGGGCGGCACGGGTGAGGTTCTCGCGGGTGGCCATGGGGCGGCTGGCCATCTGGTCGCGGTGGTTGACCAGGGTGACCTGGCCCGAGGCCCCGAAACGTACCTTGAGCATGTTGCTGACGTAGTCGGCTTCGCGCAGGAACACGCTCTGCTGGCCATCGCCGGCTACCACCAGGCTGTACAGCTGGACAGGCGGCGCCGAGGGTGGCACCCGGGCCAGTGCCTGCTCCAGCAGCCGACCCTGGTTGAGCAAGGCCAGGTCCAGCGGGTCGGGCAGCAGCTTGCCGTTCTGGTCGCGCACACGCACCCCGTTGGCCCAGGTGCCGCTCAGCACCTTGCCGCTGGGCAGGATCAGCCGGCCCTGACCATGGTAGGCATCGTCAAGGAAGCCGCCGATGTACTTGCTGCCATCGGCCAGCTGCAGGCTGCCCTGGCCTGACAGGCGCCACTCGCTGAAAGTGCCCTTGTAGTGGCTGCCATCGCTGCCCAGCAGTTCGCCTTCGCCGACCAGTACGCCATCCTTGAACTGGCCGATCCACACATCGCCATCGGCATTTTCGTAGCGGCCACGGCCTTCCAGGCGGTTGTCCTTGAATTCGCCGATGTATTGCTCGCCGTCGACGCTGTCGTAGGTGCCGGCGCCTTGCAGCAGGCCGTTGACGAAGCGGCCGCTGAACTGGTTGCCACTGGCATCGCTGCGCACGCCGGCGCCATTGGGCTTGCCTTTGGCGAACAGGCCCTGGTAGCGGCTGCCGTCGGCCAGTTCGAGTTCGCCGGCGCCGTCGTACAGGTCGTCCTTGAACTGGCCGCGGTAGGTCTGGTCGGCCTGCTTAAGCGTGCCTTCGCCGTCGCGTCGGCCCTGGCGGAAGGTGCCGGAATAGTGGCTGCCCGGGGTAGTCAGCTCGCCCAGCCCCTGGAACAGCCCGGCGGCGAACTGGCCACGGTAGACCTCGCCATTCTGGCCGTGCCATTCGCCCTGGCCATGCCATTGGCCGTCCTTGAAGCCGCCGGCGTACCAGCTGCCGTTGGGGTAGTCGATACGGCCCTCGCCTTGCAGCAGGCCATCGACTACCTGCCCACGGTAGCGTCCGCCGTCAGGCAAGCGCGCGTCGGGTGGTAGCAGCGATTCGCCATCGCCACAGGCGGCGAGTAGCAGGACCAGGGAGAGAGGGAGCAGTAGACGCATGGCGAAGACCGGGCAATAGGTCTGCCGAGTATGCCGCAGAATGGGATCCTGAAACAGCAAGCGCATGAGCTGGGGCAGTCCTCCGTGGGGCCAACGCTATTGTGCTGCCTGCCAGGGCCCCAGCGCCGGTCGACTCGGCTCAATGCCAGGTGATATCGCCGGTCTGTCGATGCAACAGCAACTCGGCCAGTGCCTTGGTCATCTGCACGTGATGGGCCGCATTGACCAGCATGTTGATGCCAGGCTCACCGGCATTGGCGCAGATGTACTCGTCCAGGGTGTCTTCGATGCCGGTCATCAATTGCAGAGCGTGGATCACAGCGTCGAGCGAGGGCATGTCGTGGTTTATGGTGTAGAAGGGGCGGGAAGTCAGGATTCTGGGTGGATCAGGGACGATTTTTTTCATGATCAGGTCTCGTGTGGTTTGCTGTAAGCAACCACCTCATCCTTTCTCACGGGATAAAGGCGGCAGCCGTACGAGGGTGAGAAATCCGAGACACGAGCACTCGGCCAGACCGAAGCCTGCCTGCGTACGGCTGCCATAACGTACTGCCGTAAGTCGTGTTTTCGGGTTTCTCACACCCGGTCACCAAACATGGCGACCCCGAGACGGTATCCCTGAGATGTTTCCCTGACAATGGAGCGACTTCCGACAGGCTCGTAGGATAATTCGCGAGATGGTCCAGGCTGAAGCATTTGGTTTCAGGTTCAGAAATGTCTTACATCCCTTGAGCCTTGCACGTTATCTGTGGGAGCGGGCGTGCCCGCGAACACCGGCGAAGCCGGTGCCATCCACCGAGTCGCCTACTTCGCGGGCGCGCCCGCTCCCACAGTTTTCGTGTTGCCTTTGATGTGCAATCAGCGCAGGCCCGGCGAAACGATGATCTTCACGTTCTCCTCCTTGTTGTTCACCAACTCCTCGAAGCCCAGCTCGACGATCTGTTCCAGCCCGATCCGCCCGGTGACCAGCGGGCGGATGTCCAGCCTGCCGTCGGCGATGAAGGCAATCACATCAGCGAATTCGCCGTTGTAGGCCAGCGCCCCCAGCACCTGCTTCTCGGTGGACACCAGCTCGAAGAAGTTGAACTCGCTGGGCTCTTCGAAGATGCCCACCATCACGCATTTGCCGGCCTTGCGGATGGTGTCGATGGCCAGCTTGGCGGTGTGCTTGTTGCCGATGCACTCGAAACTCACATCCGCACCCAGCCCGGCGGTCAGTGCGCGGATCTCCGCCAGGGCGTCGCACTGGCTGGGGTCGAGCACCACGCTGGCACCGACTTCCTTGGCCTTGGCCTTGCGCGCCGATGACATTTCCAGGGCGATCACCTGCGCTGCACCGGCCGCCCTGGCGCACATGATGGTGCACAGGCCGATGGTCCCGGCGCCGACCACCACTACAGTCTGGCCCAGCAGGCTGCCGGCCTTTTTCACCGCATGCATGCCCACCGCCAGCGGCTCGATCAGCGCCCCGGCTTCGGCCGGGAAACCCTGCGGTAGCCGGTACAGCAAGTTGGCCGGGACGTTGACCAGCTCGGCGAAGGCGCCGTTGTTCATCAGGCCGGTGAAGGCCAGGCGTTCGCAGATGTTGTACAGGCCATGGGTGCAGTAGTAGCAGGTACCGCAATGCTGGCAGGCGTCCGCGGCCACTGGGTCACCGACGGCGAAGCCTTGCACGCCTTCGCCCAGCTTGGCGATCCGGCCGCAGAACTCGTGGCCGAGGATGCACTGGCCCTGGATGCCGGTGAGTGGGTGCGGTGCCTCGACCGGGATGAACACCGGGCCGGCGACGTACTCATGCAGGTCGGAGCCGCAGATGCCGCACCAGTCCACCTTGATCTGCACCCAACCGGGTGCCGGGTCGGCCGGCAGGGGTACCTGTTCGACGCGGATATCATTGCGGCCATGCCAGACGGCCGCGCGCATGTGGGTATGGCTCAGGTCGTTCATTGTGTCTGTCTCCAGGCTCACGGAAAGGGCTCAGTGCTTGCGCAGGAACGCGAGCAGTTGCTGGTTGACCTGTTCGGCCGCCTCCATCTGCACCATGTGGCCGGCTTCCGGCAGCACCAGCACTTCTGCTTCCAGCCCTTCGGCATGGCTGGCCGGGATGATCGCGTCCTTGCCGCCCCACACCACCAGGGCCGGATGTTGCCCCAGTACCCCGCGCAGGTCGTGGCGCTGCCGGTCACCGTCAGCGAGCGCCACCGCCAGCTGCTGCAGGGCCTGGTCCACCCCTTCCAGGCGCTTGAACTTGAGCATGTCTTCGAGCATCTGGCGGGTGACCAGCGCCGGGTCGGCGAACAGCTGCACCATCTGCGGCTTGAGGGCATTGCGGTTGGCGGCGGTGACGAAGCCTTGCAGGTACTGGCCATTGATCGTTTCGCCCAGGCCGGCACTGGCCACCAGGCTCAGGCTGGCGACCCGCTGCGGTGCCAGGCGCGCCACGTTCAGGCTGACCGCGCCACCCATGGAGTGGCCGGCCAGATGGGCCTTGGCGATGCCCAGGTGGTCGAGCAGGGCCAGCACGGTTTCGCTCAGCTCATCCAGGTCGCCGCGTTGCAGCGCCTTGGCCGACTCGCCATGCCCCGGCAGGTCGAGGGCGATTACCCGGCGCTCGGCAGCCAGCGCCGGGTGGTTGAACAGCCAGTTGTTGAGGTCGCCGCCAAAGCCGTGCACCAGCACCAGCGGTGTGCCGCCTTCACCCAGCTCGAACCAGCGCAGTTGCCGGCCAGCCACTTCAGCCTTCTGCGGTGCCGGGCCCTGGGCCTGCTCGGCGCCACCGTCGGCGACGAACTCGGCCTGGAAGCGTTGCACCACCGCATCGATCTCGGCTTCCTCGGCTTCGCCTTCCACCACCACCGCCAGCAGTGCGCCGACCGGCAGGGTTTCATCGGGCCTGGCCACCTGGCGGCGCAGCACGCCGCTGAACGGGGCCTCGACGCTGCTGCTGATCTTGTCGGTCTCGACGTCCAGCACCTCGTCACCCTTGTTGATCGCGTCACCTTCCTGCTTGAGCCAGGCGTCCACCCGGCCTTCGGTCATCGACAGGCCCCACTTGGGCATGGTCAGGGTATGGATCTGGCTCATGCGGCGCTCCTTGCAGCTTCGATCACTTTGCGCACGGCGGCCTCGATCTTCGCCGCGTCAGGGATGTACAGGTCTTCGAGGGCGTCGGAGAACGGCACGGGGGTGTGCGGCGCGGTGACCATTTCGATCGGCCCCTTGAGCGCGGCGAAGGCCTTCTGCGCTACCAGGGCGCTGATGTCGGTTGCCATGGAACAGCGCGGGTTGGCTTCGTCGATCACCACCAGGCGGCCGGTCTTTTCCACGCTCTCCAGAATGCTGTCTTCGTCCAGCGGGCTGGTGGTGCGCAGGTCCAGCACCTCGCAGTCGATGCCCTGGCGGGCCAGGTTGTTGGCGGCTTCCAGCGCCACGTGCACCATGCGGCCATAGGTGACCAGGGTCACGTCGTCGCCATCGCGCAGGAAGTTGGCTTCACCGAACGGCACGGTATACACCTCTTCCGGCACCTCGCCTTGCATGCCATAGAGCAGCTTGTGCTCGCAGAAGATCACCGGGTCGTTGTCGCGGATCGCCTGGATCAGCAGACCCTTGGCATCGTATGGCGAGGATGGGCACACCACCTTCAGGCCGGGGATGTGGGTCCACAGCGAGGTGAGCATCTGCGAGTGCTGGGCCGCCGCGCGCAGGCCGGCACCGTACATGGTGCGCATCACCAACGGGGTGACCGCCTTGCCGCCGAACATGTAGCGGAACTTGGCAGCCTGGTTGAGGATCTGGTCCAGGCAGCAGCCGGCGAAGTCGACGAACATCAGTTCGCACACCGGGCGCAGGCCCTGGGTGGCAGCACCGACGGCGGCACCGACGTAGCCGATTTCCGACAGCGGGGCGTCGAGCACGCGCCCTGGGAACTGGTGATACAGGCCCTTGGTCACGCCCAGCACGCCACCCCAGGCGTCGTCCTCGCCCGGCGCGCCGGCACCGCCGGCCACGTCTTCGCCAATGATGAACACGGTGTCGTCGCGGCGCATTTCCTGGGCCAGGGCTTCGTTGATGGCCTGCTGGTAGCTGATCTTTCTTGCCATGGTGGTTCTCCTGTTGTTCTTGTAATCCGCAGCTCAGGGGTAGGCGACGTAGACGTCGCTGAGCAGGTCGGCGGGCTGTGGCTTGGGATCGGACTTGGCGCGGCGCACGGCGTCTTCGATCAGGTCCTCGACGCGGGCGTCGATGGCGTCCAGTTGCGCGGCCGTGAGCAGGCCGGCACGGGTGGTCTTGTTGCGGAACTGCATGAGGCAGTCGCGGGTTTCGCGCAGGTTCTTCACTTCATCGGGGGCGCGATAGGTCTGCGCATCGCCCTCGAAGTGGCCGTAGTAACGGCTGAGCTTGACCTCGATCAACGACGGGCCTTGCCCGGAACGGGCGCGCTCGACGGCAGCACCGGCGGCCTCGTACACGGCGAAGAAGTCAAAACCGTCGATGGTGACACCGGGCATGCCGAAGCCGGCGGCGCGGTCGGCAATATGGTCACAGGCCACCGACCAGTTGGAGGCGGTGGCTTCGGCGTAGCCGTTGTTCTCGGCCACGAAGATGCATGGCAGGTTCATGATCGACGCCATGTTCATGGCCTCGAACACTGCACCTTCGTTGGAAGCGCCATCGCCGAAGAAGGCCACCGAGACATCGTCGCGGCCCTTGATCTTGGCCGCCAGCGCCGCCCCGGCCACCAGCGGTGCGCCGGCACCGACGATGCCGTTGGCACCGAGCATGCCTTTTTCCAGGTCGGCGATGTGCATCGAGCCGCCCTTGCCGCCGCAGACGCCGGTCTTCTTGCCGTAGATCTCGGCCATCATGCCGTACACGTCCACGCCCTTGGCGATGCAGTGGCCGTGGCCGCGGTGGGTCGAGGCGATGCAATCGCTGTCGCGCAGGTGGGCCATGACCCCGGCGGCGGAAGCCTCTTCGCCGGCATACAGGTGCACGAAGCCAGGGATTTCGCCGGTGGCGAACTCGACGTGCAGGCGTTCTTCGAAGGCACGGATGGTGCGCATCACTTCATAGGCATGCAGCAGTTGTTCGGTACTGAGTTGATTGGACATCTTGTTGTTCTCCGGGGTTGTCTCAACACGGGTTTGCAGGGTGCAGCCGGTGGCCACGGGGCACCGCCAGCAGGTGATGGCGGGCGGCGTGCGCCAGTACCGCCTCGACGTCCACGCTCAATGGGCCTTGGTGGTCGAGGGTGATGGTGGGGCTGTCGTGCTCGGCGAATTCGATCTCGCGCTCGCCGTCCAGGGCCAGGGTGCCGCTGGCCAGGCTCAGGCGGTGGGCGACACCGGGCGTCAGGGTGCCGCTGGCGGTGATGCCACAGCCTTGCAGCAGGCCCGGCGCCAACGGTGCCAGCAGGGCCTGGTCGGCACCGGGGTTCAGGCGGACCCAGGCGCCGTGCGGATCCTGGCGGGAAACCGGGCACCACAGGCCACACAGCGCCGAGAGGCCGATGGCATGCGGCTCGGCGAAACAGGCGAACACTTCGCTCAGGTCTTCGCTGCGGCTGAGCGCGCGCGCGCCGATGAAACGCTGGGGCGACACCGCCACCTCCACCAAAGCCCATTCGGCAAGCCGTTGTTCGGGTACTTTCACCAGCAGGCGCTTGTTGCGGCGCAGGCCGATGGTGGCGGGCACCCGGCCGCTGGCGAGCAGGCCGCCGGCAAGGCCGGCACTGGTGGCTTCGCGCAGCTCGGGGAAGGCATTGTTGGTGCCGGTGGACAGGGTCAGCAGCGGCACGTCGCCGGCTTCGGCGGCGACCGCCTTGTGCGTGCCATCGCCGCCGAGCACGGCGATCATCGCTACGCCGCGTTCGACCATGCGTCGGGTGGCCAGGCGGGTATCGGCAACGGTCTGGGTCAGCGGCAGATCGAGGATCTCGAGGGTGGGCCAGTGCTGGTCAAGGGCGACCGGGCCCTGGCTGGCCTTGAGCACGGCAGCGGCGATGCCGGTCATGTCGCTGGGCAGCAGCACCTGGCCGATACCGGTGGCACCGAAGGCGGCAAGCAGGCGCTGGATCGCCGAGGCCTTGTCGGTGCTCGAATAGAGCCCGGCATTGGCAGTCAGGCGGCGCAGGTCGCGGCCAGAGGCAGGGTTGGCAATGATCCCGACAGTCGGGGCGGGTAGCGGCATGGCGCACCTCATTTCTTGTTTGCCAGTGCTGGAGCAAGCGCGGTGCCAGTTTTCTTGAGGTTGGCTGGAATGGCCGGGCCAGAGCGGTTTCGTTGCGCCAAGGCCGGCGGGCATGGCCGCGCCGGCGAGACGCCGGGTGCCAGCCGCGCAATGGCCCTGCCGAGACGCTGAGACGCTGCGTCTCAGGCCGGCCGGTAATCACTCAGTGCTTGTCGGGGCATGCCCGGAGGCGCTTAATGGCCGGACAACGATAAAAACAGCAACGAGAACCGGAGGGCCTGAATGCTTGCCGCGAACTCCCGAGCCCATGTCGATTGCGTCAGCAGGGTGCTGAAGAATGCCGATCGCCTGCCGCAGGCGCCGGTGCCACCGCTGATTGTCGATTCATGGCGCCGTTCCATGGAGCTGTACCGTCTCGACCCCGCTTCACAGCAGGGGCCGCGTATTCTTTCCCAGAGCCTGCTCAACGAATGCCGCGAACGGGCCGAGCTGTTCCTGCGCATCGCCAGTGATGCCGTTGCGCGCCTGCATGAGCGGGTGCGCGGGGCCGATTATTGCGTACTGCTCACCGATGCCCAGGGGCGCACCATCGACTACCGGGTCGAGTCGGCCATCCGTAACGACTGCCGCAAGGCCGGGTTGTACCTGGGCACTTGCTGGTCCGAGGGTGAGGAGGGCACCTGCGGGGTGGCGGCGGTGCTCACCAGCAAGGCGCCGGTCACGGTGCACAAGCGTGACCATTTCCGCGCTGCGTTCATCGGCCTCACCTGCACCGCGGCGCCGGTGTTCGACCCGCTGGGCGAGCTGCTGGGCGTGGTGGATGTGTCGGCCTTGCAGTCACCGGACGACCGCCGCAGCCAGCACCTGATCCGCCAGTTGGTCGAGCAGACCGCGCGCGAGATCGAAAACGCCTTCTTCATGCACAGTGCACAGGGCCATTGGGTGATGCGCGCCCATGGCACGCCGGGCTATGTGGAAAGCCAGCCCGACTACCTGCTGGCCTGGGATGCCGACGGCCGCCTGCAGGCCATCAACAGCCTGGCGCGGGAGCGCCTGGTGGAGCGCCTGGGGCGGTTGCCCGAGCACATTGGCGAGTTGTTCGACATCGACCAGTTGCGCCGGGTGAATGGCGCATCTGCCCAGCGCCTGCCAGGGCTGGGCGGGCTGTATGGCCGGGTCAGCGCGCCACAGCAGCGCCAGCGCCCGCAGCCCTTGCGCCAGGCCCAGGACGCCCGCATCGAGCAGCACCTGCGGCTGGCCACGCGGGTCAAGGACTGCAACCTGGCGGTGCTGGTGCAGGGCGAGACCGGGGCCGGCAAAGAGGTGTTCGCTCGCCAGTTGCACCAGCAGAGCCTGCGCCGTGACGGCCCGTTCGTCACCCTCAACTGCGCGGCCATACCGGAAAGCCTGATCGAGAGCGAACTGTTCGGTTATGTCGCCGGGGCGTTCACCGGGGCTTCCAGCAAAGGCATGCAAGGGCTGTTGCAGCAGGCCGATGGCGGCACGCTGTTCCTCGACGAAATCGGTGACATGCCGCTTAACCTGCAAACCCGGCTGTTGCGGGTGCTGGCTGAGGGCGAAGTGGCACCGCTGGGCGCGGCGCGGCGGGAGCGGGTGGATATACAGGTGGTTTGCGCGACCCACCGCGATTTGGCAGGGATGGTGGCGGATGGGCGTTTTCGCGAGGACCTGTACTTCCGCCTGGCCAACGCCCGCTTCGAGTTGCCACCGTTGCGTGAGCGCGAGGACCGGCTGGGGTTGATCCACCAGCTGCTGGCCGAGGAAGCCGCGGCCTGCGGGGTCGAGGTGGTACTGGCGGATGATGCGCTGCAGGCGCTGTTGCTGTACCGCTGGCCGGGTAACCTGCGCCAGCTGCGGCAGGTGCTGCGTTATGCCTGTGCAGTGAGCGAAGGTGGGCAGGTGCAACTGCAGGATCTGCCGCAGGAAGTGCGGGGCGATGCGGTCGCTTGCGCTGACAGTGTGGTGTCCTGCCCGGCCCGGCAGCTGTTGCTGGATGCGCTGATCCGCCATCGCTGGAAGCCGGCCGATGCGGCGCGGGCTTTGGGAATTTCGCGAGCGACCTTGTACCGGCGGGTGCATGAGCATCATATCGAGATGCCGCGGATGAAGGGGTAGGGCCTCAGCGGCGAGGGCCCTGGCGGGCAATAAAAAACCCCGGAACAAGTCCGGGGTTTCGGTACATCACACTAAACGATCACTCCTGGTTGGCCAGTTTGTGCTCGAGGTAGTGAATGTTGACGCCGCCTTTGCAGAAACCTTCATCACGCACCAGGTCGCGGTGCAGCGGGATGTTGGTCTTGATGCCGTCGACGACAATCTCGTCCAGGGCATTGCGCATGCGCGCCATGGCTTCGTCGCGGTCCTTGCCGTAGGTGATCAGCTTGCCGATCAGCGAGTCGTAGTTCGGCGGAACCGAGTAACCGCTGTACAGGTGCGAATCGACGCGCACGCCGTTGCCACCCGGGGCGTGGAAGTGCTTCACCTTGCCAGGGCTCGGGATGAACTTCTTCGGGTCTTCGGCGTTGATACGGCATTCCAGCGCGTGGCCACGAATGACCACGTCTTCCTGGCGGAACGACAGCTTGTTGCCAGCGGCGATGCTGAGCATCTCCTTGACGATGTCGATACCGGTCACCATCTCCGACACCGGGTGCTCAACCTGCACACGGGTGTTCATCTCGATGAAGTAGAAGCGGCCGTTCTCGTACAGGAACTCGAAGGTGCCCGCACCACGGTAGCCGATCTCGATGCACGCATCGACACAGCGCTTGAACACTTCCTGACGGGCTTTCTCATCGATGCCCGGGGCTGGCGCTTCTTCCAGTACCTTCTGGTGACGGCGCTGCAGCGAGCAGTCACGGTCGCCCAGGTGCACGGCGTTGCCCTGGCCGTCGGACAGGACCTGCACTTCCACGTGGCGTGGGTTGGTCAGGAACTTCTCCAGGTAGACCATCGGGTTGCCGAAGGCAGCACCGGCTTCGGTACGGGTGAGCTTGGCCGAGGCGATCAGGTCCTCTTCCTTGTGCACCACGCGCATGCCGCGACCACCGCCGCCACCGGCGGCCTTGATGATCACCGGGTAGCCGACGTCACGGGCAATCGCCAGGGCGACTTCTTCGTCTTCCGGCAGCGGGCCATCGGAGCCCGGTACGGTCGGTACGCCCGACTTGATCATCGCGTCCTTGGCCGAAACCTTGTCGCCCATCAGGCGAATGGTGTCGGCTTTCGGGCCGATGAAGGCGAAACCGGATTTTTCCACCTGCTCGGCGAAGTCGGCGTTTTCCGCCAGGAAGCCGTAGCCCGGGTGGATCGCGGTGGCGCCGGTGACTTCGGCGGCAGCGATGATCGCCGGGATATGCAGGTAGGAATCCTTGGACGATGCAGGGCCGATGCAGACCGACTCGTCTGCCAGGCCCAGGTGCATCAGTTCACGGTCGGCAGTGGAGTGCACGGCGACGGTCTTGATACCCAGCTCTTTGCAGGCACGCAGGATCCGCAGGGCAATTTCCCCGCGGTTGGCGATCAGGACTTTTTCGAGCTTCCCAGACATCGTTGGCTCTCCGCGATTCAAACGATGGTGAACAGCGGCTGGTCGAACTCAACCGGCTGGCCGTCTTCTACCAGAATGGCGTCGATGACACCGCCAACATCGGCTTCGATGTGGTTCATCATCTTCATGGCTTCGACGATGCACAGGGTGTCGCCTTTCTTCACGCTCTGGCCAACTTCAGCGAAGTTCGGCGAGGTTGGCGAAGGCTTGCGGTAGAAGGTACCGACCATTGGCGAGCGGATCACGGTGCCTTTCAGGGCCGGGGCGGCAGCAGCGGCTTCGGCGGCCGGGGCAGCAGCAGCGGCAACCGGGGCAGCGGCAGGCGCAGCGGCTACTGGGGCCGGTGCGAAGTACTGCTGGGCGGCTGGGGTCTTGCTATGGCGGCTGATACGGACCGACTCTTCGCCTTCCTTGATCTCCAGTTCGTCGATGCCAGACTCTTCCAGCAGCTCGATCAGTTTCTTGACTTTACGGATATCCATTAATCATCAACTCCCAAAGGTTCGGTCAGGGGGCGAAATATAAAAAACGTATCTGAAACGTTTCTCTCGAACCCTGGCCCACCGAGGCCAGGGTTTTCATCATTTGGGCTGTGCGTTGGCAGCCAGTTGTTCCAGTGCAGACTCCAGGGCCAGGCGATAACCGCTGGCGCCCAGGCCGCAGATCACACCTACGGCGACATCGGAAAAGTAGGAGTGGTGGCGGAACGGTTCGCGTTTGTGCACGTTGGACAGGTGCACTTCGATGAATGGGATGCTCACCGCAAGCAACGCGTCACGTAATGCAACGCTTGTGTGCGTGAAAGCAGCCGGATTGATCAGGATGAAGTCCACACCCTCGTTGCGTGCGGCGTGAATACGGTCGATCAGTTCGTACTCGGCATTGCTCTGCAGGTATTGCAGATGATGGCCGGCGGCGCGGGCACGTTGCTCCAGGTCCTGGTTGATCTGGGCCAGGGTCACGGCGCCGTAGTGGCCAGGCTCGCGGGTACCGAGCAGGTTGAGGTTGGGGCCGTGGAGCACCAGTAGCGTTGCCATCTGCGATTCCTTGGGTTTGTAGGGCAATTCGACACAGCGCGGCGAGTGTGCCGTAAAGCGACCGCAAGTGTCCAGTTCCCGGCAATAGGCAGCACGATGTCCGAGGTTCGCGCGAAGTATGTGACCAAATGGCTTGATCTGGTCACTGATTCAAGATTTTTAACCGCGCGCGGGAAGTTATAGACCGACTTTGCTGCGTACGCGCGTAAGAATGTGCGCAAATTCACCGGTTTTTATCTCCCCAATGACCCGATCAGCGGTAATTTCGCTGCCGTTCGCCGCAAAGAACAGCAGGGCAGGGGGCCCGAACAGCTGGTAGCGGTCGAGCAGTGTACGTTGCTCGGCATTGCTCTCGGTGATATCGAAACGCAGCAGCTTGAAACCGGCCAGTTGGGCCTGCACCTGCGGGGCGGTCAGCACATCGCGCTCGATCACCTTGCAACTGATGCACCAGTCGGCATACCAGTCCAGCAACACCGGCTGGCCGGCTGACCTGGCCTGGGCCAGAGCCGCGTCCAGGGCGGCAGGGGTGGTGACGGTTTGCCAGGCCTGCGCCGCTGTTGCCGAGGTATTGCCGGGATTTACCACGGCGGGCGGTGGCAACGGACGCAGTGGGTCGCCCTGGCCGCTGAGGGCGCCGTACCAGCACGCCAGCGCGTACACCAGCAAAGCCAGGCCGAGCAGTTGTGCCAGGCGCTGGCGCGTGGTCTTGACCACGAACTCCAGGGCGCCGAGGAACAGTGCCACCCCCGCCGCCAGGAAGCCCACCAGCAGCAAGGTCAACGGGCCCGGCAGCACACGGCTGAGCAGGCCGATGGCCAGGCCCAGCAACAGCACGCCGATCGCATTTTTCACGGTGTTCAGCCAAGGCCCGCTTTTCGGCAGCCAGGCCGCGCCGCCGGTGGCCACCAGCAGCAGCGGTGCGCCCATGCCCAGGCCCAGGGCGAACAGCTTGAGGGCGCCGCCCAGGGCGTCGCCGCTGGCGCTGATATACAGCAACGCACCGGCCAGGGGCGCTGAAACGCACGGCGAAACCAGCAGGCTGGAGAGTACGCCAAGAATCGCTGCGCCCAACAGCGAGCCACCCCGGGTGTGGTTGGCGACATTGTTCAGGCGCTGGTTGAGGGCCTGCGGCAGCTTCAGCTCGAACAGGCCGAACATGGCCAGGGCGAACACCACGAAGAACAATGCGAAGGGCACCAGCACCCAGGCCGATTGCAAGCGTGCCTGCAGGTTCAGGCCGGCGCCGAACAGGCCCATCAGGGCGCCGAGTACCGCGAAGCTGGCCGCCATCGGCAACACGTAAGCCAGTGACAGGGCCAGCCCGCGCAGGCCGCCGGCCTGGCCGCGCAGCACCACGCCGGAGAGGATTGGCAGCATGGGCAATACGCAAGGTGTGAAGGTGAGGCCGACCCCGGCAAGGAAGAACAGCAGCAGCGACTTCCAGCTCCAGCCGTGTTCGGCGCTGGCCGGTGTACTCGCGCCGGCTTCGCCATCGATGCTCAGGCGTGCGGTTTCCGGTGGGTAGCAAAGGCCTTTGTCGGCACAGCCCTGGTAGCCCACCAGCAAGGTGAAGGCGCGTGGGTCGTTGCGCGGCAGTTCGATGTCGAGCACGCCGTGGTATACCTCGACATCGCCGAAGAACTCATCGTGCTTGGCTTCGCCCTTGGGAATGTTCGGTGTGCCCAGGGCGACGTCGGCCGGTTCCGTACGGAACTGGAAGCGGTGGCGGTACAGGTAATAGCCATCGGTGGCGACGAAGCGCAGCTTGATGGACTGCCCATCGGCCTGGACCAGGTTGAGCTTGAACGCTTCGTGCACCGGCAGGAAATCGGCATTGTTGGACAACGAAGCGGCGCCGAGGGTGGCGCTGGGGCGGTTGTCGAGCAGGCCCGTGGCGAAGGCGGGGCTGGCCAGCAGCAGGAACAGCAGGAAAAACAGGCGGCGCATGGCGGACTCGCGAGGTCGAACGTGCCGGGCATGATAGCGGAGTTGGTGCAGGTTGGGGCCATGCTGACGGCGGGGGTGACACATGGCCGCTGGCTGCTTTGCTGCCTGTGCCGGCCGCTTCGCGGGTAAACCCGCTCCCACACGGATAGCGTATGGCTTGAGGCCCACGCGCTCGAGGTGGGAGCGGGTTTACCCGCGAAGAGGCCAGTACAGGCCAACCTAGACTCTGAAGGCCCGCACCGCCCGGTTCAGTTCACCACCAAGACTCAGCAGCTGCTCGCCTTGCTCGCGCCCCTCGCCAATGCGCTGCAGGTTGTCCTCACCCAGCTCATGAATCCGCTCGCTGTGGTCGCGAATCTCGCTCACGGCACCACTCTGCTGCGCCGTGACATCGGCAATCCGCACCGCTGTGTCCGAAATGGTGCGAATGGCACAGACAATCTCGTCCAGCGCTCCATCCGCCGCCTGGGCCTGGTTGGCCGTGGCCTCGGCATGTTCAAGCTGCGCACGCATCCCGGCCACCGAACTTCTGGCGGCCTGCTGCAGGCGGTCGATCAGCGCCTGGATCTCGCCGGTTGCGCCGGTGGTGCGCTGCGCCAGCGAACGTACCTCGTCGGCCACCACGGCAAAGCCGCGGCCCATCTCGCCGGCACGCGCCGCCTCGATTGCGGCGTTCAGCGCCAGCAGGTTGGTCTGCTCGGCAATCGAGCGAATCACCGTCAGCACGCCACCGATCGTGGCCGATTCTTCCGCCAGTTGCTCGATCAAGCGGGCATTGCCCTGCACTTCATCGACCAGTTCGCGCAAGCCCGCAAGGCTCTGGCCAATCACCGCCTGCCCCTGCTCCACCGCGCGGCCGGCATCGCGGCTGGCGTCGGCTGCTGCGCTGGCATCACCGGCCACCTGCTGGATGGTCGCTTCCAGCTCACCCAGTGCATCGCGGATCTGCCCGGTGTCGCCGGCCTGGCGTTCGGCGCCGTCGTGCAGAGCGGCGCTCATGCCGGCAAGGGCGTGGCTGCTGCCAGCCACCTGTTCGGCGTTATGGCGGATGGTGCCGACCAGTTCAACCAGATACTGGCGCAGGCGGTTGAGCGAATCCTGGATGTCGTGCAGTTCGCGGTTGGTCCTGCCCAGGGCGATGGCCTTGGCGAAGTCGCCTTCGGCCCAGCGCGACAGGGCCGGGGCCAGGCCGGTCAGGGTACGCGCCAGACGCCGTTGCAGAGTGTCGATCAGCAGCGCGATCAGCAGGATCAGGGCAATCATCAGGCTCTGGATGATGCGCACTTCGGCGGCAATCGTCGCGTGCTGGCTGCGTACCTCCGGCTCCAGAGCCGCAATGGCCTGCTGCACCGCCTGCAGGCGCTGCCCGGTGCTGGCGGCCAGGGCGGCTCGGCGCTCGATCTGGTCTCGGGTGCGTTGCAGTTCTGCCGGGTAGCGGCTGAGCAGGCTTTGCAACTCACGCTTCAGGCCAATGGCGACGTCTTCCTGCTGGGTGCTGGCTTGGGTCTCCAGGCCCATCATGGAGGCGAAGTCGTCGGCGCCGGATTCGGCAGCACGGGTTACCCCAAGCAGCGGCAGGCTGTCGATGATCTGGGCCTGGGTGCGAATAAGCTGCAGTTCACGTTCAACTTCATCGGCCAGTTCCGGGCGACTGCTGCTGACCAGCTTGTCCCGTGCCAATGACAGGCGACCGAGGTGCACGGTGGCGTCCAGCAGGGGCAGCAGGTAGCGGTTGGCGTCGGCGCTGCCGCTGTCGCGAGCATAGCTGGCCAGCTGTTCGAAGTTGGCCCCCAGTTCCCGCTCGGCTTGCAGCAGCAACGCCTGTGGGTCGCCTGCCAGCTTGCCGGCGGCCAGCAGTTCCTCGGTGGTGAAGGCTTGCAGGCTGTCCAGGCTGGGGCGCAGTTTGCCGGCCAGTTCGTCGGGCCATTCGGCCAGCGCCGCTTGCAGTTGCTGGTTGGCTTCCATGGCCGCCGCGTGGCGCAGGGCGTCGCCGCTGGCCAGGTAGGCCTGGATGTTGCCGGCTGCCTGGTGCTGGAACTGCTGGGACAGGCCCAGGTAGTGCTCCATCAATTGATAGGGGCGCTCCAGGGCCCGTTGCGACCACCACAGGGTCGCGCCCAGGGCGATACACACGGTTACCAGCAACAGGGTGTTGAAATTGGTCAGCCACTTCAGGCGCATAGCCGCGAGCTTCCTGCGGGAGGGGAGAGTCGGTGGCTGAAGTTATGGCGGTTGTGTGACGGAGTGATGACGAAAGGGGCTGGTGCCAGAGAAAAAGTGGCACTTTGCCTGTATTTGTATCGCCTGTACCGGCCTCTTCGCGGGCAAGCCCGCGAAGAGGCCGGTACAGGCGATGAACAACTCAGGGCTCTACCCGCACCACGCAATTACGCCCGGCATGCTTGGCCCGGTACAGCGCCTCGTCTGCCGCGCTGGCCATGGTCAGTGCATCCAGCCCCTCATCCAGCTGTACCACCCCGGCACTGAAGGTGCACCGTAGATCCTGCGGCTGGGCCGGGTAGAGAATCTCGGCAAAGCGCCGGCGGATTTCGTCCAGTACCTTGTGCGCCGCGTCCAGCGCGGTATTGGGCATGACGATGGCGAACTCTTCACCACCATAGCGGCCAATGAAGTCGGTCTTGCGCAGGCGCTGCTTGAGGAACAAGGCCAGGCTCTTGATCACCCGGTCGCCCATCGGGTGGCCGTGGCGGTCGTTGATCTTCTTGAAATGGTCGATGTCGAGCATGGCGAAGCTCAACGGCTGTTGCTCACGGCGGGCGCGGAAGCTGCAGTCTTCTAGCAGTTGCAGGATGTGCGTGTGGTTGTACAGCCCGGTCAGGCTGTCGCGCACCATGCGCGCCTTCAGGTGCCGGGCACGGGCGGCCCGGTTGCGCACGGTGGTGATCAGCTGGCGTGAGCGAAACGGCTTGGTCAGGAAGTCATCCCCGCCTTCACTCATGGCATCCAGCTGCTTGTCCAGGTCGTCCTCGGCAGACAGGTAGATGATCGGCACGCTCACATAGCGGTCACTGTGGCGGATGACCTTGGCCAGCTCGGGGCCGGTGCAGGCGGGCATGTACAGGTCGAGGATGATCAGGTCGGGCTGGAAGTCGGCCAGCTCGGCCATGGTGCGGATCGGATCGGTCAGGCTGCGGGTGAGCATGCCGGCGCCGGCCAGCACGCGCTCGGTATACAGGGCCTGGGTGCGCGAATCGTCGATGATCAGCACGCGCAAGGGGTCGTGCGGGGCGGCATTGGTCAGTCGCTCGACCTTTTCCAGCAGGCTGGAGGCTTCCAGGGTGCCGGTGAGAAAGTCCTGGGCGCCGGCGCGCACGGCGGCCAGGCGTGTCGGGGTGTCGGTTTCATGGTGGCTGAAGAACAGCAGCGGAATGTGCCGGGCCAGCCCTTGCTGCACCTGGGCCGCCAGCAGCAGGCCCTGCCCGGCGCCGGTGAAATCGACATCCATGATGATGGCCGAGGGTGGGTATTCCTCGATCGAGGCGTGAAAGGCCGCAGCGCTGTCCAGCGCCTGTACCACCAGGCCAAAGAATTCCAGTTGCTGGGCCAGGCGCTGGGCACGTTCGTGGTCCTGCAGCAGGATGTACACCGGCTTGCGCAGCGGCGGCCGCAGCAGTTGGCCAAGCGGGTCATCCTTGCGCAGGCCGCTACGCGTCAGCTGTTGGACGGGGCACTGCGGGCTCGGCTCGACTGCTTGGCTCATGACCTGGCTACTTTGTAGGGTGGGAGGTGCAGGGGCGATGATGGCTCTATGCTAGCAGTTCTTTCCCGGTGCGCGAGTGCTGTGCATCAACAAAGCGGGCAGAACGAATATTCAGTTGCCGACCGATTGGTCGCTTATGCGTAAGGCGGTGTCTGCTTTATAGTGCTGCGACGCGGGCTTGCCGTGGCACCCTGGCACAGGCCTGTGGTCCAAGCCCCTGAACCGTCGTGACTGATTAAGGACAAAGCCATGCTGGACTGGAAAAACCGCGAGGCCCAAGCCGAGCCCCGTGAGCGTGTCGACGGCCGTGGCGCCGCCGCCCGTAGCTACCTTGGCGGCCTCTGGAGCCGTGCACTGGGGACCCTCATCGGGTTGTACCTGCTGGTGTGCATCGGCCTGGGCTGGTACTGGAGCCAGGAGCCGGCACTGTTCCCGGTGCAGCAGAACGCCCAGGCCGCCGCCGAGCGTACCGGCCAGCAGATGGTGGTGGGCTACACCACACTCGAAACCCTCAAGACCGTGGCCGGTACCCTGCTGAACAAGCCGGGTGGCTACATCTCCAACGACCGCTTCCCGCCAGGGCTGTGGATGGACAACATGCCGAGCTGGGAGTACGGCGTACTGGTTCAGGTGCGCGACCTGTCCCGCGCCCTGCGCAAGGACTTCGCCCGCTCGCAGTCGCAGTCTACCGAAGACGCCGACCTGGCCAAGGCCGAGCCGCGCTTCAACTTCGACAACAAGAGCTGGATCCTGCCATCGAGCGAATCGGAGTTCGAAGAGGGCATCAAGTCGCTGAGCCGCTACCAGACCCGTCTGGCGGCTGGCGACAAGGGCGCGATCTTCTATACCCGTGCCGACAACCTGAACAACTGGCTGGGTGACGTGGCCACCCGCCTGGGCTCGCTGTCGCAGCGCCTGTCGGCGAGTGTTGGCCGGGTCAAGCTCAACAGCACGCTGAAGACCGAGTCGGTAGTCGCCGGCCAGGCGCCGCAGGTGGACGAGGAACTGGTGGAAACCCCGTGGCTGCAGATCGACAACGTGTTCTACGAGGCCCGTGGCCAGGCCTGGGCGCTGTCGCACCTGCTGCGCGCCATCGAGGTGGACTTCGCCGATGTGCTGGCGAAGAAGAACGCCACGGTCAGCGTGCGCCAGATCATTCGTGAGCTGGAAGCCTCGCAGGAAGCCCTGTGGAGCCCGATGGTGCTCAACGGCAGCGGCTTTGGCATGTGGGCCAACCACTCGCTGGTCATGGCCAACTACATTTCCCGGGCCAACGCCGCAGTGATCGACCTGCGTCAGCTGCTGTCGCAGGGTTGATGATGGCTATCAGCCCTGACGAGGCCGCCCACCGGGCGGCTTCCGACCGTGAGCTGGTCACCTGGGTAGATGAAGCCGACCAGGTGCTGGGCGCCTTGCCACGTGCCGAGCTGCGCGAGCGCGGCCTGATCGGGCGGTGTACCTTCATTCTGCTGTTCAATAGCGCCGGCGAGCTGTGCGTGCACCGGCGCACCCTGAGCAAGGCGCTGTACCCGGGCTACTGGGATGTGGCGGCAGGGGGGATGGTCACGGCCGGGGAGGCCTACGCCGATTCGGCGGCGCGTGAGCTGGCCGAAGAGCTGGGGATCGACGGCGTCGAGTTGCGCTTTCATGAGCGCTTCTATTTTGACCAGCCGGATAACCGCTTGTGGTGTGCGGTGTATTCGGCGGTGTCGGATGCGCCGTTGCGGCTGCAGCCGGAAGAGGTGAGCGAGGCGCGCTTCATTGGCCTGGAGCAGGCTGAGCAGGAAAGCCTGATCAAGCCGTATTGCCCGGACTCGTTGGCGGCGTTGCAGCGCTATAAAGCCAGCCTCAAATAGATGCGTGGCCGATGCTGGCCCCTTCGCGGATAAACCCGCTCCCACAGGGATTTCACAGGTCGGGAAACCTGCGCGGTACCCGTGGGAGCGGTTTTACCCGCGAAAGGGTCGCAAAACTTTCGCAAAATGGCGCAATCCGGTACTTAGCAACGGCCGCATTTATCGTTAAACTGCGCGCCCTTTTCGGGCTGCCGCAGGTCTTGCGGCAGTAGCGCCGCCCCTGCCAGAGTGGGGCTTCGCGGTCGGGCTCAACCCCCTGGGGCCGACCAGTTTTTGTCCTCAGCACAGAGGAACAAAAGTGGCCAAGAAAGCTTCTTCCTTCGCCGCCCTTGGCGGTCTTGTTTACTCCACCGACGCCGGTCGGCACTGCCCCGACTGCAGCCAGCCGGTAGATGCCTGTATCTGCAAGCAGCAGGCGGTCCCCGAAGGGGATGGCATTGCCCGTGTGCGCCGCGAAAGCAAAGGCCGCGGCGGCAAGACCGTGACCACCATCAGCGGCGTGCCGCTGCCGCTCGAACAGCTCAAGGAGCTGGCCTCTACCCTCAAGCGCCGCTGCGGTACCGGTGGCGCCCTGAAGGATGGGGTCATCGAAATCCAGGGCGACCATGTCGAACTGTTGATCGGCGAACTGATCAAGCAGGGTTTCAAGGCGAAAAAGTCCGGCGGCTGATGCGGCCACGCGCTTTTTTGCCCAGTGCTTTCTAAACTCGTTGCCGTGACCAGGGTCTACCTTGGGCACGGATGAATCGTCATTTTTGGCTTTTACACTGCGCCCGCCTCCTTGCGGGGCAGTGTCTTCGACTTATCTATAGGGGACTTGAATGTCCGTACGACGCACACGCAAAGACGATGGTAGCCAATGGACCGTGGCCGACAGCCGCAGTGTTTATGGCATCCGCCATTGGGGCGCTGGTTATTTCGCCATCAATGAAGCCGGGCGCGTCGAAGTGCGCCCCAACGGCCCACAAAGCGCACCGATCGACCTGTTCGAACAGGTCGACGAACTGCGCCAGAGTGGCCTGTCGCTGCCATTGCTGGTGCGCTTCCCCGACATTCTGCAGGACCGCGTGCGCCAACTGACCGGCGCCTTCGATGCCAACATCGCGCGCCTGGAATACCAGAGCAAGTACACCGCGCTGTATCCGATCAAGGTCAACCAGCAGGAGGCGGTGGTGGAAAACATCATCGCCACGCAAAACGTTTCCATCGGCCTGGAAGCCGGCTCCAAGCCCGAGCTGCTGGCGGTGCTGGCGCTGGCGCCGAAGGGCGGCACCATCGTCTGCAACGGCTACAAGGACCGCGAGTTCATTCGCCTGGCGCTGATGGGCCAGAAGCTTGGCCACAACGTGTTCATCGTCATCGAGAAAGAGTCGGAAGTGGCCCTGGTGATCGACGAGGCCGCCGAGCTCAAGGTCAAGCCACAGGTCGGCTTGCGTGTACGCCTGTCGTCGCTGGCCTCAAGCAAGTGGGCCGACACCGGTGGCGAGAAGTCCAAGTTCGGTTTGTCCGCCGCCCAGCTGATCTCGGTGGTGCAGCGCTTCCGCGATGCCGGCCTGGACCAGGGCATTCGCCTGCTGCACTTCCACATGGGTTCGCAGATCGCCAACCTGGCCGACTACCAGCACGGTTTCAAGGAAGCCATCCGTTACTACGGTGAGCTGCGTGCACTGGGCCTGCCGGTGGACCATATCGACGTCGGTGGTGGCCTGGGCGTGGACTACGACGGTACCCACTCGCGCAATGCCAGCTCGATCAACTACGACATGGACGACTATGCCGGCGTGGTGGTGGGCATGCTCAAGGAGTTCTGCGACGCGCAAGGCCTGCCGCACCCGCACATCTTCTCCGAGAGTGGCCGCTCGCTGACCGCGCACCACGCCATGCTGGTGATCCAGGTAACCGATGTCGAGAAACACAACGACGACGTGCCGACCATCGAAAACAAGGCATCCCTGCCCGAGACCGTGCAGTGGCTGGCCGACCTGCTTGGCCCGACCGACATCGAGATGGTGACCGAAACCTACTGGCGCGCGACCCATTACATGGGTGACGTGGCCGCGCAGTATGCTGATGGCAAGATCAGCCTGGCCGAGAAGGCCCTGGCCGAGCAGTGCTACTTCGCCGTGTGCCGCCGCTTGCACAACTCGCTGAAAGCCCGCCAGCGCTCGCACCGCCAGGTGCTGGACGAACTTAACGACAAGCTGGCCGACAAGTACATCTGCAACTTCTCGGTATTCCAGAGCCTGCCGGACACCTGGGCCATCGGCCAGGTACTGCCGATCATCCCGCTGCACCGCCTGGATGAAGAGCCGATGCGCCGCGCCGTGCTGCAAGACCTTACCTGCGACTCCGACGGCAAGATCAACCAGTACGTCGACGAGCAGAGCATCGAGACCAGCATGCCGGTGCATGCGGTGAAGGAGGGTGAGGACTACCTGCTGGGTGTGTTCCTGGTCGGCGCCTACCAGGAAATCCTCGGTGACATGCACAACCTGTTTGGTGACACCGACTCGGTGAACATCTACCAGAACGCCGATGGCAGCGTGTACCACGCCGGTATCGAGACCCACGACACCATCGAGGACATGCTGCGCTATGTGCACCTGTCGCCGGAGGAGTTGATGACTCACTACCGCGACAAGGTGGCCAGTGCCAGGATCACCGCGCGTGAGCGGACCCAGTACTTGGATGCCTTGCGCCTGGGGTTGACCCGGTCTTCGTACCTGTCTTCCTGACTGACAAAGGGGCCGCCACGCGGCCCTTTTTTACGCTTGGCGTGGGTTATGTGGTGCCGGTGAGATCGGCGCCGCGCAGGCCTGCCTCCTGGGAAGCACGTCGCCGGTTGCTCGGCCCACCATTTTGGTAGAGAACAGCTTGTTTCTAGTCTCGGCGAGCTGTCGCTGTGAGTTCGATTGTAACGGGCAAGACCATTTCACCCTCTTTGAGAACGGTGGTGCTCGAATAGCTGTAGACCTGTTCCTCGGTTCGAGCCGCTATTCTCAGGCCCTCCACATGTTGCACAGCGCCCGATTGCCGAGTGACCAGAAAGGGCGTAAGCCTCTCAAGGCCCTGCAATACCTGGTCATCGCGCTGTTTTTTCTCAGCCACAAAATACAGGTAGGTCAGCGGCACCGTCGCGCCGCCAGCATCGCTGAGCACCTCATATATGGCACTCTGTTTTCCAATTGGTGTTACAGAAACAATCCTGGTCAATGCAGGCCTCGAATCTGCCGAGAAGATCCAGATGGCTTGTCCAAGAGTAAGCAGAAGCAAGACTGCTGTCAGCCACCTAGTAGCCGTATGACTTGGCATATTCGATACCTTTCTTGATCCACTCCTGATCTTCGGGATCGTCACCGTAAGGGGACTCACCCCACCATGCCCCAAATGATGAATTGCTGGTGCCCGCTCGGCTCTGTGCCCATCCAGCCGCTCTCAACAAGAATTCTTCCGAAAGGCCCGCGGCAGTTCCTGTAGCGCCATAGTTGAAGTTGCCTAAAGCCTCGTATTGTCTTCCTTGTTGCTTGTAGTCTCAATCACCTCGATTTCGAACCTTCGAATAGAACCACGACACTAAGAATGCACTGCCGCCGTTTTTAAAGTAGTTACGCTCGCGGCTTGCAGCATGCATATTGTTCACCACAGAGACACCTGATGGCGCGGGTGGAGGGTACATGCTGGCTCCTTGCTGATAGGCTGTTAATGTGAGTCCCCTCCGTGGGCTCAACATTCATTGGCCTGAGACCTGGAGTCAGTCAATTGAACATATTTTTCATATTGTGTTTTCTTGCCCTCCGACCCACTTGCCCTCCAGCTTCAATTTCCATCCGACCCATCCCAAGGTCACTGCTCGCAAGGCCATGAAGCCCAGGAACGCCAACCACAATCCATGGTTGCCGAACCCGCCCATGAGGACACCCAGGGGCAGCGCAATCAGTACCGACAGCAACATTGCATTACGCATCTCCCGCGCCCGGGTCGCGCCGATGAACAAGCCGTCCAGCAAATAACTCCATACCGCAATCAACGGCAGCAATGCCAGGTACGGCAGGTACGGATAAGCCGCCGCCCGCACACTTTCGATATTGGTCTGCAAGTCGATGAACAGGTGCCCACCGAGCAGGAATACACCGGCAAATCCCAGGCTGATGATCAGCGACCAGCCACAAGCCACCACCAGCGAGCGGCGTAAGGTATCCCGGTCCCGCGCACCTATGGCGTGCCCGCACAAGGCCTCCACGGCGTGCGCCAGGCCATCGAGAGCGTAGGCAGTGAGCAGCAGCCCGTTGAGCAGCAGGGCATTGGCCGCCACCGTGGCTTCACCCAGGCGTGCACCCTGCACGGTGATCAGCAGGAACACCAGTTGCAGCGCCAGGCTGCGCAGGAAGATGTCGCGGTTCACCGCCAGCAAGGGCCGCCAGGCCTGCCAGCGCTTGAGTGCTGCCCAGGCGATCTGCCCCGGGTAGGCGCGCAGGGCCGGGCGGGTCAGGGCAAGGCCGAGCAACGCGGCGCTCCATTCGGCGATCACCGAGGCCCATGCCGAGCCCAGCACCCCCCAGTTCAGGCCCAGCACGAACCACAGGTTGAGAACGATGTTCAGCAGGTTGGTGGTCAGCAGAATCGCCAGCGGCGCCCGCGCGTTCTGTGTGCCAAGGAACCAGCCGACCAGCGCATAACTGGCCAGCGCTGCCGGCAGGCCAAGCAAGCGGGTGTGGAAGAAGTCTTCGGTGGATTGCTGCAACGCCTCGCTTGGCTGCATGGCGTGCAGCGCCAGCTGGCTGAAGGGCAGGGCGAGCAGGCCGATCAGCAGGGCGAAGGCCACGGCCAGCAGCAGGCCCTGCACCAGCACCTGGCGCAGTGCCGCGCCGTCGGCACGCCCGGCAGCCTGGGCGGCGAAGCCGGTGGAACCCATGCGCAGGAAACCCATCAGGCCGACCATGAAGGTGAACAGCGTGGCGCCCACGGCCACGGCGCCAAGCTGGTGGGCATGGGGCAGGTGGCCGATGACGGTGCTGTCGACCAGGGCGACCAGCGGCACGGAAATATTCGACAGGATCATCGGCGCAGCCAGCGCCCAGACCTTGTTGTGGGTGGGACGATGCTGCCAGTCGGTGGCCAGTTGCGACATTGGAATCCTTGCTCGATCAGGGTCCGCTTCAACGATGGCCACAGTGTAACGGCCGTGCCACCCATTCGCGCGCCCCGTCACACCTCGCGCGCAACATAGGGTACTGCGCCTGCGTTTGCGCTATAGTTGCTGCCCTCACGTACACCCTGCCAAAGAGTTTCTACTCCATGTTCAACAAAGGATTGTTGCTGGCCTGTGCGCTGGCTTTGCTCAGTGCCTGTGACTCTTCGACACCGGACAAACCCGCACCGGCCGAAAAACCGGCGGCCAGCGCGCCCGTCGCAGCCCCCGCAGCCCAACGCGAAGACCCGGCCGTACTCGCCAAGCGCTACGAAGGCCGCGAGCTTACCGTGCTGGATGTCTCCGAAGTGCAGCTCGATGGCGCTGCCACGCTGTCGATCAGTTTCTCCGCGCCGCTGGATGCCAAGCAGGATTTGGCTACCAAGGTGCACCTGGTCGACACCGTCAAAGGCAAGCTCGACGGCGCCTGGGAACTCTCCGACAACCAGATGGAGCTGCGCCTGCGCCACCTTGAGCCGCAGCGCAAGCTGGTGCTGACCGTGGACAAGGGCCTGCTGGCCGTCAATGGCAAGCAGCTGGAAGAGGAATCGATCACCCGCCTGGAAACCCGCGACATGCAGCCGACCATCGGCTTCGCCAGCCGCGGTTCGCTGTTACCCACGCGCCTGGCCGAGGGCCTGCCGGTGATCGCCCTGAACGTGGACAAGGTCGATGTCGAGTTCTTCCGGGTCAAGCCGGAAATGCTCTCGACCTTCCTGGCCAACTGGGGGCGTAACAGCAGCCTGTACTACTACCAGTCCAAGGAAACCCTGGACATGGCCGCGCTGGTCTACAGCGGCCGCTTCGACCTCAACCCCGCGCGCAACACCCGCGAGACCGTGCTGCTGCCGATCGCCGGCATCAAGCCGTTGCAGGAACCAGGCGTATACCTGGCGGTGATGCGGGCCTCGGGCACCTATGACTACTCGCAGCCGGCGACGCTGTTCACCCTGAGCGACATCGGCGTGTCCGCGCACCGTTACCGCGACCGCCTCGATGTGTTCGCCCAGGCCCTGGAAGGCGGCAAGGCGATGAGTGGCGTCAACCTGGAAATCCATGACGACAAGGGCAAGCTGCTGGCCCAGGCCAGCACCGATGGCGATGGCCACGCCCAGCTGCCGATCACGCCCAAGGCCGATACCCTGATCGCCACCCAGGGCGTGCACACCACCCTGTTGCGCCTGAATACTGCGGCGCTGGACCTGGCCGAGTTCGATATCACCGGGCCCCAGGCCAACCCGCTGCAGTTCTTCATCTTCGGCCCGCGCGACCTGTACCGCCCGGGTGAAACCGTGCTGCTCAATGGCCTGCTGCGTGACCAGGACGGCAAGCCGGTCAAGGCTCAGCCGGTGAGCGTGGAAGTGCGCCGACCGGATGAGCAGGTCAGCCGCAAGTTCGTCTGGGAGGCCGACAGCAATGGCCTTTACCAGTACCAGCTGCAACTGGCTACCGAGGCCCCGACCGGCCGCTGGCAGTTGTTGCTGGACCTCGGCGGCGGGCGCAAGCAGGTGTATGAATTCCTCGTCGAAGACTTCCTGCCCGAGCGCCTGGCGCTGGAACTCAAGGGCAGCAGCACACCGCTGTCGCCTGACGAGAATGCGCGCATCCGGGTCAATGGCCGTTACCTCTACGGCGCCCCGGCAGCCGGCAATCGCCTGAGCGGCCAGGCCTATGTCCGCCCGCTGCGCGAGGCGGTACCTGCGTTGCCCGGCTACCAGTTCGGTTCAGTCACCGAAACCGAGCTGAACCAGGACCTGGAGCTGGACGAAGTGACCCTCGACCAGGCCGGCAAGGCCGTGGTCGAAATTGAAAGCCGTTGGGCTGAAGCCCGCTCGCCGCTGCAACTGACCGTACAGGCCAGCCTGCAGGAGTCGGGTGGTCGGCCAATTACCCGGCGCCTGGAACAACCCATCTGGCCGGCCGAGCGCCTGCCAGGCCTGCGTGGCCTGTTCGACGGTGAGGAAACCGACAGCGACGCGCCGGTGGAATTCGAGTTCCTGGTAGCCGACCGCGACGGCAACAAGTTGGCCGCCGAAGACCTCAAGGTGCGCTTGATCCGCGAGCGCCGCGACTATTACTGGAACTACTCGCAGAGCGATGGCTGGAGCTACGCCTACAACGAGAAGTTCCTCACCCAGAGCGAAGAGACCATCAGCGTCAAGGCCGGCTCCACCGCCAAGCTGAGCTTCCCGGTTGAATGGGGCCCGTACCGCGTCGAGGTGGAAGACCCGCAAACCGGCCTGGTGTCCAGCGAGCGCTTCTGGGCTGGCTACCGTGCCCAGGACAACGCCGAAGGCGGCGCAGTGCGCCCGGACCAGGTCAAGCTGGCACTGGACAAACCATCCTATGCCGACGGCGCTACCGCCAAGGTCACCGTTACCCCGCCGGCCGCCGGCAGTGGCTACCTGATGATCGAGTCCAGCGACGGCCCGCTGTGGTGGCAGGAGATCGACGTGCCCGCCGAAGGCAAGACCTTCGACGTGGAGCTGGACGAGAAATGGGCCCGCCATGACCTGTACATCAGCGCACTGGTGATCCGCCCTGGTGAGCGCAAGGCCAATGCCACGCCGAAACGCGCGGTGGGCGTGCTGCACCTGCCGCTGGACCGTGCCGAGCGCAAGCTGGCGGTGAGCCTGCAGGCGCCGGAAAAGATGCGCCCGAAACAACCGTTGACGGTCAAGGTCAAGGCCGCCAATGCCGATGGCAGTATCCCCAAGCAGGTGCATGTGCTGTTGTCGGCGGTGGATGTGGGCATCCTCAACATCACCGACTTCAAGACCCCCGACCCGTTCGCCAGCCTGTTCGGGCGCAAGGCCTATGGTGCCGACCAGCTGGATATCTACGGCCAGTTGATCGAAGCCGGCCAGGGCCGCCTGGCCAGCCTGGCATTCGGCGGTGACGCGGCGATGGCCAAGGGTGGCAAGCGCCCCAATACTACCGTGGCCATCGTTGCCCAGCAGAGCCTGCCGGTGACCCTGGATGACAAGGGCGAGGGCCAGGCCACGGTCGATATCCCCGATTTCAACGGCGAGCTGCGGCTGATGGCCCAGGCCTGGACCGAGGAACACTTCGGCATGGCCGAAGGCAAGACGGTGGTCGCCGCGCCACTGATTGCCGAGCTTTCGGCGCCGCGCTTCCTCGCCGGTGGCGACCGCACCAGCCTGGCGCTGGACCTGGCCAACCTGTCCGGCCGCGCCCAGCAGCTGAACGTTGAAATCACTACCGAAGGCCAGCTGAGCCTGGCGTCCAGTGCCCAACAGAACGTCACCCTGGCCGAGGGCCAGCGCTCGACGCTGATGATCCCGGTACAGGCCCAGGGTGGCCTGGGCCAGGGCAAGGTGCATGTGCGGGTCACTGGCCTGCAGCTGCCGAACGAGCCGACCGGCGCGTTCGAGCGTGAGTGGACGCTGGGCGTGCGCCCGGCCTACCCGGCGATGCTCAAGCATTACCGTGTGGCCTTGAAGGACCAGCCGTGGAGCCTGCCTGAAGCAGACCTGGCCGCCTTCGAGCCTGCCGGCCTGGAAGCCACCCTGGCCTTGTCGAGCCGGCCGCCGCTGAACCTGGGCGAACAGATCCGCGCCCTCGAAGCCTACCCCTACGGGTGCCTGGAGCAGACCACCAGTGGCCTGTACCCGTCGCTGTACGCGGACGCCGACAGCCTCAAGCGCCTGGGCATCAAGGGCGAACCGGCAGATGTGCGCAAGCGCAAGATCGAGATGGGTATCGAGCACCTGCTGGGCATGCAGCGCTACAACGGCAGCTTCGGCCTGTGGAGCTCGGACAGCGAAGAAGAGTACTGGCTGACCGCTTACGTCACCGATTTCCTGCTGCGTGCCCGTGACCAGGGCTACGGGGTGCCGGCCGAAGCACTGAAGAAGGCCAGCGAACGTCTGCTGCGTTATGTGCAGGAGCGCAACCTGATCGAAGTCGACTACAGCGACGACGCCGAGCACACCCGCTTTGCCGTGCAGGCCTATGCCGCACTGGTGTTGGCGCGCAGCCAGCAGGCACCGTTGGGCGCCCTGCGCGGCCTGTTCGAACGCCGCGCCGACGCCCGCTCCGGCCTGCCCCTGGTGCAGCTGGCGGTGGCACTGGAGAAGATGGGCGACAAGCCACGTGCCAACCAAGCCTTGCAGGCTGGCCTGGCCATCAGCCGCAGCAAGGGCTGGATGGCCGATTACGGCAGCCCGCTGCGTGACCAGGCGCTGATCCTGGCACTGCTGCAGGAGAACGACATGGCCAGCAGCAAGGTCGACCAGCGCCTGTTCGCCTTGTCGGACGAGCTGGCAGCCAACCGCTGGTTGTCCACCCAGGAACGCAATGCACTGTTCCTGGCTGGCCGTGGTCTGCTGGGCAAGCCGGAAGGCCAATGGCAGGCACGCCTGGACAGCGCCGGCGAGGTGCGTGAGTTCAACAATGCCGAGTCCGGCATGAAACTGGAAGGTCCGTTGCTGGCCGCGCCGCTGACCGTGCAGAACCAGGGCAGCGAGACCCTGTACCAGCAGTTGACCTTGTCGGGTTACCCACGCCAGGCACAGCCAGCGGGTGGCAACGGCATGCAGGTCCGCCGTGAGTACCTGGGCATGAACGGCCAGCCGCTGGACTTGCACAGCCTGCGAAGCGGCGACCTGGTGCTGGTGCACCTGGCGCTCAAGGCCGACAACCCGGTGCCGGATGCGCTGGTAGTGGATTTGTTGCCGGCTGGCCTGGAGCTGGAAAACCAGAACCTGGCCCAGAGCGCCGCCAGCCTGGATAACGCCAGCAGCGCGGTGAAGGAATGGCGCGATTCGATGCAGAACGCCAGCCTGGTGCATCAGGAATACCGTGATGACCGCTATGTCGCCGCGCTCAAGCTCGATGGCTACGGCACCACCCACCTGCTGTACCTGGCGCGGGCGGTAACTCCGGGTACCTACCGCGTACCACCGCCGCAGGTCGAGTCGATGTACCGGCCTAACCTGCAGGCCGTGGGCGATGGGCAAGGGGAAATGACCGTCAGAGCCCGCTAGGGCGAGGCGGTCTGCTGTAGGAGCAGCCTCCTGTCGCGAAAGGGCCGCAGCGCGGCCCGATTGCCGGCGTACGCGGAACGGCAAGTAGACCGCGTCGCCAGGTTTTACGGCCGCTGCGCCCCCGATCGCGACGCAAGGCCGTTCCTACACGATCGCTGCATCAGTCAATGAATCACCCAGCTCATCACCCATAGCCCCAATACCAGCCAGATGATCCCGAGGATGATCGAGGCACGCATGAACGCACGGATGGCCGAGTACAGCAGCATCAGCCCGATGATCAGGGCGAGAATGCTGAGCAACGAGGTGTCCATGCCCAAGGTGCGCGCCAGGCCATCGATGAAATTGCCACCGGCATTGGCCAGCAGATTGAACAAGCCGCTGAATATGTCGACGATGAAGCGGATCAACGAGCCCAGTGCCTGGCCCAGCCACTCGAAAAAACCTTCTACATGCATAGTTGCTTCCTGATGAACGAATCGGCGAGGTTACCGTTCCCCAGCCTTTGGCCATCACCGGGCCAGGTCGGTTCCCGATGCCAAGCTTAACGCGGCCGCGTAGCCGTGCGCGCAGGCTGTTGCGCATTGCCGTGCCCGGCATGCTGATGGTGCTCGGTCTGTTGTGGCTGGCCGACCGCCTGTGGCCGCTGCCCATGCCAGGTGATGACCTGGCCCGGGTAGTGCTGGCCGAGGACGGCACGCCGTTGTGGCGCTTCGCCGATGCCGATGGCGTTTGGCGTTACCCGGTCAGCCCCGACGAAGTTTCGCCGTTGTACCTGCAGGCGCTGCTGACCTACGAGGACCGCTGGTTCTATAGCCACCCGGGGGTCAACCCGCTGGCCCTGGCCCGCGCCGCCTGGCTCAACCTGCGCGGCGGGCGGGTGGTGTCGGGCGGCAGCACACTGTCGATGCAGGTGGCGCGCCTGCTCGACCCGCATGACCGCACCCTGGCCGGCAAGCTGCGCCAGTTGTGGCGTACCGCGCAGCTGGAGTGGCATCTGTCGAAACGCGAGATCCTGCAGATCTACCTCGACCGCGCGCCCTTCGGTGGCACCCTGCAGGGCGTTGCCGCGGCCAGCTGGGCCTACCTGGGCAAGTCGCCCATGCACCTGACCCCGGCCGAAGCGGCGTTGCTGGCCGTGCTGCCGCAGGCACCCAGCCGCCTGCGCCCCGACCGCCACCCCGAACGCGCCCAGCGCGCCCGTGACAAGGTGCTGCAACGCCTGGCCGAATACCAGGTGTGGCCGGAGCGGCAAATCCGCGAGGCAACCGAAGAACCGCTGGTGCTGGCGCCACGCCAGGAGCCGGCCCTGGCGCCGCTGCTGGCGCGGCGCCTGAACAGCGCCGACAGCCCGCCGCTGATCCGCACCACGCTCGACGCCGCGTTGCAGCGGCGCCTCGAAGACCTGCTGCTGGGCTGGCGCGCACGGCTGCCGGAGCGGACCTCCGCGGCCATCCTGGTGGTCGAGGCGCAGACCATGGCGGTACGCGCCTACCTGGGCTCGATCGACCTCGCCGACGAACGCCGTTTCGGGCATGTCGACATGGTGCGCTCGCTGCGCTCGCCAGGCTCCACGCTCAAGCCATTTCTCTACGGCATGGCGCTGGATGACGGCCTGATCCATTCCGAGTCGCTGCTGCAGGATGTGCCGCGGCGCTATGGCGACTACCGCCCCGGCAACTTCTCCATGGGTTTCAGCGGGCCGGTGTCGGCCAGTTCGGCATTGGCGCTTTCGCTCAACCTGCCGGCTGTCCAGTTGCTCGAGGCCTATGGCCCGAAACGCTTCGCCGCGCAATTGCGCATGGCGGGCATGCCGCTGACCTTGCCGCCCTTGGCCGAGCCCAACCTGTCGTTGATCCTCGGCGGTGCGGGCAGCCGCCTGGAAGACCTGGTGGGTGGCTATGCCGCGTTGGCACGCGGTGGCAACAGTGCGCGGGTGCGCTTGCAACCGCAGGACCCGTTGCTGGAACGGCGCCTGCTGTCACCCGGGGCGGCCTGGATCATCCGGCGTATCCTCAGCGGGCAGGCGCGCCCCGACCGCGACCCGCATGCCGAACTGGTGCAACGCCCGCAACTGGCCTGGAAGACCGGCACCAGTTACGGCTTTCGCGATGCCTGGTCGATCGGCGTGGGCCCACGCTACCTGATCGGTGTGTGGATCGGCCGCCCCGATGGCACGCCAGTGCCCGGGCAGTTCGGCCTGGCCTCGGCGGCACCGCTGATGCTGCAGGTGCACGACTTGCTGAGCAACCGCGACAGCCAGCGCGGCATCAGTGTACCGGTCGAGCGGGTACCGGCGAATGTCGGCGTGGCGGCGATCTGCTGGCCGCTGGGCCAGCCATTGAACAAACAGGACCCGAACTGCCGACGTCAGCGCTTTGCCTGGACGCTGGACGGCACTACACCGCCCACCTTGCAGGCGGCCGACCAGCCGCTCGGCCTGGGCCTGCGTGAAAGCGTCTGGGTCAACGACCAAGGGCTACGCGTCGATGGCAGCTGCCCGGGCGCCCAGGCCCGCGACATCGCTTTGTGGCCGGCCCCGCTGGAACCTTGGCTGCCTCGGGCCGAGCGGCGTGCGGCGCGCCTGCCGGCCATCGACCCGGCCTGCCCGCCGCAGGTGCCGGCCAGTGCGCCACCGCTGTCGATCGTGGGCATACGTCCAGGCGACAACCTGCGTCGTCCGGCGACCAGCAGCGAGCCGTTGCAACTGCATGTGTCGGCGCTGGGTGGCGGCGGCCGGCGCTGGTGGTTCCTCAACGGCCAGCCATTGGGCGAGACCCAGGGCCAGGACAGCTTGCTGGTTCGCTTCCCGCAGGTCGGCCAGGCCGAAATCAGCGCGCTGGATGAAAGCGGCGAGACGGCGCGGGTGGCGTTCCAGGTCAGCGAGTAGCGCTGGCCTCAATGGGCGGTGAAGCGCTGGTGTATCGGTGATGTACTGGGGGTCAGCGCCAGCGCCAGCTGCGTGCGGTTGTGCATGTGGGTCAGGCGCAGCACCTGTGACACATACAGTTTCACGGTATTTTCGGTAATGCCCAGTTCGCAGGCGATCTGGTAATTGGTCTTGCCGGTGCTCACCAGCCGCGCCACTTCCAGCTGGCGCGGTGAGAGCTTCTCGAACGCCGCTGGCAGCTCGCCTTCGCTTTCTTCGACATCGTTGGCGCGCCGGTGCACACCCTGGCCTCGGGCCTTTTCCAGGTCCCGGTACAGCTCGTCCACCGATTCGGCCAGCTCCTGCAGGCGTTGGTTCAATCCGCCCAGGTCGCGGAAGTTGCGTTGGCGATCCAGCACGATCTCTTCCTGCCGGCGCACCCCTTCCAGCAATTCATCGAAGTCCACGGGCTTCTGGTAGTAGTCGGCAAAACCTTCGCGCAGCGCACGGATGACGTCCTGCTTTTCGGCACGGCCGGTGAGCATGATGGCTTCGAAAATACGTTGCTCGCCCAGTGCCTTCAAGGCACGGACGAGGTCGACACCGTCTCGCCCGGGCATGTGCAGGTCACAGATGACCAGGCCTATGGCCGCGTCGGCCTGATAGCGTTCGATGGCTTCATCAGCGCAATGGGCCGGCAGGCAGTGATAACCCTGGGTTTCGAGAAACTCACACAGTTGCTCGACGATTACGGGTTGGTCATCGACCACCAATATTTTCACTTCGCTGAATGCTCTGGACACAATCGACTCCCTGTTCTTGTACGGTCCTGCTCCCGGGCCAGACGCTGCGGCAAGGTAAAAATAGACGTCGGGAGCGAATTTGTACAACTTCTGTACAGGTATCGGACCAAGAGATTGCTCATTGGATCCATACAGCAGTCAGAAGAAAACCGCTGAGCACATAGGGGACGAACGCCTGCTTGTCGCCCATTTCCTCGGTCAAGGCCTGCAGACGCTTTTTCACCTTGGGGTTGAGCAAGGTCCACAGGCGCCGGCGGGTGAGCAACCACACCAGCACACTGACGCCAGCGCCGATGAAGGTGCCGAGCACGTAGTGCGGGCTGGTGGCCAGGGCCAAGGCACCCATCAGCTTGACGTCATCGGCGCCGAAACGGCCGAGCATGTAGCCGGGCAGGGTCAGCAACATGACGATGGCCAGGGCCCAGCCGGCATCGCTGGCCTCGGCGCCGATCCAGCTGCGGCCAGTGGCGAACAGCCAGACCAGGGCGCAGGTTGCCACGCCCAAGGTCAGCAGGTTGGAGATCTGGCGTTGACGCACATCCTGTTCGGAGCACAAGGCAAGCCACAGCAGGAGAACAATGCTTTGCATTGGCAGGTCGCCTTTCCCAATGTTGGACACAACTACCCGGTCAGTCAGGTTTCCTTAAGTGAAGATAGACCTGCAGGAGCCGGCTTGCCCGTTCCGGCCATGCATCACTTCCTACTGCCGGGTGGATAGTTGTCCAGCACCTTGGCTACCGTGCTTTGGATGGCGCTGTTGCGTTCCTCCGGGCTTGGCGGGTAGTTGTTCATGATCTGCTCGGCACTGCCGCGCCACACCAGCTTGCCGTCACGCCCGTCGAACAGGTCGATCTGGATAGTGGCCACCTTGTAGTCGACGCTGCGGGTTTCGTTGTACATCGGCCCGCCCCAGTAGCCACCCCAGTAGCCGCCCCAGCCACCGCCGTAGTTGGTGGTGATTTGTTGCTGGCGCTGTTCGACGATCAGATAGGCGCGCACGCTCAGGTCGGGCCGCGCGCCACCTTGAACCGGGCGCAGGCCGCGTTGGTCCAGCTGGTTGGCGACCGCCTGACGGATCCGCTGTTCGGTCAGGTCGCTCTTGATGCGCGGGTCGTCGGGGCGATACTGCAGGCCCGGTTCCTGCCAGGCCCAGCTGCGGTAGGCGGCAAAATCGCGGCTGGCGTCGAAATCCTGCTGGACGTTATTGCTGGAGCAGGCGGCCAGCAGCAACGCGAATGACAGTAGAACGAGACGGCGCAACATGATGGTTCTCCGTTAGGCATTAACTGGGAGGATAGCCGCTGAGCGCCTTGTACACTGAGTTGCGCAAGGCACTTTCGCGTTCTCGCGGCGAGTCCTTGTCGCTGCCGCTTTCGGCGCTGGCGCTCCATACCGGCTGGCCGTTGCGGGCGTCGTACAGGTCGATGCGTACCACCATCACCTGCACTTCGTAGGTCCGTACGATGGGCACGCTGGCGTAGGCACCATAACCATTGCGGTAACCGCCATAGCCGACACCGCCGTAGGGGTACGGGCCGTAGTAAGGGTCGTAGGCATCGTAGTCCCGCACCTGGCGCAAGCGTTTTTCCAGGCGTATGTCAGCACTCACCAGCAAGTCGCCGGGGCCACCCCGGGCGGGGCGCAGGCCATGCTGGTCGAGCGCGCCGCTGACGGCATCGGCCAGTTGCGCCGGGTCGGCATCCGCCGAGCCACTGGGTAACTGGCCGTTGCGCCAGCTCCAACTGCGGTAATGCCCATAGTCTCGCGTAGGTGCCGGGTAGGCACTGGCATCGAAGGTGGTGGCCGCCTGGTCAGGGGCGGGGGGTAACGGGCGGCTGCTGGCCACGTACGGGTTGCTGCCCTGGCAGCCAGCCAGGGCAAGCGGCAGCAGCGCCAGGCACAACAGACGGTACGGCATGTAGTCCTCCGACGGGGGCAGTCAGCGCGGGCGGCAAACCCAGTGCAGGTAGCGGCCAAGCCCGGCGAAGCTGGGGTGGCGACGATAGGCCAGTTCCATTTCCAGCAGGTCGAGCAACTCGGCCTTGCCTTGGAATTCCCTGGGCATGTAGTCGTGGAACACCCGCACTCCGCTTTCGCTTTGCACCTGCCACTGAGGATCAAGTTGCGCCCTGAGCTGGCGCGGATCAAGTGGTTTTTGCGGCGTAAGGCTCTGCTTTTCACCTTCCAGGCGGTTGCTGCGCAACTTGCGGAAATGGCCCTTGAGCAGGTTCCGATAGACCAGCGCGTCACGGTTGTAGAAAGCCAGCGACAGCCACCCGCAAGGGGCCGTGAGCTGGTGCAGCACGGGCAGGATGCTTTCCGGCTCGGCCAGCCATTCGAGCACGGCATGGCACAGTACCAGGTCGTAGGGTTCGGTGAGCTGGCCAAGCAGGTCTTGCCAAGGGGCCTGGATGAAGGTGGCCGCCTGGCCTGCTTCGGCAAAGCGTGCCCGGGCGCCATCGAGCATTGGCGCGGCGGGTTCGGCCAGGGTCAGCTGGTGGCCGCGCTGTGCCAACCACAAGGCCATGTGGCCCAGCCCGGCGCCAATGTCGAGGATGCGCAGGGGGCGGTCGGGCAAGGCCTCGGCCAGGTCGGCCTGGAGCACGGCCAGGCGGATGGCGCCTTTGGCGCCGCCATAGATCTTCTCGGCAAAACGGGTGGCCAGTTCATCGAAATGACGGTCGTTCATCGGGCGAAGCGCCTCTCGCTGTCGGCCAGCTTGGCCCGCACCACCTGGTCCATGTCCAGGCCAAGCTCGCTGCACAGCAGCAACAGGTAGAGCACCACGTCAGCGATTTCCTGGCCGGCATGGGCCAGCTTGTCGGCGGGCAGCTGGCGCGACTGGTCTTCGCTCAGCCACTGGAAGATTTCCACCAGCTCGGCCATTTCGACGCTGGCGGCCATGGCCAGGTTCTTCGGGCTGTGGAAGCCGCGCCAGTCGTTGTTGTCGCGGATGTGGTGCAGGCGTTTGGTGAGTTCTTGCAGGTTCATCGGGGTCTCCTAATGCCGCATAGCTTCAGCGCAGGCCCGATGCAAAGCAAGCGTGTTCCACCAAGGCGGGCTGCTCCTACAAGGGCTCCCAGCGCCCGACCATATGCAGCACGGCGCCATGTCCGTCCAGCCGCAGCGTACCCTGCGGCCCCGCCTCACTGGCACTGAGCACTACCTCGGACGGCAACCGCACCGGTTTGCGGAACCCCACCTCGAAGGCATAGCCGCTGTGCGGCAGGTGGCCGCGCAAGGCTGCCATGGCCATGGCCTTGCTCCACATGCCATGGGCAATGGCCGTGGGAAAGCCGAACAGCCGCGCACTGGCGGCGCTGAGGTGGATCGGGTTGTAATCCCCGCAGACCTTGGCGTAACGCCGGCCGATATCACTGTCGGCGTACCAGCGGGTCGCTTCCGGCAACGCAGCCGGTTCGTCCTCGACAGGCTCCTCCGCCTCGCTTTCGAGCTTGAACCCACGCACCAGCATGCGGCTGCTCTCGCGCCAGAGCAAACCGATGCCGTCTTCGGCTTCGCTGACTAGGTCAAAGGTGGCGCCCTTGGCGTGGGGTTGCAGGTTGTCCGTATACACCGCAAAGCGCAGCGCTTCGACAGCGCCGAGCGGGCGCAGTACTTCGATGCGGTTGTGCAGGTGCACCAGGCCCAGCAGCGGGAAGGGGAAGTTGTCGGCGGTCATCAACTGCAGCTGCAAGGTGAACGCCATCACGTGAGGGTAGGTCGCCGGCAGCCGGCCATCGTCGGCGAAATGGCACAGCCGCCGATAGGCAGCCAGGTTGCCCGGCTGGACACCGATGAGGCAGCGCAGGCCATCGCCCGGCAGGCGGTCACCGCTGATCTTGCGCTTGCTGGCGGCGCGCAGGTACAGGCTGGCGCGCGATGCCGGGCTGTGCAGGTCGTGCCAGTGTCGGCTCATGTTCAGGCCCCCATCAAGGCCTGGCCGCAAACGCGCAGCACCTGGCCGTTGATTGCCCCGGAACCGGGCTGGCTGAGCCAGGCGATGGCCTCGGCGACGTCCTGCGGGCGGCCACCCTGGCCCAGCGAACTCAAACGTCGCCCGGCTTCGCGCAGGCCCATGGGCATGGCGGCGGTCATGTGGGTTTCGATGAACCCGGGGGCCACCGCGTTGATACTGCCGCCACGCTCGGCAAGGCGCGGCGCCCAGGCCTGGGCCAGGCCGATCAACCCGGCCTTGCTGGCGGCATAGTTGGCCTGACCGCGGTTGCCGGCGATGCCGCTGACCGAAGCCAGCAGGGTGACGCGCGCGTTCTCACCCAGGGCGCCGTGCTCATGCAGCGCCTGGGTCAGTACCTGCGGCGCCTTGAGGTTCACCGCCAGCACTGCATCCCAGTATTCCGGAGTCATGTTGGCCAGGGTCTTGTCGCGGGTGTTGCCGGCATTGTGCACCACGATGTCGATGCCGTCCGGTAGGGCTGCGAGCAAGCGGCTCGCCGCGTCGCCGGCGCAGATATCCAGCGCCAGCGCCTTGCCACCCAGGCGCGCGGCCAGGGCGTCGAGGTCCTGGCTGGCCTGCGGTACATCCAGCAACAGCACGTCGGCGCCGTCCCGCGCCAGGGTTTCGGCAATGGCTGCGCCGATGCCGCGTGCGGCGCCGGTCACCAGCGCACGGCGGCCCGCCAGCGGCCGGGTCCAGTCCTCGACCTGGCTGGCGCAGGCTTCCAGGCGCAGCACCTGGCCGGATACGAAGGCGCTTTTCGGCGAGAGGAAGAAACGCAATGCGCCTTCCAGCTGGTGGTCTGCGCCGGGGGCGACGTACAGCAGCTGGGCGGTCGCGCCATTGCGCAGTTCTTTGGCCAGCGAGCGGCTGAAGCCTTCCAGGGCCCGTTGCGCAATGCTGGCCAGCGGGTCATCGAGGCTCTCCGGGGCGCGCCCCAGCAGCACCACGTGGGCGCAAGGCGCCAGGCTGCGCAGCAGTGGCTGGAAAAACTCGCGCAACTGCTTCAATGCGTCGCTGTCGGACAAATGCGTGGCATCGAATACCACTGCCTTGATTTTCTGCCCCAGGCCGGCCACCCAGGGCTCGGCCTGGAGGGCGTCGGTGTTGAAGCTGTAAAGCGTGTCGGTCAGGCGCGGCGCAAGCGTTTCGACCTGGCTCGCCAGGGGCCCGCCACCCAGAACCAGGGCTCCCTCCACCGGGCGCAGGCGGCCGGCCTGCCAGCGCTCCAGCGGAGCCGGGTGTGGCAGGCCAAGGGCATCCACAAGACGGCGGCCAAGGTTGGAATTGGCAAAGCCGAGGTAGCGATCGCTCATGAGTGGTCTCCCGGAAGGCAAGCTTGAAAGTGTGGACCAAGTTTGTGCCAAGGTCGTTCGAATGCGGTAAAAACACCTAGGCTGTACGGATCAAATTGTTTCAGGAGGAACCAGCGCATGCGTTCACCTCGCCGGGTCGCGATCCTGGGCGGCAACCGAATTCCCTTCGCCCGCTCCAATGGTGCCTACGCCACGGCCAGCAACCAGGCAATGCTGACTGCCACGCTCGAGGGGCTGATCGAGCGCTACCGCCTGCATGGGGTGCGCATGGGCGAAGTGGTCGCCGGTACGGTGCTCAAGCACTCGCGCGACATGAACCTGACCCGTGAATGCGTGCTGGGTTCGCGCCTGTCACCGCAGACCCCGGCCTATGACATTCAGCAAGCCTGTGGCACCGGGCTGGAGGCGGCGCTGCTGGTGGCCAACAAGATTGCCCTGGGGCAGATCGACTGCGGCATTGCCGGTGGCGTGGACACCACCTCCGATGCACCGATTGCGGTCAACGAAGGCTTGCGCCACATCCTGCTGCAGGCCAACCGTGGCAAAAGCCTGGGCGAACGGCTCAAGCCGCTGCTCAAGCTGCGCCCCCGGCATCTGAAACCCGAGTTACCGCGCAATGGCGAGCCGCGTACCGGCTTGTCGATGGGCGAGCACTGCGAACGCATGGCCCAGGCCTGGCACATCGACCGTGCCGAGCAGGACCAGCTGGCGTTGCTCAGCCACCAGCGGCTGGCCGCTGCCTACACCGAAGGCTGGCAGGATGACCTGCTGACCCCGTTCCTGGCGTTGACCCGCGACAACAACCTGCGCCCCGACCTGAGCCTTGAACAACTGGCCAGGCTCAAGCCGGCCTTCGACCGCAGCGGCCAGGGCACGCTGACGGCCGGTAACTCCACACCCCTCACAGACGGTGCTTCGCTGGTGCTGCTGGGTAGTGAAGAATGGGCGGCGCAGCAAGGGCTGTCGGTGCTGGCGTATCTGGTCGATGGCGAAACGGCTGCGGTGGATTTCGTCACTGGCCGCGAGGGGCTGCTGATGGCGCCGGTGTATGCGGTACCGCGGCTGCTGGCGCGTAACGGGTTGAGCTTGCAGGACTTTGACTACTACGAAATCCACGAAGCCTTTGCAGCCCAGGTGCTGTGTACGCTGAAAGCCTGGGAGGATGCCGATTATTGCCGCCAGCGCTTGGGGCTGGATGCGCCGCTAGGGGCAATCGACCGCAGCAAACTCAACGTCAAGGGCAGTTCGTTGGCGGCCGGGCACCCGTTCGCTGCGACCGGGGGGCGGATACTCGCCAACCTGGCCAAGTTGCTGGCGCAGGCGGGCCAAGGGCGAGGGCTGATTTCGATCTGCGCCGCGGGCGGGCAGGGGGTGACGGTCATCGTCGAGCGGTGAACGAGCTGTTAGGCTTGTCTGCTCGGAACTACAAGAAACCGCCATGCCGACCATCGGACAACCCCGCGCCCTTCCGGCGCTGTCCCGCCTGCCCAGGCCTTTGTATGCCCGTGCCGAAAGCCTTGATGCCGGCTCCTGGACCACTCGTCACCAGCACGACTGGGTGCAATTTTCCTATGCCATCAGCGGCGTACTAGGCGTCTACACCGAAGAAGGCAGCTACTTCGCCCCGCCGCAGTGGGGGGTGTGGATACCTGCCGATGCCGAACATGAAGTGGTTACCTCGATGCAGGCCGAAATGCGCAGCCTGTACGTGCGCCGTGACGCCTGCGCGTGGGCGCCGGAGCGCTGCCGGGTGCTGGAGGTGACACCGTTGGCGCGCGAACTGATCAAGCAGTTCTGCCTGTTCCCGGCAGATTACCCGGAAGGCGACAGCGCCGAAGCGCGGCTGGTGGCGGTGCTGCTCGACCAGTTGCGCACGCTGCCCGAGGTCGGCTTCTCGCTACCGTTACCGCGCCATCCTGGGTTGCTGGCATTGTGCAACGGCTTGATCGCTGCCCCGGAACAGCCGCAGACCTTGCAGCAGTGGGCGCGACAGCTGGGCTGTTCGGAAAAGACCCTGATGCGGCTGTTCCAGCGGGAAACGGGCTTGAGTTTTCGTAACTGGCGCCAGCGCATGCGGCTGCTGTCATCGCTGGCGTTGCTGGAGGCGGGGGAGAATGTCACCGAGGCGGCCTTGGGTTGTGGCTATGACTCCACTTCAGCCTACATCGCGGCGTTCAAGCAGCTGTTCGGTGCAACGCCGGGTGAGTTGAAACTCTGATCGTGGTCGCCGGTACTGGCTGCCCGCGGCTGATCCCACGAAGCAGCCAGTACCGGCAACGCGTCAGGTACGGAACCTGCGCACCAGCGCATCCAGTTCGTTGGACAGCCCGGCCAGGCTCTCCGAATCCACCCGCGCCGCCTGGGCCAGTTCGGCGACCAGCTGCGCATCCCCGTGAATCTGGCTGATGTGCCGGTTGATGTCCTCGGCGACCTGATGCTGCTCCTCGGCCGCCGTGGCGATCTGGGTGTTCATGTCACGGATCACGTCCACCGATTCGCGAATCTGCCCGAAGCTGTCACGGGCCATGCCGATGCGGCTGACCGATTGCTGCGACACTTCCAGGCTGGCGTGCATTTGCGCAGCCACTTCGGCGGTGCGGCTGGCCAGGTTGCCAAGCAGGCCGTCGATCTCGGCGGTGGAGTCGGCGGTGCGCTTGGCCAGCGCCCGCACTTCATCGGCGACCACGGCGAAGCCACGGCCCTGCTCACCAGCGCGGGCCGCTTCGATGGCGGCGTTGAGGGCCAGCAGGTTGGTCTGCTCGGCAATCGAGCGGATGGTGCCCAGGATCGACTGAATGGCATTGCTGTCGCGCTCCAGTTGCTGGATCGACTGCGCCGATTGCTCGATCTCCTGGCTCAGGCGGTCGACGCTGTGCACCGCTGCGTCGATCTGCTGCTGGCCTTCACGGGCCTGCTGCTGGCCGCTGTCGGCCGATTGCGCCGCCTGGCTGCAGGAACGCGCCACTTCGTTGGCAGTGGCGACCATTTCGTGGAAAGCGGTAGAGACCATGTCCACGGCTTCGCGCTGGCGTCCTGCCGCTTCGGCCATGTCGCTGGAGACACGGGTCGAACTGGTCGATGTGCTGAGGATCTTGCCGGCTGCGGCCCCGATATGCTGGATAAGGCTGCGAATGGCGCCGAGGAACTGGTTGAACCAGCTGGCCAGTTGTGCGGTTTCGTCGCGGCCGCGAATTTCCAGGTTGCGGGTCAGGTCACCCTCACCTTGGGCAATGTCTTCCAGGCCGTTGGTGACGCTGTTGATCGGCCGCACGATCAGCTTGGCAAAGGTTGCCCCTACCACGGCGAACAGCGCCGCCAGTACCAGGGCGACGATGCCGATCAGCCAGGTCAGGCGGGTGGTGGTCTGCATCACTTCGCTTTGTTCGATCAGGCCGATCAAGGTCCAGCCCAGCTGTTCGTCCGGGTAGATGTTGGCCATGTAGCGCACGCCACCCAGCTCCACTTCGGCCAGCCCCTTGCCGTGCTTGGCCAGCTCGGCGTAGCCGTCGCCAAAACTCGCCAGCTGCTTGAAGTTGTGCTTGGCGTCACGCGGGTCGACCAGCACGTTGCCGTTGTTTTCCACCAGCAGCACGTAGCCGCTGTCGCCCAGCTTGATCTGCTGCACGATTTCGGTAAGGCCTTTGAGCGAGACGTCGACGTTGACCACGCCGCCGGGGTTGCCCAACTGGTTGGCCACGGTACGCACGGTGCTGACCAGCACGGCGTCGTCAGGTGCCCAGTAGTAGGCTTCGGTGCGCAGGGTCTTGCCAGGGTTGGCCATGGCCAGCTGGTACCAGGGGCGGGTGCGTGGGTCGTAATTGACAAACTTCTGCCCGGCCGGCCAGCCGACGTAACCGCCGTCATTCACTCCGTAGGACAGGTAGGCATAGGCGGGGTGCGAGGTAGCCAGGCGGGTCATGAACTCCAGCAGTTTGCTGGCCTGCTCGCCCAGTTCGTAGGATGGGTTGGCGCTCATGTACTTGGTCAGTTCGCTACCGGTGGCGGCGACCAGTGGCTGCGACGCCATGTACTCGACGTTCTGGTTGATACCCTGGAAGAAGATGTTCATCGCGTTGCTGACCTGGCGGATCTCCCGGCTGCTGCCGTCCAGGAAGCCGTCGCGTGCCTCGCCACGCAGGTTGAGGACCACCAAGGTGGCCACCAGGACGATGGGCAAGCCGGCAATGACCGCGAATGCCCAGGTCAGTTTCTGTTTGATGCTCATCGACGCCCCCGGTTTTTTATTGTTGCTACTCGAAGCAGGTAATAACTGCATCGGCAGCATCCGGGTTTAATGTAGGAAAAATGCCCGTATTTATGGGACTTCGTCGCGATTGGTGACTATTCGGTCGTGTCTGACGTATATGGCATACCAAAAGCGCCGATAGTCAGTGACAACAGCTGCCTGCAGCGCCATTTGCCAAGTCTTTGAGGATCGGGCAATCCGGGCGGTCGTCGCCCTGGCAGTGCGAAACCAGCTCGGCAAGGGTGTCACGCAGGCTCACCAGCTCCTCGATACGCCGGTTCAGCTCATCGATGTGTTGCAGGGCCAGCGCTTTCACATCGGCGCTGGCACGCTGGCGGTCCTGCCACAAGGTCAGCAGCTTGCCAACCTCCTCGAGCGAAAAACCCAGGTCGCGGGAGCGCTTGATGAACGCCAGGCTGTGCAGGTCTTCCGCCTGGTACAGGCGGTAGCCGCTGTCGCTGCGCGTGGCGGGCTTGAGCAGGCCGATGGACTCGTAGTAACGGATCATCTTGGTACTGAGCCCGCTGCGACGGGCGGCCTGGCCGATGTTCATGAAGCCTCCTGGGTATCACGGCTGGGTTTCCAGGCCTTGAGCCACAACGCGTTGCTCACCACGCTGACGCTGGACAGGGCCATGGCGGCACCCGCCAGTACCGGGTTGAGGTAACCCAGCGCGGCCAGCGGGATGCCGATGAGGTTGTAGATGAACGCCCAGAACAGATTCTGGCGGATCTTCGCGTAGGTCTTGCGGCTGATCTCCAACGCAGCTGGCACCAGGCGCGGGTCACCGCGCATCAGGGTGATGCCGGCGGCCTGCATGGCCACGTCGGTGCCGCCGCCCATGGCAATGCCGATATCGGCGGCGGCCAGCGCCGGCGCATCGTTGATACCGTCGCCGACCATGGCGACCACGCCATCGCGCTTCAATGCGGCCACGGTTGCCGCCTTGTCGGCCGGCAGCACTTCAGCATGCACATCGTCGATGCCCAGCGCGTCGGCGACCACCTTGGCGCTGCCGCGGTTGTCACCGGTCAGCAGGTGGCTACTGATGGCGCGTGCATGCAGGGCCTCGATCGCCTGCGCGGCGCCGGGCTTGAGGCTGTCCCCAAAGGCAAACAGGCCCAGCACACGGGGCCGCGTGCCGCGTTCGATCAACCACGACAAGGTGCGCCCTTCGGCTTCCCAGGCCTGGGCTTGGGTGGCCAGGTCACCGGCTGGCAGGGCGCTTTCGTCGAGCAGGCGGCGGTTGCCCAGGGCCAGCTCGCGGCCTTCCACGCGCCCGGCGATGCCACGCCCGGCCAGCGCCTGGCTGTCGCTGACGCTGGGTACGTCCAGCCCCTGTTCGGCACAGGCAGCCAGCACCGCCTTGGCCAGCGGGTGTTCGCTGCCGCGCTGCAGGGCGCCAGCCAGGCGGTGCAGGTCGGCGCTGCTGCCTACCTGCGCCTGGCTGTGCACTACCCGGGGGCTGCCGGAGGTGAGGGTGCCGGTCTTGTCGAACACCACGCGGTTGACCGCATGCGCACGTTCCAGGGCTTCAGCATCCTTGATCAGGATGCCGTGGCGGGCGGCGACCCCGGTGCCGGCCATGATCGCGGCAGGGGTGGCCAGGCCGAGGGCGCAGGGGCAGGCGATGACCAGCACGGCAACGGCATTGATCAATGCGGTTTCCAGTGGCGCACCGGCCAGCCACCAGCCGACCAGGGTGATCAGTGCCAGCACCAGGACGGCCGGGACGAACACCTGGCTGACCCGGTCGACCAGCTTCTGAATCGGGGCCTTGGCTGCCTGGGCGTCTTCCACCAGGCGGATGATGCGTGCCAGCACGGTCTCGGTGCCGAGCGCCTGGGTACGTACCAGCAGCCGACCTTCGCCATTGATAGCGCCGCCAGTGACACTGTCGCCAGGCTGCTTGGGCACCGGCAGGCTTTCGCCACTGATCAAGGCTTCATCGGCGTGGCTGCTGCCGTCCTCGACCCTGCCATCGACCGGGAAGCGCTCGCCAGGCTTGACCAGCACCAGGTCGCCGAGGCGTAGCTGGGCGATGGCTACGTCTTCTTCCCTGCCATCGACTACGCGCACGGCTCGTTCCGGGCGCAGGGCTTCGAGGGCGCGGATGGCGCTGGCGGTCTGCCGCTTGGCACGGCTTTCCAGGTACTTGCCCAGCAGCACCAGGGCAATCACCACGGCCGAGGCCTCGAAATACAGGTGCGGCGCCATATCCGCCGAAGCCTGCGCCCATTGGTACAGGCTCAGGCCGTAGCCGGCACTGGTACCCAGCGCCACCAGCAGGTCCATGTTGCCCGCACCGGCACGCACGGCCTTCCACGCCGCCACGTAGAAGCGGGCGCCGAGCACGAACTGCACAGGCGTGGCCAGCACGAACTGCACCCAGGCGGGTAGCATCCAGTGCACCCCAAAAGGTTGCAGCAGCATGGGCAGCACCAGCGGCAAGGCCAGCAGCAGGGCTGCAGCGACGGCCAGGCGTTCGTTGCGCAGGCGCCGCTGGGCGGCAGCCTGGTCGTCCCTGGCCGTTTGCGGCAGGCTGGCGCTGTAGCCGGCCTTTTGCACCGCGTCGATCAGCAGGTTGTCGTCGACGGTCGGGAGCACAGCGAGGTGTGCCCGTTCGCTGGCCAGGTTGACACTGACCTGCTCCACACCCGGCAGCTTGGCGAGGGCACGTTCCACACGCCCTACACAACTGGCGCAGGTCATGCCGCCGATCTGCAGCTCGACGGTGCGGGTGGGCACGCTGTAGCCGGCGTCACGTACAGCATTGACCAGGGCTGGCAGGCTGTTGGCCGGGGCCTGGACCCGCGCCTGTTCGGTGGCGAGGTTGACACTGACCTGCTCGGCGCCGGTGACCTTGCGCAGGGCGCGCTCGACCCGGCCGGCACAGCTGGCGCAGGTCATGCCGGTGATCGGCAGGTCGTAAGTGGTAGATGCGGACATGGGCTCTCCTCCTTGGGCATGCCGCCAGCATCAACCTTGCCACGCAGGTAAGGTCAATAGCCCAGGCCGGCTCGTTGCAACTCCAGCCCATGTTGCCCCATGGCGATACGGTATTTGTTGATCTGGCCCGCCTGCAGGTTCAATCGTGTGCTGCGTTGGTCCTCGATACCCGGCGCGCAGCCCGGCATTTGCCCGGGCAGTACGCGCAGGCGCACGTCCACCGGGCCTGCTGGCAGGTTGAACGAGGTGGACTGCTCCTGGAATACGCGCCCGGAGAGCTGGTCGTTGAGATAGATGCCGATTTCGCAGCTGGTGGCCACTTCCAGGCGCTCGCGGGAAATGATCAGTACGCTGTAGTCCGCGTTGCCCTCGGCGCTGGCCGGTGGCACCGCAGCCAGCGTGCTCAACAGCCCGACGACGCCCAATACTGCCCTGAACATGAAGAATCTCCTGCTTGCCTGATCATCAAAGGCGCAGCTTGGCCGACGCGCGCGCGGATTTCCACCCCGGCAGTTGTCGGCAGGACTTGACCTTGCCCCTGTGGCAAGCTTGAGACTGGCCAAAACTGAAGGAGGTAACCCCCATGCAAGTGTTCAATGTACAAGGCATGACCTGTGGCCACTGTGTGAAGGCCGTGACCCGGGCCGTGCAGGATCAGGATGCGGCGGCCAAGGTGGAAGTCGACCTGGCGGCCAGGCAGGTACGGGTGCAGAGTAAGCTGGCGCAGGAGCAGATCCTCAGCGCCATTAGAGAAGAAGGCTATCAAGCCGAGGTGGCATGACCGGGCCAATGCTGATGTCCCTTGGGAGCGGCCGTATCGAACCGGCCAGATTGTTGCAAATGTTTTCGTACTGACGGGGTGCATAGCAGGTAGAATCAATTACTTGCTTAGCCTGCTATGGATTCCTGATGAACCTGCGAATGGTGCTCATCCTGGGTGCACTCAGTGCGTTCGGGCCCCTGGCGATCGACTTCTACCTGCCCGCCTTCCCGGCCATGGCGCAGGCGTTCGCTACCGATGAAAAACACGTCCAGACCACCTTGGCCGCCTATTTCCTTGGCTTGTCCATCGGCCAACTGGCCTATGGTCCGGTGGCTGACCGCTTTGGTCGACGCAAACCGCTGATGTTCGGTGTGTCCCTGTTCACCCTGGCGTCACTGGCCTGTGCCTATGCGCCCAACCTCGACACTTTGGTACTGGCGCGCTTTGTCCAGGCTCTGGGCGGTTGCGCCGGCATGGTGCTGTCGCGGGCCATCGTCAGTGACAAGTGCGACCCGGTGGCCTCGGCCAAGGTATTTTCGCAATTGATGCTGGTAATGGGTCTGGCGCCGATCTTGGCGCCCATGCTGGGCGGTGTGCTGGTGAACGTGGCTGGCTGGCAATCGATCTTCCTTGCCCTGAGCCTGTTCAGTGCCGGCTGCCTGCTGGCAGTCGGCCTGGGCCTGCCGGAAAGCCTGCCCGAGCATATGCCGCGCCAGCCACTGTCTGGCGCCGTGCGCCAATACCTGCGGCTGTTCGCTGACCGGGTGTTCCTCGGTCATGCCCTGACCGGTGGGATAGCGATCGCCGGCATGTTTGCCTACATTGCCGGTTCACCTTTCGTGTTCATCAAGCTCTACGGCGTACCGGCCGAGCATTACGGCTGGTTGTTCGGCACCAATGCTGCCGGTTTCATCCTCGTGGCGCAGGTGAATGCCCGTTTGCTGGCCAGACGTGGGCCGGCATTCCTGCTGGCGCGGGCTGTCTGGCTGTACCTGGCGGCTGGCCTGGTGCTGCTGGGCGTGGCGGCGCTGCATCCGGCGCAATTGTGGCCACTGCTGGTGCCCTTGTTCATCTGCATCGCCAGCCTCGGCTGCATCATCCCCAACGCTTCGGCCTGCGCCATGAGCGGGCAGGGCGCGCGGGCTGGCAGTGCCTCGGCGCTGATGGGCTGCCTGCAGTTCAGTGTCGCTGCCGGCGCGGCGGCACTGGTCGGGCTGCTGCATGACGGCAGTGCGGTACCGATGGCGTTGGTGATCAGCCTGTGCGGCGCGCTGGTCGTCAGTGTCGCGCTGTTGACCCGGCGCTTGCAGACCAGGGCTCCCGCATGAGCGGGTGAGGTGCCTGCAGGCGGGTTTCAAGGGTGGCGACGAAGGCACGCGCTTCGGCCTCGTTGCGGAAACTGACCACGTGCTGATCGAGCTGGACTTGCCACGGGCAGGCCGGGTTCCGGCTCGACGGACTGACGACAATTTTCATCGCGGCATACCTCTACAGGGAAACAGCCGCTGTAGTGTAGCGCCGCCCCTTGTGCCTGCCATGAACTGCAGCAGCATCCTGACTGACGGTCGGGCAGGCTGGCTCGCCCAGTCCTTTTTCATCCCGGGGCGCAATGCCCGTGAGCGCGTCTGGAATCTTCGCTTTGGTTTGCGTTATTTGTAGAAGGTAATTGTCGGGCACATCCGAAGTTGTGTCTGGTGTTTCTACCGTGGGAACTCCCTCGCCGGCAGCGGGTGCGACCTGACTGCTTCAGCGCGCGGCTTGGGCTGGGTTTGCCGGTTTGTTCTCGGTTCACCATGGGTACACCTACCCAGTTGTTTGCGGGCGAAGGTGCCGCCGCGGTAGGGCTGCCTGAGTGGCGTTTTTTGCGGCTTATACTGGCGAACCAGGCCAGTGCCAGCGAGAGGCGCTTCCCTGCCAGGGTTGGCCATCGCATCCACACAGTGAACTTGCAGGGAGTTACAGGGACATGAACGCAGCCAGCAGTATCAGCCAGATCGCCAGCCTGATGGCCGACCCCAAGCGCAGTGCCATGTTGTGGGCATTGATCGATGGCACACCACGCTTGGCCAAAGAGCTTGCGGTGATGACCGGCCTGACTTCGTCATCGGCCTGCGCGCACCTTTCCCTGTTGTCGTCTGCCGGATTGCTCCGGCATGAAGCGCGGGGCCGCAAACGCTACTTCCGCTTGGCGACCCCCCAAGTCGGGGCCGCAGTGGAGGCGCTGGCCAGTGTCCAGCTGGAAAGTGCCAAGGGGGCGCAGGCCAAGGTACCGGTGACACCGTTGCCAATGTCGGTACGCCGGGCGCGCCGCTGTGGTGATCATCTGGGCGGGGAGCTGGCCAGTGAGCTGTATCACCGCCTGGTGGTCGCCGGCTGGCTGGAGGGCAGTGGTCGGCAGTTGATGGTCAGTGATGAAGGGCGGGCGCAGTTGGCGCTGGTGGGGGTCTATATCGATGCGCTGGCGCCTCACCAGCAACGTGGCTGTGTGATCTGCCACTGCACCGAGTGCAACGACCAGGGACCGCATCTGGGCGGCGTGCTGGGGCAGGCGTTGTTCAGGCTGTTCCTTCAATCCGGCTGGATGCGCGAGGCCGAAGACACACGGGCTTTGCATATTTCCGCGTTAGGCATCCAGCAGATCAATCGCATTGCCCGCGTGGCGACGTTGCAGGTCGGCTGACCGCAACGCCGTCACTCATTCAGACCAACCGCGCATCCAGGCTGTTCTGGGCCAGGCGACGGGCCTGGGTTTCGCTCATGCCCAGGTGGGTGTACAGGGCGTGGAAGTTTTCGGTGACGTAGCCACCGAAGTAGGCCGGGTCGTCCGAGTTGACCGTCACCTTCACGCCGCGCTCGAGCATGTCGAGGATGTTGTGCTCGCTCATGTGGTCGAACACACAGAGCTTGGTGTTCGACAGCGGGCACACCGTGAGCGGGATCTGCTCGTCGATGATGCGCTGCATCAGGCGCTCGTCCTCGATAGCACGCACGCCGTGGTCGATGCGCTTGACCTTCAACAGGTCCAGGGCCTCCCAGATGTACTCGGGTGGGCCTTCTTCACCGGCGTGGGCGACGGCGACGAAGCCTTCGCTGCGAGCGCGGTCGAACACACGCTGGAACTTGCTGGGCGGGTGGCCCATTTCCGAGCTGTCCAGGCCAACGGCAATGAATGCGTCGCGGAACGGCAGCGCCTGGTCGAGGGTTTTCTGCGCTTCGTCTTCGCTGAGGTGGCGCAGGAAGCTGAGGATCAGGCCACTGCTGATGCCCAGTTGCTTGCGGCCATCCTTGAGCGCCTGGTCGATGCCATTGAGCACCACTTCGAAGGGGATACCGCGGTCGGTGTGGGTTTGCGGGTCGAAGAACGGTTCGGTGTGGATGACGTTCTGCGCCTTGCAGCGTTGCAGGTAGGCCCAGGTCAGGTCGTAGAAGTCCTGCTCGGTGCGCAGCACGTCGGCGCCCTGGTAATACAGGTCGAGGAATTCCTGCAGGTTGTTGAAGGCATAGGCGGCACGCAAGGTTTCCACGTCGGCCCACGGCAAGGCGATCTTGTTGCGCTCGGCCAGGGCGAACAGCAACTCGGGCTCCAGCGAGCCTTCCAGGTGCAGGTGCAGTTCGGCCTTGGGCAGGGCGTTCAACCAGTCATACATAGTGGATCATCTCGATCAGGTACGGTTGCCGTATTCTACAGGGCCTGGCCGGGCAATGTGCCCGGCCAGATTGCAACCTGATGACTCACCAGACCAGGGGGTCGCCCTTGTAGTTGATGAAGCGCAGGCCGCCGTGGCCGCTCTGGGCCTTGATCTGCTCGAGCATGCCGCGGGTGCTGGTCAGCACATCGATCTCGGCGTTTTCGCCGCCCATGTCGGTCTTTACCCAACCCGGGTGCATGGCCAGCACACACAAGTCAGGGCGTTGCTGTTCGACGACGAAGCTGTTGATCATCGAGTTGAGCGCTGCCTTGCTGGCCTTGTACAGGCAGATTTCGCCGCCGTCGGGGATGGTCACGCTGCCCAGGATCGAGCTCATGAACGCCAGCACACCGCTACCTTCACGTACCTGGCCGACCAGGCGGCGGGCCACGCGGATCGGTGCCACGGCATTGGTCATGAACAGCTCACCAATGTCCTTGTTCTGCACGGCTTCCAGGTCCTGGGGCAGGGGCCCCATGATGCCAGCGTTGACGAAGACCAGGTCGAACACCTGGCCTTGCACACGCTGCTTGAGGCCATCCAGCTGGGCCGTGTCGTTCATTTCCAACTGCTCGATACGCACGCCGGGCACATCGGCCAGCGCCCCAGGCTGCTGCGGGTTGCGTACGGTGGCGGTAATATTCCAGCCGTCCTCATGCAGGCGTTGCACCAGGCCAAGGCCCAGCCCGCGCGAGGCGCCGATGATGAGGGCCGATCTTGAAGAAGCCATTGGATCATTCCTTTTTATCGGTGTATGAAAAGGTAATGAGCATACGTCACTGTGGGCACCGGTGCCCGTTCTCTGAGTGGATAAAAATTGATCAGTGACCCACGGTCCTGCGTGGCCGGGCGCCTGGCCTGTTGACGCACGGGTTATCCACAAGCTGTTCCACAGTTATTGTGTGCAAGTTCAGAAGGAAGGCTGGAATTTTTGCCATCGCCTTGGGGATAACTCGTTAGGTTTCAGCTGTCCGAAGCTATCCCAATGCTCTGGTTGAAAAATGAACAATGCTCTGCGGGCCCTGAAATCATTGGCCTGCAAGCGAGTGCCCCAAGCTTATCCACAGGCCGGCCCACAGTTGTTGTGGGCAATGTTCAACGCGCTTCGAGCAGAATGCGTCCGCGGCTCAGGTCGGCCAGTTGCTGCTGCAATGAGGCCAGGTGAGCATCGCCGAGGGCTATGAGCAGATCAACACCATTGGCAGTGAACTGCTCGTCGAGCACCAATCCGTCAACCTCCGCCAGGCGCAACTTCACCAGCGCCAGTTCGCTGAAACCACAGCTGCAGGTGAATTCGCTGCGTTGCACCAGCAGCCGTTTGGGGGCCTGTTGCAGGCACTTGTTGGCACCGCCGCCATAGGCCCTGGCCAAGCCTCCAGTGCCCAGTTGGATGCCGCCGTACCAACGGATCACCAGCACCACCACCTGGTCGCAGTCTTGCGCTTCGATGGCTGCCAGGATCGGTCGCCCGGCAGTGCCCCCCGGTTCGCCGTCATCACTGCTGCGGTACTGGGCGCCAAGCTTCCAGGCCCAGCAGTTGTGGGTAGCGGCCAGGTCGCTGTGGCGTTCGATGAAACTCATCGCTTCAGCGGCATTGCTGATGGGCCCGGCGAGGGTGATGAAGCGGCTTTTGCGGATTTCCTCGCGGTATTCGCACAGGTCGAGCAGGGTAGAGGGCATAAATGACGGTCAGGCAGCCGGCTTGATGCCGCAGCCTTTCAGGATGATGTGGATAAGGTTGTTGCTGGCGTCTTCCATGTCCTGCTTGGTCAGGCGGCTGCGGCCGGTAACCTGGCAGATCTGCGTGGCGAAGTCGGCGTAGTGCTGGGTACTGCCCCAGAGCAGGAAGATCAGGTGCACCGGGTCGACCGGGTCCATCTTGCCGGCCTCGATCCAGGCCTGGAATACCGCAGCACGGCCGCGGAACCATTCGCGGTAGTCGGCGCTGAAGTATTCGGTCAGGCAGGTGCCGCCGCTGATCACCTCCATGGCGAAGATTCGCGAGGCTTGCGGGTTGCGCCGGGAGAATTCCATCTTGGTGCGGATGTACTGGCTCAGGGCTTCGGCCGGGTCGTCATCGACGCTCAAGGCGTTGAAGGTGCTGTCCCACAACTCGATGATGTTGCTGAGCACGGCAATGTACAGGCCGAGCTTGTTGGTGAAGTAGTAATGCAGGTTGGCCTTGGGCAACCCCGCCTTGAGGGCGATGGTGTTCATGCTGGTGCCCTTGAAACCGTGGCGGGCGAACTCGTCTTCGGCGGCCTGGATGATGGCCTGTTCGTTTTTCTGGCGAATACGGCCCGCGGGTTTGCCCGAGGTGGCGAGGCGATGCGCAGGGACTTCTAGGGTCATGGACGATTCCGTACGGGTCAATGGCTGCGGCTGTCGGACAAGATTACCTGCCTGCGCCGATGTGACAAGCGTTTGCGGCAAAGACTGGCATCAGCGTGTCGCAGCCAGGCTCTCGAGGAAGCTTTCCAGCACCAGGTTGGGCCGCCGGCCCTTGCGCGTTACCCAACTCAGGCTCAGGTCATAGAAGCGCTGCCGGGGTTTGAGCGCACGCAAGCGACCTTGCTGTACCCAGAACGTGGCGTAATGGTCAGGCAGGTAACCGATGTAGCGCCCGGTAAGGATGAGAAACGCCATGCCCTCGCGGTCCGAGGCACTTGCCGTGCAGTTCAGGGCCTGATAGTGCGCCTGGATCTCGGCCGGCAGGCGGAAGGTGGGGGCGATGGCTTCCTGGCTGTTGAGGCGGTCGTCATCTACCTGCTGGTCGTCGGCATAGAACAGCGGGTGGCCGACGGCGCAGTACAGCAGCGAGCGCTCGCTGTACAACGGCTGGTACTCCAGGCCCGACAGCGGGCTGGTTTGCGGCACCACGCCGACGTGCAGGCTACCGTCGAGCACGCCGTGTTCGACCTGGCTGGGCGCGATCATGCGGATCTGGATGCGTACATCGGGGCCGCGGTCCTTGAGTTCGGCCAGGGCATGGGTGATGCGCATGTGCGGCAAGGTGACCAGATTGTCGGTCAGGCCAATGTTCAGTTCGCCACGCAAATGCTGGTGCAGGCCGTTGACTTCGGTGCGGAAGCTTTCCAGGGCACTGAGCAATTGCAGGGCCGAATGGTAGACCTCGCGGCCTTCCTCGGTCAGCGAGAACCCGGCGCGACCGCGCTGGCACAGGCGCAGGCCCAGACGTTGCTCGAGGTCGTTCATTTGCTGGCTGATGGCCGAGCGACCAATGCCCAGCACGTTCTCGGCAGCCGAGAAGCCCCCGCACTCGACGACGCTGCGGTAGATCTTCAGCAGGCGGATGTCGAAATCGCTGACTTGGGCGAGTGGGTCGGGGCGTCGGCTCATCAGTTTAGTCAGGGCCTGTCTGAAGATTAGAAATGTTGGCTTTTTCAGACTTTATCGCCGTGCCACCTTAGCTGCAACAACATCCATCGTTGCCTAATCGTCTTCCGAGGAACCGCAATGAACATGCCCGAAACCGCCAGCGCCGGTATCGCCAGCCAGCTCAAGCTGGATGCCCACTGGATGCCCTACACCGCCAACCGCAACTTCCAGCGCGACCCGCGCCTGATCGTGGCGGCCGAAGGCAACCACCTGGTCGATGACAAGGGGCGCAAGATCTTCGACGCGCTGTCCGGTCTGTGGACCTGTGGCGCCGGGCACACCCGCAAGGAGATCACCGAGGCGGTAGCACGCCAGGTCGGTACCCTGGACTACTCACCGGCCTTCCAGTTCGGCCATCCGCTGTCATTCCAGCTGGCCGAGAAGATCACCGAGCTGACCCCGGGCGACCTGAACCACGTGTTCTACACCAACTCCGGCTCCGAGTGCGCCGACACCGCGCTGAAGATGGTGCGTGCCTACTGGCGCCTGAAAGGCCAGGCGACCAAGACCAAGATCATCGGCCGTGCCCGCGGCTACCACGGGGTGAACATCGCCGGCACCAGCCTGGGTGGCGTCAACGGTAACCGCAAGCTGTTCGGCCAGTTGCTGGATGTCGATCACCTGCCGCACACCGTGCTGCCGGTGAACGCCTTCTCCAAGGGGCTGCCGGAAGAGGGCGGCATCGCCCTGGCCGACGAAATGCTCAAGCTGATCGAGCTGCACGATGCGTCCAACATCGCTGCCGTGATCGTCGAACCCCTGGCAGGTTCTGCCGGCGTACTGCCGCCGCCCAAGGGTTACCTGAAACGCCTGCGTGAAATCTGCACGCAGCACAACATCCTGCTGATCTTCGACGAAGTTATTACCGGTTTCGGCCGCATGGGGGCAATGACCGGTGCCGAAGCCTTCGGCGTGACCCCGGACCTGATGTGTATCGCCAAACAGGTAACCAACGGCGCTATCCCGATGGGCGCAGTGATCGCCAGCAGCGAGATCTACCAGACCTTCATGAACCAGCCGACCCCGGAATACGCCGTGGAATTCCCGCACGGCTACACCTACTCGGCCCACCCGGTAGCTTGCGCCGCCGGCATCGCGGCACTGGACCTGCTGCAGAAGGAAAACCTGGTGCAATCGGCGGCCGAGCTGGCGCCGCACTTCGAGAAGCTGCTGCACGGCGTGAAGGGCACGAAGAACATCGTCGATATCCGCAACTACGGCCTGGCCGGCGCGATCCAGATCGCTGCCCGTGATGGTGACGCCATTGTGCGTCCGTACGAAGCGGCGATGAAGCTGTGGAAGGCCGGCTTCTATGTGCGCTTTGGTGGCGACACCCTGCAGTTCGGCCCTACCTTCAACACCACGCCGCAGCAACTGGACCGCCTGTTCGATGCAGTGGGCGAGACGCTGCACCTGATTGACTGATCTGTCCGATTCTGAGGCCAGGCGCGCGAGTACATCGCGCGCCTGGCTCAACCTTCTTTATCTGGAGTTTTGCATGAGCATTGTTCAGCACCTGATCAACGGCGAGCTGGTTACCAAGGGTGAGCGCAGCGCCGATGTCTTCAACCCGTCCACTGGCCAGGCTGTACGCAAGGTCGAGCTGGCCAGCCGCGCGACCGTGCAGCAGGCGATCGACTCGGCCAAGGCGGCCTTCCCGGCGTGGCGCAACACTCCACCGGCCAAGCGTGCCCAGGTCATGTTCCGTTTCAAGCAGTTGCTGGAGCAGAACGAAGCCCGCATCGCGCAGATGATCAGCGAAGAACATGGCAAGACCCTGGAAGATGCCGCCGGGGAACTGAAGCGTGGCATCGAGAACGTCGAGTTCGCCTGTGCAGCGCCAGAAGTGCTGAAAGGTGAGTACAGCCGCAACGTCGGCCCCAACATCGACGCTTGGTCCGACTTCCAGCCGTTGGGTGTGGTTGCCGGTATCACCCCGTTCAACTTCCCGGCCATGGTGCCGCTGTGGATGTACCCGCTGGCCATCGCCTGCGGTAACGCATTCATCCTCAAGCCTTCCGAGCGTGACCCGAGCTCGACCCTGTACATCGCCCAGCTGCTGCACGAAGCCGGCCTGCCGAACGGCATCCTCAACGTGGTGCATGGTGACAAGGAAGCGGTGGATGCGCTGATCGAAGCGCCGGAGGTGAAGGCACTGAGCTTCGTCGGCTCGACCCCGATTGCCGAGTACATCTATGCCGAAGGCACCAAGCGTGGCAAGCGCGTGCAGGCCCTGGGAGGTGCGAAGAACCACGCGGTACTGATGCCGGATGCCGACCTGGACAATGCCGTGAGTGCACTGATGGGGGCTGCCTACGGTTCCTGCGGCGAGCGTTGCATGGCCATTTCGGTGGCGGTGTGCGTGGGTGACCAGGTGGCAGACGCCCTGATTGCCAAGCTGGAACCGCAGATCAAGGCCCTGAAGATTGGCGCCGGTACCTCGTGCGGCCTGGACATGGGCCCGCTGGTGACGGCTGCCGCCCGTGACAAAGTGGTGGGCTACATCGATGACGGCGTTGCTGCTGGCGCCAGGCTGGTGGTGGATGGCCGTGGCTACCGTGTAGACGGCAATGAGGATGGCTACTTCGTGGGTGGCACCCTGTTCGACAAGGTGACGCCGGAGATGCGCATCTATAAGGAAGAGATCTTTGGCCCGGTGCTGTGCGTTGTGCGCGTCAACAGCCTGGAGCAGGCCATGCAACTGATCAACGACCACGAATATGGCAATGGCACCTGCATTTTCACCCGTGACGGCGAAGCGGCGCGCCTGTTCTGCGACGAGATCGAAGTGGGCATGGTTGGTGTGAACGTACCGTTGCCAGTGCCGGTGGCCTACCACAGCTTTGGTGGCTGGAAGCGTTCGCTGTTCGGTGACTTGCATGCCTATGGCCCGGACGGGGTGCGTTTCTATACCCGTCGCAAGGCGATTACCCAGCGTTGGCCGCAGCGAGCCAGCCATGAGGCTTCGCAGTTTGCCTTCCCTAGCTTGTAAGCAATGACCGGAAGCGGGGAGGCCGTCAGGCCTCCCCGCTTTGTTTTTGCGGTGGGCGCTTGGGCGGCTCTGAGCCTGTCTTTAGATGGTGCTGGCTGTTGGGTGGCGGGCACTTGGCAGGCGTGATACGGTCTTTTTCGCGTACATTTCAATTTTTTGAAATTAACCCTTGACCCCTCTCCGAATCCCCTTATAATGCGCCCCGCTTCCAGCGATATCGGAACGAAAAACTCCTTGATAATCAATTAGTTAAGTAGTTTAGAAGAAACTGGAAGGCTACGGTTGCATGATCGGCGGCGGTCGAGATGAAGGTTGACAGCGGTTTTAAACGCTGTATGATTCGCCTCCCGCTACGAGTGATCGCAGTGAGTCAAGTGTTTGAAGCTAAACGAGTTTCTCGCAAAAAACTTCAAAATAAACGCTTGACAGCCAATGAGGAAAGCGTAGAATGCGCGCCTCGGTTGAGACGAAACACTCTTAACCAAACGCTCTTTAACAAATCGAATCAAGCAATTCGTGTGGGTGCTTGTGAGTACGGACTGATAGTCACAAAGATTATCAGCATCACAAGTGGCCATGCGAGAAATCACATAGTCATTTGAGATTGCTGAGCCAAGTTTAGGGTTTCTTAAAAACCCAAGCAGTATTGAACTGAAGAGTTTGATCATGGCTCAGATTGAACGCTGGCGGCAGGCCTAACACATGCAAGTCGAGCGGATGACGGGAGCTTGCTCCTTGATTCAGCGGCGGACGGGTGAGTAATGCCTAGGAATCTGCCTGGTAGTGGGGGACAACGTTTCGAAAGGAACGCTAATACCGCATACGTCCTACGGGAGAAAGCAGGGGACCTTCGGGCCTTGCGCTATCAGATGAGCCTAGGTCGGATTAGCTAGTTGGTGAGGTAATGGCTCACCAAGGCGACGATCCGTAACTGGTCTGAGAGGATGATCAGTCACACTGGAACTGAGACACGGTCCAGACTCCTACGGGAGGCAGCAGTGGGGAATATTGGACAATGGGCGAAAGCCTGATCCAGCCATGCCGCGTGTGTGAAGAAGGTCTTCGGATTGTAAAGCACTTTAAGTTGGGAGGAAGGGCAGTAAGTTAATACCTTGCTGTTTTGACGTTACCGACAGAATAAGCACCGGCTAACTCTGTGCCAGCAGCCGCGGTAATACAGAGGGTGCAAGCGTTAATCGGAATTACTGGGCGTAAAGCGCGCGTAGGTGGTTCGTTAAGTTGGATGTGAAAGCCCCGGGCTCAACCTGGGAACTGCATCCAAAACTGGCGAGCTAGAGTACGGTAGAGGGTGGTGGAATTTCCTGTGTAGCGGTGAAATGCGTAGATATAGGAAGGAACACCAGTGGCGAAGGCGACCACCTGGACTGATACTGACACTGAGGTGCGAAAGCGTGGGGAGCAAACAGGATTAGATACCCTGGTAGTCCACGCCGTAAACGATGTCAACTAGCCGTTGGAATCCTTGAGATTTTAGTGGCGCAGCTAACGCATTAAGTTGACCGCCTGGGGAGTACGGCCGCAAGGTTAAAACTCAAATGAATTGACGGGGGCCCGCACAAGCGGTGGAGCATGTGGTTTAATTCGAAGCAACGCGAAGAACCTTACCAGGCCTTGACATGCAGAGAACTTTCCAGAGATGGATTGGTGCCTTCGGGAACTCTGACACAGGTGCTGCATGGCTGTCGTCAGCTCGTGTCGTGAGATGTTGGGTTAAGTCCCGTAACGAGCGCAACCCTTGTCCTTAGTTACCAGCACGTCATGGTGGGCACTCTAAGGAGACTGCCGGTGACAAACCGGAGGAAGGTGGGGATGACGTCAAGTCATCATGGCCCTTACGGCCTGGGCTACACACGTGCTACAATGGTCGGTACAGAGGGTTGCCAAGCCGCGAGGTGGAGCTAATCTCACAAAACCGATCGTAGTCCGGATCGCAGTCTGCAACTCGACTGCGTGAAGTCGGAATCGCTAGTAATCGCGAATCAGAATGTCGCGGTGAATACGTTCCCGGGCCTTGTACACACCGCCCGTCACACCATGGGAGTGGGTTGCACCAGAAGTAGCTAGTCTAACCTTCGGGGGGACGGTTACCACGGTGTGATTCATGACTGGGGTGAAGTCGTAACAAGGTAGCCGTAGGGGAACCTGCGGCTGGATCACCTCCTTAATCGACGACATCAGCCTGCTGATGAGCTCCCACACGAATTGCTTGATTCATGGTTGAAGACGATCAAGACCCTATATAGGTCTGTAGCTCAGTTGGTTAGAGCGCACCCCTGATAAGGGTGAGGTCGGCAGTTCAAATCTGCCCAGACCTACCAATATGCGGGGCCATAGCTCAGCTGGGAGAGCGCCTGCCTTGCACGCAGGAGGTCAGCGGTTCGATCCCGCTTGGCTCCACCACTTTTGCTGTACTTGATCAAACTCAGAAATGAGCATTCGCTTCGAATGTTGATTTCTGGCTTTTGTCAGATCGTTCTTTAAAAATTCGGATATGTGATAGATATAGACTGATGGCCAGTTTCACTGCTGGTTAATCAGGCTAAGGTAAAATTTGTGAGTTCTGCTCGAAAGAGCAACATGCGAATTTTCGGCGAATGTCGTCTTCACAGTATAACCAGATTGCTTGGGGTTATATGGTCAAGTGAAGAAGCGCATACGGTGGATGCCTTGGCAGTCAGAGGCGATGAAAGACGTGGTAGCCTGCGATAAGCTTTGGGGAGTCGGCAAACAGACTGTGATCCAGAGATCTCTGAATGGGGGAACCCACTCAGCACAAGCTGAGTATCTTGCACTGAATACATAGGTGCAAGAGGCGAACCAGGGGAACTGAAACATCTAAGTACCCTGAGGAAAAGAAATCAACCGAGATTCCCTTAGTAGTGGCGAGCGAACGGGGACCAGCCCTTAAGTTGGTTTGAGATTAGTGGAACGCTCTGGAAAGTGCGGCCATAGTGGGTGATAGCCCCGTACACGAAAATCTCTTTTCAATGAAATCGAGTAGGACGGAGCACGAGAAACTTTGTCTGAACATGGGGGGACCATCCTCCAAGGCTAAATACTACTGACTGACCGATAGTGAACCAGTACCGTGAGGGAAAGGCGAAAAGAACCCCGGAGAGGGGAGTGAAATAGAACCTGAAACCGTATGCGTACAAGCAGTGGGAGCCTACTTTGTTAGGTGACTGCGTACCTTTTGTATAATGGGTCAGCGACTTATATTCAGTGGCGAGCTTAACCGAATAGGGGAGGCGTAGCGAAAGCGAGTCTTAATAGGGCGTTTAGTCGCTGGGTATAGACCCGAAACCGGGCGATCTATCCATGGGCAGGTTGAAGGTTAGGTAACACTGACTGGAGGACCGAACCGACTACCGTTGAAAAGTTAGCGGATGACCTGTGGATCGGAGTGAAAGGCTAATCAAGCTCGGAGATAGCTGGTTCTCCTCGAAAGCTATTTAGGTAGCGCCTCATGTATCACTCCAGGGGGTAGAGCACTGTTTCGGCTAGGGGGTCATCCCGACTTACCAAACCGATGCAAACTCCGAATACCTGGAAGTGCCGAGCATGGGAGACACACGGCGGGTGCTAACGTCCGTCGTGAAAAGGGAAACAACCCAGACCGTCAGCTAAGGTCCCAAAGTCATGGTTAAGTGGGAAACGATGTGGGAAGGCTTAGACAGCTAGGAGGTTGGCTTAGAAGCAGCCACCCTTTAAAGAAAGCGTAATAGCTCACTAGTCGAGTCGGCCTGCGCGGAAGATGTAACGGGGCTCAAACCATGCACCGAAGCTACGGGTGTCATCGTTGATGACGCGGTAGAGGAGCGTTCTGTAAGCCTGTGAAGGTGAGTTGAGAAGCTTGCTGGAGGTATCAGAAGTGCGAATGCTGACATGAGTAACGACAATGCGAGTGAAAAACTCGCACGCCGAAAGACCAAGGTTTCCTGCGCAACGTTAATCGACGCAGGGTTAGTCGGTCCCTAAGGCGAGGCTGAAAAGCGTAGTCGATGGAAAACAGGTTAATATTCCTGTACTTCCAGTTATTGCGATGGAGGGACGGAGAAGGTTAGGCCAGCCTGGCGTTGGTTGTCCAGGTTTAAGGTGGTAGGCTGAAATCTTAGGCAAATCCGGGATTTCAAGGCCGAGAGCTGATGACGAGTTGCCTCTAGGCGACGAAGTGGTTGATACCATGCTTCCAAGAAAAGCTCCTAAGCTTCAGATAACTGGGAACCGTACCCCAAACCGACACAGGTGGTTAGGTAGAGAATACCAAGGCGCTTGAGAGAACTCGGGTGAAGGAACTAGGCAAAATGGCACCGTAACTTCGGGAGAAGGTGCGCCGGCGAGGGTGAAGGACTTGCTCCGTAAGCCCATGCCGGTCGAAGATACCAGGCCGCTGCGACTGTTTATTAAAAACACAGCACTCTGCAAACACGAAAGTGGACGTATAGGGTGTGACGCCTGCCCGGTGCCGGAAGGTTAATTGATGGGGTTAGCGCAAGCGAAGCTCTTGATCGAAGCCCCGGTAAACGGCGGCCGTAACTATAACGGTCCTAAGGTAGCGAAATTCCTTGTCGGGTAAGTTCCGACCTGCACGAATGGCGTAACGATGGCGGCGCTGTCTCCACCCGAGACTCAGTGAAATTGAAATCGCTGTGAAGATGCAGTGTATCCGCGGCTAGACGGAAAGACCCCGTGAACCTTTACTATAGCTTTGCACTGGACTTTGAATTTGCTTGTGTAGGATAGGTGGGAGGCTTTGAAGTGGGGACGCCAGTTCTCATGGAGCCATCCTTGAAATACCACCCTGGCAACTTTGAGGTTCTAACTCAGGTCCGTTATCCGGATCGAGGACAGTGTATGGTGGGTAGTTTGACTGGGGCGGTCTCCTCCCAAAGAGTAACGGAGGAGTACGAAGGTGCGCTCAGACCGGTCGGAAATCGGTCGTAGAGTATAAAGGCAAAAGCGCGCTTGACTGCGAGACAAACACGTCGAGCAGGTACGAAAGTAGGTCTTAGTGATCCGGTGGTTCTGTATGGAAGGGCCATCGCTCAACGGATAAAAGGTACTCCGGGGATAACAGGCTGATACCGCCCAAGAGTTCATATCGACGGCGGTGTTTGGCACCTCGATGTCGGCTCATCACATCCTGGGGCTGAAGCCGGTCCCAAGGGTATGGCTGTTCGCCATTTAAAGTGGTACGCGAGCTGGGTTTAGAACGTCGTGAGACAGTTCGGTCCCTATCTGCCGTGGACGTTTGAGATTTGAGAGGGGCTGCTCCTAGTACGAGAGGACCGGAGTGGACGAACCTCTGGTGTTCCGGTTGTCACGCCAGTGGCATTGCCGGGTAGCTATGTTCGGAAGAGATAACCGCTGAAAGCATCTAAGCGGGAAACTTGCCTCAAGATGAGATCTCACTGGAACCTTGAGTTCCCTGAAGGGCCGTCGAAGACTACGACGTTGATAGGTTGGGTGTGTAAGCGCTGTGAGGCGTTGAGCTAACCAATACTAATTGCCCGTGAGGCTTGACCATATAACACCCAAGCAATTTGCTGACCCAGATTGCGGTGGTGAAGATGACACGAACCGAAAGTTCGCAACGAACCACGAACATCACATATCCGGATTCGCTGGAGTGTCTACCAAGACCTTCTGGCAACAGAATTTCTTGACGACCATAGAGCATTGGAACCACCTGATCCCATCCCGAACTCAGTAGTGAAACGATGCATCGCCGATGGTAGTGTGGGGCTTCCCCATGTGAGAGTAGGTCATCGTCAAGATTCATTTCGCAAAACCCCTATCTGCGCACGCAGGTAGGGGTTTTGTCTTTGTGGCGCAAAAGCCCGGCATGCACGGTCTCATGTGGGGCAGGTGTGCCTGCTCCCACATCTCCCACAATCCGGGCAAGAACACTAGAATAGCCCCACGCACCTATTCAGAAGCGCTATATGCCCAACCCTGTCGAACCCGAATCACTGGCCCGGTTGCCGCTGGACGAGCTTGTCGCCTGCCATGAATGCGACCTGCTGCTGCGCAAGCCGGTACTCCAGCATGATGAAAAGGCCCTGTGCCCGCGCTGCGGCTACGAGCTGTACGCCCACCGGCACAATGTGGTCAACCGTAGCCTGGCGCTGGTACTGACGGCCCTGCTGCTGTTCGTGCCGGCCAATTTCCTGCCAATCATGCAGCTGCATCTGCTGGGCCAGACATCGGACGATACCGTCTGGAGCGGCGTGCTGGGCCTGTACAATTCGGAAATGCGTGGCGTGGCCGTGGTAGTGTTTCTCTGCAGCATGGCCATACCCTTGGCAAAGCTCCTCTGCCAACTGGCCGTACTGCTGAGCATCCGGCTGAACATCGGGCGCGATTATGGCCTGCTGTTCTACCGCATCTATCACCACTTGCGTGACTGGGGCATGCTCGAGGTCTATTTCATGGGCGTGCTGGTGGCCATCGTCAAGCTTGTGGACCTGGCCGAACTCACCGTGGGCCTGGGGCTGTTCTGCTTCATCAGCTTGCTGTTGATCCAGGTATGGCTCGAAGTAGTGATGTCGCCGCACCAGATCTGGAGTGCGCTATCGGGGGAAGATCTGCATGCGGGCGATTGATGCGGGCATTCTGGTCTGCAATGAATGTCACGAGCTGAATCGGCAAGAGCCGGGCAGCACTTCACAAACCTGCACACGCTGCGGTGCCATCGTGCATGCCCGCCGCCCGAACAGCATCGTGCGTACCTGGGCGCTGCTGATCGCTGCATCGATCCTGTATATCCCGGCCAACATGTTGCCGATCATGACCGTGAGTACGCTCGGTCAAGGCAGCCCCGACACGATCATGTCCGGCGTCATCACCTTGCTCAAGCATGGCATGGTGCCCATTGCTGCCGTGGTCTTCATTGCCAGCATCCTGGTGCCCACCTTCAAGCTGGTGGGGATCGGCCTGCTGTTGTATTCCGTTCAGCGTCGGCAGCCGCTTTCGGCGCGGCAACGGATATTGATGTACCGCTTCATCGAATTCATCGGGCGCTGGTCCATGCTGGATATCTTTGTCATCGCAATCCTGGTGGCGGTGGTGAATTTCGGCCGAATCGCCAGTGTCGAAGCCAACCTGGGCGCTGTCGCCTTTGCAACTGTGGTGATCCTGACAATGCTTGCTGCTCTAACTTTCGATCCCCGACTGATCTGGGATAACACGGAGTCGGATGACGACCATGAGTGACCTGCCAACGGCTAAAACCCGCCCTGCCTCGAACTGGTCGGCCATCTGGATCCTGCCTTTGATCGCCTTGATGATCGGCGGCTGGCTGGCGTGGCAGGCTTACCGTGATGCTGGCGTGGAAATTGAAGTTCGCTTCGAGTCGGGCGAGGGCATCGTCGCCAACAAGACCGAGGTCATCTACAAGGGCATGCCGGTCGGCAAGGTGACCCGCCTGGTGCTCGATGCCAAGGGCGAGAACCAAGGGGTGATCGCCACCATCGAGATGAACAAGGCCGCTGAACCCCACCTGACCAAAGGTACGCGCTTCTGGCTGGTCAAGCCAAGTGTCAGCCTGGCGGGTATTTCCGGTCTTGAAACACTGGTGTCCGGTAACTACATCGCCGTCAGCCCGGGGGAAGGGGAGCGTACCAAGCGCTTCACTGCGTTGAAGGTGGCGCCGCCGTTGTCGGACACCGAGCCGGGCCTGCACCTGACCCTCAAGGCTGACCGGCTCGGTTCAATCAACCGTGACAGCCCAGTGTTCTACAAGCAGATCCAGGTTGGCCGGGTGAAAAGCTATCGCCTTTCCGACGACCAGAGCACTGTCGAAATCAAGGTCTTCATCGAGCCGGCATACGCCAGCCTGGTGCGCAAGCACACGCGTTTCTGGAATGCCAGCGGCGTCAGCATCGATGCTTCGCTGTCGGGGGTGAAGGTGCGCAGCGAGTCGCTGTCGAGCATCGTCGCCGGTGGTATCGCCTTTGCCACGCCGGAACACCGCAAGGACAGCCCGCCCACCGACTCCAGCCTGCCGTTCCGCCTGTATGAGGACTTCGACGCAGCCCAGGCCGGTATCCGCGTGAAGCTGAAGCTGAGCGATTATGAGGGCCTGCAGGCGGGCCGTACGCCGGTCATGTACAAGGGGATCCAGGTCGGCTCGTTGAAAACCCTGAAGATGGAAGACAACCTGGCCAGCGCCTCGGCCGAGTTGACGCTGGACCCATTGACCGAGGACTACCTGGTCGAAGGCACGCAGTTCTGGGTGGTCAAACCCTCGATCTCGCTGGCGGGTATCACCGGCCTGGAAGCACTGGTCAAAGGCAACTACATCGCTATCCGTCCCGGCGAGAAGGGCGCACGCCCCGAGCGCGAGTTCGAGGCCCGCGCCAAGGCACCGCCACTCGACCTCAAAGCGCCTGGTCTGCACATGGTGCTGTTCGCCGATACTTTGGGTTCGCTGGAGATCGGTAGCCCGGTGATGTACCGCCAGGTGAAGGTCGGTAGCGTACAGAGCTACCAGTTTGCGCGTAACAGCAACCGCATCCTCATCGGCGTACATATCGAGAAGGAATACGAAAAGCTGGTAAACGGCTCTTCGCGCTTCTGGAACGTCAGTGGTATCACCCTGACCGGCGGCTTGTCGGGCATCAAGATCAAGAGTGAGTCGCTGCAGACGCTGATGGCCGGTGGTATCGCCTTCGACACGCCGCGACCCGATGTGGCGCTCAAGCGTCACATTCCGCGCTTCCGTCTGCACGACAGCCAGGAGGCGGCCAACCGTGCAGGCACGTTGGTCACCATCCGCGTGGACCGTGCCGATGGCCTGAAGCCTGGCACGGCAATCCGCTTCCGTGGCCTGGATGTAGGCAGCATCGAGAGCGTCGACCTCACCGATGACCTGCAGGCGGTGTTGCTGCGGGCGCGCATTACCGAGGCAGCGAACCGTATTGCCCGGGTCGGCACGCAGTTCTGGGTGGTCAAGCCGGCCTTTGGGCTGGTGCGTACACAGAACCTCGATACCCTGATTGGCGGGCAATACCTGGAAGTGCAGCCGGCAGCCAAGGACCGTGGCCCGCAGCATGACTTCATTGCGCTGGCCGAAGCCCCGCAAGTGGCAGGGCCGGAAGTCGGCCTGCCGTTGACGCTCAGTGCCCCGCGTCGTGGTTCGATCAAGCCGGGTGTACCGGTGACCTACCGCGAAGTCGCGGTGGGCAAGGTGACGGGCTTCGAACTGGGCCAGAGTGCCGACCGCGTGCTGATCCATATCCTGATCGAGCCGCGCTATGCGGCTCTGGTACGCAGCGGCAGTCGCTTCTGGAACAGCAGTGGCTTCGGTTTCGACTGGGGGCTGTTCAAGGGGGCTACGGTGCGTACCGAGTCGGTGGAAACCCTGATCGACGGTGGTATCGCCTTCGCCACACCGGATGGCGAACAGATGGGTAACCCGGCGCGGCCGCAGCAGACCTTCGCCTTGTTCGACCAGGCTGAAGAAGAATGGCTGAAGTGGGCGCCGAAGATTCAGATAGCCAAGTGATGCCAGGCCAACTCAGGCTCGCTTCTTTGTAGGAGCGGCCCTGTGTCGCGATCGGGCTGCATGGCAGCCCCTCGATTGCAACTGCAACGCAGATACCGTGCAGCCCGATCGCGACGCAAGGCCGCTCCTGCCAAACGCGGTGCGGCGATGGGGTAGTGCTGAAGCACAAATCGCAGGCAACAAAAAACCGACCCTAGGGTCGGTTTTTCGACTAGCGCGTCGCTTAGGCAGCTGCAGCTTCTTTCAGCGCCTTGATGTGGCCATTCAGACGGCCTTTGTGACGAGCAGCCTTGTTCTTGTGGATGATGCCCTTGTCGGCCATACGGTCGATTACAGGCACAGCCAGAACGTAAGCGGCTTGCGCTTTTTCGGCGTCTTTTGCGTCGATGGCTTTGACTACATTCTTGATGTAGGTGCGGACCATGGAACGCAGGCTGGCGTTGTGGCTGCGACGCTTCTCAGCCTGTTTTGCACGTTTCTTGGCGGAAGGTGTGTTGGCCACCGTCGAGCTCCTCGAAAGACTTTAGGTAAATAGCAAACAAAATAGGCCGCGAATCATGCCGATCAGTCGAGCGGATGTCAAGGCCACCTGCAAGGTTCCGCCGAGCGGCGCGCCAACAGGATGGAAAGATTCCTTTCTGCTGCGCGACCTGTAAACTCGGGAATTTTTGGCTCCCCTGCGAAGGCGCGGGAGTATCGCACATTCGGACGCTGTCTGGCAGCGTCCTCTGCCCCTGGCGTGAATCTTTTCGATGAACCTGCTCAAATCCCTGGCTGCGGTAAGCTCGATCACCATGATTTCGCGGGTGCTGGGCTTTGTCCGCGACACCATCCTGGCGCGTATCTTCGGCGCTGGCATCGCCACCGATGCCTTCTTCATCGCCTTCAAGCTGCCCAACCTGCTGCGGCGCATCTTTGCCGAAGGTGCGTTTTCCCAGGCGTTCGTGCCGATCCTGGCTGAATACAAGACCCAGCAAGGCGAGGAGGCCACCCGTACCTTCATCGCCTATGTCAGCGGCCTGCTGACCCTGGTCCTGGCACTGGTCACCGCCATCGGCATCCTGGCCGCACCGTGGGTGGTCTGGGCGACCGCCCCCGGCTTTGTCGACAGTGCCGAAAAGTACCAGCTGACCACCGCCCTGCTGCGGGTGACTTTTCCTTATATATTGCTGATCTCGCTGTCTTCGCTGGTCGGGGCCATCCTCAATACCTGGAACCGTTTCTCGGTGCCGGCCTTCACCCCGACCCTGTTGAACGTGGCAATGATCGTCTTCGCCGTGCTGCTCACGCCGTACTTTGACCCGCCGATCATGGCCCTGGCCTGGGGCGTGCTGGCCGGCGGCCTGGCGCAGCTGCTGTACCAGCTGCCAGCGCTGAAACGGATTGGCATGCTCGTGCTGCCGCGCCTGAACCTGCGCGACGCCGGCGTCTGGCGGGTGCTCAAGCAGATGCTGCCGGCGATTCTCGGGGTGTCGGTGAGCCAGATCTCGCTGATCATCAACACCATCTTTGCCTCGTTCCTGGTAGCCGGTTCGGTGTCCTGGATGTACTACGCTGACCGCCTCATGGAGCTGCCTTCAGGCGTGCTGGGCGTGGCCCTGGGCACCATCCTCCTGCCGACCCTGGCCAAGACCTACGCCAACAAGGACCGCGAAGAGTACTCGCGGATCCTCGACTGGGGCCTGCGCCTGTGCTTCCTGCTGGTACTGCCGTGCACCCTGGCCCTGGCCATCCTCGCCGAGCCGCTGACCGTGGCGCTGTTCCAGTACGGCAAGTTCACCGCCACCGACGCGGCCATGACCCAGCGGGCATTGATTGCCTATTCCGTGGGCTTGCTGGCAATCATTCTGGTCAAGGTGCTGGCCCCGGGCTTCTATGCGCAGCAGAATATCCGCACGCCGGTGAAGATCGCGGTGTTCACCCTGGTCTGCACGCAGCTGTTCAACCTGGCCCTGATCGGCCCGTTGGCGCATGCCGGCCTGGCCCTGGCGATCAGCCTGGGGGCCTGCCTGAATGCCGGCCTGCTGTTCTGGAAACTGCGCAGCCAGCAGCTGTTCCAGCCACAGCCTGGGTGGGCGATGTTCCTGCTCAAGCTGCTGTTGGCGGTGGGGCTGATGTCGGCGGTGTTGCTGGCCGGCATGCACTACCTGCCAGCCTGGGAGCAGGGCAACATGCTGGCGCGCCTGGTTCGCCTGGGGGCGCTGGTACTGGCAGGTGTGGTGAGCTATTTCGGCTGCCTGTACCTGTGTGGTTTCCGGCCTCGGCATTTTGCCCGCAAGGCCTTGCATTGAGGCATCGGGCGGGTCAGGCGTCGGTTTTTCGCATTCCACGCCGCCCTTGGGCGCTGCTGCCTGTCACCGGCGCCCGGGTGTGGTTATAATCGGCCACTTTATGAGCAAGAAGCGCGTTATGCAGCTGGTTCGAGGTCTTCACAACCTGCGCCCCGAGCACCGGGGCTGTGTCGCCACCATTGGCAACTTCGACGGGGTTCACCGCGGCCACCAGGCGATCCTGGGGCGTCTGCGCGAGCGCGGCCAGGCCTTGGGCCTGCCCACCTGCGTGGTGATCTTCGAACCCCAACCACGCGAATACTTCGCCCCCGATACCGCACCGGCGCGCCTGGCCCGCCTGCGTGACAAGATCGAACTGCTGGCGGCCGAAGGCATCGACCAGGTCCTGTGCCTGGCATTCAACCAGCGCCTGAGCCAGCTCGGCGCCGATGCCTTCGTCAAGACCATCCTCGTCGACGGCCTGGGTGTACGCCACCTCGAAGTCGGCGATGACTTCCGCTTCGGCTGCGACCGCGCCGGCGACTTTGCCTTCCTGGTCGATGCCGGCAAGCAGTACGGCTTCACCGTCGAGGCCGCCAATACGGTGGTCCAGGATGGCCTGCGGGTCAGCAGCACCGAAATACGCAAGGCGCTGTCCGAGGGCAACTTCGAACTCGCCGAGCACCTGCTGGGCCGCCCATACAGTATCAGCGGCCGCGTGCTGCACGGCCAGAAGCTGGCCCGCCAGCTCGGTACACCCACTGCCAACATCCAGCTCAAGCGCCGCCGCGTGCCGCTGTCCGGGGTCTACCTGGCCAGCATCGAGATCGACGGCAAGGCCTGGCCGGGTGTCGGCAATATCGGCGTGCGTCCGACCGTTGCCGGTGACGGGCGCCCGCACCTGGAAATTCATCTGCTGGACTATGCCGGCGACCTGTATGGCCGGCGCCTGACGGTGGAGTTCCACCACAAGCTGCGTGAAGAGCAGCGTTTCGCCTCCCTGGAGGCGCTCAAGTCGGCGATCGATGCGGATATCGCCGCCGCACGTGCACATTGGCACGCTCAACCGCTAACGAAGAGCCTGAAATGACCGACTACAAAGCCACGCTAAACCTTCCGGACACCGCCTTCCCCATGAAGGCCGGCCTGCCTCAGCGCGAACCGCAGATCCTGCAGCGCTGGGACAGCATTGGCCTGTACCAGAAGCTGCGCGAAATTGGCAAGGATCGTCCCAAGTTCGTCCTGCACGACGGCCCGCCCTATGCCAACGGCAAGATTCACATCGGTCATGCGCTGAACAAGATCCTCAAGGACATGATCGTCCGTTCCAAGACCCTGGCCGGCTTCGATGCGCCGTACGTGCCGGGCTGGGACTGCCATGGCCTGCCGATCGAGCACAAGGTCGAGGTCACCCACGGCAAGCACCTGTCCGCCGACCGCACCCGCGAGCTGTGCCGCGAGTATGCCGCCGAGCAGATCGAAGGGCAGAAGACCGAGTTCATTCGCCTGGGCGTGCTGGGTGACTGGGACAACCCGTACAAGACCATGAACTTTGCCAACGAGGCCGGTGAAATCCGTGCCCTGGCCGAGATGGTCAAGCAAGGCTTCGTGTTCAAGGGCCTGAAGCCGGTGAACTGGTGCTTCGATTGCGGCTCGGCGCTGGCCGAAGCCGAAGTCGAGTACGCCGACAAGAAATCGCAGACCATCGACGTGGCCTTCCCGGTTGCCGACGAGGCCAAGCTGGCCGCCGCGTTCGGCCTTGATGCGTTGGCCAAGCCGGCCGCCATCGTGATCTGGACCACCACCCCGTGGACCATCCCGGCCAACCAGGCGCTGAACATCCACCCCGAGTTCAAGTACGCCCTGGTCGATACCGGCGCGCGCCTGCTGGTGCTGGCCGAAGAACTGGTCGAAGCGTGCCTGAAACGCTACAACCTGGAAGGCTCGGTGATCGCCACCGCCCAGGGTTCGGCACTGGAGCTGATCAACTTCCGTCACCCGTTCTACGACCGCCTGTCGCCGGTGTACCTGGCCGACTACGTCGAACTGGGCGCCGGTACCGGCGTGGTGCACTCCTCGCCAGCCTACGGTGAAGACGACTTCGTCACCTGCAAGCGCTACGGCATGGTCAACGACGACATCCTCACCCCGGTGCAGAGCAACGGCGTGTATGTGGATTCGCTGCCATTCTTCGGCGGCCAGTTCATCTGGAAGGCCAACCCGGCCATCGTCGACAAGCTGAGCGAAGTCGGTGCGCTGATGCACACCGAAACCATCAGCCACAGCTACATGCACTGCTGGCGCCACAAGACCCCGCTGATCTACCGCGCCACCGCGCAGTGGTTCGTGGGCATGGACAAGCAGCCGTCCACTGGCGAGCCGCTGCGTGAGCGCGCGCTGAAAGCCATCGAGGACACCAAGTTCGTACCGGCCTGGGGCCAGGCGCGCCTGCACGCGATGATCGCCAACCGGCCGGACTGGTGCATCTCGCGTCAGCGCAACTGGGGCGTGCCGATCCCGTTCTTCCTGCACAAGCAGACCGGTGAGCTGCACCCGCGCACTGTCGAGCTGATGGAAGAAGTGGCCAAGCGCGTCGAGCAGCAGGGCATCGAGGCCTGGTTCAAGCTGGACGCTGCCGAACTGCTGGGCGCTGAGGCCGAGCAGTACGACAAGATCGCCGACACCCTCGACGTCTGGTTCGACTCCGGTACCACCCACTGGCATGTACTGCGTGGTTCGCACGACATCGGTCACGCCACCGGCCCGCGTGCCGACCTGTACCTGGAAGGCTCCGACCAGCACCGCGGCTGGTTCCACTCTTCGCTGCTGACCGGCTGCGCCATCGACGGCCATGCGCCGTATCGCGAGCTGCTGACCCACGGTTTCACCGTGGACGAGAACGGCCGCAAGATGTCCAAGTCGCTGGGTAACACCATCGAGCCGGAAAAGGTCAACAACACCCTGGGTGCCGACATCCTGCGCCTGTGGGTCGCCGCCACCGACTACTCCGGCGAGATGGCCGTTTCCGAGCAGATCCTGCAGCGTAGCGCCGACGCCTACCGCCGTATCCGCAATACCGCACGCTTCCTGCTGTCCAACCTGTCCGGTTTCGACCCCGCGCGTGACCTGCTGGCCCCGCAAGACATGCTGGCGCTGGACCGCTGGGCGGTGGACCGCACCCTGCTGCTGCAACGCGAACTGGAAGAGCATTACAGCGAGTACCGTTTCTGGAACGTCTACTCCAAGGTGCACAACTTCTGCGTGCAGGAACTGGGTGGCTTCTACCTCGATATCATCAAGGATCGCCAGTACACCACCGGCGCCAACAGTGTCGCCCGCCGTTCCTGCCAGACCGCGCTGTACCACATCAGCGAAGCGCTGGTGCGCTGGATCGCCCCGATCCTGGCGTTCACCGCCGACGAAATCTGGCAATACCTGCCAGGCGAGCGCAACGAGTCAGTGATGCTCAATGGCTGGTACGAGGGCCTGAGCGAGCTGCCGGAAGGCACCGAGCTGGACCGCGCCTACTGGGACCGCGTGATGGCGGTGAAGGCATCGGTCAACAAGGAGCTGGAGAACCAGCGTACCGCCAAGGTCATCGGCGGCAACCTGCAGGCCGAAGTTACCCTGTATGCCGATGAAGGCCTGAGCGCCGACCTGGGCAAGCTGGGCGACGAGCTGCGCTTCGTGCTGATCACCTCGGCCGCCAGCGTGGTGCCGTTCGTCCAGGCGCCGGCCGACGCCGTTGCCACCGAAGTCGAAGGCCTCAAGCTGAAGGTGGTCAAGTCCGGCCACGCCAAGTGCGGCCGTTGCTGGCACTTCCGCGCCGACGTCGGCAGCCATCTGGAGCATCCGGAAATCTGCGGCCGTTGCGTCGACAACCTGAGCGGCTCGGGTGAGGTGCGCCACTATGCCTAACCCTGCAGCGGGGCGCTTCGGGCGCCTTGCATGGCTGTGGCTGAGCCTGTTGGTCCTGGTCCTCGACCAGGCCACCAAGCTGTATTTCAACAACGCCCTGACCATGTACCAGCAGATCGTCGTGATTCCCGACTACTTCAGCTGGACCCTGGCCTACAACACCGGCGCGGCCTTCAGCTTCCTGGCGGAAAGTTCCGGCTGGCAGCGCTGGCTGTTCGCCCTGATCGCCGTGGTGGTCAGCGCCGTGCTGGTGGTGTGGCTCAAGCGCCTGGGGCGCAACGAGACCTGGCTGGCCGTGGCGCTGGCGCTGGTGCTGGGGGGGGCGATCGGCAACCTGTACGACCGCGTCGTGCTCGGCCATGTGGTCGACTTCATCCTGGTGCACTGGCAGAACCGCCATTACTTCCCGGCCTTCAACCTGGCCGACAGCGCCATCACCGTTGGTGCGGTGATGCTGGCGCTGGATATGTTCAAGAGCAAGAAGTCCGAGGATCCGGTCCATGACTGACACCCGTATCGGCCAGAACACCGAAGTCACCCTGCACTTCGCGCTGCACCTGGAAAACGGCGATACCGTCGACAGCACCTTCGACAAGGCCCCGGCCACGTTCAAGATAGGCGATGGCAACCTGCTGCCAGGCTTCGAGAATGCCCTGTTCGGCTTCAAGGCGGGTGACAAGCGCAACGTGGTGGTGGCCCCGGAGAACGCCTTCGGCCAGCCCAACCCGCAGAACGTGCAGGTCATGCCGCGGTCCCAGTTCGAGGGCATGGAGCTGTCCGAAGGGTTGCTGATCATCTTCAACGACGCCGCCAACACCGAGCTGCCGGGGGTGGTCAAGGCGTTCGATGACGACCAGGTGACCATCGACTTCAATCACCCACTGGCTGGCAAGACCCTGACCTTCGAGGTGGAGATCCTCGAGGTCAAGGCCCTGTAAGCCTGGAGCCGAACATGCAAATCAAACTCGCCAACCCTCGCGGCTTTTGCGCCGGGGTCGACCGGGCGATCGAGATCGTCAACCGCGCGCTGGAAGTCTTCGGCCCGCCGATCTATGTGCGTCACGAAGTGGTGCACAACAAGTTCGTGGTGGAAGACCTGCGCAACCGTGGTGCCATCTTCGTCGAGGAGCTGGACCAGGTGCCGGACGACGTCATCGTCATCTTCAGTGCCCACGGGGTTTCCCAGGCCGTGCGCCAGGAAGCCGCAGGCCGTGGTCTGAAAGTGTTCGACGCTACCTGCCCGCTGGTGACCAAGGTGCACATCGAGGTCGCCAAGTACAGCCGCGATGGCCGTGAGTGCATCCTTATCGGCCATGAAGGGCACCCGGAAGTCGAAGGCACCATGGGCCAGTACGACGCCAGCAACGGTGGCGCCATCTATCTCGTCGAGGACGAGGAGGATGTCGCCAACCTGCAGGTGAAAGACCCGGACCACCTGGCCTTCGTCACCCAGACCACGCTGTCGATGGACGACACCAGCCGCGTCATCGACGCCCTGCGCGCACGTTTCCCGAACATCGGCGGCCCGCGCAAGGACGATATCTGCTATGCCACCCAGAACCGCCAGGATGCGGTGAAGCAACTGGCGGACGAGTGCGATGTGGTACTGGTGGTCGGCAGCCCGAACAGCTCCAACTCCAACCGCCTGCGCGAGCTGGCCGAGCGCATGGGCACCCCGGCCTACCTGATCGATGGCGCCGAAGACCTGCAACGTGGCTGGTTCGAGCAGAAGGCGCGGATCGGCATCACTGCCGGCGCTTCGGCCCCCGAAGTGCTGGTGCGTGGCGTGATCGAGCAGCTCAAGGCCTGGGGCGCTACCGGCGCTGAAGAGCTGGATGGGCGTGAAGAGAACATCACCTTCTCCATGCCCAAAGAGCTGCGGGTTCGTTCGCTGATTTGACCTGACCCTGTCCCGGCCTATCGCTGGCTTGCCAGCGATAGGCGGCTACGGCCGATTCAGGGCTGGGCAGCCGGCGGGCACTTGGTGCTTGGGGCGGCTTCTGTATCCAGCCTGACTCTGCCGGTCGATGCCAGCACCACGTTATAGCGGCTGTCGCCTGACGAGCGTTCACAAACACGCAGGGTGGCAGCCAAAAACTGGTTGCTCGGCCCCAGCGGAACCCCCTGCGCACTGAATTTCACCTGGCCGCCACTATTGCCAGCAATCTCCAGCGGCCGTGAAAGACGCTGTTCACGCAACACTTGCTGGTTATGTTCCAGCAGTACCCGCCAACCGTTTCCCCACTTACCCTCCAGCGGCTGCACCAGCACCGGCTGGCCTTGCAACATGGCATGGCTGCGCGCACTGCGCAGGGCCTGCGCCAGGTCGCGGGCGGCAGCAGCCCTGTGCAAGTCGTCACTCAATCGTGCATAGGCCGGCATGCCGAGCTGTGCCAGCAATACCGCCACGGCCAAGGCCGACAACATTTGAATCAGTGTTACGCCTCGTTGCTTCACCGTGCATTCCTCCATGGAAGTGCTTGGCTATAGCTTCTCGGTCGTTGGACAGGAGCACCAGTCGCCCGAGTTCAAGGCAATTGCAGGAAAAGTCTCAGGAGGTGCAGGGATGCAGGTAGTTCAACGGGGCATGACACTGCTGGAAGTGCTCTTGGCGGTGGTGGTAGTGGCGGTCGGCCTGTTTGCAGCGGCAGGCCTGCAACTGCAGGCATTGCAGGCCGTGGAGGGCGCGCGCCGCGACGGCCAGGCCGCCATGGCGGCGCATAGCGAACATGAACGGGGGCGACGGTGAAGCGCCGCCAGGACGGGTTCGGCCTGTTGGAGGTGACGTTGGCGCTGGCCCTCGGCTTGATGCTGATGGCAGCGGTCGGCCAGCTGTTCGTCTCTGCCCACCAGAGCTGGCGCCTGCAAAGTACTGCGGTGCGCATGCACAGTGAGGCCCGTCTGGCGCTGCTGCGCATGGCCCAGGACATCCGCATGGCAGGGATGTTCGGTTGCCTGCGCTTGCAGCCTGGCGATATCAGGAGTCTGTCAGCACGACAGGCTTTTGCTCGCCCGCTGGAAATCGAGGGGGCCACACTTCGCCTGGTGGTGGCAGAGTTGCCCGGCCACCCCGGGGCGCCGGAATGGTTCGTGCAGACCGATTGCGTCGAGGAGGTGATAGTGGAAAAAGAACGCAACGAGGGCAAGTTCTACCCGCTGGCCTACCCCATCAGCACATACGTCTACCAGCTGCAGGGCAACACCCTCAGATTCAAGCGGGCAGCAGGCCGCCTGCAGCCGCTCGTGGAGCATGTGCAGGACATGCGTATCGAACGCGTACAGACGTCGGGCGGGGAGCGGGTCGATATCGCCCTGACGTTGCATGAACCATTCCTGGGCATCCGCCAGCAGCACGCGTTGAGCGTGGCAATTCGCAACCCGGTAGCGTCGCCATGAGCCGCCAGCGTGGCGTGGTTCTGCTGTTGGCCCTGGTGCTCAGCCTGTTGCTCGGCCTGCTTGCGGCCTCAGGCCTGCGTGAAGCGTTGGTGGAAACACGGCTGACCGGCGACCTGCGCGATGGCTTGCTGGCGCTTGAGCAGGCTGAGGCAACCTTGCTGGCAGGGGAGGGCGAGCTTCGGCGGGCGCCCCCAGAGCGTTGTTCAGCGTGCCTGCCGCCAAGCCGACCGCACGACCTGGTCGGGCCCTGGCAGCGTACCCGGAACGGGTTTTTCCAGGTACAGAACCTGGGCACCAGCGATCGTGCCGCGCATATGCCAGAAGGGCAGCAGGCCACCCTGTTCAGGGTTACTGCGGTCAGCCTGCACGCCGAGCCGCGATATGTGCTGGAAGCGGTCTATGCCGTGGTTGAAGACACAACCCGCCGTGTTACCTGGCGGCAAAGATTGCGAGGAGACTGACATGCAGCAAGGCTTGAGCCTGATTGAATTGTTGATTGTGCTGGCGGTCACCGGCATTCTGGCAGCCATTGCCTACCCCAGTTACCACGACCAGCTCCGGCGCGCTGCACGCAGCGAGGCGGTCGGCCTGCTGCACGATGCCGCCCTGCGCCTGGAGCGCCACCGCGCGCTCACCGGCCAGTACGCCGAGGGCGAGCCGGCCTTGCCCGTTGGCAACCGCTACTACGCTCTGCAGGCCCAGCGCGACAAGGACATTTTTACCTTGCGCGCCCGGCGGCTGCCGGGCGGACTGATGGCGCAGGACCGCTGTGGTGACTTCCAGCTCGACCAGGCTGGCGTAAGGAGCAATCCGGGCGCCGTTGGCGACAGCGCACACTGCTGGGGAAGCTGAAGGTTGGAGGATGCCGGGGGCATCGCGGAATTACTTCAGGTGTTGGATCGACAGATGAGCAAGCAAGTAGTGGTGGTTGGCGGCGGGGTGATCGGCCTGCTGACGGCATTCAACCTGGCCGCCAAAGTCGGGCAGGTGGTGGTGTGTGACCAGGGCGAGGTCGGCCGCGAGTCGTCCTGGGCCGGCGGTGGCATCGTTTCGCCGCTGTACCCGTGGCGCTACAGCCCGGCAGTAACGGCCCTGGCGCACTGGTCGCAGGACTTTTATCCGCAGCTGGGCGAGCGTTTGCTCGCCAGCACTGGGGTCGACCCCGAAGTGCACACCACCGGCCTGTACTGGCTCGACCTGGACGACGAGGCTGAAGCGCTGGCCTGGGCCGAGCGTGAGCAGCGGCCGCTGAGTGCCGTGGATATCTCGGCGGCCTATGACGCAGTGCCGGTACTGGGCCCAGGCTTCAAGCGTGCCATCTACATGGCCGGCGTGGCCAACGTGCGCAACCCGCGCCTCGTGAAGTCGCTCAAGGCTGCGTTGCTGGCGTTGCCCAACGTGAGCTTGCGTGAGCACTGCCAAATTACCGGCTTCGTCGGGCAAGGCGGCCGCGTGACCGGTGTGCAGACGGCAGACGGCGTGCTGGCGGCGGATGAGGTGGTGCTCAGCGCCGGGGCCTGGAGCGGCGACCTGCTGGGTACGCTCGGCCTGAAGCTGCCGGTGGAGCCGGTGAAGGGCCAGATGATCTTGTTCAAGTGTGCCGAAGACTTCCTGCCGAGCATGGTGCTGGCCAAGGGGCGCTATGCGATCCCGCGGCGTGACGGGCATATCCTGGTGGGTAGCACGCTGGAGCATGCCGGGTACGACAAGACCCCGACCGGGGAGGCGTTGGAGAGCCTGAAAGCGTCGGCGGTGGAGTTGTTGCCTGAACTGAAGGGGGCTCCGGTGGTGGCGCATTGGGCCGGCTTGCGGCCGGGGTCACCGGAAGGTATCCCGTATATCGGACCGGTGCCGGGGCATGAGGGGTTGTGGTTGAACTGCGGGCATTACCGCAACGGGCTGGTGCTGGCGCCGGCTTCGTGCCAGTTGTTTACCGACCTGTTGACCGGGGCAGAGCCGATCATTGACCCGGCGCCGTATGCACCAGCCGGGCGTTTGAGCTGAGATTGCCGGGGGCGCAGTGCGGCCCTTTCGCCGGCAGCCAGCTCCCACAGGTTCACCGAGCGCCTCGGGACATGTGTTTACCTGTGGGAGCCGGCTGGCCGGCGATGAGGCCAGCAAGGCCAATCAGTATTTCAGCCGGCGAAGCCAATGGAGCACTCAGCCGGTAATGGGGGCTTGCAAGTGCCGGCCAGGATAATGCTGCTCATACACCTTGCACACTCGCAGCACCTGCTCATCGGCAAAGCGCCCGGCCACCACCTGCAGCCCCACCGGCAACCCCTCGCGGGTGAACCCGCACGGCACCGAAGCCGCCGGCTGCTGAGTCAGGTTGAAGGGATAGCTGAACGGCGTCCATTCCATCCACTGCGCCATCCCCGTCCCAGGCGGCACATTGTGCCCTGCCTCGAATGCCACCAGCGGCAGCATCGGCGATACCAGCACGTCATAGCGCTGGTGGAAGGCATTCATCCTGGCGATCAACTCTGCCCGTGCCTCCAGGGCCTGGGTGTATTCGCCCAGTTTGATCCGCGCCCCCTGTTCGGCAATCCAGCGCAGCCCTGGGTCAAGCAGCGCCCGCTGTTCATTGCTGAGCGCACTGGCCAACCGCGCCGCGCCGGCAAACCATAGAGTGTTGAACGTCTCCAGCGGGTCGCCGAACCCCGGGTCGACTTCTTCAACCTGTGCGCCCAGCCGTGCCAAGCGTTGCACGGCGTGGGCCACCAGTGCCTGGATCTGCGGGTCGACCTGCACGTAGCCGAAGTTGGCACTGTAGGCGATGCGCAGGCCGCTCAGGTCCTGCTCCTGGCCCAGCCACGGCGCCTGCCTGGGTGCGCCAGCCAGCCCGTCACGGGCGTCGGGGCGGGCGACGCAGCCGAGCATCAGTACCGAATCGTCGACGGTGCGCGTCATCGGCCCCAGGTGCGACAGTACGGTCATGGCACTGGCGGGCCATTGCGGTACGTAGCCGAAGGTCGGCTTGATGCCGAACGTGCCGGTAAAGGCGCACGGGATGCGAATCGAGCCGCCGGCATCGCTACCCTGGTGCAGCACGCCCAGGTTGAGCGCGGCTGCAGCCGCGGCACCACCGGAAGAGCCGCCAGCTGTCAGCCGGGTATTCCAAGGGTTGCGGGTGATGCCATACAGCGGGTTGTCGGTGACCCCCTTCCAGCCGAACTCCGGCGTGGTGGTCTTGCCCACCAATACAGCGCCGGCTTCGCGCATGAAGGCCGTGAAGGGCGCATCGACTTCCCACGGGCCGGTGCCCGAAGTGGTGCGCGAACCCTTGCGTGTGGGCATACCGCGGGTCAGGGTCAGGTCCTTGATCGAGGCGGGCACGCCATCCAGCCGGCCGCAGGGCTCGCCACGTTGCCAGCGCTGCTCGCTGGCGCGGGCGGCGGCGCGGGCACCTTCGCCGTCGACATGGCAATAGGCGTTGACCGCCGGGTTGTGCAGGTCGATGCGTGCCAGCACATCGTCGATTACCTCGACCGGTGACAGTTGGTGGCGCTGATACAACTCGAGCAGTTCGACGGCGGTAAACTCGCCAATCGCGGTTTTCTGATTCATCTCAACGGGCTCCCTGGTTGGCGGCCTGGAACATGGCGCGCAGCAGCACGTCGCAGCCATCGGCCAGATCCTGTGGCGCGGCATTTTCGATTTCGTTGTGGCTGATGCCGCCCTCGCAGGGCACGAAGATCATCCCGGCCGGGCCCAGTTCGGCGAGGAAGATCGCGTCGTGGCCAGCGCCGCTGACGATATCCATGTGGCTCAGGCCCAGCTCCCGCGCGCCTTGGCGCACAGCCTCCACGCACTGCTCGGCGAAGTACAGCGGTGGGAAGTCGGCGGTTGGCGTCAGCTCGTAACTCAGCCCGTGTCTTGCCGTGCTGGTTTCAATGGCCGTAAACACCTCGCTGACCATGGCTGCGAGGTGCTCGGGGTCGAGGTGGCGCAGGTCGATGGTCATTTGCACCTGGCCCGGAATGACATTGCGCGAGCCCGGGTGCAGGTTCAGGCAGCCGACAGTGCCGCAGGCATGCGGCTGGTGAGCATGGGCCACGCGGTTGACCGCAGCCACCACCTCGGCGGCACCGACCAGGGCATCCTTGCGCAGGTGCATCGGGGTGGGGCCGGCGTGGGCCTCTACGCCGGTCAGTACCAGGTCGAACCATTTCTGCCCCAGACAGCCCTGGACCACGCCAATGGTGGTGCGCTGGTCTTCCAGCACCGGGCCCTGTTCGATATGCGCCTCGAAGTAGGCGCCGACGGCGTGCCCGGTGGGTACACGCGGGCCAGCGTAACCGATGCGCTGGAGTTCCGCGCCTACCGACAGGCCCTTGTCGTCGACCTTGGCCAGTGTCTCCTGCAGGCCGAACTTACCGGCGAACACCCCCGAGCCCATCATGCATGGCGGGAAACGCGAGCCTTCCTCGTTGGTCCACACCACCACTTCCAGCGGGGCTTCGGTGGTCAGGTTCAGGTCGTTCAGGGTGCGCAGCACCTCGAGGCCGGCCATGACGCCGTAGCAGCCGTCGAACTTGCCGCCGGTGGGTTGGGTGTCGATGTGGCTACCGGTCATCACGGGCGGCAGGGCCGGGTTGCGCCCGGGGCGGCGGGCGAAGATGTTGCCGATGGCGTCGATGCTGACCGTGCAGCCGGCGTCTTCGCACCAGCGCACGAACAGGTCGCGGGCCTGGCGGTCGAGGTCGGTCAGGGCCAGGCGGCATACGCCACCCTTGGCGGTGGCGCCGAGCTGTGCCAGGTCCATCAGCGATTGCCAGAGGCGTTCGCGGTTGACCAGCGGGCCCTGGCCGAGCAGGTGCTGCGAGGGATCGATGCGGGTGTTCATGGTTCATCTCTCCTGAAATGACGGGGTTGCTTGTACTGGCCTCTTCGCGGGTGAACCCGCTCCCACAGGGACATCACTGCCTTCAGGTGTGGGAGCGGGTTTACCCGCGAAGAGGCCACTACAGGTAAACGAGGCCTGTATCAGGCACTCAGGGCCAGGTAACGGTTCTTGATGCTCGGGTCCTCGCGGAACTGCGCCGCGCTGCCCTGGTAGGCGACGCGGCCCTGTTCCAGCACGTAGTGGCGGTCGGCGAGGGCGTCGCAGACCATCAGGTTCTGCTCCACCAGCAGAATCGACAGGCCTTCTTCCTTGATGCGCCGCAGAATCCTCACCAGTTCGTCGACGATTACCGGGGCCAGGCCTTCGGTGGGCTCGTCGAGGATCAGCAGCTTGGGGCCGTTAAGCAGGGCGCGAGCGATGGCCAGCATCTGCTGTTCGCCGCCGGAAAGGGCGAAACCGCCGTTGCGGCGCCGCTCCTTCAGCCGCGGGAACATGCTGTACACGTCTTCCAGCTGCCAGCGGCTGTCCTTGCGTACGGCAATCCTCAGGTTTTCCTCCACGCTGAGCTGGCGAAAAATGCCGCGGTGCTCCGGCACCAGGGCAATGCCGAGCCGCGCGATATCGAAGATTTCGCGGCCAACCAGCTGCTGGCCGTTGAAGCTGATCTGCCCCTGTCGTGGTCGGACGATGCCGAGGATGCTGCGTAGGGTGGTGGTCTTGCCGGCGCCGTTGCGCCCCAGCAAGGTCACCAGTTCGCCAGCCTCGACCTTGAGCGAGACGCCTTCGAGCACATGACTCTTGTCGTAGTAGGAATGGATCGAATCGACTTTGAGCATCAGGCGGCCTCTCCAAGGTAGGCGGTGCGGACACGCTCGTCGTTGCGCACCTGTTCAGGGGTACCCTCGACCAGGATCTGGCCGTGGCTCATCACCGTGATGCGCTGGCTGATCGACATGACGATGCTCATGTTGTGCTCGATCAGCAGCACGGTGTGGTCACGGCCGAGGTCGCTGATCAGGTCGGTCATCACCGGGATGTCGTCGATGCCCATGCCCGAAGTGGGCTCGTCGAGCATCAGCAACGTAGGTTTGGCGCAGATCGACATGCCCACCTCCAGCACCCGTTGCTGGCCGTGCGACAACTCGCCGGCCAGGGTCTCGGCGCGGGCGGTCAGCTTCAGGCGCTCCAGCACCTGGTCGGCAGTGTCCCAGTGGCTGCGCTTGTGCTCGACGCTGCGCCAGAAGTTCAGCGCACCCAGGCCATCGCGCCCTTGGGCGGCCAGACGCAGGTTCTCGCGCACCGACAGGTTCTGGAACAGGCTGGTGAGCTGGAACGAACGGGCCATACCCAGCGCCACGCGCCCATGGGACGGTTTGCGGATGATGTCCTGGCCGTTGAACAGGATCTTGCCCGCGGTGGCCTGGCGCTCGCCGGTCAGGCAGTGGAACAGGCTGGTCTTGCCGGCGCCATTGGGGCCGATGATGGTGTGGATTGAGCCGGCGCGAACCTTGAGGTCGACGCCTGCAACTGCCTTGAACGGCCCGTATGCCAGCTCCAGCTGACGGGTTTCCAGGAGGTAGTCGCTCATCACAGGGTCTCCTTGGTCTTGGCCTGGGGGTTGTCATTGGCGTTGCGGGTAGCCAGCAAGCGCTTGCTCAGTCCGGCGAGGCCGCCCCACAGGCCACCGCGCATGAACACCACCACCAGGATCAGGATCACCCCCAGCAGCATCAGCCAGCGCGGCCACAGCTCCGACAGCACATCACCCAGCAACACGATGGCGCCGGCCCCCAGCAGCGAGCCGAACAGCGAGCCGGTGCCACCGACGATGGTCATGATCAGGATGTTCTCGCTCATCATCAGGTCGATGTTCGACAGTGGCGCAAAGTGCAGCAGCATGGCGTACAGCGCCCCGGCGATACCGGTGATGGCACCCGACAGCATGAACACCAGGATCTTGAAGTGGCGGGTGTCGTAGCCGATGGCTGCGGCGCGGGTCTCGTTTTCGCGGATGGCCAGCAGGGTGCTGCCGAATGGTGAGCGGATCACCCGCAGGGCACCGGCAAAGACCAGCAGGAACAGCACCGCAACGAACACATAGAAATGCCGTGGGTCGGCCAGGTCGAACAGCACACGGCCGGCGATTTCGATGTTCGGCCGGGGCACATCGAGCAGGCCGTTGTCACCGCCGGTCCAGACGCTGAGGGTGTAGGCCAGGAAGTAGGCCATCTGGCTGAAGGCCAGGGTCAGCATGACGAAATAGATACCCGTGCGGCGGATCGCCAGGGCACCTACCAGCAGCGCCAGGAAGGCACCGAACACGGCTGCGCCAAGCAGCGCGGCGAACATGCCCCACTGCAGGTGGATCATCAGCAACGCCGCGCCATAGGCGCCCACGCCAAAGAAGATGCCCTGGCCGAACGACAGCAGGCCGGTGTAGCCGAGCAGCAGGTTGCAGGCCAGCGCCGCCAGGGCAAAGATCAGGATCTCGGTGGCCAGGGTGGCAGACGGAAGCAGCAGCGGTAGCGCCACCAAGCTGGCGACCACCAGCAACAAAAGGGCCGGGGCGCGGCCCTTAGCGAACGGTAATGGGTTCTTCTCGCTCATCTCAGGCTCTCCCGAACAGGCCATAGGGACGGACCAAAATCACGGCGGCCATGGCGCCGTAGATCATCAGGCTGGCGCCTTGCGGCCAGAGGCTGGTCATCATGCTTTGCACCACACCCACCAGCAGGCCGCCGACCAGTGCTCCGCCGAACGAGCCCATCCCGCCGATCACTACCACCACGAAGGCGATGCCGAGGATTTCCGGGCCGACGAAGGGCTGGGCGCCACGCAACGGTGCGAATAGCACGCCTGCCACGCCGGCCAGGCCCACGCCGAGGGCGAAGGTCAGGGAGAACAGGCGGAAGATGTTGGTGCCCAGCAGCGACACGGTTTCGGTGCTTTCGCTGCCGGCCCGTACCAGGGCGCCGAAGCGGGTGCGCTCCAGCAGCAGCCACAGGCCAAGGCCGATCAGCGCGGCGAAACCGATCAGGAACAGCCGGTAGTAGGGGTAGATGAAGTCACCGACGATCAGCACCCCGCGCAGCTCCGACGGTACCGCGATGTTCTTGCCCACCGGGCCCCAGATCAGTACCGAGGCTTCCTGGATGATCAGCGCGATACCAAGGGTGACGAGGATCTGGAACGTGTGCGGCAGGTGGTAGATGCGCTTGATCAGCAGGCGCTCGACCGCCCAGGCCAGCGCCGCCACCACCAATGGTGCGATCAGCAGGGCAAGCCAGAAGCTGCCGGTAATGGCCACGGCGGTGTAGCACAGGTAGGCGCCCAGCAAGAAAAACGCGCCGTGGGCGAAGTTGACGAAGTTGAGCAAGCCGAAAATGATCGTCAGGCCCACGGCGATGAGGAAGTAGATCATCCCCAGGCCCAGGCCGTTGAGCAGTTGGAACAGGTACAAATCGAGCATGAGCGTGCCCTCGACAGCGCGCGGTGCGGCTGCCTGTACGAGTGTGTGTGACTGACGCCGCGGCTTCAGGCCAGGGCGCAACCGGTGTGGTCGACTTCGACGAACGAGCGACCCGAGCTGATGACTTCGGCCAGGTCGTCCTCGTCGCGCATCTGCCCCTGGGGCTTGCCGCGCAGCAGGTAGTAGTCCTTGAGCACCTGGTGGTCGCCCGGACGGATCAGTTCTTCACCCGTCGGGCCCTGGAAGCGCATGCCCTGCAGCGCCGCGGACACGGCTGCGCCATCCAGGCTGCCGGCCTTGATGATGGCCTCGAGCATGACCTTGGTGCCGATGTAGTCGGCCGCCAGCGGGTAGTTGGGGTTGATGCCATAGGCCTTGCGAGTGGCGGCGACCAGCTGTTTGTTCAGTGGGGTATCGACCTGGTGCCAGTACTGCGCGCCCAGGTACACGCCTTCGAGCACGTCGCTGCCCAGCTCCTGGAACTGATCGAGGCCGGCAGACCACACCATCAGCACTTTCATGCGCGCCTTGATGCCGAAGTTCACTGCCTGGCGCAGGGCGTTGGACGCCTGGCTGCCGAAGTTGAGCAGCACCAGTACGTCGGGCTTGGCGGCGATGGCGTTGGTCAGGTAGCCGGAAAATTCCTGCTCCTGCAGCGAGTGGTAGCTGTTGCCGATGTGTTCCACGCCAAGCTCGGCAAACACCTTGCGGGCATTGTCCAGCAGGGCATCGCCGAACACGTACTGCGGGGTGATGGTGTACCAGCGCTTGGCCTGGGGCAACTGGCGGATCATCGGCACCAGCGTTTCGCGGATGGCGCCGTAGGTGGGCACCGACCAGCGGAAGGTCGAGGCATTGCAGTCCTTGCCGGTAATTTCGTCGGCGCCGACCGGGGTCATGAATACGCCACCGGCCTTGTGGATTTCCTTCGACACCGCCAGTGCCGAGGACGACAAGGTGCAGCCCTGGAAGAAGCGTGCGCCATCCTGGCCGATGGCTTCCTGTACCTTGCGCACCGCCTTGCCGGCGTTGCCTTCAGTGTCGATGACCTTGTACTTGAGCGGGTGGCCAAGCAGTTGCGGGTGTTCGGCGATAGCCAGGCGCGAGCCCATGTCGGCGTACTTGCCGTAGCTGGCAAAGGCGCCAGACATGGACTTGAGCCCATAGAAGGTCAACGGTTGGTCGGCGAATGCCCGGTGCGACCCCAGGGGGAGGCTACCTAAGGCACCCAGGGCAAGGCCTGCCTTGAGCAGGGTACGTCTTTGCATGAGTAACTCCTTGGTTGTGGTTATTAGGCAGGAGTGGCAATGACAAAGCGGGTACAGCCGGGCCTGTGTGCAGGCCTCTTTCCAGGTGGATCAGTGGTGGTGTTCGAACTCCAGCAGGAAGTTGCGGGCAACCTCGCCTTCCAGCGCGGTCATGTGGTGTTCGGCGTCGCACATGTGTTCGTGCATCAGCCGGCGTACGGCAGGCTCGTCGCTGGCGCGCAGGGCGGTGAGCAGTTGCTTGTGGTAGGCGATGTTGGCAGCGGCGAACTGCTGGCGCTTGGGCAGGTAGGCCTTTTTCAGCACCACCAGGTCGCGCAGCAGGTCATTGAGGAACACCGCCATGAAACGCAGCAACGGGTTGGAGCAGCGGTCGGCCAGCAGGGTGTGGAACTCCAGCTCGGCCAGGCGCTGTTCGCGCTGGCCTTCCTCGCTGTCCTCCGGTGCGCTGCAGAAGTCGATATTGGCCTGCAGTGCGGCGTAGTCGGCTTCGCTCAGCTTGCCCATCACCGACACCGCCAGCTCCACCTCGATGACCTTGCGCAGCTGGTACACCTGCTCGCCGTCCAGGTGCTGGAAGTGCAGGTAGTTGCGCAGCGCGCGGCTGGCAGGTTCAGTGCCCACTTCGTTGAGGTAGGCACCGCCGCTCGGGCCGGTGCGGGTGCTGACCAGGCCCTCGACCTCCAGGGCCTTGAGCGCTTCGCGGGCGGTACCCTTGGAGCATTCGAAATGCTCCATCAGCTCGCGCTCGGTGGGCAGGCGGTCGCCGGGGTGCAGCGCTTCGGTGACGATCGAGCGCTTTACCGATTCGACAATCACGTCGGACAGCTTCTGGCGCCTGCGTTTGGGTTTGAGCATTTCGCTATTTTTCATATTTATGCGGATAAATAGGATTTAGCGAGTTTTGCCGGGTGGGTCAATGCTGGCGGCGGGGGAGGAGTCGCAAATGGTGCGAAAGGGTCGGGGAGGGATAAGTGAAGAGGTGATCAACCGCGCAACCTGTGGAGCAGGTTTGCCCGCGAATGCTGCGGTGAAGCCACCGACCCATTCGCGGATGAACCCGCTTCCACAGGCTAGCGTGTTCAGTGCTGGCGGCCGGGACCTTGCTGCAGGTGCGCCTGGCTGCAATACCACTCGTTGCCCTGCTGCAGCGCCCGGTCATTGGGCAGGTGCACGCCACAATGGGCGCAGCGCACCATTTTCAGCGGCGCATCCAGCTTGGCCTCGGGGCGTGACTGCTGGCTGACTTTGAATTTGCGCCACAGCCAGAACGCGGCGGCGATCAGGGCGATCCAGAAAAGTAGGCGAACCATGGTGTCCAGCTTGTCGGTTGAAGAAGCCGACAGTCTAGGACGCGGCCAATAAAAAAGGGAGGCCCAGGGCCTCCCTTTCACCTAACACAGCAGATCAGTCGAACAGACCAAAGGTCATGTAGCTGAACCAGGAGCGGTCCTGCTCGGCTTCCTTCGGCCCTTCCGGCACGATCGGGTCACCGTTCTCGTCCTTCGGCAGCAGCTCTTGCGGCATCTCGTCACGTGCGTCCTGGAACTGCTTGACCACGTCCTGGTTGGCGCGGGTTTCGCCCGGCGGCAGCGGGGTGTCGGTTTCGATCAGGCCCAAGGTGGCCTTGGACAGCCAGCCACGGCCATCAGACTCGGTCTGCTTGGGCTGGAACTGGCCATCGACCAGGCTCGGATGGTCCGGGTAGTTGAGCTTGAGGGTTTCCAGGCTGGTGGCCGCCAGTTCGTCCAGGTGCATCTTCTGGTACGACTCGACCATTACCGCCAGGCCATCACCGACCGACGGGGTTTCCTGGAAGTTTTCCACCACGTAGCGGCCACGGTTGGCTGCAGCGACATAGGCCTGGCGGCTCAGGTAGTAGTCGGCCACATGGATTTCGTACGCGGCCAGCAGGTTGCGCAGGTAGATCATGCGCTGCTTGGCATCAGGCGCGTAGCGGCTGTTGGGGAAACGGCTGGTCAGCTGGGCGAACTCGTTGTACGAGTCGCGCGCGGCACCCGGGTCACGCTTGGTCATGTCCAGCGGCAGGAAGCGCGCCAGCAGGCCACGGTCCTGGTCGAACGAGGTCAGGCCCTTGAGGTAGTAGGCGTAGTCGACGTTCGGGTGCTGCGGGTGCAGGCGGATGAAGCGCTCGGCGGCCGACTTGGCAGCTTCGGGTTCCGAGTTCTTGTAGTTGGCGTAGATCAGCTCGAGCTGCGCCTGGTCGGCATAGCGGCCGAACGGGTAACGCGACTCCAGGGCCTTGAGCTTGTTCACGGCGCTGGTGTAGCTGGAGTTGTCCAGGTCAGCCTGCGCCTGCTGGTACAGCTCGGCTTCGCTGAGGTTCTCGTCAATGACTTCCTTATTGGAGGAACAGGCCGCGGTGAGCCCGAGGATGGCGATCAGCAGCAGGTGTTTCACTTGCATGGCGGCTTGCGTCCCTTTGACGGCCGCTGTCTTGGGCGGTGCCGTCCTGTTATGATGAGCGCCCCGGCCAACCCCGGGACAAAAGAAGCCGTATTTAACCACAAGCTCGCAGCCGAAACCAAAGGCTGTGCGCCCGCCGAATCGAGCATGTCCGAGATCATTCAACTTAGCGCAGAGGTGCCGTCCGAACTGGGCGGTCAACGCCTCGACCAGGTCGCCGCCCAATTGTTCGCCGAGTACTCGCGTTCGCGGCTAACTTCGTGGATCAAAGAGGGCCGTCTGACGGTCGATGGCGCGGTAGTGCGCCCTCGAGACCTCGTCCACGGTGGCTCGCAGCTTATCCTGGAGGCCGAGCAGGAGGCCCAGGGTGAGTGGGTCGCAGAAGATATCGAACTGGATATCGTCTACGAGGACGACCACATCATGGTGATCAACAAGCCTGCCGGGCTGGTTGTGCACCCGGCCGCCGGGCATGCCAGTGGCACCCTGCTCAATGCCTTGCTGCACCACGTGCCGGACATCGTCAACGTACCGCGCGCCGGTATCGTTCACCGCCTGGACAAGGACACCACCGGCCTGATGGTGGTGGCCAAGACCTTGCAGGCGCAGACCCGGCTGGTCGAGCAGATGCAGGCCCGCAAGGTCAGCCGCATCTACGAGTGCATCGTGATTGGCGTGGTCACGGCTGGCGGCAAGATCGATGCCCCGATCGGCCGCCATGGCGGCATGCGCCAGCGCATGGCGGTCACCGACGGCGGCAAGCCGGCGGTCAGCCACTACCGTGTGCTCAAGCGCTTCCGCTCGCACACCCACGTGCGGGTCAAGCTGGAAACCGGTCGTACCCACCAGATTCGCGTGCACATGGCGCATGTGGGTTTCCCGCTGGTCGGCGACCAGACCTACGGTGGCCGCTTCCGGATTCCGCCAGCCGCCAGCCCGACCATGGTCGAGGCGGTGAAAACCTTCCCGCGTCAGGCACTGCATGCGCGCTTCCTTGCGTTGGCCCACCCGATTACCGGTGAAGTCATGAAGTGGGAATCGCCACTGCCGGATGACTTCGTCTGGTTGCTGTCGCTGCTGAACCAGGACCGCGAGAGCTTTATCGGATGAGTGGCCTGACGCAGACGCTGCTATACCCCGACTGGCCGGCCCCGGCCTCGGTGCGCGCCTGCGTCACCACGCGCCAGGGCGGCGTCAGCCTGCCGCCCTATGAAACCTTCAACCTTGGCGACCACGTTGGCGACGACCCCGCTGCGGTGGCCGAGAACCGTCGCCGCCTGAGCGATGAATTCGCCATCCAGCCGGCCTGGCTCAAGCAGGTGCACGGCCTGGTGGTGGCCGATGCCGACCCGGGCGTGGTCGCCGAGGCCGACGCCAGCTGGACCGACGGGCCAGGCATTGCCTGCGCGGTGATGACTGCCGATTGTCTGCCGGCGCTGTTCTGCGACCGTGCCGGCACCCGCGTGGCGGCGGCGCATGCCGGCTGGCGCGGGCTGGCCGGGGGTGTGCTGGAAGCCACGCTCGACCGCCTGGCATTGGCGCCTGAAGAGGTGCTGGTGTGGCTGGGGCCGGCGATCGGGCCGCAGGCTTTCGAAGTTGGCATGGAAGTGCGCGATGCCTTTACGGCGGTGCACCCCGAAGCAGCGCGGGCGTTTGTCGATGGCGAGCGGCCGGGCAAGCTGATGGCCGACATCTATGAGCTGGCACGCATTCGCTTGGCGGCACGTGGGGTGACTGCCGTTTATGGCGGTGGCTGGTGCACGGTCAGCGATGAGCGCTTCTTCTCCTATCGCCGTACCCCGCAAGGGGGGCGCTTTGCTTCGCTGGTGTGGCTGGAACCGCGCTAGCCTGCACCGGTCTCTTCGCGGGTGAACCCGCTCCCACGAGATAATCACAGTCCCAGAGAGCAGTGCAGTACTTGTGGGAGCGGGTTCACCCGCGAATGGCCCGGCACTAATCCAACAGATTGACCCCGGTCAACCCCGCTACGCTTGAATCTTCCACAATCAGCCTTATCTATAAGGTCATCTCAGGCAGGTTTCTTCATCAACAGGCGCTGTCCATCGCTCCGACCTGCCCTTTAAAGGAAGGTATCCCATGCGAATAGACCGTTTGACCAGCAAGCTGCAGCTTGCCATATCCGATGCCCAGTCCCTGGCCGTTGGCATGGACCACCCTGCCATCGAGCCCGTGCACCTGCTGCAGGCGTTGCTCGAGCAGCAGGGCGGTTCGATCAAGCCGCTGCTGATGCAGGTAGGTTTCGACATCAACAGCCTGCGCCAGGCGCTGGTGAAAGAACTCGACCACCTGCCGAAAATCCAGAACCCGACCGGCGACGTGAACATGTCGCAGGACCTGGCGCGCCTGCTCAACCAGGCCGACCGCCTGGCCCAGCAGAAAGGTGACCAGTTCATTTCCAGCGAGCTGGTGTTGCTGGCCGCCATGGACGAGAACAGCAAGCTCGGCAAGCTGTTGCTCGGCCAGGGCGTCAGCAAGAAGGCCCTGGAAAACGCCATCAACAACCTGCGCGGCGGTGCGGCTGTCAACGACGCCAACGCCGAGGAATCGCGCCAGGCGCTGGACAAGTACACCGTCGACCTGACCAAGCGTGCCGAGGAAGGCAAGCTGGACCCGGTAATCGGCCGTGACGACGAAATCCGCCGTACCGTTCAGGTACTGCAACGCCGGACCAAGAACAACCCGGTGCTGATCGGCGAGCCTGGGGTCGGCAAGACCGCCATCGCCGAAGGCCTGGCGCAGCGCATCATCAACGGTGAAGTGCCGGACGGCCTCAAGGGCAAGCGCCTGCTGGCGCTGGACATGGGCGCGCTGATCGCCGGTGCCAAGTACCGCGGCGAGTTCGAGGAGCGCCTCAAAGGCCTGCTCAATGAACTGTCCAAGCAGGAAGGCCAGATCATTCTGTTCATCGACGAACTGCACACCATGGTCGGCGCCGGCAAGGGCGAGGGCGCCATGGACGCCGGCAACATGCTCAAGCCGGCCCTGGCCCGCGGCGAGCTGCACTGTGTGGGCGCGACCACGCTCAACGAATACCGCCAGTTCATCGAGAAGGACGCGGCCCTGGAGCGGCGCTTCCAGAAGGTCTTGGTCGAGGAGCCGAGCGAGGAAGACACCATCGCCATCCTGCGTGGCCTGAAGGAACGCTATGAAGTGCACCACAAGGTGGCCATCACCGACGGTGCCATCATCGCCGCGGCCAAGCTCAGCCACCGCTATATCACCGACCGGCAGTTGCCGGACAAGGCCATCGACCTGATCGACGAAGCGGCCAGCCGCATCCGCATGGAGATCGACTCCAAGCCGGAAGTGCTCGACCGCCTCGACCGTCGCCTGATCCAGCTCAAGGTGGAATCGCAGGCGCTGAAGAAGGAAGAAGACGAAGCCGCGAAAAAACGCCTGGAGAAGCTGACCGAGGAAATTACCCGGCTGGAGCGTGAATACGCCGACCTGGAAGAAATCTGGGCGTCGGAAAAGGCCGAAGTGCAGGGCTCGGCGCAGATCCAGCAAAAGATCGAGCAGGCCCGCCAGGAACTGGAAGCCGCCCGCCGCAAAGGCGACCTCAGCCGCATGGCCGAGCTGCAGTACGGGGTGATCCCCGACCTGGAGCGCAGCCTGCAGATGGTCGACCAGCACGGCAAGTCCGACAACCAGTTGCTGCGCAACAAGGTGACCGAGGAAGAAATTGCCGAAGTGGTGTCCAAGTGGACCGGCATCCCGGTGGCCAAGATGCTCGAAGGCGAGCGCGAGAAGCTGCTGAAGATGGAAGAGCTGCTGCATCAGCGCGTGATCGGCCAGGGCGAGGCGGTAACCGCGGTGTCCAACGCCGTGCGCCGCTCGCGTGCCGGGCTGTCCGACCCGAACCGGCCCAGTGGCTCGTTCCTGTTCCTCGGCCCGACCGGTGTGGGCAAGACCGAGCTGTGCAAGGCCCTGGCCGAGTTCCTGTTCGACACCGAAGAGGCCATGGTGCGCATCGACATGTCCGAGTTCATGGAGAAGCACTCCGTGGCTCGCCTGATCGGTGCCCCGCCAGGCTATGTCGGCTATGAAGAGGGCGGTTACCTGACCGAGGCGGTACGCCGCAAGCCTTACTCGGTGGTGCTGCTGGACGAGGTGGAAAAGGCTCACCCGGATGTGTTCAACGTGTTGCTGCAGGTGCTTGAGGACGGCCGCCTGACCGACAGCCACGGGCGCACCGTGGACTTCCGCAACACGGTCATCGTGATGACCTCCAACCTGGGCTCGGCGCAGATCCAGGAGCTGGTGGGTGATCGCGAGGCACAGCGGGCAGCGGTGATGGATGCGGTGGGATCGCACTTCCGCCCGGAATTCATCAACCGTATCGACGAAGTGGTGGTGTTCGAGCCGTTGGGCCGCGAGCAGATTGCCGGTATTACCGAAATCCAGCTGGGCCGCCTGCGCAGCCGTCTGCAGGAGCGCGAACTGTCGCTGAGCCTGAGCCCGGAAGCCTTGGACAAGCTGATTGCCGTGGGTTACGACCCGGTGTATGGCGCACGGCCGCTGAAGCGGGCCATCCAGCGCTGGATCGAGAACCCGCTGGCGCAGCTGATCCTGGCAGGCAAGTTCATGCCCGGTACGGCGATTACCGCCAAGGTGGAAGGCGAGGAGATCGTCTTCGCCTGACCCGCAAGCCCCGCTACGGCGGGGCTTTTTTCATTCCGCTGCCGGTGAGGTGATAAGTTTCTGAAAATTTTGAAATTTTTGCTTGCATCTAAAATCGGGTGCCCCTAATATACGCCGCGTTGTCAGGCACTAAGCGAATCACCAGCAACATCGGGGATCGCAAAACAACTTACAAATCAGTAAGTTGAACGAAAAAAAGTGGTTGACAAGCAAAACGAAGAATGTAGAATAGCCGGCCTCAGCAGCGACAACGCGAAAGCGGATAGCCAAAGAGACCGAAGCTAACACAAGCTTCGAAGTAGTAAAGGTTGTACCGAAGTTCAGTTCCGCGATAGCTCAGTCGGTAGAGCAAATGACTGTTAATCATTGGGTCCCTGGTTCGAGTCCAGGTCGCGGAGCCAATCTCGGGGTGTAGCGCAGTCCGGTAGCGCGCCTGCTTTGGGAGCAGGATGTCAGGAGTTCGAATCCCCTCACCCCGACCATTTTCCGGGTCGTTAGCTCAGTTGGTAGAGCAGTTGGCTTTTAACCAATTGGTCGTAGGTTCGAATCCTACACGACCCACCATGTAAAAAGGGCATCTCGAATGAGATGCCCTTTTTCTTTTGCCTCGAATTAATCCGCAAAGAATGTGCCTTCAGTACGGCCTGTCCAGGCCGTCCGCAGGCATACCCCTGTGGGAGCGGGCTTGCCGCGAACACGGGCGAAACCCGTGCCCGGCACCGCGACGCCTTCTTCGCGGGCAAGCCTGCTCTTGCAGGTAGAGCCAGATGCCTGTCAGTGCAACTTCAGGCGCGGCTCGGTACCCCGGCCAATCTTGCTGCCGAGCATCATCAGCGCGGTGCGGAAGAAACCGTACAGCGCCATTTGGTGCATCCGGTACAACGACACATAGAACATGCGCGCCAGCCAGCCTTCCAGCTTCACACTGCCCATCAGGTTACCCATCAGGTTGCCCACCGCCGAGAAGCGCGACAGCGACACCAGCGAACCGTAGTCCTTGTACGCGTAGGTCGGCAGCGCCTTGTTCTCCAGCCGGGCCTTCAAGCTCTGCGCCAGCATCGAGGCCTGTTGGTGCGCGGCCTGCGCCCGTGGCGGCACGTTGCGGTCGCTGCCGGGTTGCGGGCAGGCGGCGCAATCGCCGAAGGCAAAGATGTTGTCGTCGCGCGTGGTCTGCAGGGTAGGGCGCACCACCAGCTGGTTGATGCGGTTGGTCTCCAGGCCATCGATGTCCTTGAGGAAGCCCGGCGCACGGATACCCGCCGCCCAGACCTTCAGGCTGGCCTGGATCACTTCGCCATCCTTGGTTTTCAGGCCATCCTCGGTCACTTCACTGACGGCCGCGTTGGTCATCACCTTGACCCCAAGTTTTTCCAGGGTCTTGTGCACCGGCACGCTGATGCGCTCGGGCAGTGCCGGCAGCACGCGCGGGCCGGCTTCGATCAGGGTGATGTGCATGTCCTTGGGCTGGATACGGTCCAGGCCATAGGCCGCCAGTTCGTGCGCGGCGTGGTGCAGCTCGGCCGCCAGTTCCACGCCGGTGGCACCCGCGCCGACGATGGCCACGCTGATTTTTTCGCTGGCCACGTCACCGGCATGGGCGCGCAGGTAGTGATTGAGCAGTTGCTGGTGGAAACGCTCAGCCTGCTTGCGGGTGTCGAGGAACAGGCAGTGCTGCGCCGCGCCCAGGGTGCCGAAGTCGTTGGTATTGGAACCCACGGCAATCACCAGGGTGTCGTAGCCCAGGGTACGCGCAGGCAGCAGCTCGCGGCCCTCTTCGTCGAGGGTGGCGGCCAGCTGGATCTGCTTGCCCTCGCGGTCCAGGCCGCTCATGCGTCCCAGCTGGAAATTGAAGTGGTTCCACTTGGCCTGGGCCACGTAGTTCAGTTCGTCTTCCGAGGAGTTCAGCGAGCCTGCCGCCACTTCGTGCAGCAGTGGTTTCCAGATATGCGTGAGGTTGGCGTCGACCAGGGTGATCTCGGCCTGCTTGCGCTTGCCCAGGCTTTTACCCAGGCGGGTCGCCAGTTCCAGGCCGCCGGCGCCGCCGCCGACAATCACGATGCGATGAGTCATGGGAATATCTCGTAAGGTTTAAGGAATTCGTGGCCCAGGGGGCCGGCCGCAAACTGCGCGAGGGGCGGGCGAGCGCGAAGCAGCTCATAGCACCAGGCCACTCAGCAGGCGGCTGATGAGACCCAACCCGATGGTCACGGCCACCACCAGCACAAGGAGCAGCCACGGCCGGAAGGGCCTGCGCTCGACTTGATGCTGGGGGGCTCGCAGATACTCATCGACACGACGCTGATCTTCCGGATTCAGGCGGCTGGTCATGGCGGGGCCTCGTCAGGTAGACGTTTGTGACTGCGCAAACGCTACAGCGTTCACGCAGGCGCTTGAAACAAATGATAATGCCTTCTATCTCTGGCGCCGAGTGTACGCCATCGCAAACACTCGCTGCACTGGATCAAAGACTGATGCCCACGTCGAACACGATGCTGCGGCCCAGGTTGCCGCGCAGGAAGTCCGGGGCATCCGGGTGGGCGAACAGCACCCGGGCGAAGGTCGGCCCGACCAGTGACAGCGAGCGCCAGCCCTGGCGCAGGTATTCGGTGGGTGGCGGGAAGTGGGTGTTGAGGTCGAGCACCTCGCGCTTGAGGCTGGCGAAGGCGATGATATCCAGCTCGTTAAGCTCCAGCCCGCGTTCGCGGTAGTTGTGCGCCTTCTTGCGCAAGGTCGGCGCCAGGCGCCCCAGCAGCTCGGTGGCACTGATGCGCCGTGGGCGCGCTTCGCGGCGCACCAGCTGCGCCAGGGAAAACGCACTGCGCCGGCGTTGCAGCTCTTCGCGCCATTCATCGTTCAACCGGCGGCCTTCGTCGAGGACGAAAAACACTTCGAAGGCGGCATCGCGAAACAGCACGTCTGGCGGCTCCTGCCCGGCCGGGGTGAAGTCCTCGCTGCGGTAGGGGATGTTCAGCCCTTGCAACAGGCGTTGGCACACCCAACGCTCCCGCTCCCACTTGCGGGCGTTGGAGAGAAAGGCATTGGCTTGTTCGGCCTGGATGGTAAGCAGGCGCAGGTAATCTGAGTCATCCATGGGGCAAGCTTAGACCCTAATCGATGACGGTAAGATGCTGTTTGTGCGGAAAAATCAGTGCAGCACCGGCCACTGCTGCACCAGCCCCAGCAAATGCACCAGGCCAAAGCCCAGGCACACCAGCGAACTGACCGCGATAAACCGCCGCGAGCGCCCGGTGCCGGCCAACAGCATCGGCCCCAGCAAGCCGCGCGCCAGGAACACCAGGGTGATCAGGCAGATGGCCGGCAACAGCAAGGGCAGCCGCGCGATTGCCCCGGCAGCCGAAAGCGCATAGGCCGACCAGGCCAGCAATACGCAGGCGATGGCGGCAGTGATCAGGCCTGGGTACCAGCGGCCCCTCTCGGCGGCCAATGCCATGCGTTCGCCGGCGCCGAACAACCGGTACCAGCGTGGCCCGACGGCGATGATGGCCAGGTGAAGCACGCCGATAGTGGCGTCGAGTGCTGCTGCCAGCAGCAGGGCGAGGTTGGTTCCTTCCGGCATGAGCAATGCGTCCTGCATCGAATGAGTCCGCCAGCCTAGCGCAGCCGAATGAAACCGAGAATAGGTGTAGACTCGCCATTATCCACAGGGCGGCAAGGGGCATTGTTCAGGTGATCAGCGCGCAGGTGTTGTCCGGCACCACCCTCACCCTCGGCTGGCTCGGTTACCTGCCGTTGCTGGCCTGGGCGGCCAGCCAGGTGCGCTGGGTGGAACTGCTCAGTGACCGGCGCCGCCAGCACCTGCTGTTCGGCACGGTGTTCTGCCTGTTTGCCCTGTGGCTGGTAAGGCGCGATTTCGATACCGGGGTGTCCTACCACTTCATCGGCATGACCGCGGTGACGCTGTTGCTGGACTGGCCGCTGGCGGTGCTCGGCGGTTGCATGGCGCAGGTCGGCTTGCTGGTGCTCGGGCGCCAGGACCTGGCGGCGCTGGGGATCAATGGCTTGTTGCTGGTTGGCTTGCCGGTGCTGATTGCCGAGGCATGCGCGATAGCGGTCGAGCGTGCCCAACCAAGAAACCTGTTCGTGTACATCTTCTGTTCCGGGTTCTTCCCCGCAGCACTGACCGTACTGGCCTGCCTGTCGGCCGGGCTGGGCCTGTTGTGGCTGAACGGGCGCTTCGCGATGCCGGAGTGGCTCAGCGACTTTGTCGGCTACCTGTGGCTGATGATGTTTCCGGAAGCGTTCATCAACGGCACGGTGATCAGTGCGCTGGTGGTGTTCTGCCCGGAGTGGCTGGAAACCTTCAACCGCACGCGCTATCTGCAGGCGCCGTGGAAGGAGGATGAGCGATAACTGCGCAACCACATGCTCGCCGACGATCGTTGCCATGAAGCCACGGAAGGGGGCCGCTTTGCGGCCCATCGCGACACAAGGCCGCTCCTGCAGTGACGTGCGGTGGACTCAGTGGCGCGGCTCCAGGTCCCCCGAATACAGCTCATCCTCGGCCTCATCCGACCCCGGGATCTTGTGTTCCTCCGCCGCCCAGGCGCCCAGGTCGATCAGTTTGCAACGGTCCGAGCAAAACGGCCGGAACGGGCTTTTCTCGTTCCATTCCACAGGTGCGCCACAGGTCGGGCAATCGACGGTCAATGGCTGGCTCATGGCTGGCCTCCTCGTAAAGTCAGGTAAAAGTGGTGCAGGCGGTCAATCTGCTCGTGCAGCGCGGCGAGGTCGCCGTCATTGACCACCACATCGTCGGCATGGCGCAGGCGCTCCTCACGCGCCAACTGGGCCTTGAGTATGGCCTGCACCTGCTCGGTACTGGTGTTGTCCCGCGTCAGGGTCCGCGCCACCTGCAGCTCTTGCGGCGCATCGATCACCAGCACCCGCTGGGTTTTCTGGTACTGCCCCGACTCGATCAACAGCGGCGAGACATACACCGCATACGGCGACTCGGCCTTGGCCAGGTAAGTGAAGATTTCCTGGCCGATCAGCGGGTGCAGCAATTGTTCCAGCCATTTGCGTTGCGCCGGGTCGGCGAAGATCAGCTGGCGCAAGGCCGTGCGGTCGAGCTGGCCGTCCGCTTGCAGCACGCCGGGGCCGAAGCGCTCGACGATGCTGGCCAGCGCCGGCCGGCCAGGTTCGACCACCCAGCGCGCCGCCTGGTCGGCATCGACCAGGTGCACGCCAAGCTTGACGAAGCGCTCGGCAGCGGCGCTCTTGCCGCTGCCGATGCCGCCGGTCAGGCCGAGAATCCAGGGGGTAAAGGCCGCAGTGGTCATCAGAATCCAAGCAGTTGCAGGTATGAGGCGTATATTTCATCACCCCAGAGCACAGCAATCCACCCCGCAATCGCCAGATAGGGCCCAAACGGCATCGCCGTGCCCAAGGCATGCCGGCGCAGGCGCAGCAGGCACAGCCCCACCAGCGCCCCGACCAGCGACGACAGCAGCAACGTCAACGGTAATACCTGCCAGCCACCCCAGGCCCCGATCAGCGCCATCAACTTGAAGTCGCCATAGCCCATGCCTTCCTTGCCGGTGGCCAGCTTGAACAGCCAGTACACCGTCCACAGGCTGAGGTAGCCGATCACCGCCCCCCACAGCGCACTGGCCAGGGGAACATAGAGGTCGAAAGCGTTGACGATCAGCCCCAGCCACAGCATCGGCAGCACCAGCACATCCGGCAACAGCTGGTGCCTGGCATCGATCAGGCTCAGGGCCAGCAGGCACCAGGTCAGCGGCAGCGTCAGGAAGGCCTCGAGCGAAACACCAAAGTGCCAGGCCACCACCAGCGAAAGCAGCGCGCTGGCTACTTCCACCAACGGATAGCGCGGGCTGATGGGAGCCTTGCAGGCTGAACAACGCCCACGCAGGGCCAGGTAACTGATGAGCGGAATGTTCTCCCACGCGCGGATTCGATGGCCGCAATGCGGGCAATGCGAGGCTGGCAGCCACAGGTCGAAGCGTTCGTGCGCGGTTGTCGGTAGCCCCAACACTTCCTGCGCCTCACGCTGCCATTGCTGTTCCAGCATGATCGGCAGGCGGTACACCAGCACATTGAGGAAACTGCCCACCAGCAGGCCGAGCAGCGTGGCCAGGGCGAGGAAGTACGCCGGCTGCTCTGCCAGCAAAGTCCATGAAGTCATGTTCAGATCAAGCTACCCAACTGGAAGATCGGCAGGTACATCGCCACCACCAGGCCGCCAACCAGCACGCCCAGGATCAGCACGATGGCTGGCTCCAGCAGGCTGGTCAACTGGTCCAGCGCCTGGCTGACCTGTTCCTCGTAATGGCTGGCGGCTTTCTCCAGCATCTGGTCCAGTGTACCGCTGGTTTCGCCGATGGCCGTCAGTTGCACCAGTAACGGCGGGAACAGCGGCTCGGCGGCCATCGCCTGGTTCAGCCCCTGCCCATTGGCCATGCCCTGGCGCAGCCGCAAAACCGCCTGTTGGTGCAAGTCGCCACCACTCACCCACGCCACCGTGCCCAGTGCATCCAGCAACGGCACCCCGGCGGCATAGGCCGTTGCCAGGCTACGCGCAAACCGCGCCAGCGCCGCCTGCGCCAGCAACCTGCCGAACACCGGCAAGCCCAGCACCTGCCGCGATAGCCACAGACGCGTCGGTGCGTGCTGCTGGTAAAGCCGGCGCATGGCGAAACCGAGCGCAGCGCCCAGCACCACCAACAGCGGCGCAAACCGGCTCAGCATCGCGGACAAGTCGATGACCCACTGGGTGTACGTGGGCAGCGCCGCGCCCATGCCTGAAAACAGGTTCTCGAATTCGGGTATCACCTCCAGCAGCAGAATCGCCGATACCCCCAATCCGGTCAGCAACAGCAGCAGCGGATAGATCATCGCCTTGCGCACTTTCCGGTGCAGCGTGTGGCGTTGTTCCAGCATGCTCGCCAGCTGTTCCAGCTGGCGGTCGAGCGTGCCGGATTGCTCACCCACCCGCACCAGGTTGCAGTACAGCGCATCGAACCAGCCTGGGTGGCGCTGCAACGCGTCCGCCAGCCCCAGGCCCGAGGCGACATCCTGTTTCAATTTGTTCAGCAACGCTGCCTGCCCCGCATCGCAGCCACTGCGCCCCATCACCTCGAATGCCTGCAGCAGCGGTACCCCGGCCTTGAGCAAAGTCGCCAACTGCCGGCTGAAACCCGCCGGGTCGGCTTTTGCCTGGCGTTTCGGCAAACTGAAGGTCAGCCCGCCGGCGGGCCGCAAACCTGCCACTTTTATGCCCTGACGAATCAGCCCGGCGCGTACGTGTGCCGGGCTGCGCCCGGGCGTCTGGCCGCTGACCGGCTGGCCATTGGCATCGGTGCCGTGCCAGGTGTAGAGAGGAGTCGATGGGTTCATGCCAAGGTCCTTTTTTCCTGCCCGTGCGACAAGCTTCGAAACAGCTTGCCGCGTCCATGCCAGGGCGCGCGTCCATGATGCTCACTAGAGTAGTTCAGCGAAGATGACGCCCAAGCGGGCAGGGGTGACAAAAGGTGTCTGTTCAGGCCTACTGCGCCGCTGCCGGTTGGGGCGAGACAGACCTCAACGCGTACGCGTAGCAAAAAGGAAACCGTTCATGAAAGGGCAACGCGGTATCACCCTGATCGAACTGATGATCGTCGTCGCGATCATCGGCATTCTGGCGACCATCGCCTTACCGATGTACACCAACCACCAGTCCCGCTCCAAGGCTGCGGCCGGGTTGCTGGAGATCAGCGCGCTGAAGACGGCGATGGATTTGCGCCTGAATGACGGCAAGGACGTGGCGGCAGTGGCCGAACTGGGTGGGCAGCCGGCTACGGCGCATTGTGCGATCACGGCCAGCGGCAAGGCGGCGGACGGCACCGGGAGCATCGTTTGTACCCTGGTGGATGCTCCGGCTACCGTGCTCGGCAAGGCCATTACCCTGACGCGCGCGGCGGCTGGCTGGGCGTGTACGACCGACATTGAAGAAGACCTGGCACCGAAGGGGTGCAAGGCGCCTTGAGGGTGGGGTAATAAGGTAGGCGAAACAGGGGTTTGCGTAACGGGTGCGAGCAGTGGTACGTTGCGCTACACGCCGGTGTAGCTCAGTCGGTAGAGCAGCGCACTCGTAACGCGAAGGTCGCAGGTTCGATTCCTGTCTCCGGCACCAGACAGTTTGGCGATAGTGTTCTTTGCTATCGCGCCATCAATGAGCCCGCCTAGTGCGGGCTTTCTTGAGCCTGTCCTTCTCAGCAGCCCTGCGAGCCTCGGACTTAACTGTCCAACCCCTGCGATCAGCGCCACCATGCGACCCATTTTTACAGGCTAGCTCCCGCCCTGTAGGAGCGGGTTTACCGCGATCACGGAGGAAGCCCGTACCATCCAACACCTGACCAGCGCAAATAAGCTGGGTCCTATAAGCCATAGGCCGAACCACAGGCAGTTTCTGCTTGCCAGGCGCAGCGACCTCCAGCACCTTCAGCGCGGTGAATGCGTAATCGGTAGTGTGGTACCGGTTTTTCCCGTACCGAAGCTCTTAATCAGCAAAATATTGCCGGTTTACGCCCCGGGCTCGATGATAACCAGCATTCAAATACTGATTAATGGTAGTGGGGATGCCGCTCAGAATCACGATCCAGGCTTTCTACGATGGTGCATGGAGCGATGCAGCGTCACTCACGGTTGCAAATCCCGAGCGTGTTGCTGATGGGAGGTGCTTGGTCGCATATGACGACGACTACATCACCGCGAACTTTGATCGCATGGTGAATGACAACGGCCAGCAGGATGAGGTGGACGACCTGGTGTTCGAGTACGTGCGGCGCGATCTGCTGAACCGCATTCTAGGCAACACCGATAACCACGGCCGCAACACCTCCATCATGCGTGCGGGTGGTAAGTTTCGTTTGGCGCCAATCTATGACCTCGCACCAATGATCCTGGATGAAGAGGGCATCACACGGACAACGAAGTGGGCGGCGGAGCGCAAGGGGTCTTCTGATTGGAGTGACAACTGCGCTGAGCTCGCTGGTTACACTGATCCCGATGCTCTGCTGCAACGGTTGATGAATGCGGCTGAGGAGTTCAGGGCGTTGCCCGATCTACTGACCGATGCTCCAGAATCGATGCGCAATGCAGCCTCTATACCCGTGAATAACCTGGACAAGCGACTCGTCGAGTGGGGACTGCGATGAAAAAACTACAGCCTGAAGAGCGCGCTGAGCTCGTAGAGGATATCGTCAAGCGCAACGCGGCGGGGCTCGATCCAATTGGGACATCCATACGCCGTTTGCGGCTCGAAGTCACCGGGCTTGACCAAGAGACCTTCGCGGCCATGTGCAAGATATCCACGAAAAGCCTGTACGAACTGGAAAGCGGGAAGTCGAATCCAAAGCTCAGCACTTTGGAGGCCGTGTTGCGTCTGTTTGGCGTGCGGATGGGGATGGTGATGACGGCCAAAGATAAGCCCACTGCAACGGTCGTTGGCAACAATGTCGGCCAGTTGACGGCTGGTGGGCCAATCGCTGTAGCCGCGCTGCAGGCCAGTTCCTCCGTGGTAGCCGGACCGAAACGAGGGAAAAGCCCTGCTGCAGCCAAAGCGAAGAAGGCAGTGTCGAGGCCGGCGCCGCCACCGGCTCGGAAAAGCAGTCAGGACAAGTGAGAATGATGTGGGATGCAAATAAAGTTCATCCATTTTGTCGTGTAATGTCACCCAACGCCTCGGCACATCCGTGCACAGTCGGCCGGAGCAGATGAGCCCGAAAAAATGAATCCCCTTACCCCCTCAATGATGTTAAAACGACATCTTTTCAGGGAAGGGGCTATTCATGATCGGCGAAGTAGGGTTTTGTGATTGGCATCCTTGGTCCGAACGGACGGAGCTCAAGGGAAAGCATCTACCGGGCGTGTACTTCATCGCGAGCAGTAAAAAGAAGCCTGACAACTACCGGGTAAACAACGATTTCATCATCTACATCGGCGAAACGACGGGGCAGACGCTGGCTGACCGGTTGCGTCAGTTCAACACTTCAGCGTTCAGCGAACGCCCCGGACATTCCGGAGGCAATACGTTCAGGCTGACACTCCTCGAAACCACGCCACTTGAGCATCTTTGGGTTTCGGCTTGCCCTGTCGAGATGGGCGAGCCTTACACCACCGCCTACATCAAGCACCTAGAGCGAAAGCTGCTCTGGGAATATGTGTGCACCTGGGGCCGATACCCATACTGCAATCGCTCCTGATCAACCTGCCACGTGCTAGCGCCTCAAACCCGCAGCATATGCACCACCAGGCCAAGCACGGCACAGCCAATCAGCACCTGAATCACCCCCCGCTTGAAGCGGAACAAGGCAACCGCTGCCGCAACCGCAATCACTGCCGAAGGCCAGTCGAACGCGCCAGCGAACCCCTTCGGCCAAAGCACGTGGTAACCGAAGAACATCGCCAGGTTCAGGATCACTCCCACCACCGCCGCCGTAATCCCGGTCAGCGGCGCAGTGAACTTCACCTCGTTATGCGTCGACTCCACCAACGGCCCACCGCCGAGAATGAACAGGAACGACGGCAGGAAGGTGAACCAGGTAACCAGGCTGGCCGCGACCGCGCCAGCGAGGAACGGGTGTTCCGTGCCAAACATCGGGTGCAGGTAACCTCCAACGAAGCCGACAAAGGCCACCACCATGATCAGCGGCCCTGGCGTGGTTTCACCCAGGGCGAGCCCGTCGATCATTTGCGTGGGTGACAGCCAGCCGTAATGGCCGACAGCGCCCTGGTAGACATAGGGCAACACGGCGTAGGCCCCGCCAAAGGTCAACAGCGCTGCCTTGGTAAAGAACCAGCCCATCTGGGTCAGGGTCGCACCCCAGCCGAACGTCAGGGTCAGCAGCGCCATGGGCAGGCACCACAGCGCAGCACCGACCAGCAGCAGGCGCAGCAGGTGACCCCAGCTGAAGCGGGCATGTTCGGGCGTCGGCGTGTCGTCATCGATCAGCGCCGGGCCATAGCTGTTCTTCGCGGCCCCATGGCCACCACCGATCACGAACTTGTCCGGGGCGAAGCGACCGCCCGCATAGCCGATCAGCGCGGCGGCCAGCACGATCAGCGGGAACGGCACATTGAGCGCGAAGATGGCCACGAAGGAGGCCGCAGCCATGGCCCACAGCCAGTCGTTCTTCAGCGCCCGCGAGCCGATCCGGTGGGCCGCATGAACGACGATGGCAGTGACCGCCGGCTTGATGCCATAGAAGATGCCGGCTACCACCGGCACCTCGCCGAAGGCGATGTAGACCCAGGACAAGCCAATCAGGATGAACAGCGAAGGCAGCACGAACAACGCGCCGGCAATCACGCCGCCCCATGAGCGGTGCATCAGCCAGCCGATGTACGTGGCGAGCTGCTGGGCCTCGGGGCCGGGCAGCAGCATGCAGTAGTTCAGTGCATGCAGGAAGCGCTTCTCGCTGATCCACCGGCGGCGCTCCACCAGTTCCTGGTGCATGATCGAAATCTGCCCGGCAGGCCCGCCAAAGCTGATGAAACCCAGCTTGAGCCAGAACAGGAAGGCTTCGAACAGGCCGACCGGCCGCAAGGCAGCGTGCGGCTTTGACTGTTCGCTCACGGCGGAGGGGATATCAACCATTTTCGATTTCCTCACTTGCGAAAGCCGTCAGCAGCCCATCGAAGATGCCCCCGGCAACGGTGGTCAGTTGGTCGTCATCGCCGATGCTCGCGCGCAAGCCGGCGAGGACACGCTCGATACCGGGTGCTTCGGAGGGTTGGTAGCCTCCCACATCCAGGTAGTGGATCACACTTGCCAGGCGCGTCAGGCCTGGCTGTTGAACATCAAAACTCTCGATAAGCGTTTCGAAGGACACCCGCTGCCCGACATGGCTGAACCTGGCGCCATCGAAGTCGAAGCCCAGCGCATCGTCCGGGCAGTCGCCGGGGCTGTCCAGCCAGATGAACTGCGCCTCGGGATCAATGAAGCGGCGGATAAGCCAGGCACAGGCCAGGCGATCCACCCATGGGCGCTTGCGGGTTGCCCAGCGGCGGCCCTGGTAGTCGCCGGGTGCCAGGCGGGTGATGGCCTGGTCATAGGCACGTGGCTCATCGGCAGACAAGGCGCGGCTGATGGCCGTCTCGAGCGCCTGCAATGCCGTGTCGGCCTGAGTGTTCAGGGTGCCCGGGAAGAAGTCGATGGCTGCCAGCTGGGCGAACAGCTTCCTCAGCTTGCGCGCCTGCCGTGCAGTCTGCAGGGCATTGTCCGGCGACAGGTTCGCCCGGCAGCCGGCAATGTCTGCGAGAAGTTTGCCGTACTCGTCACTGCGGTCGAACAGCCCGCTGAAGCGCTCTTCACGTTCCGCCAGCGTCAGCAGAAATGCCGTGCCGTTGATGGCCAGCACGTCTCGCTCCACGGCTTCGAACGTTTCGCGCCCCGCGCTTTGTTCCGGCAGCAGGTATACGCCATCCCGCAGCACAGCGGCACCGCAGGCCTTCAGGGTTCTCCAGGCGCGCATGCGCTCGGTGGCGTTAGCCGTCGGCAGGCCGAGAATCAACAGCAACCAGTTGATCAAGTAGAGTACTCAACAGAAAATCGATCTACCTCTACATTAATTCAGGTCGAGACAAAAGTAACGGGTCTGTGAATATCGGGCGCCGTGCTCCCCATGAGGGGCGGTCGCCATGATGATTGCGTTTCGGCAGCAAAGCCGCAGGTTTGACCCGACCGCGAGGGGGGAATAGCATCGCCAGCATGGGCGAGGGCAAGCGTCAGCCCCTCGACGAATTCACGCAAACCACCAGGTACCTGTAGCGCCGTGTTCGAACTCACCAGCTACCTCGGGCTGTTCCTGGCCGCGTTTGCAGCGGCAACCTTGTTACCCATGCAATCGGAAGCGGCGCTGGTCGCGATGCTGGTGTCCGGGCATTACCTGCCGGTGCTACTGGTCGTTGTGGCCACCGCCGGCAACGTGCTTGGCTCAGTGGCGAACTGGGTGCTTGGCCGGGGCATCGAACATTTCCGCCACAAGCGCTGGTTCCCGGTCAGCGAGGCCAAGCTGGAGAAGGCGCAGGTCATGTACCAGCGCTACGGCTACTGGTCACTGCTGCTGAGCTGGGTGCCGCTGATCGGTGATCCGATCACCCTGGTGGCCGGGGTCATGCGCGAACCGTTCTGGCGTTTCCTGCTGCTGGTGATCCTGGCCAAGGGTGGGCGTTACCTGGTGCTGACGCTTGTGGTGCTCGGGAGCATGCCATGACGCAGGACCCCGTCTGCCCGGTGGCAGCGCGGCACACCGGCCAGGACCTGATCAAGTGGATCGCCCTGGTCACCATGGTGCTCGATCACATGCGGTTGGCCTGGCCGGCGACCGCTGACCTGTTCGTGCTCGGCCGGCTGTCCTTTCCCTTGTTCTGCCTGGCAGTGGCGATCAATGTCTCGCGAAACCCGCAAGGCGAGTTGTTCACCCGCAGCAACGGACGTTACCTCGCACTGCTGGTGCTGTTCGCTGCGCTTTCCGAAGTGCCTTACCGGCTGGTCGGCACCTCGGGAACCTTCAATGTGCTGGTCAGCCTGGCGCTGGGCCTGATGGTCGCCTGGGGGGTGCAGCACCGCACATTCCAAAGCCTGATAATCGCTGGCGCGGCGATTGTGGCGGGCTATCTGTTGAGCGAACCGCTGATGTACGGCTTTTACGGAGTATTGCTCCCTGCGGCCCTGGTGCTTGCAATCAAGCGACCCGAACGGTTCGTGATGCTTCCGGTCGCCCTGTGTGTGGTCATCAACCTGCGAACCGACCTCCTCGAACGGGCTGCGCAGCTCGAGCCATTCGCGGTCCTGGCGCTTTCGACCGCAGCCCTGGCGCCGCTGCTCGGGTTGGCCCTGTTCCGGGCCCGCCTGCCGTTCAAGGTCTTGCCCGTCACGCAGTGGAGCTACTGGTTCTATCCCGGTCACCTGCTGGCGCTGTCAGGCATTCGCCAGTTGCTGTAGCGCTCATCACATCAGGCCTTGAGATTGGCCTGTGCCCACTGCTCGGCAGTCGTCACCTGCACGGAATGCCGTTCATTGAACGTGCCTGCTTTCGGCCAGGCCACGCCTCGGCCCTGGGCAAGCCATGTGGATGCCCAGGCTACGCAACTCATCGATTTCCGCCTTTTTTTCTGGCGCCTGGGTATTGATGGTTTCAGCAAGCCGTTCCGATGGCTGAGGATGCGCAAGGAAGTTGATTGGACGCTGAGCGGCCTGATGACGACGGTCAATGCCGCTACAGCTTTGGCACCAATCGTTAGCTTTCTTATAGTTATTTGCAAATAACCGCCAATAAAGTCGATATTCTTGCAATTTTTCTCGGTATTGGTCGCGCATGAGGAAAAAAACGCAATCCAGACCAACGTCATTCGGCATAGATTGGATCCAATGCTAGAGTTAGTCGTCGTCTCGTCGGCGGCCATCACGATCCGTCACAGGCAAAGGAGAACGCCGCCATGATGTTGAAGGACCCTTCCACCAAGTACCGTCATTTCGCCACCGTGGATCTCCCTGATCGCACCTGGCCGGGCAAGGTACAGAAAGTGGCACCCACCTGGTGCAGTGTCGATATGCGAGACGGCAACCAGGCCCTGATAGAACCGATGAATGCCGAGCGCAAGCGCCGTTTCTTCGACCTTCTGGTCAAGGTGGGCTTCAAGCAGATCGAGGTCGGCTTCCCGGCTGCCTCGCAGACCGACTTCGATTACCTGCGCGAGTTGATAGAAAGCGGTGCAATCCCTGACGACGTCACGATCCAGGTCATGACCCAGGCCCGCACCCACCTGATCGAACGCACCTTCGAAGCGCTCAAGGGCGCGCCGCGGGCGATCGTGCATGTCTACAATGCCACCGCCCCGGTGTTCCGCGAGGTCGTGTTCGGTGTCGATCGCGCGGGCTGCATCGATATCGCCACCCAGGCCACTCGCGAGATCAAGGCGCTGATGCAGGCCAACCCGCAAACCCAGTGGACCTACCAGTATTCGCCGGAAACCTTCTGTTTCACCGAACTGGATTTCGGCCTGGAAATCTGTGAAGCGGTCATCGACGAGTTTCAGCCAACCCCGTCCAACAAGATGATCCTCAACCTGCCCACCACCGTCGAGGTGTCCACCGCCAACGTGTTCGCCGACCAGATCGAGTGGTTCTGCCGCCATGTGAAAAAACGCGACAGCGTGGTCATCAGCGTGCATCCGCACAATGACCGTGGCACCGGGGTCGCTACCGCCGAACAAGCCTGCCTGGCGGGTGCCGAACGGGTCGAAGGGACATTGTTCGGTAACGGTGAGCGCACCGGTAACGTCGATATCCTGACCTTGGCCATGAACCTGTATACCAGCGGTATCAGCCCCGAGCTGGACTTTTCGGACATCATCCATGTTCAGCGCGAGGTCGAGCATTGCAACCAGCTGCCCACCCACCCCCGTCACCCATATGCCGGTGAGTTGGTGTTCACTGCATTCTCCGGGTCGCACCAGGACGCCATCAAGAAGGGCTTCGCGCATCGACGTAACAACCCCGACGGCTACTGGGAAATTCCCTACCTGCCGATCGATCCGGCCGATATGGGCCGTAGCTACGAGGCGGTGATCCGCGTCAACAGCCAGTCGGGCAAGGGCGGGGTCGCCTATTTGCTGGAGCAGCAGGGCATCGTGCTGCCGCGTCGCCTGCAGATGGAGTTCAGTGGCCTGGTTCAGCGCGTCGCCGACGCCAAGGGCCAGGAAGTGACCAGCGAGATGATCCTGTCCTGCTTTACCGAGGACTACCTGCAGCAGGGCAAGCCCTACACCCTGATCCAGCCCGCGGTCACCAGTGACGATGCCGGCACCTACATCAATGCACAGTTGGCGTTCGACGGCGGCCGGATAACGCTTGCCGGCAAAGGCAACGGGCCGCTGGCCGGGTTGGTCAATGCCTTCGCCGCCCAGGGGCTGAACTTCGACATCGCGGACTACCATGAGCATGCGGTGCGTGATGGTGCCCAGGCCGAAGCCATTGCCTACGTGGAAATCCGCGTCAACGGCCAGTTGCTGTTCGGCGTCGGCAAGGACAACAGCAGCTTGCAAGCCTCGCTGCAGGCGGTGGTCAGCGCCGTGTGCAGGGCGACACGCCAGGGGCTGCTCGAGCCGATAGGCGACGCGGTCGCCATGGCTTGAGGCGATCGGCATGGAAGCGTTAGGAATGGACTATGGGCATGGCGAGGTGGTGGGTAGCCACTGCCACGCCGATGATCAGCTGATCTACGCCGCCAGGGGCGTGATGCGCGTGTGCAGTGAGAGTGGCAGCTGGGTAATACCCTGCGGGCACGCGCTATGGGTGCCCGCAGGGGTGAGCCACGAGATCCGCATGGAAGGTGACGTTTCCATGCGTACCTTGCTGCTCAGCTCGCGGGTCGACCACTGCCAGGTGATCGTGGTTTCCGGGTTGCTGCGCGAACTGATTCTGGCCGCTTCGCGCATGCTCGGGCAACGCGACGAATCACTCGGCGAACATGTCCGTGCACTGATCCAGGGCGAGCTGGAAACGGCCGAACGGATCAACGCCTATGTACCGGTGCCCCGGCATGCAAGGCTACGCGCCTGGTGCGAACGCTTCTTCGACGACCCCGCGCAGGAACTGACACTGGAGCAGTGTGGCGAGCAACTGAACATGAGCGCCCGCAGTGTTGCCAGGCTGTTCCAGCGCGAAGTCGGCATGTCCTACGGTGAATGGCGTGCGCGCACACGGATGATGCTGAGCCAGCGCTGCCTGGCGGATGGCATGCCGATCATGAACGTCGCCCTGGAGCATGGCTACCAGAGTGCCAGCGCCTTTGCCGCCGTGTTCAAGCGGATCCTCGGTTATACCCCCAGCGACTGGCAGGTCAGCATCCAGGAGAACGCTGCGCCACACGCGCATTGATGCAGGTACCAGGGGCGAGCCGGGTGCAACATCCGGCTCGCTGTTCGGCAAGGTTGTCCCGATCGCGCGCGTGGTTGTCCGGCTTACGGCAGAAGCGCCTTCCCTCCCTCGTTAATCTGGCATCACTCTTTCAGACGTGACTTCCCGTGATGCCTGTTTCGCGTTCATTTCCCTTCCTGGCTGCCATTGGCATGATTGCCTGCCTGTCGGCTTGCGCACGTGCCCCGCTGGCCAAGCCTGGGCCAACGTTGCCGACCGATGCGCTCGCCAGCCTGCCCGCCGGCACAAGCAGGCAAACCCTGCCCGAAGGCTGGTGGATGCTTTACCACGACCCGCAGCTCAATAGTTGGGTGCAGCGTTCGCTGGCGCATAACCAGGACCTGGCGCAAGCCGAGGCGAACGTGCGGGCTTTGCTGGCCGGTATCGACGAGTTCGATGCACAGCGCTGGCCGTCGACCTCCACCAGTTTTGCTGCGACCTATGGCAAGAGCGCTGACGACCAGACCCTGGCGGAGGCCACCGACAGTCACGCGCCTTCGCAGTGGACGTCCAATCCAGGTATCGAGCTGGCCTATCAGGTCGACGTGTGGGGGCAGGTACGCGACACCATCGAACGGGCCAAGGCGCAGGCCGATGCCTCGCGCGAAGCCATGGGGCAGGTGCGTCTGGAGGTCGTTGCGCAAACCACGCGCGCCTATATCGATCAATGTGTCTATGGCGCCCGTCTGCAGGAAGCCAGGCAGTCCTTGCAGACGCTGGACAGGAGCCTGCAACTGAGCGAGCGCCAGCGCCAGGGCGGCATCGCCACCGAACTCGACGGGGAACGCCTGCTGAGCCTGCGCGAGCAGGTCAAGGCCAGCCTGCCGATGATCGAGGCGCGCCGGCGCATGGCGGTGTACGAACTGGCCATGCTCAGTGGCGAGGAGCCCGCAGCGTTTGCCAGCGAGACCGCTGCCTGCCGGACCATTCCTTCGCTGGATGCCCCTCTGCCGGCCGGCGATGGCTGGCATCTGCTCGAGCGGCGCCCGGATGTGCGCAAGGCCGAGCGTGAGCTTCACGCCGCGGCGCTGGACGTGGACATCGTCAGGGCCGATCTGTACCCGAAGGTCAGTTTCGGTGCTTCGCTGACGTCCTCCGATCATCATCTGGCCAACCTGGGTGACAGCAGCGCGGTGATGTTCGCTGTCGGGCCGCTGATCCGTTGGGAGTTTCCCAACCTCAAGGCCAACCGCGCACGGGTGCGCAAGGCGCAAGCCTTGCAGGAGGCCGCGCTTGCCCGCTATCGCGGTACTGCCTTGGCGGCGCTCAAGGACGTGCGCCAGGCGTTGGCCCGCTACGACGGCGAGCGCCAACGCCTGGCGGCGCTGCAGGCGGCATTGGCGCACAGCCAGCGTGGCTTCGACCTGGCTTCGGTCAACCAGCGTGCCGGTACCCTCGATGCCTTGCAGTTGCTTGATGCAGAGCGCGACCTGATCAGCGTTCGCGATCGTCATGTGCAGGCCCAAGGTGGGCTTGCCCGTGCACAGATCAATTTGTTCCGGGCCCTGGGTGGAGGCTGGCAACAGGCAGCAGCACCTGATTCGGCCCGTGGGTTAGCTGCCGATACTGGAAAACAACCATGAATGTTGCTGTTGACGAACCGGTTCTGGCCAACGATGGCCGCCAGGATGATGCTGTTTCCCGCAAGCGGGCCCGGCGCAAGCTGGCGTTGTACGGCGGGGGGGGTCTGCTGCTGGCCGGGTTGCTGCTGGCCGCCGGGTACTGGTACAGCACCGGGCGCTACATGCAGACCACTGATGACGCGTATGTACGTGCCGACTGGGTTACCTCGAGCTCGCGCGTGGCGGGCTTCGTCGCCAAGGTCGAGGTGGACGATGATCAGCCAGTCAAGGCGGGCGACGTGCTGGTGCGCCTGCAGGACCGCGACTACCGCGCGCGGCTCGAGCAGGCCAGGGCCGAGGTGGCAGAAGCCCACGCCGCGTTCGCTGCAGCCCAGGCCCTTGCCCAGGTGGCCGGCGAGCGCATCGAGCAACAGCAGCAGGCTATCGTGCAGGCTGAATCGCTGTTGAAGAGCGCCGATGCCGAGCGCCGCCGCAGCGAACTGGACGTCGAGCGTTACAAGGGCCTGGTGCGTGACAGTGCGGCCACCGAGCAGCGCCTCGAAACAGCCAACGCCAGTGCCGTGCAGGCTCGGGCAGCCTGGCAGGGGGCGCAGGCGCAATTGCGCGAGCGTCGCTCCCAGCTGGCGATGGCCAAGGCCCAGGCCGTGTACGCCGAGGCGCAGGTCAGGCAGCACCAGGCCGGGCAGGCCAGTGCCGAGGCCCGGTTGCTGCTGGCGGAACAGGACCAGCAGGACACGCTGATCCGTGCCCCGATCGACGGCGTCGTCGGCCAGCGTCGGGTACGTGCCGGGCAGCATGTGGTGGCCGGGCAGCCGTTGCTGGCGGTGGTGCCGCTGCAGCAGACCTATATCGTGGCCAACTACAAGGAAACCCAGTTGGCGCGCATGCAGCCAGGGCAGCCAGTGCAAATCAGCGTCGACAGCTATTCGGACCGGCAGCTGCACGGGCGGGTGGCGAGTTTTTCACCCGCTTCGGGCAACGTGTTCGCGCTGCTGCCGTCCGACAATGCCACGGGCAACTTCACCAAGATCGTGCAGCGCTTTCCGGTGCGTATCCTGCTGGACCAGCCGGTCAACGGACAGCCTATCCGGCCAGGCATGTCGGTGGTGACAACCGTCGACACGCGGCCCGTGGAGCCTGCGGATGAGCACTGAGCAACCTGTCTCGCTGCGTGCCTGGGTGGCGGTGCTCGGTGGCTTGTTCGGCTGTTTCATGGCGGGCATGAACGTGCACGTGACCAGCGCGGCGTTGCCAGAAATCCGCGGCTCGCTCGGTGCCAGTTTCGAGGAAGGCTCATGGATCTCCACCGCTTACCTGGTCGCCGAGATCGTCATGATTCCCTTGACCGCCTGGCTGGTCGAAGTGTTCTCCATGCGCCGGGTGATGTGGACAGGGTCGTTCATCTTCCTGCTGGCTTCGATTGCCTGCTCATGGGCACCCAACCTCGAAGCGATGATCATCATCCGGGTTATCCAGGGAGCGGCCGGTGCTGTACTCATCCCGCTTTCCTTCCAGCTGATCATCACTGAATTGCCGGCCAGCAAGATGGCCATGGGCATGGCACTGTTCAGCCTGGCGAACAGTGTGGCGCAGGCGGCGGGGCCGTCGATCGGTGGCTGGCTGACGGATGCCTATTCCTGGCGCTGGATCTTCTACCTGCAACTGGCCCCCGGCATTGCCTTGCTGGCGGCCATTTCCTGGTCGATCGAAGCCAGGCCGATGAAGCTCGAACTGCTGCGCCACGGCGACTGGGTGGGGATTGCTGCCATGGTGGTCGGCCTTGGCGGGCTGCAGATCGTGCTGGAGGAGGGCGGGCGGCTGGACTGGTTCGGCTCACGCTTCATCGTGGCGATGGCAGTGGTTGCGGCCATTGCCCTGGTGGTGTTTGTCGGTACCCAGCTCTATGGCAAGCGTGCATTCATCAACCTGCGGCTGCTCGGGCATTACAACTTCGGCGTCGCCAGCATTGCCATGTTCATTTTCGGTGCCGCGACCTTCGGCCTGGTGTTCCTGGTACCCAACTACCTGTCCCAGTTGCAAGGTTTCAGTGCCAGCGACGTGGGGGTGGCCCTGATTGCCTACGGCGTGGTGCAGTTGCTGCTGGCCCCGCTGATGCCACGGCTGATGGCCTGGACCAGTGCCAAGTTCATGGTCGCCAGCGGCTTCCTGATCATGGCGCTTGGCTGCTGGATGGGCGCGAGCCTCAACGCGGACAGCGCCGACAACATCATCATCCCGTCCACGGTGGTGCGTGGCATTGGCCAGCCGTTCATCATGGTGGCCCTTTCGGTACTGGCAGTCGCCGGCCTGGACAAGCGCGAAGCGGGTTCGGCCTCGGCGGTTTTCTCGATGTTGCGCAACCTCGGCGGCGCAATCGGCACCGCCGCCCTCACGCAGGTCGTGGCCACCCGCGAGCGTTTTCACAGCGAACGCATTCATGAGCAGGTGTCGGTGTTCTCCCCGGGGTTGCAGGAGCGGCTTGGGCAGGCCTTGCACACCTGGCTGCCGGCGCAGCAACAAATACTCGAGGGGGTGGCAAACACAGTTCGTCGCGAAGCCTATCTGATGGCTTACAGCGACGCTTTTTATGTTTCATTTGTAGCGCTGGTGGGGTGTGCGGTGGCGGCACTCATATTGAGGGCACAACGGGCCAAGTAATCGTATATCAATGAAAATGCTGAGCGGAAAAAAGGAGCCTGCTGCAATGGATAGCCCATGCATTATTGAATGACGAGCGCTGTTTTAGTGCGAATTATGCGCCGGGTAACTTAGAAATAAGTTGCCCTTTTGGCGTGCGTGGAATAAACATGAAAGTTATAAAAATTTAATGTTTGGCGGTTGCTTTGTAACTTGTGATGTCATAGGTTTTTCTTGGCCAGCGAAAGGCGGTGACACTAAAAACAGCTTCAGTCACGAAAACCCTGTTAAGCGAGGTAATCATGCACGACCAGAAAGCCGTTCTCGAAAACAACAAGTCCGAACTGGGGAAACACCCGATATTCGCCGAAATCAGTTCGCTGCCGGTGTTGCGGACTTTCATGGAGACCCATGTTTTCGCTGTATGGGATTTCATGTCGTTGACCAAGCGCCTGCAGCAGGAACTGACGTGCACGGCACTGCCCTGGTTGCCACCGGTCGACCCGGCGGCTGCTCACTTGATCAATGAGATCGTCCTGGGTGAGGAGTCCGACCAGAACCTGCAGGGAGGGCACTACAGCCACTTCGAGCTGTACCTGCATGCCATGCAGGAGATCGGTGCCGACACCCGGTGCGTCGAACAATTCGTCGAACTGATGCGCGACGGCGTGAACCTGGAGGAGGCCCTGGAGCGTTGCCAGGCTTCACCCGCAGCCGTGCGCTTCGTCACCAACACCATCGAGACTGCCATCAACGCCAAGCCCCACGAGGTAGCCGCGGCCTTCCTGCACGGACGCGAGAGCGTCATCCCGCGCATGTTCCAGACCATTCTCGACGACTGGGACATCGGCATCGACCAGGCGCCGACCTTCCGCTATTACCTGCAACGCCATATCGACGTGGACTCAGATGATCATGGGCCCGCCGCCGAGAAACTGCTCGAGCGCCTGGTCAGGGGCGATGCGCAGCGGCAACAGGAAGTCTATGCCGCAGCGATTGCGGCGGTGGAAAGCCGTCGCCTGCTATGGGACGAGCTGCGCGCGGAGATGGCCGAAAACGTCGTCGAGTGTGTCGCATGAAGTTTTCGGTGATCGAGCCGGAGCAGGCCGAATGGCAAGCGGTGCCCAGCGAGCGGGGGATCACCCTGACAGTGTTCAGGGACACCCTGGACGCAGCAACGCGTACGGGGGTTCGCACGCGGCTGGTGCGCTTCGCGCCAGGCGGTGGCACGCGGGAAATCTATACCCATGACTACCACGAGGAAGTCTATCTGATCGAAGGCGACCAGGTTGAACATGCAGCCCCCGGTCGCCCACTCAAGCGCTATGCAGAAGGCAGTTATTTCTACCGCCAGGCGCATACCGAGCACGGGCCGTTTCATTCGGAAAATGGCTGCCTGTTGTTTGAGGTTCATTATTACTGAGTGGCAGGGCGCAAGCAGATGAATGCACATGAATATCAGTCGTTTGCCGAGCTATGGGAGCGTCGCGCGACAATACGCACGCGTCCCAGGCGAACAGTGGAAGATGATGGAAAGTTGATTTACCCGACCAGCCGTCAGCCACTGGTGACCAGCGAAGTGTTTTTGCAGAAGTGTTCGCATCTCAGAGACTTCGCGCTGGTACAAAGTTTGTACAAGTTTATTAACGACGTGGTGATTTTCGAAACTGAGATAGTTGACAAGACGGCGCGTAGTATCGCCAAGGACAACTTTCCCATCCGCTTTCCGTTTGCCTGCCGCTACGATGCCATGACCGTCGTCGTCGACGAGGACTACCACGCGCTGGTGGCCATGGACTACTTGCAGCAGACCATCGAACTGACCGGGATCGAGCCGATTGCCCTGCCCCAGGAAATCGAGTTGAGTCGCTCGATTCCCAACGCGATGGAAATGGCGCCGGACCACCTGAAAGCCGCGGTCGAACTCATTTGTGTCGCGGTCGCGGAAAATACCCTGACCAACGATGTGGCGGCATTTGCGCGTGACGACACCGTCAAGGAGTCGGTCAAGGGCCTGATGGCCGACCACCTGGCCGACGAAGGGCGCCACTCGAGCTTCTGGGCGCGTCTGACGCGCATCTACTGGAGCACCGCATCGGCAGAGGACCGCGCCACCATCGCCTCGATCCTGCCGGTTTTCCTGCAGCATTACCTGACCAATGACATCCAGAAGCACTTCGACCTGGCCTTGGTCGATAGCCTCGACACGCCAGAGCAGGTCAAGGTGGCTTTGCGTGAAGAAGTCGAGGCCATGGCCTTCCCGATCACTGCCGGGCACCCCCTGGTAGGCAACATCATGCGGTTTTTCCAGACGAGCACGATGCTCGAAGATCCAGCCGTACAGGCCTCCCTGGCCGCTTACCGGCTCTGACTTCAACGGAAGGAACTCCGATGAGACGTTTAGACATTCTGCTGTGCGGGAGCAGCCGAGGGCTTGCCCGCCTGGCCGGCGAATTGCGCCAGATGGGCCACCAGGCCCACCTGCTGGAAACCCCGGCCAGCTTCGATCATTGGCAACTGCACGCCTCGGACCTGATCATCGATGACGCAACCCTGGCCGCCTGGCCAGAACTGGGCAGTACCTGGCAGATCTCGTTGCGGGCGGCCGGCAGCGACCTGGGCAATCCTGCGTCCGGCCTGCAGCTGCAACTGATGGCACGTGAAGGTAGCCAGCCGTGGCGCTGCCTGGAGCTTGTGGCGGTGCCAGCACCGGCTTCGGGCAACGGTGCCGACCTGGTTGCCAGTGCCTTGCAGGAGCTGGTCGAGGCAACTGCGGCCCATGTCAGTGGTTACTCGCGCAACGACGACTACTTCAGCCAATGCCACCTGCAAGCTGCGCCTGCTATAGCGTCGGCGGGGCTCGATACCCTGGATGCACTGGCCTTCGCGCACCGCTGCAACATGACCGCGGCGCCGGCGATCAGCGAGGCAGCCGAGGTCTCGTTCATCCAGCGCCTGGCTGCCAGCATGGTCGCGCATCACGCTGCCCCGGCGCTGTTGGTCGAGGGGCGTTACATCAGCTACCGCGAACTGCATGCCATGAGCGTGGCGATCCAGGAAAGGTTGCTGCCGTTACTGGCTGAGCAGGACGGGCAGGCCGTGGTCGCCGTAGCCCTGGGCAAGGGCCTTGCGCTCTACGCCTCGGTTCTGGCGGTACTGGGTTGCGGGGCGATCTATCTTCCGCTCGACCCGCAGCACCCGGCCGAACGCCGGGCCATGATTGTCGAACACGCCCGGGCTGAGGTCATCATCCACGACGGCAAAATGGCAACGCCCGATGCCTGTGTGGCACTTGACGTAAGCCAGCTAAGCGCTGTCCACCACGGCGTCGACGGCCATGATGCGGTCGCCCTGGCGGCACACCAGTCGCTGCTGCGCGGCGCCTGGGAGGCCGAGCGGGCTTGCGTGGCCATCTATACCTCGGGCACTACCGGAACGCCCAAGGGGGTGCTCCTTTCGGTAGCCAACCTCAGCCATTTCTGTGCCTGGTATGGCGAACATGTGCAGGTCGGCCCGCAGACGCGTGCATTGCAGTTCTCCACGATCAACTTCGATGCATCCATGCTGGACATCTTCCCGACCCTGATCGAAGGGGGTTGCCTGATCGTGCCCAGCGAGGACCAGCGTCGTGATCCCGCTGCCCTGGCGCAGCTGATCGGGCAGGCCGGCGTCAGCCATGCCTTCCTGCCACCGGCCTTGCTCAGCATCATGCCGCTGGACAGCCTGCACGGCATCCGGCACCTCGTGACCGGCGGTGATGTATGCGAGCCGCACGTCATCGATGGACTGGGTGCACACTGCTACTTGCACAATATCTATGGGCCAACCGAGACGACGGTGCTGGCTACCAGCCGCGTGATGCGCCCAGGCGACTCCAATCGCCTGCTGGGCCTGCCGATCGCCAATACCCGCCTTTACCTGCTGGACGAGCAGGGCCTGCCGGTGGCCCAGGGGGAAAGCGGCGAGGTCTACATTGCCGGGCCAGGGGTAGGGCTGGGCTACCTGAACAACGCCAGCGCAACCCAGGAGCGCTATGTTTCAGGTGCGGGTGGCCTGCAAGGTGAGCGGCTGTACCGCACCGGCGACCTGGCACGCTGGGGCAGCGAAGGCCTGGAGATCATCGGGCGCCTGGACAACCAGGTGAAGATCCGCGGCTTTCGCGTCGAACCTGAAGAGGTCGAGCACGTTCTGCGCGGCAGCAACCTGTTCGCCCAGCTCGCCGTGGTCGTCGACGAACAGCGGCGCATCGCAGCGTTCTGCGCCGAACCCAGGACGATGGATGCGCAAGGCGCCATGTCGGCATTGCAGGCGCATGCCGAAAAGCATCTGCCCGACTACATGCGCCCGTCGCGGTGGCGTCTGCTGGACACCCTGCCGGCCACGGCCAACGGCAAGTTCGATCGCAAGGCGCTGCGCCTGTTGCCCGACGACAGTCGCCAGCGGCAGGTACGTGAGCAACCGCTGAGTGCCGGCTTGCAGCAGCTGTTGCCCATCTGGGCCAACCTGCTGGAAATGGATGCGGACGAGATCGGCCTGGACGACAGCTTCTTCAACCTGGGTGGGCACTCGATCCTGCTTTCACGCATGCTCATGGACATCCGCCAGTCGTTCGGCAAAGGGGTATCGATCAACCGTTTCATCGAGTTGCCTACCCTCGCCAATCTCGACCGCCTGCTTGCCCAGGACGAGACCACCGATGCGGTGGTCAGCCCCAGGGCGCTGGCCGACGCCAACCTCAGTGTCGAGCTCGATATCCTGCCGCTCAGCCAGCTGGGCGACCTGCACAAGGTCATTGTCACCGGCGCCAATGGCTTCCTCGGGGTGCATATCGTCGAAGCCCTGCTGGAGCTGGGTTCTACCGAAGTGGCCTGCCTGGTGCGCGCCAGTGCAGGGCAGACGGCAGAGCAGCGTTTCGCCCAGGCACTGGTCGACAACCGCCTGGAACACCTGGACATGAGCCGCGTGCGGGTGCTGGCGGCGGATATCAGCCAGCCGTTGCTGGGGCTGAGTGCCGAAGCGTACGAACAGCTCGACCGGGATTACGGCGTGCTGATCTACAACGCCGCCAACGTCAATCACGTGCTCGACTACGAGTCCTTGGTCAAGGACAACGTGGCGCCGGTGATCGAGTGCCTGAAGTTGTGCGAAGGGCGCAGGAAGAAGATCTTCAATTTCATCTCGACCTTGTCCGCCTCAAGCAGCGTCGATGCGCAAGGCCGGGTGCTGGAGACACCGCCTGCCGCGACACCCCCGATCTACATCCGCAACGGCTACAACCTGTCCAAGTGGGTGGGTGAGCGCATTCTGTGGAATGCCAGCGAACGGGGTGTGAAAGTGAACCTCTACCGCCCTGGCAACATTGCCTTCAACACCCGCACGGGGGTCTGCCAGCCCCATCAGAACCGGCTGATGCTGATGCTCAAAGGTTCGCTGCAACTCAAGGAAGTGCCGCAGCTGTCGCTCAACTTCGACCTGATGCCGGTGGACTTCCTGGCGCGGTTCATCGGCTTCCATGCCAGCCGTCATGTCAGCAGCCGGGCCGTGTTCAACCTGCACAACCCGGAACCTCTGAGCTGGGATACCTATGTCGAAGCGTTTCGCCCCATGGGCCACGACTTCAAGTGGGTACCGGTCAGCGACTGGCAGCGGCGGTTATCGACCATCGAGAGCGACAACGCGCTGTTCGGCGTGGTCGGTTTCTACCTCAATGGCTTCGAAGAAGACATTGGCGACATCTCGATGATCGAACACGGCAACGCTCGCCACGGTATCCACATCATGGGCGAGGCATACCCCGCCAAGAGCCCGACGCTGTTGCGCCTGGGCTGTGAATTCCTCAAAGAAATCGACTTCATCTGACTGATCGAAAGGAGCTGGACATGCAACATTGCGAACCCGATACCCTGATCAAGAACCCTGTTGGAGAGGCCGTGGTGGCCGCCGTTACAGTGAATGCCGATGCCAGAAGCGTGTGGAATATCGTCGGTAATTTTGCCGGCTTCCCGGTCTTCATCCCGGCGCTTTCGCATATCGAGATGACCGGCACGGGCGTACGTTCAGTGCGCAAGAAGCTGTTCAAGGACGGCAACGTCGTGATCGAGCAGCTCAACACGCACGACGATCAGCGTATGGTCATGACCTGGTCGCTTATCTACACATCCTTGAACATCGGCAACCTCTGGGCGCGCATGGAAGTCCAGGAGCAGGGGCCAGGTAAGTCGTTGGCTACCTGGACCATCATCGGCGAGCCCTACACCGGGGGCCAGGAAGACCGGCCGGCATTCCAGGCATTTCTGCAAAGCTTTGCCGATGGTGCGATGAACAACGTCAAACAGATGTTCGCCTGATCATTACGCGCTTGCAAACGAAGCCCGCCCCTCTCAGGAGGGGCGGGCTTCGTTGCGTTAGAAGGCCAGGCCGCGCAAGGATCTCGACCAGCGTGAAGGTGAAATGCCGTATGCCTTCTTGAAATGCTTGGACATGTGGCTCTGGTCGAAAAAGCCCGCTGCTACTGCGGCGTCCGTGAGGCTCATGCCGCCGAAGATGTATGTCTTGACGCGGTCCAGTCGTCGCATGGTCAGGTAGCGGTGGGGGCTGGTGCCGTAATAAGCGCGGAAATCCTTGGACAGGCTCCAGCGATCCCGGTTGGCGCATGCAGCGAGGTCGTCCAGGGTGATGTTCTGTTCCACGCAGTCATCCATGAATTCCCGGGCACGCCGTGCTGCCCCATAGTCGTGGAGCGTCCTGGTCACCGGGCATTTGCAGACTGTCTGAAGGACACTGACCAGGCCGAACAGCGAATCGTCTTCTTCGAGCGGGTCCAGGTTGTCGTCCATTGCCGACAGAATGGTATCCGTCGCTGCTGCCAGGCGTGGGTCTTGGGAAATGCCGCCCTGCAAGAAAGGCAAGGGTTTTCCGTTGAGGATTTCCTGGACCAGCGCCGGCGTGATGTAGAGCATCCGATAGCGAAAACCGGCGGATGACCCTGCGTGGCCGTCGTGCTCTTCGTCTGGATGCAGGACGAGTGTTTCGCCGGGAAGGCTGTTCCTGTGGGCTCCGCGGTATTTGAAGCTCTGCACACCCGAAAGCGTCCGGCCTATGGCGTAGGTATCATGACGGTGCGGATCGAAGCCGTGGGCACTGAAATAGGCTTCCAGACGCTCGATTTTGGAGGAGTGGGGGGCATGCTTCACCCAGTCCGTGGAAGAAGGAAGTTCTGTCATGAGTCCACCATTCAAGAAAAACAAACGATCGACAGGACCGTCCCCGGATATTCGCAGTGGCAACCTGGCGCGTCCTTGCCTTTGGATCCAAAACTCCATTCAGTATAAAGTCTCAGACCGTCCCTGGTATGAAACTTTTGAGTAGAGCGGACCGTCTACGGCCGCAGTATGACCGACCCGGTACTGGATCGGCTCTCCAGCAGGCGATGGGCGTCGGCTACCTGTTCGATCGGAAAGCAGGCACCGGTGCGCACCTCGAGACCGTGGCGTATCTCGTCGAAGAGCTCGGCAGCCAGGCTGCGCAACGAGCGCGCGTCGGCGATGTAGTCAAACAATATCGGTCGGCTCACTGTCACTGAGCCCGCTTTGGCCAGATCTGCCAGCCTCACGCCTTCCACCGGCCCCGATGCGTTGCCGAAACTGACGATATGGCCGAGGCGGGATACGGCGGCCAGGGATGCCGCCCATGTCGAGCGCCCGATCGAGTCATAGACCACGTCGGCACCCTTGCCGTGAGTCAGCAAGCGCACCGTGGACGGGACATCGCTATCGGCAAGTACCGCGTGGGCAGCGCCCAGGTTGCGGATGAGCTTGGCTTTCGCCGGTGTGGAAACCACTCCGATCAACTTGATATTGCGACGAGCCGCCAGTTGGCACGCCAGTGATCCAACTCCCCCGGCGGCTGCGTAGAACAAGACGTTGTCCTCGGGTGTCGGCGTTGCAACCCGGGTCAACAACGCCAGCGCTGTCAGCCCTTTGAGCAAGCCGGCGGCGGCGACTTCGAATGAAATGTCTGCAGGAAGCGGCACTAGCTTCGTCTGGTCCACCACATGGCAGGTCGAATAGGCCCCCAGGGGCGACTGTACGTAGGCAACCCGGTCACCGACGGTGAACTGGTGCACGTCTGGCCCCACGGCCATGACGACACCGGCCGCTTCCGTACCCAGACCGCTGGGTAGGCTGGGAGGTGTGTATAGCCCTGAGCGGTAATAGGTGTCGATGTAGTTGACGCCTATGGCCTCGTTGCGCACCAGCACCTCGGTGCCGGTAATAGCGTCGATGGCGGCTTCACCGAGGCGCAATGCCTCGGGCCCACCGTGGTGATTGATATAGACCTTCAGCGTCTTCATGCACAGGTTCCTAGCGCAACGTCGAATACAACAGGTAAGTGGCAAAAGCGCCCAGCGTCAGGGAAAACAGCTTGGGCATCAGCATGTTCAGGCGGCGGGAGTTCACCGTGGTGACCATGCTGCCGAACATCGCCCAGCCGAAGCCGATTGGCGCCAGTATCAGCAGGAAGGCGCACAGCGCATAGGTATAGAGGTGGGCGGTCAGGAACACTTCCCTGGGAAATATGGCGGATGCAAACAGCAGCGCTTTCGGGTTCAGGAGCGTTGCCAGAAACAGCGCGCCAACACCTATTGGCCGGCGTGTCTGCGGCGCAGACACCACTGGGGTAGACCACAATTTCAAGGCAAGACACACCAGGTAGACGGTACACAACAATTTGACCGCAATCAGCACGCCCGGCAGTCGCTGTGCAACCGACAGCAGCACGAACCCCCAAGCCGTGATGGCTACGCTGTAACCGGCTGCTTCCGCCAATAGCAGAGGAGCGGTGCGCATTGCCCCCACCAAATAGCCGGAAGACATCAGCAGCGTATTTGTGGGCCCCGGCACGAGCAGCACGAGGGACGTGGCCGCAAAAATGGTGGAAAAAATAACGTAGAAATCCATTTCCATGCTTTTCCCTAGTTACCGGCGCGCAATATATGGTCTCTGAGTTCTTTCAGTACCGACGGCGCATGCTGATTGAAGAAGAAATGGTCCCCGGAATAGAGTTTTCCTTCGAAAGACGCGGTCGTCTTGTGGCGCCATGCCTCCAGGCCAAGGGCTGAAACCGAAGGATCGCAGTCACCGCCCAGGGCAATTATCGGAATCGAGACCGGTGCCGCATCTGCCAGGTTGATACTTTCTGCCAGGGTGAAGTCGTCGCGCAGGATACCTAGCGCGATCGTGCGTAAACCCGGGTTGGCCATCACCGTGGCAGGCAAGCCGCCCAGGCTGTCGATAAATGCCAGGAAGGCTTCATCGGTATAGGTTCCGGTGCTACGGCGGTCTTGTGCGGCAGCCGAACAGGCACAGGCGGTCAGACTGTGGATATTGGCCCGGGTATCTTCCCGCAGACACTGCGCGGCGAAAGCATGGGCCAGCCCTGCCCCCAGGCTGTAACCGAAGAGATGAACCGGAGGCCCTTGCAACAAGGGCGCCAGTACATCGCGCAACACGGCCAGCATGGGCTCGATGCGCCGTATCCGAGGTTCCGAATATCGTCCTTCCCGGCCGGGCAGCTGAATGGCACACACTTCGATTTCCTCGCCCAGCAGTGTTTGCCAAGGCCTGAAGAAGGACGCCCCGCCGCCCCCGTACGGGAAGCACAGCAAGCGGGCACGCGGTGCGGGCTGGGGGCTGCGTTGGACCCATGGGGTGATGCTCGGGGCAGTCATGTCAATGCCTCGGCGCCTGGCTGCATCAGTGGTGCGGAAAAATAGTCATTGCCCCCCGCCTCCAGCCAGTCCCGTCGTGGCGGGCTGAAGATGTCAAGGTCAATAGTTTCCTCCAGGCACACGGCTGTGTGAGGTACGTTCGCGGGCAAGTGCAGGATATCGCCCGCCGACAGCACCACTGTGTTTTCCATCTGGTGGCCATAGGTGAACGAGATCCTGCCTTTGAGTATGTAGGTCATCTGTTCGTTGGGGTGGGCGTGCACCTGGACGCTTGCACCCTTGGCCATTGTCAGGCGGACCAGCATGACGTTGTCGCCCCAGACTATTTGCCTGTCGATGCCTGCGGTGACGCGCTGGGTCGGCACTTCATCCCAGTTGATTGCGCCGACTGGTGGTTTACCCGGCATATACGTTCCCTGTCTGCATGTGTACGTAGAAGTCGTAGAACATGAAGATCGCGCAAACGGCCAGCGCGATGCCCATCAGGCGGTTGAACAGATCAAAGTACGAATCCTTGGTGATTCGCTTGCCGAGCACGGCGCCGAGGAACGAGTACACGCTCGGCGCGCCAGCGCCGCCCAGGGCGATCAATGCCGATACGGCTGCGATGCTGGCCCCGGTGATATGCGCTGCGGGGAACATGACCGTGGTGATGGGCAAAACCACCATCATCCCCTTGGGGTTGAGAGCCTGGATCAGGAAACCGTTCCAGAACGACAGCGGTTTGGCTTGCGCATCTGCAGGTTCGGTGGTGGCGTCGGACAGTTTTACCTTGGAGGTGTAGACCTTGTAGGCCAGGTAGGCGGTGTACAGGCCGCCGATCACTGCGACATAGGGCAGAACTTCCTTGGAGATGATGGCTTCGCCGGTATAGCCGAACAGAATGAACAGCACGAACATGGCGCAGCCCACACCGATGAAGAAACTCACGGTCTTGCGAAACTGACCGGTCAGGCCGGCATTCAGCCCCATGACGTTCACCGGCCCTGGGCTATACATGACACTGAATGCGTAGAGGAAGATTTCCATGATCCTTACCTTTTATTGGTGGGCAACGCCGAGCATTGCCAGGAGTTTCGGATAGTCGTTGGCACAGATGGATTCATCGTTTGACGCCACTGCTTTCTGCCACTGGTGCAACCCTTTGAATGCGCTGACCGGATCACCGCGGTGCAGAAAATCGAGGATCACTGACGGCGGTGCTGCGCCGCCCTGGTCAAGGCGCGTGCATAGCTGGCGAGTCGATCGCAGGAAGCTCTCGACCTGGTCGATGAGCGCTTTTCGGATGACCAGCACTTTTTCAGGCGCCTCACCCACCAGCAGAGCCAGTTCGAGAATCGTGTCATCCTGCTGTGCGCCGGAGTACTCGACCGATTCGAGCAAGGTCAGTGGCGTGAACGCCTCTCTGCCGCCCAGGTCATAGATCAGGGCACCCAGTACGCCGATGCGCTTCTTGTATTCCGCTGCATTGACTTGCAGGTGGCGTGGCTTCTTTTGCACGGTGGTTACCGCAGCAGCGAAGCAAGGCAGGAACTCGACCCCTACCGCAACGCCATGTTCGGTGTCCGCCGACAGCGTGCCTTGTTGCTTGTTCCAGTACAGGCGCGGTTCACCGGTGCCTTGGGCTTCGCCGATGGTGATACGGGCGATGACTTCACCAGGGATACGTTTGTCTTCGTGAAGACGAGCTACGCCTTTGCGCAGTAGAACGTTGACCGTTTCGTTGTGTACCACCTGCGCTTGCTTACCATCGAGGAAACCTGCGCGCACGGCATAGCCTGTCTTGAGCAGAGGCGGCTGAGGCAATGCATGTTCATCGGCAGCAGGGTCCAGCGAAAGGGCGAAGCGGATCGGCAACCCTACCCGGCGAGCGAACTCCAGGTCGGTCAGGTTATGCGCCGGATTGACCAGGACGGCACCGGTACCGAAGTCCGGCTTGACCCAGTCTGCTACCCAGACGGACATGAGGTCGCCAGTCAGTGGATGCCGGACATAGTAGCCACTGAAGTAGTTCTCTGTGCTTCCCGCTTGCTCGAGCTTACGTGCAAACGGGTGGTACTTGTGGATGGCCACGGCACAGGCAGCTGTGCACGAAGACCAGTCGGTGACGAAAACTTCAAGTGTGTCGCTGTGATTCTCGATCTGCAGGGTGCAAAGGGCACCACTGGATTGGCGCACGGTTTTCCTGATCTTTGAGGTAAGGCTATCGGGCCAGTAGGGGATGGCATTCGAAACAAACGCGCTTGCCTCGCACGAAGGGCCATAGAATGCCTCGAACACGCGATCATTGACCTGCGTGAAATACACGTGGCCGTTTTCCACCAAGTGGTTGAGCTGCTGCGAAAGCGTAGCCAGTTCGGCAACGATGATCTGCGATTGGGTTGCGCGGCTGACGAACTCGGCATATAGCCGGTTACGCTTTTGGCTCAGGTTCTCAGGTGCCTGAGTGTCCTCGTTGCCCAGAACTGCAAAAGTGACCATTTTTGAATTCTCCCGGTACCGTAAAACGGCCGGCGGCGCCGGCCGTTTGTCTTCAACTTACACTTTCGCCTTGCGCGGCATGTGCCATGGCATTTAATGCAGCGACATTCGAATTTCTGAACAAGGTCTCCATGCTGATATTCAGGTTATGCTCCCGGTGCAGGCGCTCTTGAATCTCGGCCATCATCATGGAATGGCCACCCACATCGAAGAAGTCCTGGTCAGCCGAGAGTTCCGGGTAGTTCAGAACTTCGGCGCAAAGGCGATGGATGGCGTTCATTATGCAGGCTCCTGGATGGACGGTTTGAAGCAGAAGGGTTGTTCGTAGTTGTTCTTGTCGCGCAGCTTGTTATGGCCGAAGGTGTCTTCCCCTGAAACAAGCACGGCGGCATAGTTTTTCAGGTCGAACGTTTCACCGTGGGCGTTGTATGAATTCAGGTTTGGGTAGACCCGGACATGAGTGGGTACATACCGGCTGGTAATGGCCAGGCGGGTTTCCCGCTCAGTGGTATTGGGATGTGAAGCATGTGCGCAGGAGGCGGTGAAGATCACGCACTCGCCTGGTTTGAGCTCCATTTCGACCGGGTTTGCGCTTTCCGGGTCCCAGTTCGGGTCGACCTTGAACTCGGAGAAGTCATAACCAAAGAAGCCAGTATTGGTGGCGTCATGCTTGTATTCGCTGTGGCGACCGGTCGCGACGCTTTTCTTCTCATCGTAATAGAACTTCTTGTGCGATCCGGGAAGGAAGCGCATGCAGGCAGTCTTGATCGTGGCCGGGGTGAAGGCGGTCCATACGGTCAGGTCGATGTAGGCGTTCCAGTCGCTCTGGCTTGGTACGATCAACGGGTTGCCATCGGTGTAGCTGTAGTCGCGAACCTGGTGCCACTCGGTCGCGCGGGCACCGGGGAATTTGGAAAACCACTCCGAACGCCAGCACAGGAGGTCTGGCCCGAGAATGCCTTGCAGATACTTGATGATGGTCGGGTGCATGATATGACTGCTCAGCTCGGGAATATCGAAGTGGCGGTCATAGTTCATGTTGTTGTCATACAGAATGCGCGAGCGATTCTGATTGTTGGCACGAAGTGCTCGCAGAATCTCTGCAGCTTCTTCCGGTTCGTATAACTTGATCGGACCGATGAAACCGTCGCGCTCGAATTTTTCGATATCCGACCTGATGTCGTCTGTAATTACAGCGTTGGCGGGCAGGCCAGTGGTTGCCTCAATGGCACTTTTTGCTGAGCTCATTATGCTCTCCTTGCTAATCAAGCGGTGATGGTTAATCAGGCGTGCTGTCCGATCGACGCCAATAAAGCGTTGCGGTCCACTTTTCCGTTCTGTGTGAGTGGGAATTCCCGGACCTGCACATATTTTTGCGGGTGCATATAACGAGGCAGCACCTGGTTCAGGGCCAGCCCCATTTCCCGGGCGTTGCGCTGTAGATTCTCGGTCGCTACAAATGCGGTCAGCATCGCGTCATTGGCGGCTTGGTCTGTCACCGCCAGGACAATGACTTCTTCGGATGGCGCCAGTACCGAGCGCAAGCCGTTCTCGACATCCGCCAGATTGACCAGCATGCCGCGGACTTTCACCTGGCTGTCCTTCCTGCCGATGCAGATCACCCGCCCGTCTTCCAGGCGACGGGCGTAATCGCCGGTGAAATACGCCGGCCGGTGTTGGCCATCGATGAGCGCTGGCTTGAACCGCTCGGCCTGCAAAGCCGGGTTGTTCAGGTACCCTGGACCAACGCCACGGCCACTGATGACGATCTGGCCGGTTTCGCCCGGAGCAACGGCTTGCCCATGATCGTCGAGGATCTCGATGCGGCAGTTGCCCACCGGTTCGCCCATGGGAATGCCGTGTTCCAGGTAACTGGCGAAATCGCTCATCCGGTAGGACGTGGCCACATCGGTGCACTCTGCCACGCCATACTGGTGGATGAAGTTGCAGCTGCTGCCTTCGTTCTGCGCCCAGGCCATGATCCGTCGCGTCGACAAGGCCTCTCCGCCGATGAACAGGTAGCGGAGGCTGTCGAGCTGCTTGCTGGTGCCCCCTGCGGCGAGGATCAGGTAGAGCGAGCTGGGCGCCAGATGCAGGGTCTGGATCTTGTGTGCGGCAATGGTGCTGGCCGCTTCGTAAGGATCGAAGATGGAACCTGGAAGTATCGACAAGGTGGCGCCGCAATAAAGCGGGGTAACCAGGCTGCGCTGGGAAATATCGAAACCGAACGCCGATACCAGCAGGTTGTTGGCATCCGGGTCGAGACCATATTCACTCACCAGCCAATGCACCAGATTGGCCCAGCTGCCGTGAGTAATGGCCACGGCCTTGGGCGTGCCGGTTGTGCCCGAAGTGAAGACGGTATAACACAGGTCGTCTGCGTTGGCCTCGTTCCTGAAAGGTAACAGGACGATATTGTCCAGGCGTTTGCGCAGGCCGTCGATTTCCATGACATTGACGTCGGTTCCCTGCAGCTGTGCCTCAGTTTCGGTCGAGGCGAAGACCATCTTGAGATTCACCAGTTGACGCAGCATCAGCGCCAGTCGTGCTGGCGGATTCGCCTTGTCCAACGGAACGTATGCGGCACCCGACTTGAGGATGGCCAGCAGGCAGATAACCGTGTTGATCGAGGGTTGGAAACAGATACCCACAAGGTCGCCGCGACCAATCCCATTGGCATTGAGGTAAGAAGCCAGCCTGGCGGCTTCCTCGTTGAGTTGGGCGTAGCTGAGGGTCTGGTCGGCGCAGCGAACAGCGACAGCAAACGGTGATTGAATGGCCCATTGTTCGACCATTTCATGAATCAGGGGCGTGCGTGGGCCCTGCGGCGATAATGCAGTCATATAGCCAATATCCGTATTTGTAATTAAGCGTTAGCGGCTTTTGCCATACTGGCGGCAACTTCGATAATGATGTCTTCCTGGCCGGCTACCAGTTCTCTCAGGCTTAATTGTTGGTAAAGGCTGAACTCATCAACTTCAAATTGTGCTGCGGCGCGTCGTACATGCGGTACGAAACCCGAGAACAATCCGTGCAAGCCACTGGCAATATTGGCGCTGGCGATATGGGGCGTGGTGCAGTCGAGATAAGCATCGGCCAGTGCAGACAAACGCGCGGCACTCTCGAAAGTGCAACGGGTTTGCATGCCATATCGCGCCAGTACCGCAATCAGTGGTTCAAGCTGTGTGTTGCCAGCGCCGGCGCCAAAGCCCTTGATACAGGCGTCGATGATCGATGCGCCTTCCTCTACGGCTGCCAGTGAGTTCGCTACCGCCATGCTGAGGTTGTTATGCGCATGAAAGCCCAGCGGCAGCGATGTGGCCTGGAGCATCGCATCGATCTTCCGTCGCACTTCGTCAGGGGTCATGTAGCCGGCGCTGTCCATCAGGATGATGGCGTCGGCCCCATAGCTGTCCAGCATCCGGACCTGGGTGGTCAGCTCCTGATAACTGGCCATGTGGGACATCATCAGAACGCCGTAGGCGACCCGGTCGTGGTTCTTCACCATCTCGATGTAAGGAGCGGTAATGTTCGCCTCGGTACAATGGCAGGCGATGCGGAATACATCCACACCTTGGCTGATCGCCTGACGCAGGTCGGTTGCCTTGCCAAAACCGGGGATGAAGTGCACACCGAGTTTGGCCTGCTTCACCGAGGCTCGGGCGATTTCCAGCATTCGCGCATCGCTGACCTTGCTTTGCCCGAGCAGCGCAGAAGAGCCGCCCAGGCCGTTGCCATGCCCAACCTCGATGATGTCGATGCCGGCAGCATCGGCGTCAGCGGCATAACGGGCAATCTGTTCTTCGCCAAGCTGATGGCGAACGCTATGGTTACCGTCGCGAAGGGTCGCGTCACTGATGACGATCATGCCACGCTCCTTTGCGGGTTGAGGACGCGGTGTTCAGCCACGGCGATGGCCGCGCAATTGATGATGTCCAGATTGCCGGCATACGGTGGCAGGTAGTCCCCGCTACCTTGCACGGTCACGCTCAGTGCAAGGCAGCCCTTGGTCTGCACCGGTTCCAGCACCAGCTCATAACCTGGAACATAAGTGCGGACGCGCTCGACCATTTCATTCACGCTGTCACGCACGGCTTGCAGGTCACCATACTCGCCTTTGGCGAAAACGGTGGTTTGCATGGTGATGCCAGGTTTGGCCGGGTTGATATTAAGGATCGCTTTGACCTGGCCGGCTCCGGTGAATTTCGCTAGCGCGTGTTCCGTTGTCACCATGTACTCGTTGATATTTTCCCGGGTGGCCAGACCTGCACTGTTGGCGGCAATCGTGGAGGCGACTTCGATGTAGTCCAGCGAAGTGAAGGCACGCGACAGGGCATAGGCCAGCGGTATGCTCGCTTGCCCGCCACAGGTCACCAGGTTCACGTTGCTTGCAGAAGTCGTCTGTTCCAGGTTTATCGAGGGCACGCAAAGCTGTCCGATCTTTGCCGGTGTCATGTCAATGGCCAGCAGGTCGGCTTTTTTGAACACCTCATTATTGGCCAGGTGGCCTTTCGCGGAGGTGGCGTCAAAGACAATGTCGAATTCACTGATATGGCGCGCCAGGTATTCGATGCCTTCGTGAGAAGTCTCGATACCTGCTTCTTTGGCCTTGGCCAGACCACTGCTCTCCTTGTTGCGCCCGACAACAAGAGACAAGTCCAGATGGGAGGACCGGATGGCCTTGTACATCAGGTCTATCCCTATACTCCCAGACCCTATGATGGCAGCTCTTTTGCGATGCATTGGTAGCCTCATGCAGTTAATGCGCGGAAACGTCCTTGACATCCTTTCTTCAAAACAGCTCTGGTTACGTCGTCTGGAACCTTTGGCCGAGTCAGAAAAGATCGTGTCCCAGACGTTACCCAAGCGGTCCCGAAATCGCTTGTACGTTTGTGGCTGTAGTCGAAATTCATGGCTTATTGCCACTTTCCAGCCATCGCACCAGCCTGTCTTCGCGCGCAACAGCCATCCGTGTCGTCCGTTCGAGTGGCCTTTTGTCCGCAACCCGCAATACTGCTTCTATACGCAGGCGTGTTCCTGGTGGCGCGCGCCGCTGGGAGGTGTCAGATGAACAAACTGTCAATCGTAGGCGCCGGCATCGTCGGCGAGGCGGCGGCGCAGATCATTGCCCGGGACGAGCTGTGCCGTGAGCTGGTGCTGGTGGACGTGCAGGGTGAAATGGCCAAGGGCAAGGCGCTGGACGTGTGGCAAGCGGCAGTCGAATCAGGTTCCGATACCCGCGTGCATGGCGGCGGCAACGCCGAGTTGCTGCAGGGCTCCGAGCTGGTGGTGATCACCGCAGGCGTGCCGCGCAAGCCGGGCCAGTCGCGACAGGATGTACTCGCTACCAACCTGCCCATCCTCGACGGCATCATGGCCGACATCAAGCAGCATGCGCCGACGGCCACCGTGCTGGTGGTGTCCAACCCGGTCGACGTGCTCACCTACCGCGCCTGGAGCCTCAGCGGGCAGGGGCGCAACAAGGTGTTCGGCCAGGCAGGGGTGCTGGATACCGCGCGGATGAAGTGCTTCATTGCCGAACAGACCGGTTTCTCCGCCCGCGATATCACCGCGCTGGTGCTGGGCGGGCATGGCGACAGCATGGTACCACTGATGCGCTACTGCCAGATCGGCTCGGTGCCGTTGGCGCATTTCCTGTCCAGTGAGCAGATTGAGCAGATCGTCGAGCGCACGCGCAAAGGTGGCGGCGAGATCCTTGGCCTGAAGAAGCTGGGCAGCGCCTGCGATGCACCGGGTGTGGCCATCGCGCAGATGGTGGACGCGATCGCCAACGGGCGGAACCGCATCTTGCCGGCGGTGGCGATTCTGGAGGGCGAGTATGGGCGCAAGGATATCGCCATGGGCGTGCCTTGCGTACTGGCCGAAGAGGGGCTGGCGCGGGTGATCGAGCTGCCGCTGGATGCGCAGGAGCAGGCGATGTTCGACCAGTCGGCCGACCAGGTGGCGCGGGATATCGCCGAAATGAAAGCGCTGTGACTCTCGGTGGGGGCGGGCACGCCCGCTCCCACAGATACCTACTGGCAGGCCTGGCCCTCAGCGCTGATAAGCCCGGCCAAAATGCCGTTCCAGCCGCGCCTGCACCAGCTCCAGCAGAATCGACAGCACCCAGTAGATCACCGCTGCCGTGGTCAGCATCTCCAGGTAGCGATAGCTCGAGCGCCCGTACGACTGCGCCAGGAACATCACCTCCCAGACGCCCATCACCGAAATCAGCGACGAGTCCTTGAGCATCGAGATGAACTGGTTGGCCGTCGGCGGAATGATCACGCGCATGGCCTGGGGCAGGACGATGTGCCAGAAGATCTGCGGCGTGCGCATGCCCAGCGCCAGCGCCGCTTCACGCTGCCCGCGGGCGACACCGAGGATGCCGGCGCGGAAGATCTCGCTCAGGTAGGCGCCATAGTTCAGCGACAAGGCGATGATGCCGGCACTGATGGCGCCCGGCACCAGGCCCAGCTGTGGCAGCCCCAGGTAGATCAACAGAATCTGGATCAGCAGCGGCGTGCCGCGGAAGAACGAGGTGTAGAAGCTGGCGATGCCCACCAGCACCGCACTGTTCGACAAGCGCGCCAAGGCGGCGGCAAAACCGAACAGCACCGACACCAGCATCGAACACAGGCACAGGAACAGGGTCAGTGCCGCACCCTGCAGAAAGCCGTTGGGGCCCAACTTGAAACCGGCAAGGTTGGGGAATTTCTCCAGGATGATCGAGAACTTCAGGTCGAAGCTGAGGAAAAACGCGACGAACAGGCCGAACAGCGCCAGCCAGGTCAGCAATAACCGGGTACGAAAGCCGAACAGGCCGGCACCCGTGGCTTTCACCACGGGCTTGAGGGACGGTGGGAAGGTGCTCATTTGCTGATATCGGCGCCGATCCATTTCTGCGACAGCTTGGCCAGGGTGCCGTCAGCCTTCAGCTCGGCAAACACCTGGCGCACCTTGGCATCCCACTCCGGGTCGCCTTTCTCGATGGCCACCGAGTTCGGCTCTTCATACAGCGGGGCGCCGGCCAGCTTGAAGCGCTTGTCCTGGTCCAGGCGCGGCTGCGCGGTCACCAGGTTGGTGAGGATGGCGTCCAGGCGCACGCCGGCGCCCAGGCCCAGGTCCTGGAAGGCGACGTTGTCGGTGTCGTACGGTGCGATCTGCACGAAGTCGAAGGGGTAGTCGATCTTCTGCTCTTCCTTGCCTTCGATCACCAGGTTCTTGTTCAGGTAGCTCTCGTAGCTCGATGCACTGGTCAGGCCGACCTTGCGGCCGTCCAGGTCTTTCGCCCCATGGATGCGCTCATCCTTGGCGTTGACCACGATCACCGCAGGCGAGGCGTAGTACTCCACCGGGAAGTCGAACACCTCGGCGCGAGCCTTGCTCGGGGTCATCGAGCAGATGCAGATGTCATAGCGGCCACTCCAGCGGCCAGCGGCGATCACGTCCCACGATGGGGTTTCCAGGCGCAGCTTGACGCCCAGCTTGTCTGCCACGGCCTTGGCCACATCCACGTCGAAACCGGCCAACTGGTTCTGCTCGTTGACGAAGGAGAACGGCGGGTAGCTTTCCATCAGCACGTTGACCAGTTCCTTGCGCGATTCAACCCGCTCCAGCGTGGCGCCAGCAAAGGCCTGGGAAGCAGTCGCGAGCAGCACGAGGCCCGCACCGAGCACAGTAGAAAATCGCATGTACATACCTGAAATGTTGGCCAATGAGGAGAAAGTGTATTTAATAGTTATAAACGAAACTCACATAATGAATTTAATTCATAAGAACCTGCAGAGTAGTTATATGAAACAGCGAGCGATGGTGATTCTCGACGGTGGCATGGGCCGTGAACTGCAGCGCAGTGGCGCGCCGTTTCGCCAGCCTGAATGGTCGGCGCTGGCGCTGAGCGAGGCGCCGGAAGCGGTGGTTGGCGTTCATGCCGCATTCATCGCCGCCGGTGCCCAGGTCATCACCAGCAACAGTTATGCGGTGGTGCCTTTCCACATTGGCGAGGAGCGTTTTGCCAAGGAAGGGCGGCAACTGGCCAATATCGCAGGGCAGCTGGCACGGCACGCGGCCGATGTTGGCGCGCATCCTGTGAAGGTGGCGGGCTCGCTGCCGCCGCTGTTCGGTTCCTACCGCCCGGACCTGTTCCAGCCCGAGCGCGTCGAGGAAGTGCTGTCGCCGCTGTTGCAGGGCCTGGCTCCGCATGTCGACCTGTGGCTGGCCGAAACCCAGAGCTCGGTTGCCGAAGTACGGGCTATCCACGCCCACCTGCCGGAAGACGGCAAGCCGTTCTGGGTGTCCTTCACCTTGCAGGACGAGGAAGTGGATGAAACCCCGCGCCTGCGTTCCGGCGAGCCGGTGGCCGAGGCCATCGAGGCGGTGGTCGGCCTGGGTGTGGCGGCCGTGCTGTTCAACTGCAGCCAGCCCGAGGTCATCGGCGCTGCAGTGGACGTGGCGCGCTCGGTGATCGAACGCCACAACGCTGACGTTGCCATCGGCGCCTATGCCAACGCCTTCCCGCCGCAACCGAAGGAAGCCACCGCCAATGATGGCCTGGACGAGCTGCGCGAAGACCTCGACCCGCCCGGTTACCTGGCCTGGGCCGCTGACTGGCGCAAGCGTGGCGCCAGCATGGTCGGCGGCTGCTGTGGCATCGGCCCGGAGCACATTGCCGAGCTGAAGCGCAATCTGGCGTGAAGCCATGAAGGGGCCGGGCGGCTGCCGCACCCGCCCGGCCCCCAGCCATTAAAAAAACCGCCACTCAGACCCGGATTCCATCGTTTTTCAGTCCGCCGCCATGTCCCTATAGTCCGCTGAAAGCCGATGCTCGATCGGCATACACAACTCAGCCGTGCGGGAACCGGATATGAACAACAACGAAGAATTCGAGGGCAATGCAGCGGCCGGTGTCGGTACGCGCGTGGTGTGGGGCGGCGAGCAGGTGCAGCACCCGTACAACGCCACCCAGACCCCGATCGTGGTCAGCGCCGCCTACGGCTACAACGATATCGACGCCTGGTATGACGTGGCCCAGGGCAAACTGCCGGGCTACATCTACAGCCGCATGAGCAACCCGACGGTCGCCACCCTGGAAGCCAAGCTGTGCGAGCTGGAGCAGGCCGAGTCGGCCGTGGCCTTCAGCAGTGGCATGGCAGCCATCAGCGCGGTGCTGCACACCTTCCTCTGCACCGGCAAGCGTGTGGTATCGACCCGCGACAGCTATGGTGGCACCAACAAGATCTTCGAAGAATTCCTGCCGCGCATGGGCGTGCAGGTGTGCCTGTGCGACACCCTCGACAGCGAGGCGCTGGAGCGCGAAATTTCTGCCGGCTGCGACGTGCTGTACCTGGAAACCCCGACCAACCCGACCTTGAAGGTGCTGGACATCCAGCGCCTGTGCGCTGCAGCCCGGCGGGTCGGTGCGCTGGTGGTGGCCGACAACACCTTCGCCACCCCGCTGAACCAGAACCCGCTGGCCCTGGGCGTGGACGTGGTGGTGCACAGCGCCACCAAGTTCCTGTCCGGCCACGGTGACGTGCTGGGCGGGGTGGTCTGCGGTGCCGAACCGCTGATGGCGCAGGTGCGGCACTACCGTGAAATCAACGGTGCGGCGCTGGACCCGTTTTCCGCCTACCTGATCATCCGCGGCATCAAGACCCTGGCCTTGCGCCTGCGTCAGCAACAGGCCAGCGCCCAGGCCCTGGCCCAGTACCTGAGCAGCGAACCGCTGGTCGAAGCGGTGAACTACCCCGGTTTGCCCGAGCACCCGGGCCACGCGATCGCCAAGGCGCAGATGCGCGGTTTCGGTGCGATTGTCAGCTTCGTGCTCAAGGGTGGCATGCCCACCGTGGCGCGGCTGCTGCCGCGCCTGAAGTACGCCCACCGGGCAGGCAACCTGGGCGCGGTGGAAACCATCTATGGCCCGGCGCGGACCACCAGCCATGTGGAAAACACCCTCGAAGAACGCCTGACCCTGGGTATTTCCGAAGGGCTGGTGCGCATCTCGGTGGGTATCGAAGACACCGAAGACCTGCTGGCAGACCTGGCACAGGCGTGTGCAGCGGTCCGCCAGGAGTTGGCCGCAGCAAAGGACTTGCACGGTGACGCGTACGCCGGCCTGGCCGCAGTACAGGCCTGAGGCAGGCGCGTGGCACCCGTTCCTTGCGGTGGGTGCCAGTTCATGAAGTCGAACAAAAACAATATGCAAGGCAATTCGCTTCGCTCTGCCAAGACGAGGTCGTTGCAACGTCCTTGCCCGCCAACTTTCATGAGAAAACCACAATGTCCCTGCAGACAACTACAACGACAAATGCTTCTGCGCATGGCTTCAAGCAGGATATGCAAACCCGCCATATCGTCATGCTCGCGCTGGGCGGTGTCATCGGTACCGGCCTGTTCCTGACATCGGGCTACACGGTCAACCAGGCCGGGCCCCTGGGTGCTGTCATCGCCTATATCCTCGGCGCGATCATGGTCTACCTGGTGATGATGTGCCTGGGCGAACTGGCGGTGCACATGCCCGAGGTCGGCTCGTTCAGCAGTTACGCCACGCGCTACATCGGGCCGGGCACCGGCTACATGGTGGCGTGGATGTACTGGCTGACCTGGACCGTGGCCATCGGCTCGGAATTCACCGCCGCCGGCATCCTCATGGTGCGCTGGTTCCCTGACACACCGGTGTGGCTATGGAGTGCCCTGTTCGGCCTGGCGGTGTTCATCAGCAATATCATTTCGGTGCGTTCGTTTGCCGAAACCGAATTCTGGTTGTCCTTGATCAAGGTACTGGCAGTGGTCGCCTTCCTGGTAGTGGGTGGCGGCGCGATCCTCGGCGTGTTCGATATTACCCAGGCGCACAGTGTCGGGCTGGGCAACTTCACCCGTGAAGGGCTGTTCCCCACCGGCTTCTGGTCGATTGCCATGACCCTGCTGGCGGTGGCCTTCGCCTTCTCCGGCACCGAGCTGATCGGTATTGCCGCTGGCGAAACCCGCGACCCGGAAAAGAACGTGCCCAAGGCCATCCGTACCACGGTGCTGCGCCTGGCGCTGTTCTTCGTCGGCACCATTTTCGTCCTCGCCACCTTGTTGCCGCGCGAGCAGGCCGGCGTGGTGGAAAGCCCGTTCGTGATGGCCTTTGAAATGATCGGCATCCCCTACGCGGCAGACATCATGAACTTCGTCATCATCACCGCATTGCTGTCCGCGGCCAACTCCGGGCTTTACGCTGCCGCACGCATGCTCTGGACCCTCAGCGACCAAGGCAACATGCCACGCCGCTATGCCGCGCTGTCCCGCCGTGGCACGCCGTTCAATGCCATCGTCCTGAGCATGGCCGGCGGCATGGCGTCGCTGCTCAGCAGTGTGTTTGCGCCCGACACCATCTACCTGGCGCTGGTGTCGATTTCCGGGCTGGCGGTGGTGGTGGTGTGGATCAGCATCGCGGTCAGCCAGATGGCCTTCCGTCGCCATTACCTCGCCCATGGCGGCAAGCTCGAAGACTTGAAGTTCCGCGTGCGCGGCTACCCGTTCGTGCCGCTGGCGGCCATCTTCTGCTGCGTCCTGGCCTGCGTCGGCATCGCCTTCGACCCGGCCCAGCGCGTGGCCCTGTACTTTGGCCTGCCGTTCATTGCCTGGTGCTACCTGGCGTACTGGCTGACCCGCAGGTTCCGCGCGCAGCGTCCGCTGCCGCTGGAAACCGTGGCGCCAGGTTCCGAGCCTGCCTGAGCAGAGTGATACTAGGCCACCGGAACGTTGCCACGAGAAACCGCCGATGACCCAGAAAACCCTGCCCCCCTTGAACTGGCTGAGAGCCTTCGAAGTGTCGGCGCGTTACCTGAACTTCACCCATGCCGCGGAAGAGCTGCACCTCACCCAGGGCGCCGTGAGCCAGCAGATTCGCCACCTCGAAAGCCAGTTGGGGGTGGCGCTGTTCAAGCGCCTGCCCCGAGGGCTGGGCCTGACCGAAGAAGGGCAGTCCTACCTGCCGGTGGTGCAGGACGCGATCAGCCGCCTGGCAGTGGGCACCAACGAGATCTTCGGGCAGCGCCAGCGGCGGCCGCTGAAGGTGCGTGGCAGCCTGTCGTTCCTGCACTTCTGGCTGGCGCCGCGGCTGGCCGATTTCCGCCGTGCCCACCCGCAGGTGGATATCCGCTACATCAGCAATCTGTGGGTCAAGGAGCTGGATGCCGAAGACGACCTGGAAATCCGCTGGGGCTGCGGCCAATGGGCCGGTGTGGAGGCACAGCGCCTGACCCGCGACCTGCTGGTGCCGGTCTGCTCGCCGGCCCTGGCCGCCCGCTCGCCGTTGCGTGAGCCACGCGACCTGGCCGGCGTGCCGTTGCTGCATGTGCTGGGTTACGAGGAGGGCTGGGGCTACTGGCTGGAGCGGGTTGGCGCCGACCAGGTCGATTCTTCCAGCGGCTTGCAGTTCGACACCCTGGTGTCGACCTTGCGCATGGCGGAGCTCGGGCTCGGCGTGGCGCTGGCACGTTCATCGCTGGTCGAGGACCTGCTGCAGGAGGGGCGGCTGGTGGCGCCGTTTACCCAGCGTATCGAGGCCAGCGAATCGTTCTACCTGGTACGCGGCCTGGGTGAGGCGTTGTCCAGCGATGCCCAGGCTTTCAGCCACTGGTTGGTGGCGATGGCTCACCGTTAATTCAATACACACCTGGAGCACCGATGCAGTACACATCCACGCGCGGCAACGAGGTACGGGTTGATTTCCGCACGGCGCTGCTTTCCGGGCTGGCCGACGATGGCGGCCTTTACGTGCCGACTGCGGTGCCGACCTTCAGCCAACAGGAAATCGCCAGCTGGTCCTGGCTGCCGTTCGATGAACTGGCCTGGCGGGTGATGGCACCGTTTGTCGGCGATACCCTCGACGAGCCGACCCTGCGCGCGCTGGTCAGCGACAGCTACCGAGGGTTCAGGCACCGTGGCATCGCGCCGTTGCAGCAGATTGGCCATAACGAATGGATCCTGCAGCTGTTTCACGGGCCGACCCGCTCCTCCAAGGACTTTGCCGCGCAGTTGCAGGCGCGGCTGATCCGCCATTTCCTCGGCGCCGATTGCGAGCGGGTGATGCTGGTCGGTGCCAGCAACGGCGACACCGCGGTGGCGGCCATCGATGCACTGCGTCATTGCCCGACCGCACGCCTGCTGGCGCTGTATCCCAACGCCGGGACGCCGCCCGACCGTGCCGCGGTGATGCGCAGCGCCACGGGTGAAAGCGTCAGCTGCGTGGCTGTCGCTGGCAGCTTCGATGACTGCCAGTCGCTGGTATCGGCGCTGCTGCGCGCGTGGCCGTGCCCGGAGCTGATTCCGGTCAGCTTCAATTCGACCAACTGGGTCGGTGTGCTGGCGCAGATCGTGTTCTATTTTCATGCGGCACTGCAGTTGGGCGGGGGCATCCGGCCGGTCGGTTTCAGCATTCCCACGGCCAGTTTTGCCGAAATCTACGCGGGCTTCATCGCCCAGAAGATGGGTCTGCCGATCAACCAGATCATTGTCTCCACCAACCGCAACGATGCCTTGCACCGGTTCATCCACTGCAACCGCTACAGCCGTGGCTCAACCAGCCAGACCTTGTCGCCGGTGATGGACTTCTCGCTGTTCTCCAACCTGGAGCGCTTCGTCTGGGAGCTGTACGACCGTGACGGCGTGGCGACCAGGGCGTTGATGGAGCACTTCGAGGACTGCGGTGAGCTGAGCATCGGCAACCGCCAGTGGCTGCATGCGCGCATGCTGTTCGACTCGTATGCCGTGGACGACGCGCTGATCCGCGAGGAAATCATCACGCTGTTCCAGGAGACCGGCACGGCGGTAGACCCGCATGCGGCAACCGGGGCATTTGCCGGGCGCCTGCACCGGCGCAACATTGGCGCGCCGATCGTCACGCTGGGGCAGTTTGCCCCGGAAAAGTCCGCCGCGCTGCTGGCGGAACTGGGCGCCTGGCACGGCGAGCTGCCAGCCAGCGTCACCGGTGCCGCAGGCAGCGGGCCGCTGTTGGCGCGCGAGGACCTGGCGGGGGTTCATGAACTGCTGGCCCAGTTGCAGGCACGGCGATGAAGCGCATTCTCGACCCCCTGGACGAGCGTATTCTCGCCGAACTCACCGCCAATGCGCGCATCGCCCATGCCGAGCTGGGGCTGAAAGTGAACCTGTCGCGCAATGCGGTACGCCAGCGCATCGAACGCCTGGAGCGGGACGGGGCCATCCAGGGCTACACCTTGCGCATTGGCGAGGGACGACGGCCCACGTCATTGATCAACGCGGTGATCTTCGTCTACCGCTACGACCGCATGCGTGGTGAAGCGGTGCTCGATGCCCTGCGCCAGATCCCCGAGGTGATCCAGTGCGAGGTACTCAGCGGCGAATTCGACCTGCTGCTACGTGTCGAGGCCTCCAGCCCGGAGCGGGTGCATCATGTGTGGAAGGAAATTGCCGCCATGCCCGGGGTCGAGAACACAGTGACGTCGTTCGTCCTGGCCACGGTGATCTGAACCGCACCTTCGCACCACAACCTGCGACTCAACAACGCCGCCTGGGCTTGCGCCCGGGCGGCGTTGTGCATTGCGGGGGGCGCCCAGCTGCGGCTCGGGCACTGGCCAGATTGGCCAATAAATACAGCGGATTGCCATATTCAACTGGCATTGCCCGGCTCATAGGCTTGTCCTCATCGACCCATCGCCTGGAAAGGACAGCAAACCATGACCGAATACAAGATCGCACTCGTTGGCTTTGGCGGCGTAAACCGTGCCCTGGCCCAACTGATCGCCGAACGCAATGCACGCTGGCAGCAAGAACTGGGCTTTGCCCTGAAGGTCGTCGGCGTCACCGACCTGTTCCTCGGTTCGGTGATCGACCGCGATGGCCTGGATGCAGCCAGGCTGGCCGCCTTGCCCGCCGAGAAGGGCGCCTTGGCGCAGTTCCCGCAGGGTTCGGCCGAGGCATTCAACGAGGCCGTGATCAAGCAGTCCGGCGCCGATATCATCGCCGAAGCCACTTTCACCAACCCCAAGGATGGTGAGCCGGCAGCTACCTTCTGCCGCTGGGCGCTGGAAGCGGGCAAGCACGTGGTCACCACCAACAAGGGGCCGATCGCCTTGCATGCCCAGGCGCTGAAAACCCTGGCCAAGGCCAACGGCGTGTCGTTCGAATACGAAGGCGCAGTGATGAGCGGTACCCCCGTCCTGCGCATGGCCCGGCAGACGCTGGCCGGCGCAGGCCTGGTCGGCTTCGAGGGCATCCTCAACGGTACTTCGAACTACGTACTGACGCGCATGGAACAAGGGCTTGGCTTTGCCGATGCGGTGGCGCAGGCCCAGGCGCTTGGCTACGCCGAGGCCGACCCGACGGCCGATGTGGAAGGGCATGACGTGCGCCTGAAAGTGGTCATCCTTGCCAACGAGCTGCTCGGTGCCTGCCTGCAGGTGAGCGATGTCACCTGCAGCGGTATCAGTGGCATCGACAGCGCGGCGATCCAGCAGGCGCAGGCAGCGGGCGAGCGTTGGAAGCTGATCGGCAGCGCCAGCCGGCAGGCCGATGGTTCGGTGCGCGCCCGTGTCGAAGCGCGCCTGTTGCCTGGCAACCACCCCTTGGCCGGGATCACCGGCGCAACCAATGCGGTGGCGTTCGACACCGAGTTGCTGGGCGCGGTGACCGTGTCCGGCCCGGGGGCGGGGCGTGTCGAAACGGCCTTTGCCCTGCTGTCGGATATCGTCGCCATCCACACCGCTGGCCGTTCTGCCTGAGGAGCTACGTTCATGAGCCTGACTTCCGTGTCCCGGGTAGCCTTCCAGCAACCCGCCCTGATCGATGTGTACAGCCCCTACGACGGCAGCCTGGTCGGCAGCGTCGCCAACCTCACGGCCGACGCGGTGCCGGGCCTGCTGACGCGTGCTCGCCAGGGTGTTCGCGAGAGTGCCGCGCTACCCCGGCACCGGCGCGCCAGCATTCTTGAACAGGCCGCCCGCCTCATCGAACGCGACGCTGCCGATTTTGCCGGGCTGATTGTCGATGAAGCGGGCAAGACCCTGCGCCAGGCCGAAAAGGAGGTAAAGCGCTGCATCAACACGCTCAAGCTGTCCGCCGAGGAAGCGCGGCGCAACGCCGGCGAAGTGGTGCCGTTCGATGCCTATGAAGGTTCCGAATCGCGCCAGGGCTGGTTCACCCGCGAGCCGCTGGGGCTGATCCTGGCCATCACCCCGTACAACGACCCGCTCAACCTGGTGGCACACAAGCTGGGGCCGGCCATCGCCGGCGGCAATGCCGTTATCCTCAAGCCTTCCGAGCTGGCCCCGTTATCGGCGCTCAAGCTGGTGCAGTACCTCACCGATGCCGGGCTGCCGGAAGCCGTTGTCAGCGTGGCCACCGGCGGCGCCGAACTGGGCAAGGCGCTGGTGGCCGTGCGTGATGTGCGCATGGTTTCCTTTACCGGCGGCTTCGCCACTGGCGAGCAGATTGCGCAGGGCGCAGGCCTGAAAAAGCTCGCCATGGACCTGGGCGGCAACGCCCCGGTGCTGGTCCTCAAGGACTGCGACCTCGAAGCCACGGTCGAATCGTGCGTGTCGGGCGCGTTCTGGGCCGCCGGGCAGAACTGCATCGGCACCCAGCGCATCCTGGTCGACGCCTCGATCTACGAAGCGTTTCGCCAGCGCTTCGTCGCCCTGACCCAGGCCATGGTGCTGGGTGACCCGGGGCGGCGCGAAACCGACATGGGGCCGATGATCAGCGAAGCCGCTGCACGGCACATCGAAGAGCGCGTCAACCAGGCCCTGCAGGGCGGTGCCCGGCTGCTCTGTGGCCACCAGCGCCAGGGCGCCAGCTATGCGCCGACGGTGCTGGAAAACGTCGACCACGCCAGCCGGCTGTGGCGCGAAGAAGTGTTCGCGCCGGTGGTGATGCTGACGCCCTTCGAGGACATCGAACAGGCAGTCGCCCTGGCCAATGCCCCGGAGTACAGCTTGCATGCCGGGGTGTTCACTCGTGACTTGTCCTTGGCGCTGAGCCTGGCGAAGCGCATCGAGGCGGGCGGCGTGATGGTCAACGACTCGTCCGACTACCGCTTCGACGCCATGCCATTCGGTGGTTCCAAGTATGGAAGCCTGGGGCGCGAGGGGGTGCGCTTCGCCTACGAGGACATGACCCAACCCAAGGTCGTGTGCATCAACCAGATGGGCTGAGGGGGGACGCTTATGATCGAGCGATACGGAGTAGGCCAGCGGATGTCGCTGGCGGTCAGCTACCGAGGCCTGTTCGAAACCGCTGGCGTGGTCGCCGATGACCTGCAGCTGGACGTGCAGGGGCAGTTGCGCCAGGCGCTGAATACAATCGACAGGCTGATGGCCGAGGCCAGGGTGAACAAGGACCAGTTGACCCGGGTTCAGCTATGGATCGCCGACTACCGCCACTTCGACCTGGTGAACGAGGTGTATGACGCCTGGTTGCAGGGTTGTGCCAAACCGGCACGGGCCTGTGTCGGCGCCGACCTGGGGGCGGGCTACCTGGTCGAGGTGCAGGTGTTTGCCGTGTGTGGCGAGCGCCCGTGACTGGCAGTGGCGTATGCCCGCGGGTCAGCGCACCACCCGTGGTATCACTCGTACGTAGACGAGCTCGCTCAGCAGCTCGACCAATGTCTGGGTGATCACGGCGGCCGCCGCCAACCCGCGCACTTCGTCCGGCATCGCCAGCGCCAGCGGCAGTACCACCAGTGAATTGCGCGTGGCGGTGCTGAAGGTCACCGCGCGTGCTTCACTGGCCGGCAGGCGCAACAGGCGCGCCGCGAGCATGCCGAGCAGCGGTGCCGCAAACATGAAGCCCAGGTATACCGGGATCACCGGCAGCAAACGCTCGAAGTCATCGAACACCACGGTGACCTGCGAAGCGATCACCACCATCAGCACCAGAGCCATCGCTGGTACCGGCAGCCATGCCCAGGCGCTGTTCCACGCTGCGACCCTGCGTGAGCGACGGGCGCCGGCGCTGGTGAGCACGGCCAGTGCCAGCGGCAGCACGATCAGCAGCACGAAGGCCTCCACGAACGGGGTGATGGCGAGCGGCACGTTGTCACCCAGCATCAGCGCCAGGTATAGCGGCAGCAACGCCAGTTGCGTCAGCAACAGCACAGGTGTGGCGGCCAGTGTCAGGCGCGCATCGCCTTTGCCGATATGGGTGAATACCACCACATAGTCGATGCACGGGGTCAGCAATACCAGCAGGGCGCCGACGAGGATGGCCGGATGGTCGCCCAGCCCACGGGTGATGGTCCAGACCAGCAGCGGCATAAGAAGGAAGTTGGCCAGCAGCAGGGCTGCCATGAAACGGCGGTTACCCAGGCCTTGGCGCAGGGCGAGCAAGGGGATCTGCAGGAACATCGCGTACATCAGCACGGCGATGGCGGGCGGGATCAGGGCTTGCAACAGGCGTGCGGGATCGCTGGCCAGCAGGCCGAAGGCGACGGCGGCGGGTACCACGGCGAAATAGATCGGGATCTGCCGGGTTTCGAGTTGCTCTCTGGTCAAGGTGCCGCCTGTGCTTGCTGGCTGAAAAGGCACACAGGGTAATACGCACTATCAGCAGCGTGTCGCGCTTTTTTGTGGGAGCGGCCTTTTGTCGCGAAAGGACCGCCAAGCGGTCCCGGCTAGCCCGGCGGCGAAGCTACGGTTGTGGGGCCGCTGCGCGCCGCTTTCGCGACACAAGGCCGCTCCTACCAGTTTGCGACAGGCCCGAAAACGAAAAAGCCCGGCACTGGGCCGGGCTCTCTCTTGTCAGGCAATCGCCAATCAGTTGCCGTAGACCGGCAGCTTCTTGCAGATGGCCTTGACCTTCTCACGCACGGCGTCGATGACCGCTTCGTTGTTCAGGTCAGCCAGGATGTCGCAGATCCAGCCAGCCAGCTCGCGGCACTCGGCTTCCTTGAAACCACGGGTGGTCACGGCCGGGGTGCCGAAGCGCAGGCCCGAGGTGACGAACGGGGAACGTGGGTCGTTCGGTACCGAGTTCTTGTTGACGGTGATGAAGGCTTTGCCCAGTGCGGCGTCAGCATCCTTGCCGGAGATTTCCTGCTTGATCAGCGACAGCAGGAACAGGTGGTTCTGGGTGCCACCGGAAACCACGTCGAAACCACGCTCGATGAACACGCTGGCCATGGCCTGGGCGTTCTTCACCACCTGCTGCTGGTAAGCCTTGAACTCAGGCTGCAGGGCTTCCTTGAAGCAGATGGCCTTGGCCGCGATGACGTGCTCCAGCGGGCCGCCCTGGGCGCCCGGGAAGACGGCGGAGTTCAGCTTTTTCTCGATCTCTTCGTTCTTGCGAGCGAGGATCAGGCCGCCGCGCGGGCCGCGCAGGGTCTTGTGGGTGGTGGTGGTGACCACGTCGGCGAACGGCACCGGGTTCGGGTACACGCCAGCGGCAACCAGGCCGGCAACGTGGGCCATGTCGACGAACAGGTAGGCACCGACCTTGTCGGCGATGGCGCGGAAGCGGGCGAAGTCCAGAACCTGCGAATAGGCCGAGAAGCCGGCGACGATCATCTTCGGCTTGTGCTCGACAGCCAGGCGCTCGACTTCGTCGTAGTCGATCAGGCCGTTGGCATCGATGCCGTACTGGATGGCGTTGTACAGTTTGCCCGAAGAGCTGACCGAAGCACCGTGGGTCAGGTGACCACCGTGGGCCAGGCTCATGCCCAGGATGGTGTCACCGGCCGAGAGCAGGGCCAGGTAGACAGCGGCGTTGGCCTGGGAGCCGGCGTGCGGCTGAACGTTGGCGTAGTCGGCGCCGAACAGCTGCTTGGCACGGTCGATGGCCAGTTGCTCGACGACGTCGACGTACTCGCAACCACCGTAGTAGCGCTTGCCCGGGTAGCCTTCGGCGTACTTGTTGGTCAGGACCGAGCCCTGGGCTTCCATGACTGCCGGGCTGGTGTAGTTTTCCGAAGCGATCAGCTCGATATGCTCTTCCTGGCGCAGAGCTTCTTGCTGCATGGCTTCGAAGAGCTCGGCGTCGTACTTGGCAATGGTCAAATCACGGCTGAACATGGCGGTCCTCAAGGATCGGGGTGAATTGGGGGGGCATTCTAACCGATTGATTCGCCGCTGGCATATGAAGTGGCATCAAGTCGCGGACCAATGGGCCTCATGTTGCATCCCGCGCCGTGTCTGGGTTGGGCGGGGATCGGAGTTGACCCTCAGGTCCGTTTTTTAGGGGGTATCCAGCTGTAACACCGTACCTGTGGGAGCGGGTTTACCCGCGAAGAAGGCGACGCGGTGGATGGCACCGGCCTCGCCGGTGTTCGCGGGTAAACCCGCTCCCACAGGGATCGCCGCCGGCAACCGATCAATTGAACATGAACAACGTCTCGTTGGCGAACTGCGCCTCGAACTGGTGTGCCGGCATCGGCCGCCCGAACAGGTAGCCCTGCACTTCGTCACAGCCATGCTCGCGGAGGAATTCCAGTTGCTCGTGGGTTTCCACCCCTTCGGCGATCACCGCCAGGTTGAGGCTGTGGGCCATGGCGATGATCGCCCGGGCAATCTGCGCATCCTGCTCGCCTTCCGGCAGGCCGTCGACGAAGGTGCGGTCGATCTTCAGCACGTCGATAGGGAACTGCTTGAGGTAGTTCAGCGACGAATAGCCGGTGCCGAAGTCGTCCACCGCGATGCTCAGGCCAAGGTTTTTCAGGCCGGCCAGAATCTGCAGTGCTTCGTTCACCTCGCGCATCAGGATGCTCTCGGTCAGTTCCAGCTCCAGGCACGCCGGTGGCAGGCCGGTTTCTTCCAGGACCCTGGCGATGCGCGTGCCCAGCTGGCCGTCGGAAAACTGCCGTGCGGAGATGTTCACCGAAACCTTCGGCACACGCACCTTGGCCTTGTGCCAGGCCTTGAGCTGGCGGCTGGCCTCGCGCAGCACCCAGTCGCCCACGTCGACCACCAGGCCCAGTTCCTCGATCACCGGGATGAAGTCGCCCGGCGGCACCAGGCCGCGGGTCGGGTGGCGCCAGCGCAGCAGGGCTTCGGCGCCGGTCAGGCGCTTGCCGTCGCCGCTGAACTGCGGCTGGTAGTAGAGGATGAACTCGTTCTGCTCCATGGCGTGGCGCAGGTCGCTTTCCAGCTCCAGGCGCTCCAGGGCGCTGGCGTTCATCTCGGCCTGGTAGAACTGGAAGTTGTTCTTGCCGCGCTCCTTGGCGTGGTACATGGCGGTGTCGGCGTTCTTCATCAGCTGGCTCAGTTCGCTGCCGTCCTGCGGGCTGAGGGCGATGCCGATACTGGCGGTGACGAAGAACTCGCGGTTCTCCAGCACGAACGGCCGCACCAGGCTGGCGAGGATGTTCTCGGCCACATGAATCGCGCGGTTGAGCGCCATCTCGCGGGTGGCGCGTGGTTGCAGCAGCAGGGTGAACTCGTCGCCGCCCATGCGCGCCACGGTATCATCGTCGTCCACGCAGGCCAGCAGGCGCTGGGCCATGTCCTTGAGCATGCGGTCGCCGGCGGCGTGGCCGAGGGAGTCGTTGATCGGCTTGAAGCGGTCCAGGTCGAGGAACATCAGCACCACCCAGGCCTTCTGCCGCTCGGCCTGCTGCAGGGCGTTGTACAGGCGGTCCTGGAACAGCGTGCGGTTGGGCAGGTGGGTGAGGGCATCGTAGTAGGCCAGGCGGTGAATGCGCTGTTCGCTGGCCTTGCGCTCGCTGATGTCGGTGAAGAAGCACACGTAGCTGGCCAGGTCGCCCTCGTCATCCAGCACCGCAGTGATGCCGACCCAGGCCGGGTAATGGTCGCCGTCGCGGCGCTTGAGCCACACTTCACCTTCCCAGCTGCCGCGCTGGTGCAGCTGCTTGACCACATAGCGCAGGTGGCCTTCCTGTTGCTCGTCGACGGTGAGCATGCCCGGCAACTGGTCGAGCACCTCGCTGACGGCGTAGCCACTGACGCGGCTGAACGCCTCGTTGGCCTGGACGATATAGCCGGCCGGGTCAGTGATGAGAATCGCCGAGGTCGAGTGCTCGAATACCGTCGCAGCCATGCGCAGGTCTTTTTCGGCGCGGCGTTGCTGGCTGATGTCGCGGCCCACCCCGAGTACGCCTTCGAAGTGCTGGTCATCGTCCCACACCAGCACCAGGCGCAGTTCGATGGGGATCTTGCGGCCATCGGCGCGCAGGCAGTCGAACAGGAACAGCTGGGTCGGCAGCTGGCTGCGCAGCAGGGCCAGCTGCGCGGGGTCGCCCATGGCCTTGCTGACACGCTCCATCAGGCTGTAGATGCCGGTGAGCTGGGCCGGGTTGGCGATGATCGACTGCCAGCCGTTGCTGAAGATCCAGTCGGCCTGGTAGCCCAGCACGCTCTGCACCGAGGGGCTGACGTAGTTGAGCTGGAGCAGGTTGTCGGTGGAGAAGATCACGTCGCTGATGCTTTCGGCGAGCATGCGGTAGCGCTGCTCGCTGTCGCGCAGCGACTGGCTGGCCTCGATCTGCACCGTCACGTCCTTGCCCACGCCGATGATGCGCGTGACCTGGCCATCGGCGTCACGGGTCAGCACCTGTTCGCGAATGTCGTAGCAGCGCCAGCCGCCATCGCGGTGGCGGAAGCGCAGCTGGCAGTGCAGTGGCTGGTCATGGCCGCTGTCGCGCTGTTGCTGGCGCAGCGCCTGGTAGTGCGCGGCGTCTTCGGGGTGCAGCAGCAACTCCCAGAAGCGCTCGCCCATCTGCGCCAGCTCGGTACGGTCGTAGCCCAGGGTCTGGCCGAGATGGCGGTTGCTGAAGATCATCCGCTGGCTGAGCACGTCCTGCACGTACAGCTGGTCGGGCACGGTACGCACCACGTCCGACCAGAAGCTTTCACGCTCCAGCAGCGACAGCTCCACCTGCTTGCGGCTGGTGATATCGCTGATGCTGAGGATCACCGCCTGGTAATCACGGCGCTGTTGCGGCAGGCGGGCCATCAGCCACAGGTGCAGCTCGCCGCCCAGCGGGGCCGGCAGGCGCACTTCCAGCTCCAGCGACGGGCGTTGCTCGATCAGCGCATCGATCAGCTGCATGCCCACGCTGTCGCGCCCGTCGCCGGTGCCTTCGATCAGGCGCTGCCAGGCCCCTTCATGGCACTCGATGTTCAACAACTGGCGTGCCACCTGGTTGATCTCGGTGATCTTCAGCTCCAGCAGCAGGGAGCGGCGCAGGCTCGGGTCGAGGGCCAGGCTGTGCTTGAGCGCGGCGCGGTTGCGCAGGTGGTAGCGGTCGAGTTGACCGGGCAGGCTGGACAGGTCGAGCACGCACAAGGCCACGCCAGTGCCTTCGAAGATTTCCTGGTAGCGCCGGCGGTCTTCCTGCAGCGCCCGTTGGCGACGGCGCATGTTGATCAGCGCCAGAACCGGCAGCATTGCGCAGAGCAGCACCAGCAGGCATTTGCCCAGCAGCGCGGGTAGCAGCGTCTGGCGCGCCAGCTTGGCGTCGAACAGGCCGCGCAGTTGCCAGGTGCTGTTGTCGACGAAGGCCAGCATCACGCTCTGTAGTGGCGCGTTGCTGGTCGGGGTTGGCGCATGGCGTTGCAGTATCTCGCCGCTGCGGCTGTTTTCCAGCAGCCATAACGGCCGGCCAGGGCCATCCAGGTGGGTGATGAGGGGCCGGTAGTACGCTGGCGCCAGGCGCAATAACCAGGTGCCACCGTCGTCGTCGGTCTGGCGCAGTACCAGGTAGACGGAGCTGTTGTCGGGCGAGTTGCTGAACAGATACGGGTGGCCCTGGCTCAGCTTGAGCAGCTCGTCAATCAACTGGCGGTCAGGGCTGCCGGCCAGGCTGTCGGCCTGCACCTGCCCGGCAGCATCCAGCCAGGCCAGGCTCTGCAGGTCCGGCAGGTGCCCGCGCAGGCTGGCCAGCACGCCGGGCAAGGCGTTCGGCGCCGGTACATTGGCGTAGGGCTGGAGCGCATTCACCGCCTGTTGCGCCTTGAACGCCAGGTTCAGGCCCAGGTGGTCAGCCAGTTCGGCGGTGCCTTCCAGGGTTTTCTTGCGCAGATCGGCCTGGGTATGGCTGTACTGGGCGAACAGCTGCCACACCAGCAGGCCCAGCAGGATCAGGGCCAGTAGCGCCAGCGCACCCTTGATCGACCCGCGCAGGGAGCCCGCAGGCGCTGGTGGCGCGGAACGCAATGACGGCGGATGAGTAAGATTGGTCAAGCGCTGATCCTGCGATTGGGCTGGCGATGGCAGGGGTTGATGATGCACGGTATGTGCCGGCGTCTGGTTGCCAGACCGCAATGGCGCACTATAAGGCCGGACACCCGAAACGGGCTAGCATGCCTAGGATTATGGCAAAGTGCCAGCCAATGTGACCGATGGTGCCGGCCCGGTGGTTCGGCAAGCCCCTGCGACCTGTGCGAGAATAGCGCCCGCTTCACATGACAACGCATCGGAGATGTTCGGTTTTGGTTACTCACTTTTCCTCCAATGGCCTCGATTCCGCCTGCGGGCGCAGCAGTCAGACCCTTGTCAGCACTGCCGTGACCGAGGACGTATCCTGCAAGTCCTGCCAGCGTTCGCTGAGCAAACCCGAGGTGGCCACCGCCGCCAAGAGCAAGAGCCCGTCGCTGGCTGAACTGCGCAAGACCGCCAAGGCGGCAGCAGAGCCGGCAGTTGCCGTAGCCGCGCCCAGCAAGCCGGCTGCCAGGGTGGTCAGCGTGCCTGCAGCGCAGCCGGCCAAGGCGGCGCAACAACCGGCCCGTGCCGGTGGCTTCAGTGTCAAGGCAGCCTGGGCCGCACGCCTGGCCGAGCAGGGCGAGCGTTGCCGCCTGCCACGCGGCAAGGCCAAGCAGCGTCACGTCTGAGCCCTCTTCGGCTGTTGTGCCGGCCCCTTCGCGGTGGAGCCCGCGAAGGGGCTGGTACTGGCAACCATTTTCCCCCGGGGATCACCCCACCATCGGCCCCTCCTGTGCAACGCTGCGCGTTGGCGTAGAATGGTCGACTTTGTTCAATGACATCCCGTAAACACATCCCCCTGGCCAGCGTGCCGGGGCGATCGTCGATGTCTTTACCTATCTGATTAGAGGGCTTGGTTTTGGCTCAATACGTCTACACCATGCATCGGCTGAGCAAGGTCGTGCCGCCGAAGCGGGAAATTCTCAAGAATATTTCCCTGTCGTTCTTCCCGGGCGCCAAGATCGGCGTGCTCGGCCTGAACGGCGCCGGTAAATCGACCCTGCTGCGGATCATGGCGGGCGTCGACAAGGAATTCGACGGCGAAGCCCGTCCGATGCCCGACATCAACGTTGGCTACCTGCCACAGGAACCGCAACTGGACCCGAACAAGTCGGTGCGCGAAGTGGTCGAGGAAGCGGTCAGTGTGATCAAGGACGCCCAGGCACGCCTGGACGAGGTCTACGCCGCCTACGCCGAACCGGACGCCGACTTCGACAAGCTGGCCGCCGAGCAGGCCAAGCTGGAAGCCATCCTGCAGGCCGCCGACGGCCACAACCTGGAGCGCCAGCTGGACGTCGCCGCCGATGCCTTGCGCCTGCCAGCGTGGGACGCACGCATCGAGCACCTGTCCGGTGGTGAAAAGCGCCGTGTGGCCCTGTGCCGCCTGCTGCTGTCGGCACCCGACATGCTGCTGCTCGACGAACCGACCAACCACCTGGACGCCGACTCGGTGGCCTGGCTGGAGCGTTTCCTGCACGACTTCCCGGGCACCGTGGTAGCCATTACCCACGACCGTTACTTCCTCGACAACGTCGCCGGCTGGATCCTGGAACTGGACCGCGGCGCCGGCATCCCGTACGAAGGCAACTACTCGGGCTGGCTGGAAGCCAAGTCCGAGCGCCTGGCGCAGGAATCGAAGCAGCAGAGCGCTCATGAAAAGGCCATGAAAGAAGAACTGGAATGGGTGCGCAAAGGCGCCAAGGCCCGCCAGTCCAAGTCCAAGGCCCGTCTGCAGCGCTTCGAGGAAATGCAGTCGCAGGAATTCCAGAAGCGCAGCGAAACCAACGAGATCTACATCCCGGCCGGTCCGCGCCTGGGTGACAAGGTCATCGAGTTCAAGAACGTCACCAAGGGCTACGGCGACCGCGTGCTGATCGACAACCTGTCGTTCTCCATGCCAAAAGGCGCCATCGTCGGTGTGATCGGTGGTAACGGTGCCGGTAAGTCGACCCTGTTCCGCATGCTGATGGGCAAGGAGCAGCCGGACTCGGGCAGCATCGAGATCGGTGAAACCGTGCAACTGGCCTGCGTCGACCAGAGCCGTGAAGACCTGGACGGCAGCAAGACCGTGTTCCAGCAGATTTCCGACGGTTCCGACGTGATCCGCATCGGCAACTACGAGATCCCGTCGCGTACCTATGTGGGCCGCTTCAACTTCAAGGGTGGCGACCAGCAGAAGTTCGTCAAGGACCTGTCCGGTGGTGAGCGTGGCCGCCTGCACCTGGCCCTGACCCTGAAGGAGGGCGGAAACGTCCTGCTGCTCGACGAACCGTCCAACGACCTCGACGTCGAAACCCTGCGTTCGCTGGAAGAAGCCCTGCTGGACTTCCCGGGCGCCGCGATCGTGATTTCTCACGACCGTTGGTTCCTGGACCGTGTGGCTACCCACATCCTGGCGTACGAAGACGACTCGAACGTGGTGTTCTTCGAAGGCAACTACACCGAGTACGAAGCCGACCGCAAGAAGCGTCTGGGCGATGCTGCTGCCCAGCCGCACCGTGTCCGGCACAAGAAGCTGGCCCAGTAAGCCGGATTCTGCTGCACAAGAATGGGGCCCTGCGTGGCCCCATTTTTGTGCCTGGCTGAAAGCGCGAACGGGCCTCCGCGCGCTATGTTTTGTATACAGTTACATAAAACGCACCAAATAATTTCATAAAAACGACATTTTGCCCTGTTCCGGTGCAATTGCTTCTTGGTACATTCGGGAAAAAACCAATAAGTCCAATCCTGGGTGAGACGTCTACCATGATCGAATCTGTCGACAATTTCCTCGCACGCCTGAAGCAACGCGACCCGGCCCAGCCCGAATTCCACCAGGCGGTGGAAGAAGTGCTGCGCAGCCTGTGGCCGTTCCTCGAAGCCAACCCCCATTACCTGCAAGCCGGCATTCTCGAGCGCATGGTCGAGCCGGAACGCGCCGTGCTGTTCCGTGTGTCCTGGGTCGATGACCAGGGCAAGGTGCAGGTCAACCGCGGCTACCGCATCCAGATGAGCAGCGCCATCGGCCCGTACAAGGGCGGCCTGCGCTTCCATCCGTCGGTCAACCTCGGCGTGCTCAAGTTCCTGGCGTTCGAGCAGGTGTTCAAGAACTCCCTCACCTCGCTACCCATGGGCGGCGGCAAAGGCGGCTCGGACTTCGACCCGAAAGGCAAGAGCGACGCTGAAGTGATGCGCTTCTGCCAGGCGTTCATGAGCGAGCTGTACCGCCACATCGGCGCTGACCTGGACGTACCGGCCGGTGACATTGGCGTGGGTGCTCGCGAGATCGGCTTCATGTTCGGCCAGTACAAGCGCCTGGCCAATCAGTTCACCTCGGTACTGACCGGCAAGGGCATGACCTACGGCGGCAGCCTGATCCGCCCGGAAGCCACCGGCTACGGCTGCGTGTACTTCGCCGAAGAAATGCTCAAGCGCCAGGACAAGCGCATCGATGGCTGCCGCGTGGCGATTTCCGGCTCGGGCAACGTGGCCCAGTATGCGGCACGCAAGGTCATGGACCTGGGGGGCAAGGTCATCTCGCTGTCCGATTCCGAAGGCACCCTGTACGCCGAGGCCGGCCTGACCGACGCCCAGTGGGATGCGCTCATGGCGCTCAAGAACGTCAAGCGTGGCCGCATCAGCGAGCTGGCCACCCAGTTCGGCCTGGAGTTCCGCAAGGGCCAGACCCCATGGAACCTGCCGTGCGACATCGCCTTGCCGTGCGCCACGCAGAACGAGCTGGACGCCGAGGACGCGCGCACCCTGCTGGGCAATGGCTGTATCTGCGTGGCGGAAGGCGCCAACATGCCGACCACCCTCGCGGCTGTGGATATCTTCCTGGAGGCCGGCATCCTGTATGCGCCAGGCAAGGCCTCCAACGCCGGTGGTGTGGCCGTGTCGGGGCTGGAGATGTCGCAGAATGCCATGCGCTTGCTGTGGACCGCCGGTGAGGTGGACAGCAAGCTGCACAACATCATGCAGTCGATTCACCATGCCTGCGTGCACTACGGTGAAGAGGCCGATGGCCGGATCAACTATGTGAAGGGCGCGAACATCGCCGGTTTCGTGAAAGTGGCGGATGCGATGCTGGCGCAAGGCGTGGTCTGATTCGAGCGTGCCGGGGCCGCGGGCATTCAGGTGTCGCGGCCTTGGTAGAAGCGACCTTGCGTCGCGATGGGCTGCGAAGCAGCCCCGTGGCCTTCAACCCTCACCTCGATGTCGACTACCTCGATCACCTGCTCTCCCGCCGGCCGCCGCCACAGCACTTCATCGCCAGGCCCGGCCCCGAGCAATGCCCGCCCCAGCGGCGAGCCCCAGTTGATCAGCCCGCGCCCCGCATCCGCCTCGTCCTCACCCACCAGCCGCACCACATGCTCCCGGTCCTGGGCATCGACAAACCGCACCCGGCTACCGATCTGCACCTTGCTCCGTGACGTCGCCGCCGGTACCACCTGGGCGCTCTGCAAGCGCGCGTTGAAATAGCGCAAATCCCGCTCGGTATCGGCCAGGCGCTGCTTGTCGCCATGCTCACCTTGGGCCTGCAGCTCGCTGCGCAGGGCATTCAGCTCGGCCACGCGATCCTGCAACTGGCGCAGGCCACTGGCGGTCACGTAGTTGGGTTGTTCGCTGACCCGTCGCTCGACAGGCTGGTCGGCCTGGGCGGCGGCCTGGTCTTCGTTGACGAATGCTCGGCTCATGGCTACCTCCTTGTGCAGGAGACCATCATGGCAGGCTATGGGTTTCCAGGGATGTCCGATTGCGACTCAGTCGTGGCGATAAGCCTTGGCAGCGCCGCGATCCTTCTCCTGTTCCCAGTCGCGGTCGCGCTGGTCCCAGAAACGTTCGTGGTACTGGCGCTGTTCCTCACTGTTCTGCATCGCCTGGCACTGGCGGAAGCCGTCGTCCCAACCTGCTTCGTACTGGCGCTCATGCAGGTAGCGTTGCACATCCTTGCGAAAGTCACCGACCATCAGCCCGGCCGCCTGGCGGCCGCTGCTGCAGCCATCTTCATAGCCGTCGGCGAATGCCGGGGGATAACCGCGGTTGACCATCTGTTCATGGGTCGTTTCGCAACCCGCCAGCAACAAGGCAATGCACAAGCCCGACCAATACCGCGACATGACCACCTGGACCTTCGGAGAGATACCGGAAAGTCTAGGTGGCGATTTGTCGGGGAGCTGTCAAAACAGTGTCAAAGAGTCGGTTGGTTCACAATCAGTAGTGGTACCACTTCAGTTCCAGCATCACCTCGTTCTGTGCCGTCGCCAGGTGACTGAACTCGCGCGAGGCGCTCAGGCGCAGCCCCAGGTTCTGGCTTATTTCCCACTGCTGGTTCAGGCTCACGCTGCGTCGCACCTCGCCATTGCTGAAGTAGTCCCCCTTGGCCTCGAGTGTCATGTTGCCCAGCCCGTTGCGCCATAGCAGTCCGCCGTTGAACCCTGCCGCCGGTGCGATGAACTGGGCAAAGTCGTTGTGGTGCTCGACCCGCAGCGTGCCCAGGGCAAAGCCCAGCAAGCCGTCCGCCAGCTGCCAGGTGCCGCCCGCTCCGCCATTCACATGGCTCACCAGCACTTCGTCATCATGCTTGCCCGGCACCCGTTCCAGCCCGCCGGCCACCTGCCACGACCACGGCTTGAGCAACTCGTTGCGCGGGGTCAGCGAGCGGATGGTGGCCAGGTCCAGGCGCTGTACCTGCCAGTCGTTACCTTCGTACTGGCGCACCTTCAATTGCAGGATCTCGATCTGCGCCCCCAGCGGGAAGCCGTAGGCGTTGTCGTTCAGGTCGTGGTAGGCCATGCGCAGGCCGTATTCGGCGTAGGCGCGGTCCTCGCGGGTGCCCACGCCCAGCTGCCAGGTGCGCGAGTCGTGGCCGTCCTCGGGCAGGCCCGGGCGCTCGATCTGCAGGGGCGGTGGCGGGTTGCTGTTGATCGCCCGCAGCAGTTCGAAACTGCGCTTGGCCTGCCCAGGGTCGCGTTCCTGGCCATTGGCGCGGTAACGCTCCAGACGGTACGCGGCATCCTGCACCAGCGCCTGGCGCTGGCGGGGCAGGGCCTTGAATTCGCGGCTCTGCAGTTGCGCGGTGTCGGCGCTTACAGCCAGCACCTGGCGCTTTTCGTCGTGATCGAGCGGCTCGGCCCGGGCCAGCAGTTCACGTTCGCGGGAGGGACGGTACGTCTCGCTGGCGACCAGGCCGGATTGCTTCACGGCCTTCACCGTGTCGGTGGGGATGGCGGTCAGCGGGAACTGTGAGGTCAGGTCCAGGCTCGGCCGGGCGACCTGCAGCAGCTCCAGCAGGCGATACGAGCAGTTTTCGTCGAAGAAGAAGTAGTCGAACTGGATCTGCTTCAGCTCCCACACATGCTCGACCATACGACCGGTCTCTGCTGGCGTCAGGTCCAGCTGGTATTCCCACAGGTCGCGGTTTTCCAGGCTGCGGTACTCGGAGAGTTTTTCCTGGTAGGGCATCAGCGCGAACAGCCCCGGATAGCCGCCCATGAGGCCTTTCCAGGCATACAGGATGCTGTTGTCGCTGCCTTCGATATAGGCGCCGAAGTTGATCGCGTAGCTCAGCAGCGTGGTGTCGTCGCTACGGGTTTTCGACTGGTCGATGCGCAGCAAGGTATGGCCGAACATCGAGGACGGGCTGTTCAGGTACGCCGCCGGGAAGATCAGCGCCGCGCTGTGCGGGTCGATCGACTGGTACCAGGTGTTGAATTCCTGGCAGGCCGGTTGTGGCAAACCTTGCAGGTCGAGCTGTTCACGCAGCCAGCGGGTGCGCGCGGGGAACCGGCACTGGGCGTGCTGGTCGCCGAGGCTGGCCGGGGCGTACAGCGCTTCGACCGTGGCTTGCAGCTCGTGGTCGGGATGCTGCGCGCCGTCCTCGGCGAGGAAGAATGCGTCATCGTCGACGTAGCTGCGCCAACCGCCAAGCTTGGCAGTTTCGTAATGGCCCAGGGCAATCCAGTAAGGGGTGTTGGCCAGTTGCTGGAGACGGCCGTGGTCCAGCAGCGGTGCGGCATGTACAGGGGCGCAGGCACACAGCGCCAGGGAAACGAGGCGTTTGAGCATGTCGGGCAACTACTTCTTAACGATGCCGGAAAAAGGCGAAACCCGCCCCGGAGCCGGGGCGGGAGCAGCTGCGCTTAGGCCTCGGCAGCGTATTTGGCCAGGCGTGGATCGTTCTTCAGAACGGCCAGGGTGTTGCTGTGGACCGTTTCGGCAGTGACGTCGGCACTGCTGAAGATCTGGTTGAAGTGCTGGTGGGTGACGGCTGCGAAGTAGCCGCGGTCTTCCGGGGCCACGCCGAGTACCACGGCATAGGTGGTCAGTGCTTCGCCCTGGCCCATGGCCATGTCTTCGGACAGCTCGTTCATCATGCCGTTCATGGCGAACCAGGACTTGCCGCCGTAGGTCAGCGAAGCCTTGGTCGAGCAACCGTTGGTGCCGGACGTCATGCCGAAGGTGGCGTTACCGGAGGTGCCGTTGGTGGTGGAAGCCAGGAAGTGTGCCGGAGTGCCGCGCTGGCCTTCGAACAGCATGTTGCCCCAGCCGCAGTTCGGGCCGCCTGGCGCTTCGGCCATGGCGTTAAGCGAAACCACGGTGAACAGAGTACCCAGAAGAATCCGTTTCATAGCATTTGTTCTCTATTTGACTTAACCAAGGGTCAGGGTTTCTGGCAACTCGGTTGCCAGGTCGGGAAAGCTTTTCACCCACCCGCGCAGCTTGGAGTTTAGGCACGATCTAAAGGTTGCGTTGCTGATTGCGAAAAATTTGCTGTCGGATGACCCGTTGCGGCTGCGAGATAAAGTCCCGTGGAGCCTTGCAAGGCGCGCGCGGGCAGCGCCAGAATGCTGCGTATCTGCCCCGCCGAAGTAAGGAAACCCAATGCCCGATCCTGTCGCTGCGCGCCTGCGTCTCGCGCCTGAAGCCCTGACCCGGCGTTTCTCCCCCGAGCAGTTTGCCTTTACCAACACCGACGATCTGGAGCCGTTTCGCGGAGTCCTGGGCCAGGAACGTGCTGTCGAGGCCCTGCAGTTCGGCGTGGCCATGCCACGCCCCGGTTACAACGTTTATGTGATGGGCGAGCCCGGCACCGGCCGTTTCTCGTTCGTCAAGCGCTACCTCAAGGCCGAGGGCAAGCGCCAGCAGACCCCGGCCGACTGGGTTTATGTCAACCACTTCGACGACACCCGCGAACCGCGCGCGCTGGAGTTGCCGTCCGGCAGCGCCGGGGCGTTCATTGCCGACATGAACGGGCTGATCGACAACCTGTTGGCGACCTTCCCGGCGGTGTTCGAACACCCGTCCTACCAGCAGAAGAAAGGCGCCATCGACCGCGCCTTCAACCAGCGTTACGACCGCGCCCTGGATGTGATCGAGCGCGCCTCGCTGGAAAAGGACGTGGCCCTGTACCGCGACGCCAGCAACGTCGCCTTCACCCCGATGGCCGACGGCAAGGCCCTGGATGAAGCCGAATTCGCCCAGCTGCCGGAAGAGGTACGCGAGCAGTTCCACGAAGACATCGCCCTGCTCGAGGAGCGCCTGAACGAAGAACTGGCCAGCCTGCCGCAATGGAAGCGTGAGTCGAACAACCAGCTGCGCCAGCTCAACGAGGAAACCATCACCCTGGCCCTGCAGCCGTTGCTGGCACCGTTGTCGGAAAAATACGCGGAAAACGCGGCCGTCTGTGCCTACCTGCAGTCGGTGCAGTTGAACCTGCTGCGGACCGTGGTCGAGCAACTGGTAGATGACAGCAAGACCGACGCCGTCGCGCGCAAGCTGCTCGAAGAGCAATATGCCCCCAGCCTGGTGGTTGGCCATCACGCTGACGGCGGCGCACCCGTGGTGTTCGAGCCACACCCGACCTACGACAACCTGTTCGGCCGTATCGAATACAGCACCGACCAGGGCGCGCTGTATACCTCGTACCGCCAGCTGCGTCCGGGTGCGTTGCACCGCGCCAACGGTGGTTTCCTGATTCTCGAAGCCGAGAAGATGCTCGGCGAGCCCTTCGTATGGGACGCGCTCAAGCGTGCCCTGCAGTCGCGCAAGCTGAAGATGGAGTCGCCGCTGGGCGAGCTGGGCCGCGTGGCCACTGTCAGCCTGACGCCGCAGATGATCCCGCTGAACGTCAAGCTGATCATCATCGGATCGCGCCAGCTGTACTACGCGTTGCAGGACCACGACTCGGACTTCCAGGAGATGTTCCGGGTGCTGGTGGACTTCGACGAAGACATGCCCATGGTCGACGAGAACCTCGAGCAGTTCGCCCAGTTGCTGCGCACCCGCACCAATGAAGAGGGCATGGCGCCCCTGACCAGTGATGCCGTGGCGCGCCTGGCCACCTACAGCGCCCGCCTGGCAGAGAACCAGTCGCGCCTTTCGGCGCGTATCGGCGACCTGTTCCAGCTGGTCAGCGAAGCCGATTTCATTCGCCAGCTGGCCAGTGACGAAATGACCGACGCCGGCCATATCGAACGTGCTCTCAAGGCCAAGGCGACCCGCACCGGGCGAGTTTCGCAGCGGGTGCTGGACGACATGCTGGCCGGCATCATCCTGATCGACACCGAAGGCGCGGCCATCGGCAAGTGCAACGGCCTGACCGTGCTGGAGGTGGGCGACTCGGCGTTCGGCATGCCGGCGCGTATCTCCGCCACCGTGTACCCGGGCGGCAGCGGCATCGTCGACATCGAACGTGAGGTCAACCTCGGCCAGCCGATCCACTCCAAGGGCGTGATGATCCTCACCGGCTACCTGGGCAGCCGTTATGCCCAGGAATTCCCGCTGGCGATCTCGGCGAGCATTGCCCTGGAGCAGTCCTACGGCTATGTCGACGGCGACAGCGCCTCGCTGGGCGAAGCCTGCACGCTGATCTCTGCCTTGTCGCGCACGCCGCTCAAGCAATGCTTCGCCATCACCGGTTCGATCAACCAGTTTGGTGAAGTGCAGGCGGTGGGTGGGGTCAACGAGAAGATCGAAGGCTTCTTCCGCCTGTGCGAGGCGCGTGGCCTGACCGGCGAGCAGGGGGTGATCATCCCGCGCGCCAATGTCGCCACGCTGATGCTCGACGAGCGTGTGCTGCAGGCAGTGGAGAACGGCATGTTCCACGTCTACGCGGTGAGCCAGGCCGACGAGGCGTTGAGCCTGCTGGTGGGCGAGGAGGCCGGGGTGCTGGATGACAAGGGCCAGTTCACCGAAGGCAGCGTGAACGCACGGGTGGTGGAACGCCTGCGCGAGATCGCCGAGATGATCGGCGAGGAAGAAATCGAGAAGGCGGAGAAGGAGCGCCTGGAAGAGGTGATTGCCCAGGCCAAGCCGGCCTGAGTCAATAAACCGGCGCTGGCGGCGAAGTGCTACCGTTCAGCGCCAGTTTTCCAACTTTGCAGGCCGTTCTTCTATGCTGGAACTTAAGGACGGTATCAGCGTTCAGGATGGAAACAGCCTGAGTCCAGGCTGAACAAGGCTCTTTGGAGGGGACGCGGCCATGCGCAACCTCAGCCTCACACGCCAGTGCCTGGGCCTGGTGACCCGTATCGAATGTTGCATCCGACCGCTGGCCGGGGACAACGGTATGTGGACGTTGCTGTTCGCTGCCGGAATGGCCGGTGAACAGCCTTCCGCGATCAAGGCCCAGGGGCCGTTTCATGGGCCGCTGGTGGCTGAGTCGGTATTGAATGCCATCGTCGACAGCCTGACCTTGCATGGCTACCAGGTGGCCGAGGACCCGCAGATCTGGTGTTTGCACCTGCAGGCGCAGCTGCGGCGGATCAATGGCGACCGCTGCCGTAACCTCGGGGATTTCCAGTTCCATCCTGAAACCTGAACGAATTGCCGGGGCTGCAGCGCGGCCCCGTTCAGCGGGCTTTTGCTGCAACAGGTGGCTGGCTATACTCGCCGTCGCTTTTTAGTCACCTGATGAGTCCCAATCCTCCATGGAACGTATCCTCGAAAACGCGATGTATGCCTCGCGCTGGCTGCTCGCACCGATCTACTTCGGCCTGTCCCTCGGCCTGCTGGCCCTGGCGCTGAAATTCTTCCAGGAAGTGGTCCACGTCCTGCCCAACGTCTTTGCCCTGAGCGAAGCCGACCTGATCCTGGTGATCCTGTCGTTGATCGACATGTCGCTGGTCGGTGGCCTGCTGGTGATGGTGATGATTTCCGGCTACGAGAACTTCGTCTCGCAGCTGGATATCGACGAAAGCAAGGAAAAGCTCAACTGGCTGGGCAAGATGGATTCCTCGTCGCTGAAGATGAAAGTCGCGGCGTCGATCGTGGCCATTTCGTCCATCCATCTGCTGCGGGTGTTCATGGATGCGCAGAACATCTCCACCGATTACCTGATGTGGTACGTGATCATCCACATGACCTTCGTGGTTTCGGCGTTCTGCATGGGCTACCTGGACAAGCTCACCAAGCACTGAGCCCGCGGTTGGCGCGGTTCGTGCCGGAGCGACACAAGGCCGCTCCTGCGTGAATTGCGCTGCTTGGTGCTGGCAACTGACGAGCGGTGTCAGTCGTGCCTTGTGTATTCGCCTTTTCTGTACAAAAAATGAGCTTTCATGCGTGGTTCCCGTCCCGAGGTGCTCTCATGAACCTGCATCAGCTCAACACCGAGGCCAGGTCTGGCCATGTCGACGAACTGAACCTGATCGCCATCGAAGGCGGTGACTACCTGCTCGAGGCCCGGGTCAAAGGCCACGCCCATCCACTCTCGGACACCCATGGTCAGCGCTTGCGCGTGCACTCGGTGGAGGATGCGCGCAAGCTGCTGCAAACCATTCCCATGGTCTCGATGAACCTGGTGCACTGGTCGGTGCAGGACGAAATGTGTGGCATGGGCACGCACCCGGAAGAAGACCTGAAGGTGCCGATTTCCCAGCGCTCGGCCTGGTAGCTGCTCGCAGCGCCCCAGTGTGCTAGGCTGCTCGCCCTTTTCATCAAGGGCGCGGCTTCACTGCGCCCTGCAGTGGAGCATGACAATGTCCGAACTCAACCTGTCCACCGACGAAACCCGCGTCAGCTACGGCATCGGCCGTCAGCTGGGCGGCCAGCTGCGTGACAACCCGCCACCAGGCGTGAGCCTGGAAGCCATCCTGGCCGGCCTGACCGACGCCTTCACCGGTGCCGACAGCCGCGTCAGCGAAGCCGACCTGTCGGCCAGCTTCAAGGTCATCCGCGAAGTGATGCAAGCCGAAGCGGCCGCCAAGGCCGAAGCCGCTGCTGCCGCGGGCAAGGCATTCCTGGCGGAGAACGCCAAGCGCGAAGGCATCACCACCCTGGCCTCGGGCCTGCAGTTCGAAGTGCTGACCGCAGGTGAAGGCGCCAAGCCGACCCGCGAAAGCAACGTTCGCACCCACTACCACGGCACCCTGATCGACGGCACTGTGTTCGACAGCTCCTACGATCGCGGCCAGCCGGCTGAATTCCCGGTGGGTGGCGTGATCGCTGGCTGGACCGAGGCCCTGCAGCTGATGAACGCTGGCAGCAAATGGCGCCTGTACGTACCGAGCGAGCTGGCTTACGGCGCTCAGGGTGTTGGCAGCATCCCGCCGCACAGCGTGCTGGTCTTCGACGTCGAGCTGCTCGACGTTCTGTAACGCCGCTTCACGACACAAGGCCGCCCTACAGGGATATGCGTTCTCCTGCAGGAGCGGCCTTGCGTCGCGATCGAGGGCGAAGCCCTCGCCAGGTTCTTCAGTTCCAGTCTGTTCCCCCAGGGCGCAACGCCCGTGCATAGCAGAACAGAAACAGGTTGCGCACCAGCTCCTTGAGCACCCCCGGTTCACTCGAGTTCAGCCCGCTCATGTCCAGGTCGCCCTGGTCACGCAGCTCGTCGAGCGCTTCTTCTTCAAGCACCGCGCACACTTCGCCGGTTTCCCGATGAAGGATGCGCAGGTAGGGGTGTGGGCGGTCCAGCCAGGCGTCGATCAGATAAGTCATGGCTATTCTCCTTGGATAGCGGCCCCAATGAGAATAATTCTTATTATCTAAATAGCAAGCGCCAATTGGCGGTTTTTGCAGTATCAGACTTTACGCACGAACTCGGACTTCAGCTTCATGGCGCCGATGCCGTCGATCTTGCAGTCGATATCATGGTCGCCATCGCAGAGGCGGATGTTCTTGACCTTGGTACCGACCTTGACCACCAGGGAAGAGCCCTTGACCTTGAGGTCCTTGATAACGGTGACGGTATCGCCGTCCTGCAGGATGTTGCCGACCGAGTCCTTCTTCACCACCTCGTCGCTGGTTGCCTCGGCATCGCCGCTGGCCGACCATTCGTGGGCGCATTCAGGGCAGATTAGCTGAGTGCCATCCTCGTAGGTGTACTCGGAGTTGCATTTAGGGCAGGGTGGCAGAGTGCTCACTTCGGTTCCTCAAACAAACAGACGGGCAGTTAAAGAACCGAATTGTATAAGGTATTTTTCCACGAGGGATTATGTCCGGACAAATGCATTCGCGGGTAAACCCGCTCCCACAGGATCTGCGCTAACTTTGAGGCTTGCGCTGTCCCTGTGGGAGCGGGTTTACCCGCGAAGAAGACTACTTGGTTTATCAGTGAGTACGTGCGACAGCAAACTCGCTCAGCTCGACCAGCGCATCACGGTATTCACTGGCCGGCAGCACTTCCAGGCACTGGATGGCACGCTTGACGTAATCACGCGCCAGCTCGGCGGTGTAGTTCAGGGCACCGGATGCCTCGACCGCCACGCGAATCTGCTCGAGGTCTTCCAGGCCACCCTTCTGGATCGCCTGGCGCACCAGTGCAGCCTGTTCGGCGGTGCCTTCGCGCATGGTGTAGATCAGCGGCAGGGTAGGCTTGCCTTCGGCCAGGTCGTCGCCGACATTCTTGCCCAGGGTCTGTGAGTCGCCCTTGTAGTCCAGCAGGTCGTCGACCAGCTGGAAGGCCACGCCCAAGTGGTCGCCGAAGGTGCGCAGGGCCTCGCGCTGCTCGTCGCTGGCATTGGCCAGCGCGGCGGCGCTGTGGGTCGAGGCCTCGAACAGCATCGCGGTCTTGCCGCGGATGACCTCCATGTAGACTTCCTCGGTGGTGCTGGCGTCGCGTACCCGCGACAGCTGCAGCACTTCACCCTCGGCAATTACCCGAGTGGCCTTGGACAGGATCTGCATGACCGGCATCGAGCCAAGCTCGACCATCATCTCGAACGAGCGCGAATAGAGGAAGTCGCCCACCAGCACGCTCGGCGCGTTGCCCCACAGGGCATTGGCGGTGGAGCGGCCACGGCGCATGCCGGACATGTCGACCACGTCGTCGTGCAGCAGGGTGGCGGTGTGCAGGAACTCGATGGTCGCGGCCAGCAGGCGCAGGTCGTCGCCTTCGCGGCCCAGGGCCTTGCCGCACAGCAGGACCAGCAAGGGGCGCAGGCGCTTGCCACCGGCGGACGTGATATAGTCGCCGATCTTCGATACCAGCGGCACGCGCGAGGTCAGCTGCTTCTTGATGATCTCGTCGACGGCGCTGAAATCATCAGCCACCGCTCGGTAGAAGGCTTGGGGTTGCATCGGCTGCTCCAGTGAGGTTGCGCGGCATGCTAGGTCGCGGGTCCCGGTGTGTCAAGGCACGGTGCCGCCTGCCCGGGGGCGGGACTTGCAAGCAAAACTGCGGTTGCGTACAATCGCGCACCCTAACTTCCTGGGCAGCACCTGCCTTACGCAATTGCGCCGGGCCGTTCCAGCCCTGTGCAGCCATGCCAGCCAATACTCATCATATAAAGCGCTGGGTGAGCAGGATTATCGGAGAAATACCATGTCTTACGCAGTAATCGTTACCGGCGGCAAGCAGTACAAAGTCGCTGAAGGTGAATTCCTCAAGATCGAAAAACTGGAAGTCGCCACCGGCGAATCCGTGACCTTCGATCGCGTTCTGCTGGTCGCCAACGGTGAAGAAGTCACCATCGGTGCTCCAGTTGTTGCTGGCGCTAAAGTAGTGGCCGAAGTCGTTTCGCAAGGCCGCCACGACAAGGTTCGCATCATCAAGTTCCGTCGTCGTAAGCACCACATGAAGCGCATGGGCCACCGCCAGTGGTTCACCGAGATCAAAATCACCGGTATCCAGGCTTAATCCCCTAGATCCCCTGAATTTATTTGGAGAATTGAACCATGGCTCACAAGAAGGCTGGTGGTAGTACTCGTAACGGTCGCGACTCAGAATCGAAACGCCTTGGCGTGAAGATGTATGGCGGCCAGGTTATCAAGCCAGGCAACATCATCGTCCGTCAGCGCGGCACCGAATTCCACGCCGGCTACGGTGTTGGTATGGGCAAGGATCACACCCTGTTCGCCAAGATCGAAGGCGTGATCAAGTTCGAGAAGAAAGGCGAGTTCAACCGCCGTTACGTGAGCATCGTCGCAGCTTAATCGCGACGTCGCTCCAGAAGCCCCGTCATGCGACGGGGCTTTTTCGTTTGTGGTGAGCCTCTTGCAAAGCTGTTTGTATGGGCTGCCGGCGTGGGTTTCTACGGTCGTACGGGGCCGCCGCGCTCATTTTTGCAAGAGCCTCAGGTTTATCAGTATTCAGCTCGTCGGAAGGCGAGAGGCGGTTTTGAATGAAGTTTGTTGACGAAGTATCCATTCGGGTCAAGGCCGGTGACGGTGGCAACGGTTGCATGAGCTTCCGTCGCGAGAAGTTCATCGAGAACGGTGGTCCCAACGGCGGTGACGGTGGCGACGGCGGCTCGGTGTACATGGTCGCCGACGAAAACCTCAACACCCTGGTCGACTATCGCTATACCCGTCACCACGAGGCCCAGCGTGGCGCCAACGGTGGCAGTACCGATTGCACCGGCAAGAAAGGCGACGACCTGTTCCTGCGCGTACCGGTCGGCACCACCGTGATCGACGCTTCCACCCAGGAAGTGATCGGTGACCTGGTGACTCCGGGGCAGAAGCTGATGGTCGCCCAGGGCGGCTGGCACGGCCTGGGCAACACCCGTTTCAAGTCCAGCACCAACCGTGCCCCGCGCCAGACCACCCCAGGCAAGCCGGGTGAGCAGCGCGACCTGAAGATGGAAATGAAAGTGCTGGCCGACGTCGGCCTGCTGGGCTTGCCGAACGCCGGCAAGAGCACCTTCATCCGCTCGGTGTCGGCGGCCAAGCCGAAAGTGGCCGACTACCCGTTCACCACCCTGGTGCCGAACCTCGGCGTGGTCAGCGTCGACCGTTGGAAGAGCTTCGTCATCGCCGACATTCCCGGCCTGATCGAAGGCGCTTCCGAAGGTGCCGGCCTGGGTATCCGCTTCCTCAAGCACCTGGCGCGTACCCGCGTGCTGCTGCACCTGGTGGACATGGCGCCGCTGGACGGCAGCAGCCCGGCCGATGCTGCCGAAGTCATCATCAACGAGCTGACCCAGTTCAGCCCGTCGCTGGCCGAGCGCGAGCGCTGGCTGGTGCTGAACAAGGCCGACATGGTCATGGATGACGAGCGCGACGAGCGCGTCAAGGAAGTGGTCGAGCGCCTGCAGTGGGAAGGCCCGGTCTACGTGATTTCGGCCATCGCCAAGCAGGGCACCGAGAAGCTCAGCCACGACCTGATGCGCTACCTCGAAGACCGCGCCGACCGCCTGGCCAATGACCCGGCTTACGCCGAAGAGCTGGCCGACCTCGACCAGCGTATCGAAGACGAGGCGCGTGCCCAGCTGCAGGCCCTGGACGACGCCCGTACCTTGCGTCGGACTGGCGTCAAGAGCGTACACGACATCGGCGACGATGACGCTTGGGACGATGATTTCGAGGACGACGAAGACGGCCCGGAAATCATTTACGTGCGCGACTGACCGGTTGCAGTACACTAAACGCCGCTCTCGGGAGCGGCGTTTTTGTATCCACGGTATCTACAGATTCGACATAGGTTGGAAGAAGATGCGAAGCAAGGTGACGGGCGCCAGGCGCTGGGTCGTGAAGATTGGCAGTGCTCTGCTGACCGCCGATGGCAAGGGCCTCGACCGCGGTGCCATGGCCGTTTGGGTCAAGCAGATGGTTGCGCTGCGTGAGGCAGGCGTGGAGTTGGTTCTGGTCTCCTCCGGGGCCGTGGCTGCCGGCATGAGCCAGCTGGGCTGGACTTCGCGACCGAGTGCGATGAACGAGCTGCAGGCGGCCGCCTCGATTGGCCAGATGCGCCTGGTACAGGCCTGGGAATCGAGCTTCGGCGAGCACGGCAAGCACACTGCGCAGATTCTTCTCACCCATGACGACCTGTCCGACCGCAAGCGCTACCTGAACGCGCGCAGCACCTTGCGTACGCTGGTCGACCTGGGCGTGGTGCCGGTAATCAACGAAAACGACACCGTGGTCACCGACGAGATCCGCTTCGGCGACAACGACACCCTGGCCGCGCTGGTGGCCAACCTGGTCGAGGCCGACCTGCTGGTGATCCTCACCGACCGCGATGGCATGTTCGACGCCGACCCGCGCAACAACCCCGAAGCCCAGTTGATCTACGAAGCCCGCGCCGACGACCCGGCGCTCGATGCGGTGGCCGGCGGCACCGGTGGTGCCCTGGGCCGTGGCGGCATGCAGACCAAGCTGCGCGCCGCACGCCTGGCGGCCCGTTCCGGCGCCCACACCATCATCATCGGCGGCCGCATCGAGCGCGTGCTGGACCGGCTCAAGGCCGGCGAGCGCCTGGGTACCCTGCTGTCGCCAGAGCGCGGCATGCTCGCGGCGCGCAAGCAGTGGCTGGCGGGCCACTTGCAGACCCGTGGCACCCTGGTGCTGGACGCCGGTGCGGTGCAGGCCCTGCGCCAGGCCAACAAGAGCCTGCTGCCGGTCGGCGTGAAGACCGTGCAAGGCAGCTTCCGCCGCGGCGAGATGGTGGTCTGTGTTGGTCCGGACGGCCATGAAGTGGCGCGCGGCCTGGCCAACTACAGTGCCCTGGAGGCGCAGAAGATCATCGGCCAGCCATCGGATGCCATCGAAGGTATCCTCGGCTACATCGCGGAGCCCGAGCTGGTGCACCGCGACAACCTGGTTCTGGTCTGAGGGTGCGTACGTGCTGAAAAGGATGATTGCCGTGGCGGCGCTGGCCTTGCCTATGCTGGCCGGGGCCGAGGAAATCGGCCAGGTATCCACCGTGTTCAAGTTCCTCGGGCCGAACGACCGGATTGTCGTCGAGGCGTTCGACGACCCCAAGGTCGAGGGCGTGACCTGCTACCTGTCGCGGGCCAAGACCGGCGGCGTGAAGGGCGGGCTGGGGCTGGCCGAAGACCGGGCCGAGGCATCGATTGCCTGCCGTCAGGTGGGGCCGATCAACTTCAAGGGTGAGCTGAAGGATGGCGAGGAGGTGTTCAAGGAGCGCACCTCGCTGGTGTTCAAGACCATGCAGGTGGTGCGCTTCCTGGACAAGAAGCGCAATACCCTGGTGTACCTGGTGTACAGCGACCGCATGATCGAAGGCAGCCCGCAGAATGCGGTGACGGCGATACCGATCCTGCCTTGGGCGCATTGATCGCCTGGAGGCCTTCGGCCTCCTTTCGCGGATAAATCCGCTCCTACGGGCGTATTCCTGGTAGGAGCGGATTTATCCGCGAAAGGGCCGCAAAGCGGCCCCATGCTCTCTGTCAGGCCAGCTCCTCGGCCTGATCTTCGCGCACAACCGCCTTCACCTCATCCCGACGGCTGATGTACTTCCAGTCCGCCTCGTCGATGTAGATGCCGTTCGGCCCGCTGCCACCTTCCAGGTCGATTGCCACGCGCGCCGACACCTGCGGCTTCACGCTCGCCAGAATCGGCACGAAGCCCAGCTGCAGGCTGGTCTCCAGCAGCGCGGCCTGGTTGCGTTCGTCGATGTCCGCCGCTTCGTCCAGGTAGTACGGCAGGCGGATGCGCCCGGCCAGGTCACGGTCCATCAGGTGCAGCAACAGGTACATGTTGGTCAGCGCCTTGATGGTCATGGTGGTGCCGTTGGATGCCGCGCCGTCGATGTCGGCATGGATCACCGGCTGGCCGTTGACCTTGGTGATCTCGAACGCCAGCTCGAACAGGTCCTTCAGGCCCAGCTGGTTGTGGTTGGCGGCCACCAGCCGTGCCAGGTACTCCTTGGCTTCTTCGTTCTTGTTGTCCTGCTCGGCGCTCTGGGTCAGGTCGAACACCGACAGGGTCTCGCCCTCTTCGTACTGGCCGGCGCTGTGGATGATCTGGTCGATGTGCTTGAGCGCTTCCTTGTTCGGCGCCAGTACCACGCGGAAGCTCTCCAGGTTGGAGACCTGGCGCCGGTTGATCTCGCGGTTGAACAGCGCCAGCTGATGCTCGAGGCTGTCGTAGTCGCTACGGATGTTGCGCAAGGTCCTGGCGATGTCGGTGACCGCGGCGCGGCGGGCCTTGGCCAGGGTCAGGGCCTCATCGGTGCGGTGTGCGTAGGCGTTCACCAGCAGCTGCAGGCGGCGCTCCATGTCGTCTTCGCTGTCGAACTTGGCCACGCCCTTCAGGCGCACCTGGGCGTACAGCGCCTCGATCTGGTTGTCCACCCGCTGCAGGCTCTGCCAACTGTCCTGGTAGTCGTTGAGCAGCGGCAGCAGGTTGTCCATCGAATCGTCGATGGCCTCCATGTACGGCGTGCCGAAGGGCAGGTCGGCCGGCAGCAGCTGGCGACGGCGCAGGGCGTCCTCCAGGGTGCGCTGCTTGGCCTCGAGGTCGCCGATCTGGCGGCCAACCAGCTGCAGCTTGGCCGACAGCTGCTGGACGCGTTCGGTGAAGGCATCGCTGGAGCGCTTGAGTTCGTCCTGGGCGGCTTCCAGCTGCGCCAGCTGTTCCAGCTTCTCGGGCTCTTCGGCGGCCAGGGTTTCGCTGCGGCGGAAGTCTTCCAGCGCTTTCTGCGCGTCCAGCACCTGCTGGTACAGGGCTTCGGTCTGGGCCTTGGACGCGGAGCGGTCGGCGGCTACGGCCTGCTGGGTCTTGAGCTGCTTGAGTTCTTTTTCCAGGCGCTCCTTCTGGTCGCGCAGGGCGGCGCGGTCGGCCAGGGCCTGCAGCGCCGGCGGGTCGATATGCGACAGGTCGATGGACAGGCCGGGCGCCTCGAAACGCTCGCCCTTGAAGCCGTCGAGCACCGCTTCCAGCGATTTTACCCACAGGTCGCTGTCATCCAGCTCGATACCCCGGTCGCCCAGCGGCAGGCTGAACAAGGCCCCGTTGAACAGGCGCATCAAACGGTCGACGTCCTGCTGCGAGAACTCTTCGCGCAGGCGCGCGTAGCTGTTGTTGTCGGCGTGGTCGAGCTGCTGGCGTACCTGCTTCAGGCGTTTTTCCAGGTCGCGCACGCGTTCGTCCAGGTCCTCGGCACTGAACTGCCGCGACTGGGCCAGGGCGCCGGCCAGTTCGTCGTGGGCGTCCTTGGCCGCCAGCAGTTGCTGCTCGAGGACCTTGACGTCATCGACCAGGGCAAAGCGGTGCTTGAGCACCGACAGCTCGCCCAGCCAGCGCTGGATGCCGGTGATCTCCCGCTCCAGGCGCATCAGCTCCTGGGTGCCGCCACGCTGGTCGTTCTGCAGGCGGTCCTGCTCGCCACGGTAGTGCTCGGCCTGGATCACCAGCTCTTCCTTGCGCGCCATGGCGTATTCCTGCCAGGTCGCCAGCAGAGTATCGAGCACTGGTGAAATGCGGTGTAGCTTGCCGCGCAGGATGTCGCGCTGCGCCACGCCACCGGCCAGGGCCTCGACCAGCGGGCCGGCGGCAACCAGGGCGTTGTAGTCCTGCTCCATGCGGCGTACGTCGCGGAAGGCCTCTTCGCACGCGGCGATGTAGTCGACACTGCCGGAGCGCAGGCTGTGCTCGAAGGCATCGAGGAACAGCTGCTTGAGCTTGGCGGCAGTGATCTCGCGCATGTGCAGCAGGTTGATGAACAGCGCGCGGAAGGTTTTCAGGCTTTGTTCGCTGGTCGAGCGCAGCGGGATCATGGTCAGGTCCAGCGGCACCGAGGTGTGGCCGCCGACCAGCAACCGGCGCAGCTCGTCCGGTTTCACTTCATAGGCCTTGATGCCCAGGCGTTCGAGGTTGGTGAACAGCTCTTTCTGGCGCAGGCAGGTATCGTTCTTCTGGTAGTGGGCCAGGTCCAGCTCGCCCTTGTAGGCGAAGAACTGGTGGCCGAAACCGCCGCCCGGGCCACGCCCGACCACGCCGATCACGTGCGGGCCGTGGGGCAGGCTCAGCTCGCAGAGAATGTACGAGGTGTCGCTGGCGAAGTAGAAGCGGCGCGACTGCTCCAGGCTGTACTTGCCGAAGCTCATGTCCGACATGCGTGCCAGGATCGGGAACTGCAGGGCGTTGATCGACGCCGATTTCCCCAGGTTGTTGGCACCGTAGACCGACAGCGGCTGTTCCAGCGGGAACAGGCCAAGGCTGTAGCCAGCGGTGTTGAGCAGTGCGAAGCGGCGGATGCCGTAGCGTTCCTGGCTCATGCGTCAATCTCCTGTTGCTCTTCGCGGATCGCCCGGGCCAGGGCTTCCTCTTCGCTTTCCTCGCCCTCGAAGGGGCTGAGGTCGAGCGGGTCGTCGGTGCGGTTGAGTTCTTCGGGGCTTTCTTCCTCGACCAGCACCGGGGTCGGCAGCGGCAGGTCGCTGTGCAGGGTGGCCGCCAGGTCGCGGTCCTGCTGCACAGCCAGGCACACGTCGAGGAAACGGTGCATCGGCGGCAGGAAGCGGTAGATACCGCCTTCCTCGAAGGCGAAACCGAGCTGGGTCATGCGCCGCAGGATTTTTTCTTCCAGCTCGTCCACGGTCTGCACTTCGGCCTGCAGGAACAGGTCGCGGTACTTGTCCAGCAGCGACGGCAGTTCGTCACGGCCGATGCTGCCGCCATCGAGCACGGCCATCGGGTCGCGGCCCTGGTCGGCCAGGTGCTCGACCAGGATGAAGGTGAACAGCGACAGGCGCTGCGCGGTCTTGTTGACCTGCGCGGCGCTCATGTCCGGCACGAAATAGTAGAAGCCACGGGTGTCGCACACCAGTTCGAAGCCCAGGGCCTTGAACAGGGTGCGGTACTGGTCCTGGAAATTGGACAGCTGGGCGTACAGCTCGGGGTCGCGGCGGCTGACATGGAAGCCTTTGAACAGCTCGCGGAAGATCGGCGCGAGCTGGGACAGTTCGGAAAGATCAAGATGCATGGGCTGGGCTCGCGTTGGTTTCGGTAGACGCACTGGCGTCTTCGCGGCTGGAGGTCAGGGCGAACGAGCGCAGGCTGACCAGGTGTTCCTGGGTGGTGTATTCGCGGCGCTCGAGGCGTTCGCGCTTGAAGCGCTTTTCCCGCGACAGGCGCGAGAACCAGTACAGCAGCTCGTCGGTGGCGCTTTCCGGTTCCTGTTCCAGCAGCCAGACCATCAGGTCGGGCAGCGGCAGGGCCTGTTCGCAGCGTTCGGCCATTTCCTTGACCGTGCGCGGCGCACGCGGCAGGGCGCCGGACTGGGTCTTGTGGGCCTTGGGGAAGCGCGCCGGCTTGGGCTCGAAGCGCGCCAGGGCGTAGACGTACGCTTCAACCTGGCTGGCACTGCCGAGGAAGGTGCTTTGCGGGCGGGTGAACAGCGGCATCGCGGCCTGCGGCACGGCGTCGATGCCCTTGCGCCGGATCACCGACAGGGCCAGCGCGGCGCCACGGGTCACGGCGTTGTGGCGGCGGGCTTCTTCACGCAGCGGCAGCAGCAGTTCGCGGGCGTGGCGCAGGGTCAGCTGGGCGCTGGTCTGCATTTCCAGGATGCGCGCGTGGGTGCGCAGCAGCATGTCGTCGTCGACCAGGTGGCCCAGGCGCGCCTGTTCGCCAAGTAGCTTCAACAGCACCGTCTCGACCTTGCGCACGCCCTGCTCGAAGGCGCCGTCGGCGTTGACCAGCTGGATCATCGGCTCGACGTATTCATCCCAGGTGGCGAGGACTTCGGCATAACGCTGGCGCAGCGGGATCTGGCGGTTGCTGGTCTTGGCCCGTTCGGCCACGGCCACCAGCGCCTGCTCGTCATTGTCGAGTTTTTTCAGCACATCGCGCACGCGCATGTCGAGCAGGCGCAGCTGGCGCGCCAGGTCGTCGCTGTCGCGGTTGTCGAAGGCATCCTGGATATGCCCGGCCAGGCGCTCCAGGTGGCGCAGGTAGGCTTCGATCTCCAGGCACAGGCCCAGCCGGTGTTCGCGGCGCAGGTAGGCGAGGAAGTCATGGATCTGCGCGTTGAGCTCGAAACGGTTCGGGCTCTTGGCCACCGGGACCAGGATGTCCAGGCGGATCCACACGTCGAGCAGCTGGGTGATGTCCTGCGGGGTGCTCTCGACCTGCTGGCGGGCGACATGCTGGCGCAGTTCGACCAGGCTCAGGGTGCCCTGGTCGAAACGCTCGCACAGCGGCTCGATCAGGGCCCAGTGTTCGGCTAGGGCGCGCAGGACGCGCTTGGGTTCGATCATTGGCTTCGACTCGTTGCCAAGAAAAAGGGGGCGATTGTACTGCATCCGGAGGGGAGGTTTTCACCCCTTGGTCTGTAATGAGAAATAACCTTTGCCTCTATAAGGGATTCACTGGCCTCTTCGCGGGCTCGCCCGCTCCCACAGGTCCTCCATGCACCTCAGACTGTGGGTGATACCTGTGGGGGCGGGCGCGCCCGCGAATGCGCCGGCACAGGCAGCAAAAATCCGCCGACCAGTTGCGGCACTCGAATGCCAACAGCGTTAGAATGCGCAATTGTCTTCACCCCTCGGGACCCCGCACCTTGCTCACCGAACCCCGTCGCCGCGCCTACCTTTCCGCCATGCAAGTGGTGCACTGGCTGCCGCGCGCCGAACTGCCGTTCGCCGCACCGTCACGGCCCGAGCTGCTGCTGCCGGTGGCACCGGTCGAAGACCTCGATTTCGAAGCCAGGCCCGCCCCCGCCGCCAACGAAGTGCCCGCCGCCCCGCAGGCGCGCGCCGGCGAGCGCCCGAAAATCGAGATACCGCGCCCGGCCAGTGTGCCCAAGCCGGCCGCCAAGGCCGCCGAGGCCGAGGAGCCGGTCGCAGCTGCGCGCCCGGCACCCGTACCGCCCCCGCGCTTCTCGCTGCAGCTGCTGCGCGCCGGCAGCTGTTTGCTGTTGGTGGAATTGGCCACCGGCCAGCCGTTCCAGAGCCGCGATCCGTCCTACCTGCTGCTCAAGGACATGCTGCGCGCCGCCGGTCTGCCGGATGCCCCGCAGATCATCGGCGAACCGGTGCGCTGGCCGCTGCTGGTGCGCGGCAACCTGGATCAGGGCCCGGAAGCCGCGCGCGATTTTGTCCGCGGCTTTGTCCAGGCACGCCTGGAAGACGCCCCGTGCGCCTGCCTGTGGCTGGTCGGCCTGCCGGCGCTGCGCTTTGCCGCCAATGCCGACAGCGACGCCTACTACCAAACCCTGACGCTCGACGGCCTGGGTGACGCCTGGGCCTTGCCGGGCCTTGAACTGTTGATGGACGAGCCGCAGCGCAAGGCGGACGTCTGGAAAGCCATGCGCCAGCTGATGGCGCGCTGGAAGAGCGTTGAATGAGTGACTCGATCAGCTTCCGCCGGATGACCGAGGCGGATCTGGATGCCGTACTTAAAATCGAATATGCCGCGTTCAGTCATCCCTGGACCCGTGGGATCTTTCAGGATGCGCTCAAATCCTATGAAGTCTGGCTGATGTTCGACGGCCAGCAGCAAGTGGGGCATGGCGTGATCAACGTGATCATCGATGAGGCGCACCTGCTCAACATCACGGTCAAGCCGGAAAACCAAGGGCGCGGCCTGGGCCTGCGGCTGCTTGAGCACCTGATGGCCCGGGCTTACCAGCTCAATGGCCGTGAGTGCTTCCTGGAAGTGCGTGCAAGCAACCAGTCGGCCTATCGCCTGTACGAGCGCTATGGCTTCAACGAAATCGGCCGTCGTCGCGACTATTACCCGATCGCCGGCGGCCGTGAGGATGCGCTGGTGATGGCCTGTACCCTGCTCGAAGACTGAGCAGGCCTGCACGGGCCCCTTCGCGGGCATGCCCGCTCCCACAGGTGGAGTACCAGTCCTGTGGACTGTGGTTCAGCTGGGAGCGAGCATGCCCGGGAATAGATGGTATGCCGGTCACAAGCCCTGCGGCTGAGCCTCGACCGGCTTGTCCAGCTCACGCAGGCTGCGGGTCACGCTGGCGGTGTTGCATTTTGCTGCCGCCTGCTCCGGCGTGTACTTGCGCACCGTACGGAAGAACAGTTCACAGGTCTGCTTTTTCTGCGTTACCTGCCACTTGGTCGCGCAGGCGTCCAGCGTCAGCTTGGCATCGGCGCGTTGGTTGCGCCCCATTCCCGCCTGCCAGCAGGCCGCTGTCAGGTCCTGACCCATCATTTTCAGCCCGGCGGCGTCGGCGGCGTCCTGGTCGCCGCCGTGACTGTCCTTGTCCGCTGCATACCAGATGGCACTGGGGTGGTTGGCGCCCAGCACCGGCACCTTGGCCCCGGCCTGTGGGCTGATGGTGACCAGGCCCAGCACATTCAGCTGCGGGCCATATTGCTGCTGGATCCAGCTGCGTACCGGCGCACCGAAGGCAACCATCGGCAGCGGTTTGGCGGGGTTCTGCAGGGTCATCTCGCTGACCATGCGCACCTGGTAGTCCTTGAAGTAGCTGTAGGTGTCCTTCAGCGTTTCACCGGCGCTGGCCGGCGCGGCGATCGGGGCGATGTCGATGATGGTCTGGTACGCCGGGGTCTGGCTGGCGTCGACACCGTTGAAGGTCAGCAGTTCGGCCCAGCGGTCGGTGGTATTGGAGCGCAGGTAGTCCTGGGCCTGCGTCAGCGAATAGTCCGGCGGGAAGTGCAGCAGCTCGATGCTGCGGCGGTTCTGCAAGGCCATGCCCAGTGGCAGGAACAGGTACCAGTCGTAGGACCATTTGCCGTCCTTGTTCAGCTGGGTGGCGCCCTGGTAGGCCAGTTCGCCGGTGTCGAGCAGCTTGCGCAGGGGCTTGGCATAGCTGGCGGGTACACCGCTGATGGTCGCCTGCAGGCGGTCGTTGTCGCGGCTCACCTTTACCTGGGCATCGGCATGGCCATCACGCCGTACGCTCTGGGTCAGGTAGTGTTCGACGGTCTGTTCCAAGGTCCAGTCGCGATAACAGATGACGTGGCAGTTGTTGGGGAAGGCGAACAGGCGGGTAACGCGCTGGGCGTCGCCCAGGTCGATGCGCGCATCGGCCGCGGCCAGGCCGCTGAAGGCGAGGGCGACGAGGCCCGGTAAGGCAATCTTGTGCATGCTTAACTCCTTGTCGTGCGCCGCCGTGTTTGGCAGCGTGCACATACTGGGGCAGGGGGAGCAGGGATGAAAGGGGCAAGATGGCTTCTGCTGGCGCTGGGCATGCTGGGTGCTGCGGCGCACGCTGATGAGCGTGACCTGTGGATGTTCGCGCAATGGGCCGGGGACCATCAGACCCGGCCATTTCGCCAGATGCTGGTGGACGCCCGGCTGTATGGCGTGGTGCCCATCCACCAGTTGCTGCGTTCGGCCTCGGACTGGCGGCTGTGCCGGGCTTCGCCTTTCGCAGTGCCGCCTGCGAGCAATTGGCCGGCGGTGCGTGCCACGCTGGCGCTGCTGAAGGTGCTCGACCAACAAGGCATCCTGCGCCAGTTCGAGGTGGTGTCGGCCTACCGTGACCCTGGCCTCAACCGCTGCGCCGGTGGTGCCGTGGGTAGCGCCCATACGCGCGCCTTTGCGGTGGACATCTTGCTGCCGACGTGGGCCGATCCCAACCCGCTATGCCGTTTCTGGCAGCAATCCGGGCAGGCCTGGAACATGGGGCTGGGGCGTTACCCGAGCGGGCGCATCCACATCGATACCGCTGGTTATCGCACCTGGGGCGGTGACGGCCGTTCGGGGTCGTCGTTCTGCACCAGGCCCAGCTGATCCAGGCAACTGCGGCATTCGTCCGTCACCCAGGCGGCGAAGCGCTGGCGCTTGTCGCCGTCGTGCCAAGGTAGTGGGCTGAGCAGGTGGTAGGCCGAGCCATCAGGCACGAAGCCGAAGGGGGCTTGCAACTGCCTGGTGGCGAGTTCGTCGAGCACCATCAGGGCCGAAGCCATGGCCAGGCCCAGGCCAGCGCTGGCGGCCTGGATCGACAGGTAGAAGTGCTCGTAGTCGCTGCGTTCGGCATGCCGGGCCTGCTGCCCGCTCAGGCGCAGCCAGGTGGGCCAGGCAGCGGGGCGGGTGCTGCTGTGCAGCAGGCGCTGGCCGTCGAGACTGGCGCTGGTGGCGCTGTGGCCCACCGGGCCGATCCATTCGTCACAGATCTTCACACTGTGCAGCTGGTTGCCCCAATGGAAGTCGTCGCGGCGGATTGCCAGGTCGACACCGCTGCGGGTGAAGTCCAGCGGCCCGCCGGCAGCCACCAGGTGCAGCTGCAGGTCGGGATGGGCGGCATGAAAGCGCGGCAGGCGCGGAATCAGCCAGCGCATGGCGATGGTGGGCTCGCAGGACAGCACCAGTACGTTGTCGCGGCCCTGTTGTTGCAGGCGCTGCACAGTGCCTTCGAGCTGCTCGAAAATCGCCTGGGTGGTGCTATGCAAGGTGCGGCCGGCCGGGGTCAGGAAAATGGCTCGGTTACGGCGCTCGAACAGTTCCACGCCAAGGCTTTCCTCGAGCAGGCGCACCTGGCGGCTGACCGCACCATGGGTGACATGCAGGTGCTCGGCGGCGCGCACGAAGCTTTCGGTGCGGGCGGCGATGTCGAAGTAGCGGAAGGCGTTCAGCAGCGGCAGTTTCATGGCGTCCCTGTTTGCCTGTACCCGCGAAGACGCCGGCACGGGTTCTTATCATCAGTGAGAAAAACTAGCAGATTTACTTCACGATAAATCGATTTTGCCGTCTTCAGAAGCTCGCGATAATCAGCGTATCCGTGCATTTCCATCGCCTATCGAGAGCCCCGTCATGACCGAACTCATCGCCATCGCCCTGTTCACCCTACTGGCTGTCATCAGCCCCGGCGCGGATTTCGCCATGGTCACCCGCAGCAGTTATGCACAGGGCCGCAAGGCCGGGCTGGCGGCCGCCGTGGGCATAGCGCTGGGCGTGCAGGTGCATGTGCTGTACACGGTGCTGGGGATTGCCCTGATCATCAGCCACAGCCCGACATTGTTCCTGGCCATGAAAGTGCTCGGTGCGGGTTACCTGGTTTACCTGGGTTACCGGCTGCTGGCCTGCAACAGCCAGGCAAGTGCGGGCGGGGAGGTGGGCCAGGCGGGCTTGCTGGTAGCACTGCGTACCGGTTTCCTGACCAACGCCCTCAACCCGAAGACCATGCTGTTCGTGATCAGCGCCTATACCCAGGTGGTTCAGCCCGGCAGCTCGCTGGCACTGGACTTCGCCTACGGTGGGTTCATGTCATTCGCTCACTGGGCCTGGTTCAGCCTGGTGGCGGTGTTCTTTTCCAATGCGGTACTGCGCGAGGCGATGCTGGCAAGGCAGCAACTGGTCGACCGGATGATCGGCGTCGCGTTGATCGGCCTGGGCCTGACCGTGGCGTTCGTCGGGGTGAAGTGAGGGCGGACGGGTTTTCTCCAGGCAAAGAAAAAGGGCTTACCTTGCGGTAAGCCCTTTTTCTTTGTTTGGTGGCTACACAGGGACTTGAACCCCGGACCCCAGCATTATGAATGCTATGCTCTAACCAACTGAGCTATGTAGCCGATGGCGCGCATTATTCTCTTGAACGGCCCCCCTGTCAACACTCATTTCAAAAAAAATTTGCACGCTTTCAAAAACTTAGCGGCCAGGCTGGGTTTCTGCCTGGCCTGATGGGATGACTCTGCCGCGACAGGGGGCATTTCGCCCAACGCTGGCGGGGATGTTTGCAAGAAAAGCGTGACTAGGTGGTAAAAAAGGTAGCTAGGTAGCTATCGATTTCCTGATAATCGGATCCCAAATTGCGGACGGAGACTCAGGGACATGGCTATCAGTAGCGCCCCCACGGCATCCACCACTGCGGCGGCGGGCCAAGCCACGCCGCTGGTGATGCGCATCATCGGTTTCTGCGCGCTGGCGCACCTGATCAATGACCTGATCCAGTCGGTACTGCCAGCGATCTACCCGATGCTCAAGGCCAACTATGATCTGAGTTTCGCCCAGATCGGCATGATTACCCTGACTTTCCAGATCACCGCCTCGTTGCTGCAGCCCTGGGTCGGTTTCTTCACCGACCGCCGGCCCGCACCCAACCTGTTGCCGCTCGGCACGCTGTGCACCTTGGTCGGCATCGTGATGCTGGCTTTCGTCGGCAGCTTCCCCATGATCTTGCTGGCTTCGGCGCTGGTAGGCATCGGCTCCTCGACCTTCCACCCCGAGACTTCACGCATCGCCCGCCTGGCTTCGGGCGGCCGTTTCGGCCTGGCCCAGTCGACTTTCCAGGTGGGTGGCAACACCGGTTCGGCACTGGGCCCGCTGCTGGCGGCAGCCATCGTCATTCCGTTCGGCCAGAGCCACGTCGCCTGGTTCGGCCTGGCCGCGCTGTTCTTCCTCTGCGTTACCTTGATGCTGCGCAGCTGGTACAAAGACCACCTCAACCAGGCCAAGGCGCGCAAGGCAGTCCAGGCAACCCACGGCATTTCCCGCACGCGGGTGATCGCAGCGTTGATCGTGCTGGGCTTGCTGGTGTTCTCCAAGTACTTCTACATGGCCAGCTTCACCAGTTATTTCACCTTCTACCTGATCGAGAAGTTCCAGGTGTCGGTGGCCAGCTCGCAGCTGCACCTGTTCCTGTTCCTCGGTGCAGTGGCGGCGGGCACGTTCTTTGGCGGGCCGATCGGTGACCGCATCGGGCGCAAGGCGGTGATCTGGTTCTCGATCCTGGGCGCGGCGCCGTTCACCCTGGCCCTGCCGTATGCCGACCTGTTCTGGACCACGGTACTGAGCGTGGTGATCGGTTTCATCCTGGCTTCGGCGTTTTCCGCCATCGTGGTCTATGCGCAGGAGCTGGTACCGGGCAGCGTCGGCATGATCGCCGGGATCTTCTTCGGCCTGATGTTCGGTTTCGGCGGCATTGGTGCGGCACTGCTGGGGTATGTGGCGGACCTGCGCGGCATCGAATATGTGTATGGGCTGTGCTCGTTCCTGCCACTGTTCGGATTGTTGGCGGTGTTCTTGCCGAGTACCGGTAAGCGCTGATATTGGCGGGGCGCGCAGCCGCCCCGGCGATTGACGACCTGACCCCCTTGGCCTAGAGTGCCGCCTCTTTTCCCCAATCACCTGCGTAGTAGCCACCGCAATGCGCCGTACCCAGTCCCTGCCACACACCCGCCAGCCTGCCCTCCAGGCCCTGCGTCGTGCGTGGCCGAGCGACACCGTGCTCAAGCGTCGCCGCAGCGTGCTGTTTGCCTTCACCTTCTCGCCACACCTCGCCTGACCTGATCTGCGCTTTCGCGTCGCGCGCCGCCCTGGCGTGCGCACCTGTGTCTGCACGTCTTTTCGGTTTGCAAGGAGTGGTACATGAACATGCGTTTGCTGGCGGGCCTGTTGTTCGCCGTCTCGGTGGTGGGTTTCAGCCTGGGGGCCAGCCTGCCACTGGTGTCGTTGCGCCTGCATGAAGCGGGGGCGAGCACGCTGGAGATCGGCATCCTCTCGGCCATTCCGGCCGCGGGCATGATGCTCTCGGCGTTTCTGGTCGATTTCTGCTGCCGCCATTTCACCCGGCGCACCCTCTATCTGCTGTGCTTCAGCCTGTGCACGGTCAGCATCGCCCTGCTCGAATCGGCGTTCGGTTCCCTGTGGCTGCTGGCGCTGCTACGGCTGGGCCTGGGGCTGGGCATGGGTATCGCCATCATCCTCGGCGAATCATGGGTCAACGAACTGTGTGCGGAACATAACCGCGGCAAGATCATGGCCCTGTACGCCACCAGCTTCACTGGCTTCCAGGTGCTCGGCCCGGCCATGCTGGCCGTGCTGGGCGCCGACAGCCCTTGGATCATCGCCGTGGTCACGGCCTGCTATGGCCTGGCATTGCTGTGCATCGTGCTGACCGTGCCTGACGACCATGTCGAACATGAAGAAGGCGAAAAAAGCTTCGGCCTGGCCGGTTTCTTCCGCGTGGCGCCGGCGTTGTGCGTAGCGGTGCTGTTCTTCTCGTTCTTCGATGCAGTGGTGCTGTCGCTGCTGCCGGTCTATGCCAGCAGCCATGGCTTCGCCGTGGGCGTGGCGGCGTTGATGGTGACGGTGGTGTTTGCCGGCGACATGCTGTTCCAGCTACCGCTGGGCTGGTTGGCCGACCGGGTCGAGCGTACCGGGCTGCACCTGGCCTGCGGGCTGGTGGCGATGGCGATCGGTATCGGCTTGCCCTGGCTGCTGAACATGCCCTGGCTGCTCTGGCCGCTGCTGGTGCTGCTGGGGGCCGTGGCCGGGGGGATCTATACCTTGGCGCTGGTGCTGATCGGGCAGCGCTTCAAGGGCCAGGACCTGGTTACCGCCAACGCCAGCGTGGGCTTGCTGTGGGGTGTCGGCAGCCTGGTCGGGCCGCTGCTGAGCGGCGCGGCGATGGACGTGGCGCCGCATGGCCTGCCGATGGCGTTGGCACTGATGGCCGGCCTGTTCGTGTGCTTTGCCCGGCAGTCGTATCGGCGCGCGGGGCGTTTGCGCGCCTTGGCGGACTGAGGTGGATCAGGCCGCGCCGATGCTCACCCAATAGCGTGTGTGGTAATCGACCCGCACCGGCAGGCTGCGGGTGAGCAACTGCAGGATCTGCCCGGTGTCGTTCAACTGGTAGGTGCCGGTCACAGCCAGCCCGGCTACCTCTGGGGCGCAGCGCAGCAGGCCCGGGCGGTAGCGGGACAGTTCGGCAATGAACTCGCCCAACGGCATTTGTTGCACGCTGAGTACGCCGTCGGTCCAGCCCCACGGGTCGCTGCGCAGCGTCACCGCCTGGAAGCTGCCGCTGGGCCAGACCTGCAAGGTTTCCCCAGGCAGCACCCGGCGTGGCGAAGCCGAGGCGGGGAACAGCGTGACATCGCCGCGACGCACCGCCAGCAACAAGCCGTGGTCGTTCTCGCGCAGCAGCAGTTGGCCATCGAAGGTGGTCATTGGGCCGACGCGAGTATCGATGCGGAATGGGCGGTTGTCGTTGGGGTTGCTGTCCAGGCTTGCCTCGCCGCGCAGCAGATGCAGCCGACGTTGCCCGGCGTCGTAATGCAGGTCGATGGCGCTGGCGGTGTTGAGCAGGATGCGGCTGCCATCGTTGCCTTGCAGTTGGCGGCGCTCGCCGGTGGCAGTGCTGCTGTCGGCCAGCAGCTGAGGCAGGCCCAACGGTTCGCGCGCGGCCCAGCCCAGGCTGCCGCCCACGGCCAGCACGGCCAAAAGCTTGAGATGGTCGCGACGGCTGCTGCGCTGCCGCTGGCAGGTATCCAGGGTGCGCCGGCTCAGGTCGTTGGGCAGCCCGGCCAGCTCGTCGCCAAGGCGGCTGACCCGCTGCCAGGCCAGGGGGTTATGCGGATGGCTGGCCAACCACTGCTGGAACTGCTGCTGCAGACGCTGGCTGGGGCGGTCGAAGCGCAGCTTCACCAGCCAATTGATCGCCTGGTCGACATGCGCCTGCGCGGGCGTGCTGTCAGGCGTCGGCATAGCGCAACCGGTAGCAGGCGCCCAGGGCCTTGGCCAGGTCGCGCTCGACCGTGGCCCGCGACACGTTCAGCCGTTGGGCAATGCGCACGATGCTCAACCCGTCGAGCTGGGCCAGCAGGAATGCCTGCCGGGCACGCGGCTTGAGCTGATACATGGCTTGGTCGAGGCGTGCCAGGGTATCGAGTATGAGCAGTCGATCTTCTTCGCTGGGCACGTCGGCTTCCGGCAGGTGGGCCAGGCTTTCCTGGAAGGCCCGCTCTAGCGCGCGGCGGCGGAACTGGTCGATCAACAGGCCGCGGGCGATGCTGCTGAGATAGGCGCGCGGCTCCTTCAGTGGCGATACCTGGCGCGCCCGCAACAACCGCACGAAGGTATCCTGGGCCAGGTCGGCGGCCTGTTCGCTGCAACCGACCCGGCTGCGCAGCCAGCTGCGAAGCCAGGAGTGGTGGGCCTGATAGAGCAGAGCGACCTCGGCGGGCTGGAGCATGTCGTTGGTCTGCATCGTGGTGAAGGCCCGGTCCCGTGTGCATGCGATTGTGAATGGTTCTCAATTCTATGCGGGGACGGTGCTGCTGAGCAACGTTCTGCGAGCAATTACCGCGCAAGAATCGGCGTTTGCCAGTGGCACGGCTGCGCTAAGCTGGACCTGCACTCGACCTGATGGAGGTGTCATGATCCTCGCCGACCTTTCGCCTGATGCCTACCGTGAGGCCACCGACTACCTGGCGGCGCTCGACCCGGACTGGGCGCGGCACATCGCCGCGACCGGGCCTTGCCTGCACCAGGCCACGCCGGGGCGTGAACCCTATGAAGTGCTGGTGCGGGCGATTGCCTACCAGCAGCTGCATGCGCGTGCCGCCGAAGCCATTCTCGGGCGGTTGCTGGCACTGTTCCCGGACAACACTTTCCCAGGGCCGGAGCAGTTGTTGGCGGTTGCCCCGGAAACGATGCGCGCCTGTGGCTTTTCGGCGAGCAAGATGGCCACGGTGCAGGGCATCGCCCGAGGCCGGCTGGAGGGCCTGGTGCCGACCCGGGAAGAAGCCATGGCCATGCCCGATGAGGCGTTGATCGAGCGGCTGGTGGCGCTGCGCGGGGTGGGGCGGTGGACCGTGGAAATGTTGCTGATCTACAGCTTGGCGCGTGCGGATGTGCTGCCAGTGGACGATTTCGGCGTGCGCGAGGGATACCGGCGGCTGAAGGGGCTGGACAAGGCGCCGACGCCGGCGCAGATGCGCTCGCTGGGGGGCGGCTGGCGGCCGTACCGCACCGTGGCGGCCTGGTACCTGTGGCGGGCCTGAAGCAGCGCCTGCACAGGCAACAACCTATCTGGACACTCACCAATGAACCTCTACACCACCCCCGAGCAACGCTGGCAAGCCGTAGAATCCCGTGACCGCGCCGCCAGTGGCCACTTCGTCTACGCCGTGCGCACCACCGGCATCTATTGCCAGCCCGGCTGCAAGTCACGCCTGGCCAAGCGCAGCAATGTCGCGTTCTACGATACCCCGGCCGCTGCCGAAGCGGCCGGTTACCGCGCCTGCAAACGTTGCACCGCGACCACCCGCCCCACCCGTCACAGCCAGCTGGTCACCCGCGCCTGCCGCCTGATCGAAGCCTGCGACCCCGCGCCCAGCCTGGACCAGCTCAGCGCCGAGCTGGCCATCAGCCCGTTCCACCTGCACCGACTGTTCAAGGCCGAGACCGGCCTTACCCCCAAGGCCTACGCCACGGCTTTTCGCGCCCGGCGCCTGCGTGCGCACCTGGCGAACGGCCAGCGTTCGGTCACCGATGCCATCTACGACGCCGGCTACAACTCCAACAGCCGGTTCTACGAAAGCGCCGAGCAGCGCCTGGGCATGCGCCCGCGGCAATACCGCGCCGGTGGTGCCGGGGCGACCATTCACTTCGCCCTTGGCCAATGTTCCCTGGGCGCGATCCTGGTGGCCCAGAGCGAGAAGGGCATCTGCGCGATCCTGCTGGGCGACGACCCCGAGGCCTTGTTGCGCGAGCTGCAGGACCAGTTCCCCAAGGCCCGGCTGATCGGCGGCGATAGCGCCTACGAACAGCTGGTCGCCGAAGTGGTGGGCTTCGTCGAAGCGCCGTCATTGGGCCTGGCCCTGCCCCTGGATGTGCAGGGCACTGCCTTCCAGGAGCGGGTTTGGCAAGCCTTGCGCGAGGTGCCGGCCGGTAGCCGGGTGAGCTACACCGAGATTGCCGAGCGCATCGGTGCGCCCAAGGCGGTACGTGCGGTGGCGATGGCCTGCGCGGCTAACCACATTGCCGTGGCGATCCCTTGTCATCGGGTGGTGCGCCGCGACGGCGACCTCAGCGGCTACCGCTGGGGCGTAGCGCGCAAAGCGCAACTGCTCAAGCGAGAAACGGCACTCTCCTGATCGCCTGAAGCCGCGTAGAACCCCCCGCCAAATCGAATTGCAAGAGGAATATTCGATGAGGCGTGTCAGCCTTGCCCGTTACTGCCCAGGCCTGATGGTCCTGATGGCCTTTCTGCTGGTGGTCGCCAGCCCCGCCTGGTCGGCCCCGGCCACGCCGTTATCCAACCTGGCAGTCGCCGAAGCGCCGGTGCTGGACGAAAACGCCAGCATCGAGCAACTGAGCGAGCGCCTGGACCAGATCCGCCAGGGCGTTACCAGCGAAGCCAACGATGACCTGCTGTCGCAACTGCGCCTGGGCGCCGTACAGGTGCAACGCCAGGCCGATGCGTTGAGTGCCTTGCGTACTGCGGAGGTGGAGAAACTCGACGACCAGCTCAGAGTCATCGGCCCGCGCCAGCCGGACGAGGCGGCAGCCCTGACCCAGCAGCGCAAAGAGCTGGAAGCTGAGAAAAAGGCGCTGGTGGCGCAGCAGGACCAGGCCATCAAGCTGACCCAGTCGGCTCGCGACCTGTCCACGCAGATCGTCAACCTGCGCCGCAGCCAGTTCAACTCGCAGATCACCAGCCGCGCGGCGTCGCCGCTCAGCCCGGCGTTCTGGCAGAGCATCATTCGTCCTACCCAGGACGACGTGGCGCGCCTGCGTGACCTGCGTGGCGAGGCGGCCGATGCCATTGGCAGCGCCTTCAGCGCCGAGCACCGCTGGCTGTTCATCACCAGCCTGATTGCCGCCATCCTGGTCTGGACCTTGGTGCGCCGCGTGCTCGAGCGCCTGTTGGCCAGCGCCATGGTCAACTGGCTACCCGAAGGCCGCCTGCGCCGCAGTTCGTTGGCACTTGGCGTCAGCCTGGCGACCCTGGGTACCATCGCCGGGTCGGTCTCGCTGCTGCGCTGGGGGCTGGAGAGCAGCGCCGAACTGGGCTCCGATATCGCCAGCCTGGCCAACCATGTGCTCGCCCTGGTGGTGTTCAGTGCCTTCATCACCGGCCTGGGCCGGGCCATGCTGATGCTGCAGCGCCCGTCCTGGCGCCTGCCGCCGATCCATGACGAAGTGGCCAGCGCGCTGGGCTGGTTCCCCAAAGTCCTGGCGCTGGCGCTGATGGTCATGATGACCATGGAGCGCATCAACAGTGTGATCGGCGTCAGCCTGGCATTGACCGTGGCCGTCAACGGCCTGACCGCGCTGGTGGTGGCGTTCACTTTCGCCGGAGCGCTGCTGCGTTACCGCCGTACCTTGCGCAAGCATGACCTGGAGCGCCCCAAAGGCCTGGCCGGGCTGATTCCGTTCGTGATGGTGATCTGGCTGACGCTGATCCTGCTGGCGCTGCTTGCCGGCTACCTGACGCTCGCCTACTTCCTTACCGGCAAGTTGCTGTGGGTCAGCCTGGTCATCACCTGTGCCTACCTGCTCACCACCTTCCTTGGCGACCTGTGCGAAACCCTGTTGTCGCCGCGTCAGCCTGGTGGCCTGGCGCTGGCCTCGACCCTGGGCCTGGCGCCCCGTCATCAGGCCCAGGCCAGCACCATCCTTGCCGGTATCGGCCGCACCGTGGTGCTGTTCCTGGCGCTGTTGCTGGCGCTGATGCCGTCGGGCACCAGCCCCAGCGAGTTGCTGCTGAGCCTGGCTGACTGGGACGGCACCGGCGGCAAGCTGCTCGGCAACCTGAACATCGTGCCCCAGGACATCCTGCTGGCGCTGGCGATTTTCTTCGGCGGGCTGTTCGCCATCCGCGTGGTCAAGCGCTGGCTGAGTGAGCGCCTGCTACCGGAAACCGACATGGACGCCGGAATGCGTGCCTCGTTGGTCACCCTGGTGGGATACCTGGGCTTCATCTTCCTGGCCATGCTGGTGATGTCGACCTTGCGCATCAACCTCACCAGCCTGACCTGGGTGGTCAGTGCCCTGTCGGTGGGTATCGGTTTCGGCCTGCAGCAGATCGTGCAGAACTTCATCTCCGGCCTGATCCTGCTGACCGAGCGCCCGGTGAAGGTGGGCGACTGGGTCAGCCTGGCCGGTGTAGAAGGCGACATTCGCCGCATCAACGTGCGTGCCACAGAGATCCAGATGTCCGACCGTTCGACGGTGATCGTGCCCAACTCGCAGTTCATTTCCCAGAACGTGCGCAACGTGACCATGGGCAATGCGCTGGGGGTGGTCGGTATCACCCTGACCCTGCCGCTGGAGACCGATGCCAACCGCGTGCGTGAGCTGTTGTTGGCAGCGTACCAGGCGCATGAGGCGATTCTCGACGCACCGGCTACCTCCGTGTCGTTCAAGGACCTGACCAGCAGTGGCATGGTGATCGGCGTGAGTGGTTACGTGGCGGGACCGCGGCAGGTGTCGGGTACCCGCAGCGATCTGCTGTTCACCATCCTTGGGCGTTTGCGTGAGGAGGGCATTGCCCTGTCTTCGCCACAGAGCCTGGTGCTGGTGCAGGATAGCGCACGGCCGGCTGACGAGACGGTGTGAATGCAGGGGCTGCTGTGCAGCCCCATCGCGGTGCAAGGCCGCTCCCACAGGTATCGCGCCACCAGATGGACTGCGCTTTCCTGGAGGAGCGGCCCCGGGAATCTAGCCTAAACACCGCGTCACATGTTTTACCGACTGATACGCCGACAACCCCCACGGCCCCAGCTCGCGCCCGATCCCGCTGCCCTTGGTGCCGCCCCACGAAGTCTCGACGAACACCGCCTGTACCGAGTTGATCCACACGTGGCCCACCTCCAGCGCATCGGCCACCCGCTCGGCGCGCGCCAGGTCGGCAGAGCACACCGTCGCCACCAGCCCGAAACGGCTGTCGTTGGCTTCGGCAATCGCCTGTTCCTCGGTAGCGAAGCGACGCGCGCATAGCACCGGGCCAAAAATCTCCTCGGTCCACAAGCGGCTGTCGTTCGGCACATCGGCATACAACGTCGGGCTGACGAACCAGCCGTCCCGGTCCAGCGCCTTGCCACCGGCCAGGCACTGCAAACCTTCTTCCCGCGCCGTGGCAAAGTAGCTGGCCACCTTCAGCCATTGCGCCTGGCTGGTCAGCGGCCCCATGTCGACCTCTTCGGTCAGCGGGTTGCCTACCCGCAGGTTTTCCAGTGCCGCCTGCAAGCGTGGCAACAGCGCATCGGCAATACCGTCCTGCACCAGCAGCCGCGACGTGGCCGAACACATCTGCCCGGCGTTCCAGGTGATGCCGGCGACAATCCATTCCACCGCCTGGTCGACATCGCAATCATCGAACACCACGATCGCCGACTTGCCGCCCAGCTCCAGCGTTACCGGTCGGCATTGCGCCGACGCGCTGCGCATCACCTGGCTACCGACGCTGTTGCTGCCGGTGAAGGACAGCTTGTCCAGGCCAGTGTGGCTGCTCAGGGCGGCACCGGTCTCGGCCTTGCCATTGACGATGTTCAGCACCCCGGCCGGCAGGCCCAGGCTGTCGGCAATCTGGCCGTAGGCCTGTTCGACCAGCGGGGTGACCTCCGATGGCTTGAGCACCACGGTGCAGCCCGCTGCCAGGGCCGGAGCGAGCTTCCAGGCGCTGGTCACCAGCGGGAAGTTCCACGGCACGATCAGGCCGACCACACCCACCGGCTCCAGGCGGGTGCGCGCGGTGAAGCCGGGGGCGGCCAGCGGCACCTCACGGTTTTTCGACGGCAGTTGCTCGGCCAGTTCGGCGTAGTAGTTGAACGTGGCAATGGCATCATCCAGGTCGATTTCCGCCTCGTGACGCGGCTTGCCGTTGTTGCGCATCTGCACGCTGATCAGCGCTTCGCGGCGCTGGCCCAGTTGCTCGGCAAAGCCGCGCAGGTAGCCAGCACGCTCGCTGGCGCTGGTGGCTTTCCAGGCGGGCAGGGCACCGCGGGCGGCAGCCACGGCCTGGTCGACCTGGGCTGCGCTGGCTGCCATCAGTTCGGCGAACGGTTGCCCCAGCGCAGGATCGTTGACGCTGATGCAGTCGCTACCCTGGCCTTCGACCCAGCGGCCGGCGATGTAGTGGGAAGTGGTCATGGTCGATTTCCAGTCAGGCCATTTCGGCAGTGGTTACCGGCGTATGCGCGGCGCTTTTGCAACGCACCCAACGCGGGCCCTGGGGGCCATACACGCCAGCAGGTTCGGGGAACAGGTTGAGCAGTACCAGGTACAGCACGCCGGCCAGGCCCAGGGTGACCGGCAGGCTCAGGTCGATGCCGCCCGCCAGGTCACCCAGCGGGCCGACGAATTGCCCCGGCAGGTTGACGAAGCACAGGCCGACTGCCGCGCTGGGGATCCACGCCCCCATGCCGCGCCAGTTCCAGCCATGCAGGAACCAGTAGTGGCCGCCACGCTGGCCGCGGGTGAACACCTGCAGGTCGTCGGCATGGTAGAAGCCGCGGCGAGTGACCAGGCCGAGGATCATGATCACCATCCATGGGCTGGTGCAGGTGATGATCAGCACGGCGAAGGTCGACACGCTCTGCACCAGGTTGAAGGTGAAGCGGCCGATGAAGATGAAGCCGATCGCCAGCACCCCGATCAGCAGGGTGGCGCCGGCACGGCTGAGCAGGCGCGGGAACACGCTGGACATGTCCAGGCCGGTGCCATACAGCGCGGTGGTGCCGGTGGACATGCCGCCGATCACGGCAATCAGGCACACCGGCAGGAAGAACCAGCTTGGTGCCACCGCCAGCAGGCCACCGACGTAGTTGTTGGCGGCGATATAGTCGGGGGCCTGGGTCGCCACCAGCGTGGCGGTACACAGGCCGAACAGGAACGGGATCAGCGTCGCGCCCTGGGCCGCGATCACCGCCAGCATGATGCGTGTCTTGGGCGTTTCACGCGGGATGTAGCGCGACCAGTCGCCGAGGAACGCACCGAACGACACCGGGTTGCTCATGGCCAGGATTGCCGCACCGACGAATGCCGCCCAGAAGCCCGCCTGGCCGAGGTTGACGCTACCGGTGTAACCGGCGTCGAACGGCCCGGCAAAGGCGACGATGCCGAGCAGGAACAGCAGGCTCGAAGCCCACACGGCCACCTTGTTGACCCACAGCATGAAGCGGAAGCCGAAGATGCACACCACCAGCACCAGTACCGCGAACAGGCCATAGGCCAGGCCCAGGGTCAGGTCGGTTTCCGGCAGGCCGGCCAGGCGCTTGGCACCGCCCACCAGGGCGTCACCGGAGCTCCATACCGACAACGAGAAGAACGCCACCGCCGTGAGCAGCGACAGGAACGAGCCGACGATGCGCCCGTGCACGCCAAAATGCGCGCCCGACGACACCGCGTTGTTGGTGCCGTTGAGTGCACCAAACAGGCCCATTGGTGCGAGGATCAGGGCGCCCACGCCGACGCCAAGCAGGATCGCCCATACCCCGGCCTGGAACGACAGCCCGAACAGTACCGGAAAGCTGCCCAGCACCGCCGTGGCAAAGGTATTGGCACCGCCGAAGATCAGGCGGAACAGGTCCAGCGGGGAGGCGTCGCGTTGATCGTCAGGGATCTGTTCGACGCCGTTGGTCTCGATAGCGGTCGAGTGGCTCATGGTGATGCTCCAGCGCGGTTGTTGTTGGCCGACGCGGTGCGCGGGCCTTCTTGTGGGTGCGATGGCAGGGCGGCAAGGCCGCAGGAAAAAACGCAGATCAGCCCGGGGACACGACCGACAGATGCTCGTGGCAGGCCAGCCATTGGTCACCGTGGCGGCGGAAGACGATGGTCTCGCGTTCGCTCAGCTGGTGCTCCTCGCCGGCACTGCGGATGTGCGTGGCCACGTCATGCATGAAGATCGCCACATCGCCTTGCAGGCTGACCTGGGCATTGCCTGATTCGCAGGCGAGCACGGCAAAGCCGTCGGCCTGCCACTGCGCCCACAGTTCTTCGTAGGCACGACGTGACAGCAGGGGCTGTGGCAAGGTGTGGAACAGGAAGGTGGCGTCTTCGCTGAAACAGGCGAAATAACGGGCGGTGTCGTTGCTGGCAAACGCGGCAACGAGCTCGGCGGCGGCTTGGCGTACCTGGAGTGTCTGGTCCACGGAAGTGGCCTCACGGTTCTTGTGATTATGGTGAAGCGATTCTGGTGGCGGTCGGCGGGCGGAAAAATCGCTATCGGCAAATAATCAGTTCAGGAATTCGTGAAGTGATGTTGCATGGGCGCAGTTGACCCTTTGGGAAAGGGCATGCCCGCGAAGCACGCAACGCGGTGGATGGCACCGGCGTTGCCGCTGATCGCGGCTGAAGCTGCTCCTGCAGGTACTGCGTCAATTCGAATTGCAGGAGCGGGTTCATCCGCGAAGCAGGCGGCGCGATTTGCAGGTTGCTTGCCCCGCCTGGTGTGGGGGCGCTGGTCGTTTCGCAAGCAGTGTGCGCAGCGCCCCCGTGCTCAGTTCGCCTCCCGCACGGCGCTGAGGAATGCCCGGGTCCGTTCCTGTTGCGGGTGCTCGTAGATCTGCGTCGGCGTCCCCTGCTCATGGATCTGCCCCTTGTAGAAGAAGCACACCCGGTCAGCGAACTCGCGGGCGAAGCCCATCTGGTGCGTGACCATCAGCATGGTCAGGTTGTGCTCGCTGCCCAACCGGCGGATCACGTTAAGGACCTCGCCGCACAGTTCCGGGTCCAGCGCCGAGGTGACTTCATCGAACAGCATCACCTTCGGCCGCATCGCCAACGCCCGGGCAATCGCCACGCGCTGTTGCTGGCCGCCGGACAATTGCGAGGGGTAGTGCTCGAACTTGTTGCCCAGGCCAACCATCTCCAGCAGCTCGGCAGCCCGCTCGCGCGCTTCGGCCGGCTTGACCCCGAGCACCTGGACCGGGGCCTCGATCACGTTCTGCAAGGCGCTCATGTGCGGGAACAGGTTGAAACTCTGGAACACCATGCCGATCTTCGCCCGCACCTTGCGCACATGGCGCTCGCTGGCGGTGACCAGCGCGCCGTTGCGCCCGGGCATGTGGGTGAGCGATTCGCCATCGACTTCGATCATGCCCTGGTCGATGCCCTCCAGCGTCATCAGCACGCGCAGCAAGGTCGACTTGCCCGAGCCGCTGGGGCCGATGATCGCCACCTTCTCGCCGGGGGCGACATCCAGGTTGAGGCCATCGAGCACGGTGAAGTTGCCGTAGCGTTTGGTCACGTCCCTGAAGCTGACGATGGGCTGGGCGATGGCCGGTGCGGGCATGGCGGTGTCCAGCGGCAGGGGGGTAGTTGCGGTTGCAAGGTGGGTCACAGGCGCGATCATCAGCGTAGCTCCAGGCGCACTTCAAGGCGCCGCACGAGGTAGGCCAGAGCGACGCTCAAGGCCAGGAAGAACAGGCCAACCAGGGTGATCGGCTCGAGGTAGCGGAAGCTTTCCGAGCCGACGTTCTTGGCCTGCTGCATGATTTCCACCACGGTAATGGCCGACAGCACCGGGGTGTCCTTGAGCATGGCGATCAGGTAATTGCCCAGCGGCGGCAGGATCGGCCGGATCGCCTGGGGCAGGATGACCACCCGGTAGGCGGTCCACGGTGCGAAGTTCAACGCGACCACCGCTTCCCACTGGCTGCGTGCGACCGAATCCAAGCCGCCGCGGTACACCTCGGCCAGGTAGCAGGCGTAGTGCAGGCCGATACCGATGATGCCGGCCTGCATGGCGGTCATGTTGACGCCGTAATTGGGCAGCACGTAGTAGAGGAAGTACACCTGGATAAGCAACGGCGTGCTGCGAATGAACTCGATCAGCAGTGCCACCGGCCATGACAGCCAGGCCTGCCGGCTGCGCCGGGCGATCGCAAGGAACAGGCCGAGCACGACCGCGATGAGGAAGCCAGCCACCGTGATGCCCAGGGTTTTCAGCGATGCCTGCAGCAGGTCGGGCAGAATCTGCGCGACATAGTTCCAGTCCCAGACATTCATGACAGGCTCCCCCGCAGGCGACCACGTCCCAGACGCCGTTCGACCCGGCGCATGAGCAGGTTGATGACTTGCGCCAGGACGAAGTACAGCAGCAGGGTAAGGCTGAAGATCTCCAGGGTCTGGAAGGTCGCCTGGTCCAGCTGGCGGGCGCGGAAGCTCAGGTCCGACAGGGTGATCAGCGACACCAGCGAGGTGTTCTTCAGCAGTTCGATCAGCAGGTTGGTACCCGGCGCGATGGCCGCCAGCAGGGCCTGTGGCAGGATGATCCGTCGGAAGCGGGTGGCGGCGGGCATGTTCAGCGCCGTGCAGGCTTCGTACTGCCCCTTGGCCACCGAGCTGATCGCCCCGCGCATCACTTCGGCGCCGTAGGCACCGATATGCAGCCCGAGGCCGACGATGGCCACGGTGTAGGCGCTGAGTTCCAGGTTGAACGGTGGCAATGGCAACACGAAGAACAGCCAGAACAACTGCACCAGCAACGAGGTGCCGCGGAACACTTCGATATAGGCCACGCACAGCCAGCTCAGTGGCCGCCACGACGAGCGTCGGCCAAGCGCGGCGAGGATCGCGGCGACGATCGCCAGCAGCGAGCCGAAGAAGGTGACCTGGACGGTGATCCAGGCGCCTTGCAACAACAACGGTATCAATTCACCCATGGTTCGACCTGAATAAGCGGATTACACAGGGAATGGCACGGCAAGCGCCATGCCACCTCGATTCACTGCTGGGCACACAGCTCGGCGGCGGTCTTGTCCGTCACGTTGTTACGGTCGAAGCCGAACGGCGCGACGGTCTGCAGGTGCTCCTCGCTGCCCAGCCACTTTTTCAGCTCGGCGTTCACCGCATCGCGCAGGGCTTTGTCTTCCGGGCGGAAGGCCAGCGCGCCGTAACCGGTATGGGCCGGGTCGTCGCTGAAATCGCTGATCGCCTCGACCTTGTCGCCACCTTTTTTCGCCAGGCCCTTCATGGTCAGCTGGGTACCGACGGCAGCATCGGCGCGGCCGGCGCGCACGGCCTGCAGCTGGGCGGTGGTGTCCGGCACCTGGAGGATCTGCGCGTCCTTGACCCCGGAGTCGCGGGCATAGGCGAGGTTGACCGTGCCAGCCATGATCGCCAGCTTCACCTCCGGGTTCTTGGCGATGTCGGCGTAGCTGTGCAGGTTCTTCGGATTACCCTGGGCCACCAACAGGGTGTCGGGCAGGGCGTATTGCGGGTCGGTGAAGATCACTTGCTTGCAGCGCGCCGGGGTGATGTACATGCCGGCGGCAATCACGTCGAAGCGCCCGGCACGCAAGCCGGGAATCAGCGAGCCCCACTCGGTGAGCACGCCATCGACCTGCTTGATGCCCATCCTGGCGAAGATGACCTTGGCGATTTCCGGCGATTCCCCGGTTACCCGGCCATCGGTCTCGGTGAAGGCGAACGGGGTTTCGTTGGCGTAGCCGTTGCGGATGTGGCTGCTGGCCTTGATCTCGTCCAGGCTGGCGGCCTGGGCGGAGGTGAGCACAGCGCAGGTGGCGCAGGCCATCAGCAGGCGTTGGAACGGGCGTGGGATGTTGAACGGCTGGCTCATCAATGAATCTCCTGTTTGTTATAAAAACCGTCGCCGACGGCTCTGTGTTAGGAGGCAGTGGAGCAAAACAGCGAACGCAGGCTCGGTCGTTTGTTCGAGGCTGCCAGGCAGCGGGTGGTCGTCCTTGGGCCGAGCATACAAAAGCTGAAACGGCGGTGGCATTGCACTAGGACAATTGCCCGGGGCGCTTGTCCGGGAGATGCTGTGCCCTGGCCCGGCAAGCGAAGCGAAGATCATGATGCACAGTTGGAAGGCAGCCCTGGATGCCGCGCGCATCGGCGAGTCCAAGTACAAGATTCTGGTGCAGGCGGTGACCGGCGAGATCGAGCGTGGCGTGCTGGTGCACGACCAGCGCCTGCCACCGCAGCGCCAGGTGGCCGACGCCCTGGGGATCAGCGTGCAGACCGTGACCAACGCCTACAAGGAGCTGGAGCGTCAAGGGCTGGTGCGCTGCGAGATCGGCCGTGGCAGTTTCGTCAGCCGGCGCATGAGTGACCGTGTGTCGGATGACATCATCGATCTGCCCGAGCGCACCCTGGTCGACTTCTCCATCACCCGCATCCTCCATACCCAGGTGCATGAGCGCATCTGGCGCGACACCTGCGCCGAGCTGGCCGTGGAGGAGGAGCAGCCGTGGATCCACGCCTACCGGCCGATCGCCGGGTTCGAGAGCCACCGCGAGGCGGCGGTGCGCTGGCTCGACGGCCTGGGCATGCAAGTGGAGCGCGACGATGTGCTGGTCACCAACGGTGCCGCCCACGCTATTTTCCTGGCCCTGGCCTCACTGGCCGGGCCGGATGACGTGGTGCTTTGCGAAGGGCTGACCGACCACGGCGTCATCGGCAATTCGCAGGTGCTCGGGTTTACCCTGAAGGGCCTGGAAACGGACCGCGAGGGTATCAACCCGGAACATTTCGAGGACATCTGCAGCAACGAGCGGGTCACCGCACTGGTGTGCACCCCCAACCTCAACAACCCCACCGTCAGCCTGATGCCCGACAGCCGGCGCCAGGAGATTGCCGCAATAGCCCGGCGCTTCGGCGTACACATCATCGAGGATGATGTGTACGGGCCGCTGCTCGGCGGGCGCCATGCACGGCCGCTCAGTGCCTATGCACCGGAGCTGTCGTTCTACTGCACCAGCATGACCAAGTCGGTGCTGACCGGCCTGCGCGTGGGCTACCTGGTGATGCCCAAGCGCCTGGCGTTGCGCACCGAAAGCATCCTGCGGGTGAACAGCTGGATGGCCACGCCGCTGGTGGCGGAAATCGCTGCGCGCTGGATCAACGACGGGCGCGCCCTGCAGCTGGTGGAATTGCAGCGCGAGTTGCTGGGCAAGCGCCAGGCCTTGCTGCGCGAGTATCTGGGCGAGTACCTGCGCGGTCAGCATGCCCATGCCCTGGGGGCGTGGCTGAACATTCCCGAGCGCTGGGAGGTGGACAGCCTGGTTCGCGCCTTGCGCCGCCGGCAGATTGCCGTGACGCCGCCAGAGCCGTTCCTCGTGCGGGGCACGCCGCGACCACGGGCCGTGCGCCTGTGCGTAGGCGCCGAGTGTTCCGAGACCAAGCTGCGCCAGGCGCTGGGCGATATGCGGGAGTTGTTCGGGCAGTACCCGCAGATTCACGAACTTTGAGCTGCCTGTACCGGCCTCTTCGCGGGTAAACCCGCTCCCACAGGTTCCGTGCGAGGTTCAGAAAGTGCGCTGTTCCTGTGGGAGCGGGTTTACCCGCGAAGAGGCCGGTGCAGGCAAAAACAAATTTCCAGGCAAATTGCCCTAGTACATTCATCGCTACAATTTTCGCCTCATACACTCCGCCCAACATCAGCTCACTGGTTGGGTCCCGGTCATGTCAGCGCTCTCGCTCCACGATATCTACCTTGCTCGCCAGCGTATCCAGGGTCTGGTGCGCAACACGCCGCTGGAGCTTTCACCCAGCCTGTCACGCCACCTGGGCGCGCCGGTGTACCTGAAACTCGAAGCGCTGCAGACCACCGGCAGCTTCAAGCTGCGCGGCGCCAGCAATGCCATTGCTGCGCTCACTGCCGAACAACGCGCTTGCGGCGTGGTCACCGCCTCCACTGGTAATCACGGCCGGGCAGTGGCCCATGCGGCAGCTCAACTGGGCGTGAAGGCGACCGTATTTCTTTCGCAACGCGTACCAGGCAACAAGGTCCGGGCCATCCGCGACCTGGGGGCCGAAGTGTGCATCGTCGGCCATTCCCAGGACGACGCCCAGCACGCCGCGCAACAGTATGCCGAGCAACAGGGCGCAACCCTGGTTCCACCCTTCGACCACCCCCAGGTCATCGCCGGCCAAGGCACCTTGGGCGTGGAAATCATCGAGCAGTTGCCCGAGGTGGCGCAGGTGCTGGTACCGCTCTCCGGCGGCGGCCTGTTCGCCGGTGTGGCGCTGGCCCTGAAAAGCATCAACCCGGCAATTACCACCCACGGCATCAGCATGCAGCGCGGCGCCGCGATGCACGCCAGCCTGCAAGCCGGCAAGCCAGTCGAGATCGAGGAGTTGCCGACCCTGGCCGACTCGCTCGGCGGCGGCATCGGCCTGGGCAACCAGCACACCCTGAGCATGACCCAACGGCTGCTCGACCAGCTGCACCTGTTGCCGGAAGGGTCGATCGCCAATGCCATGCGCCACGCCTACCAGCATGAGCGCCTGGTACTCGAAGGCGCCGGCGCAGTAGGTATCGCGGCGTTGCTCGACGGCCTGGTGCCGGCCCGTGGCCCGCTCGTGGTGGTAGTCAGCGGACGCAACGTCGACAGCGCACAACACCTGCGCGTGCTCAATGGCGGTGACGCCTGAAACCCACGTTTCCCTTCCCTGGAGGTATTCGAATGCCGGCCATCACCTTGCTCAGCGAAGCCGACCTGCGTAGCTGCATCACCCTCGATCGCGCTGCGGTCGATGCCATCGAACAGGCCTTCGCCTTGCTCGCCACGGCCAAGGTGGCAATGCCGCCGATCCTGCGCCTGGATGTACCCGAGCACAATGGCGAAGTGGACGTGAAGACCGCCTATCTGCCGGGGCTGGAGCGCTTCGCGATCAAGGTCAGCCCGGGTTTCTTCGACAACCCCAGGCTTGGCCTGCCCAGCCTCAACGGCATGATGATGCTGTTGTCGGCGCGCACGGGCCTGCTCGACGCCTTGCTCCTCGACAACGGCTACCTCACCGCGGTGCGCACCGCTGCAGCCGGTGCGGTGGCTGCGCGCCGGCTGTCGCGGCCAGACAGCCACCGCGTGGCCCTGATCGGCAGCGGCGAACAGGCACGCCTGCAACTGCAGGCACTGCGCCTGGTACGGCCGATCACGCAGGTCAGGGTGTGGGGCCGCGATGCGCAGAAGACCGCCGCCTTGTGTGATGACCTGGGGCGCGACGGGCAACTGCAGGTGCAGGCCTGCGCCAGTGTCGACCAGGCCATGCAGGCGGTGGACATCGCCGTTACCTGCACACCCAGCCGCGAGCCGCTGATCCAGCCGCAGCACCTGCAACCGGGGCTGCACATCACCGCCATGGGCTCGGATGCCGAGCACAAGAACGAAATCGCGCCAAGCGCACTGGCCCGGGTCGGTCGCTACGTCGCCGACCGCCTGAGCCAGACCCGCGTCCTGGGCGAGCTGCACCACGCCTTGCGCGCCGGCACGCTCGACGACCAGGCCGTGCTTGCCGAACTGGGCCAAGTCATCGCCGGCCTGCAACCGGGCCGCGTGCACGCCGAAGAGGTGACGCTGTGCGACCTGACCGGCACCGGGGCCCAGGACACCGCCATCGCCAACCTTGCCTTCGAACGCGCAGTCGCTGCCAACAAAGGCCTGGCGTTTCACAGCTGACACCTTTCGCAACCCACTCACAAGAAGGGCACCCGTATGTCACAGACAGTGGTCAACCTGCCGTTCAGCCGGCAGGAGTACGCCCAGCGCCTGGCCAGGACCCGCAGCGCCATGCAGGCGCAGGGCCTGGAGCTGTTGCTGGTCACCGATCCCTCGAACATGGCCTGGCTCACCGGCTATGACGGCTGGTCGTTCTACGTTCACCAGTGCGTGCTGCTGGCGCTCGACGGCGAGCCGATCTGGTTCGGCCGCGGGCAGGACGCCAACGGTGCCAAACGCACGGTGTTCATGCAGCACGACAACATCGTTGGCTACCCGGACATCTACGTGCAGTCACGCGAGCGCCACCCGATGGACTACCTGTGCCAGGAAGTGATCCTGGCCAAGGGCTGGGGCGGCCTGAGCATTGGCGTGGAGATGGACAACTACTACTTCAGCGCGGCGGCCTACCAGGCCCTGGGCAAGCACTTGCCGCAGGCGCGTTTCAGCGATGCCGCCGGGTTGGTCAACTGGCAACGGGCGGTCAAGTCGCCGCAGGAAATCCAGTACATGCGCATTGCCGCGCGCATCGTCGAGAAGATGCACGGGTGCATCCTCGAACGTATCGAGCCCGGCATGCGCAAGAACGAGCTGGTGGCCGAGATCTACCGCAGCGGCATCCTCGGTGCCGATGGCCATGGCGGCGACTACCCGGCAATCGTGCCGCTGTTGCCGACCGGCGCGGACGCCAGTGCGCCGCACCTGACCTGGGACGACTCTCCCTTTGCCCGGGGCGCCGGTACCTTCTTCGAGATCGCCGGCTGCTACAAGCGCTACCACTGCCCGCTGTCGCGCACGGTTTACCTGGGCAAGCCGCCGCAGCATTTTCTCGACGGCGAAAAGGCGGTGGTCGAAGGCATTGCGGCCGGCCTGGATGCCGCGCGGCCGGGCAACACCACCGGTGACATCGCCCGGGCGTTCTTCGGCGTGCTGGAGAAGTTCGGCATCCACAAGGACAGCCGCTGTGGCTACCCGATCGGTATCAGCTATCCGCCAGACTGGGGCGAGCGGACCATGAGCCTGCGCCCGAGCGACACCAGCGTGTTGCAACCGGGCATGACCTTCCACTTCATGCCGGGGTTGTGGATGGACGACTGGGGCCTGGAAATCACCGAAAGCATCCTCATCACCGAGACCGGGGTCGAGACCCTGTGCAACGTGCCGCGCCAGCTGTTCGTGAAGGACTGACCCATGAATGCGATCGCACAGGCCGCCACCACGGTGGCCAATCCCATCAGCTGTACCCTCGATTTCGAGCAGGACGGCGTGCAGCACGGCTTTCTCAAGCTGCCGTACTCGCGTGACGACTCGGCCTGGGGCGCGGTAATGATCCCGCTGACGGTGGTCCGCAACGGCGGCGGCCCGACTGCCTTGCTCACCGGCGGCAACCACGGTGACGAATACGAAGGCCCGGTGGCGCTGAGCAAGCTGGCCCAGCAACTGCAGCCCGGGCAGGTGCGCGGGCGGGTGATCATCGTGCCGTTCATGAACACGCCGGCGTTCCACGCCGGTACCCGCACCTCGCCGATCGACCGCGGCAACCTCAACCGCAGCTTCCCGGGCCGCGCGGATGGCAGCGTGACGGAAAAGATCGCCGACTACTTCCGCCGCACCTTGCTGCCGTTGGCCGATATCGTGCTGGACATCCATTCCGGTGGCCGCACCCTCGACTTCCTGCCGTTCGCCGCTTGTCATGTACTGCCCGACAAGGCCCAGCAGGCCCGCTGTGAAGCGGCCATGCTGGCCTTCGCCGCGCCCTACAGCATGCGCATGCTCGAGCTGGATGCGCAGGCCATGTACGACACCGCGGCGGAAGAGCAGGGCAAGGTGTTCGTCACCACCGAGCTGGGCGGTGGCGGCACCTCCACGGCAAAAAGCGTGGCCCTGGCCGAACGCGGTGTGCGCAACCTGCTGATTCACGCTGGCATCCTCGCGGGCGAAAGGGAGCAGGGCGAGACCACCCTGCTCGACATGCCCGATGGCAACTGCTTCATCGCCAGCGAGCACGACGGCCTGCTGGAGATGTGCCGCGACCTGGGCGAAACGGTCAGCCAGGGCGAAGTGATCGCGCGAATCCATGACATCCGCCGCACCGGCAGCGCCCCGGTCGAATATCGCGCCAGGCGAACGGGCCTGCTCGCCGCCCGGCACTTCCCCGGGCTGGTGCAGTGTGGCGATACCCTGGCGGTGATCGCCGACGTACTGGCCTGAAGCGGGCGCCACGACAACGAGGTATGGAGAACAGTCATGTCACACCACTACCCATTCAACAGCCTGTGCTACGTCGATGGCCAATGGCTGCACAGCAATAGCGGCAACAGCATCGCCGTGCATGACCCGGCCAGCCGCCAGGTCATCGGCCACGTGCCGCTGCTCGAGCACGAACAGATCGTCGCCGCCGTGGATGCTGCCCAGCAGGCCTTTGCCGCCTGGCACCGGCAGAGCCTGGATAGCCGCGCCGCGCTGTTGCGGCGCTGGGCCGAGCTGATGCTGGAGCATCAGGAGGCACTGGCGCGCATCCTCAGTGCCGAGCAGGGCAAGCCGCTGGCCGAAGCACGCGGCGAGATCGCCTATGCGGCAAGTTTCATCCCCTGGTTTGCCGAGGAAGCCCGGCGCCTCAACGGGCAGACCATCCCCAGCCATATTCCTGGCGCGCAGCTGAGCACGCTGAAGGAGCCTGTCGGGGTCTGTGCGCTGCTCACCCCCTGGAACTTCCCCAGTGCCATGATCACCCGCAAGGCGGCTGCGGCGCTGGCAGCCGGCTGCAGCGTGGTGGTCAAGCCGGCCCATGAAACGCCGTTTTCGGCGCTGGCCCTGGCCCAGCTGGCGGAGGACGCCGGCTTCCCACCGGGGGTGTTCAACGTGGTCATCGGCGAGCCGCAGATGGTCATGGAAACCCTGGTCCGCGACAGCCGAGTGCGGGCGGTCAGCTTCACCGGCTCGACCCGGGTCGGCAAGCTGGTGCTGCAGGCCGCGGCGCAGGATGTGAAGAAAGTGGCGCTGGAACTGGGCGGCAATGCTCCGTTCATCGTCTGCGCCGATGCCGACCTCGAACTGGCCGTGCGGGTGGCCGTGGCGGCCAAGTTCCAGACCTCTGGCCAGGACTGCTGCGCTGCCAACCGGATCATGGTGCAACGACCACTGTACGAAGCCTTCCTGGCGCGCTTCGCCGAAGCGGTACGGGCACTGAAGGTTGGCCCGGCCATGGTCGATGGCGAGGCAACCGCGGCAGAGGTCGGCCCGCTGATGCACCAGGCCGCCTTCGATGCCACCCAGGCCCGGGTCGAAGACGCCCTGCAGCGTGGCGCGCGGCGTCTGGTCGGCGGCGAGGGGCATGCGCTGGGAGGCTGGTTCTTCCAGCCGACGGTGTTGGCCGATGTCACCCCGGCGATGCGCATCTACCAGGAAGAAAACTTCGCGCCGATTGCCGGGGTCATGCCGTTCGACACGCTGGAGCAGGCCATCACCCTGGCCAACGACACCGAGTACGGCCTGGCGGCCTACATCGTCGGCAATCGCCTCGATGTGGTGCACCCGCTGGTACGCCGCCTCGACCACGCGATGGTGGCGATCAACGGCGTCAAGTTCACCGGCCACCCCATCCCGTTCGGCGGCATGAAGGCTTCCGGCCTGGGCCGCGAGGGCGGTAGCGAAGGCTTCGAGCCCTTCGTCGAGACCAAATACGTTTGCCTGCACCACCACGGTCAGTTCTGAGGAGTGTTTGCCATGAGCCAAGATTTCAGCCAGCTGTTCGAACAGGACCGCGCCCACTTCATGCACCCTTCGACCCACGCCCACGATCACGCCAGCGGCGCGCTCAAGGGCCGGATCATCACCGGTGCCGAGGGCATCCGCCTGCGTGACCATGAAGGCCGCGAGTTGATCGACGCCTTCGCCGGCCTGTATTGCGTGAACATCGGCTACGGCCGTACCGAGGTCGCCGACGCCATCCACCGCCAGGCCACGGAGCTGGCGTACTACCACACCTATGTCGGCCACTCGACCGAGGCGATCATCGAGCTTTCCAGGCGCATCATCGACTGGGCGCCGGCTGGCATGAAGAAGGTCTACTACGGCCTGTCGGGGTCCGATGCCAACGAGACCCAGGTCAAGCTGGTACGCTACTACAACAATATCCTCGGCCGCCCAGGCAAGAAGAAGATCATCTCTCGCGACCGCGGCTACCACGGCTCGGGGATCATGACCGGCAGCCTGACCGGCCTGCCCAGCTTCCACCAGCATTTCGATCTGCCAGTGGAGGGCGTCCGGCACACGGTCTGCCCGCACTGGTACCGCAAGGCGCCAGCGGGCATGGACGAGCAGGCGTTCGTGCAGTACTGCGCCGATCAGCTGGAGCAGTTGATTCTTGCCGAAGGTCCCGAAACTGTCGCCGCGTTCATTGGCGAGCCGCTGATGGGCACCGGTGGCATCATCGTACCGCCCAGGGGTTACTGGAAGGCGATCCAGGCCGTGCTCGATCGCTACGATGTGCTGCTGATCGCCGACGAAGTGGTCTGCGCCTTCGGCCGCCTGGGGTCGAAGATGGGCAGCCAGCGTTACGACATCCGCCCGGACCTGATCACCACCGCCAAGGGCCTGACCAGCGCCTATGCGCCGCTGTCGGCGGTGATCGTTGGCGAGAAGGTGTGGAACGTGATCGACGAAGGTTCGCAGAAGGCCGGCCCCATGGGTCACGGCTGGACCTACTCGGGGCACCCGATCTGCGCAGCGGCGGCGCTGGCCAACCTGGATATTCTCGAACGCGAAAACCTGACCGGGAATGCCGAAGTGGTGGGCGCGTACCTCAATCGGTGCATGCGCGAAACCTTCGAAGGCCACCCGCTGGTCGGTGAAGTGCGCGGTGACGGCATGCTTTGCGCGGTCGAGTTCATGGCTGATCGCGATGCCCGCACGGCGTTCGACCCGGCGCTGAAAGTCGGGCCGCAGGTGTCGGCAGCATGCCTTGAGCGCGGCATGATCGCGCGGGCCATGCCACATGGCGACATCCTCGGCTTTGCCCCACCGTTGGTGCTGACCCAGGCGGATGCCGAGCAGATCGTTGCCATTACCAAGGCGGCGGTCGACGAGGTGTCTGCCAAGGTGCTTGGCTGAAGCCTTGCCGGGGCCGCGCGATGCGGCCCCGTTGCCGGCCCCCCGGGCGAACCGACTGGCGGTATTCCCTGCGTCTGAACCTTGCCTACGCTGATATTCCCAACCTGCCGAAGCAAGGAGATCCGTCATGGCCTTCCAATACAAGCGTCTGGACAAGAACAACGCCGCCGTGCTGCTGGTCGATCACCAGACCGGCCTGCTCTCGCTGGTGAGGGACATCGACCCCGACCGCTTCAAGAACAATGTGCTGGCCCTGTCGGACCTGGCCAAGTACTTCAAGCTACCGACCATTCTCACCACCAGTTTCGAAACCGGCCCCAACGGCCCGCTGGTGCCCGAGCTGAAAGAACAGTTCCCCGACGCTCCGTACATTGCCCGGCCCGGCAACATCAATGCCTGGGACAACGAGGACTTCGTCAAGGCGGTCAAGGCCACCGGCAAGAAGCAGTTGCTGATCGCCGGCGTGGTCACCGAAGTGTGCGTGGCCTTCCCGGCACTGTCGGCGCTGGAGGAGGGCTTCGAGGTGTTCGTCGTCACCGACGCCTCCGGGACCTTCAACGAACTGACCCGTGACTCGGCCTGGCGGCGCATGGAGGCAGCCGGGGCGCAGTTGATGACCTGGTTCGGCGTGGCCTGCGAGCTGCATCGCGACTGGCGCAACGACATCGAAGGGTTGGGCACCCTGTTCTCCAACCATATTCCGGACTACCGCAACCTGATGACCAGCTACAACAAGCTGGCCAAGTAAACCGACCGCGAGGCCACAGCCTACCCTGTGAGGGCGGGTAAACCCGCTCTCACAGCCAGCCGAACACCCAACAAATCAATCGGCTAGACGCAAAACCTGAGAAAACAACAAGCGAAGCGGCAAATGGCCATGGATCGACCATACTGACTCCTCAATCGCCTCAGGAGAGCGCCATGTCGAAGCCGTCCAGGAACAAGACCACCCTCGAACAACCGGAAAAACTGGGCAGCAAGGCATACGAGAAGGAACTCAAGCGCCTGCATGTGGAGCTGGTGAAACTGCAGGAGTGGGTGGTGGCCAAAGGCCTGAAGGTGTGCATTGTCTTCGAAGGCCGCGACGGCGCTGGCAAGGGCGGCACCATCAAGGCCATCACCGAGCGCGTCAGCCCGCGGGTATTCCGTGTGGTGGCGCTGCCGGCACCGAACGAGCGGGAAAAGACCCAGATGTACCTGCAGCGCTATGTTGGCCATCTGCCTGCCGCAGGCGAGGTAGTGATCTTCGATCGCAGCTGGTACAACCGTGCCGGGGTCGAACGGGTGATGGGCTTCTGCTCGAACGAACAGGCCGACCGGTTCCTCGCTGGCGTGCCGCTGTTCGAAAAGGTCATGGTCGAGTCGGGCATCATTCTCATCAAGTACTGGCTCGAGGTCAGCGCCGAGGAGCAGACCCGGCGCCTGCAGGACCGCATCAATGACGGCCGCAAGCTGTGGAAGCTGTCGCCCATGGACCTCAAGTCGTACACCCGCTGGGATGATTACACCCAGGCCCGTGATGAGATGTTTGCCGCGTCGGATACCGCCTGGGCGCCCTGGTTCATGGCCCATTCCAACGACAAGCGGCGTGCCCGGCTGAACATCATCAGCCACATGCTCGGCCGCATCCCCTACAAGGACATCACCCAGGAACAGGCGGTGAAGCTGCCCAAGCGCGGCAAGATCGGCAAGTACAAGGCCGTTGCCTACCCGTTCAAAGTGGTCGAAGAGCGTTTCTGATCCCTTCCCTGCGGGGAGCCGCGAGGGTGCAAGCCTATGCCACATGACGGCAGCCTGCTACAGGCAACGGTGGTGTTCCTGCTGGCCGTGGTGCTTCTGGTACCGCTGGCGCAGCGTCTGAAAATGGGTGCGGTGCCGGGCTATCTGCTGGCCGGCATCCTCATCGGCCCTTCCGTGCTCGGGTTGCTCGACAACCCCCAGAACGTGGCCCGGCTGTCGGAAATGGGCGTGGTCATGCTGTTGTTTGTCATTGGCCTGGAGCTGTCACCGCAGCGCCTGTGGACCATGCGCCGGGCGTTGTTTGGCGTTGGTTCGCTGCAGGTAGGGCTGACCGCCGTCGTGCTGGGCCTGCTGGCTTATTTCGCATTCGGCCAGTCGAAGGCGGCCGCCATCGTGCTCGGCCTCGGGTTGGCGTTGTCGTCGACGGCCTTCGGCCTGCAGGTGCTGGCCGAGCGCAAGGACCTTGCCAAGCCACACGGGCGCCTGGCCGTGGCCATCCTGCTGTTCCAGGACATCGCTGCCATTCCATTGATCGCCGTGGTGCCTCTGCTTGGTGGCAATGTCAGCACTGCCGACGAAGGCGCCTGGCCGCTGCTGGCGGTGGTGCTCGGCCTTGGCACATTGATCGTCTTTGGCCGCTATCTGTTGAGCCCGGTGTTCAAATGGACGGTCGGTTCCGGCTTGCCGGAGCTGTCGACCGCTACTGCCTTGCTGGTGGTGCTGGGCACGGCCTGGGTGATGGAGCATGTAGGCGTGTCGATGGCCCTGGGGGCCTTTCTCGCCGGTGTGCTGATGGCCGAGTCGCCTTTCCGGCATGAACTGGAGACCCAGATCGAACCGCTCAAGGGCCTGCTGCTGGGGCTGTTCTTCGTCGGCGTTGGCATGAGTGCCGACCTGCGCCTGCTGTTCGACCTGCCGCTGCTGGTGCTGGGGCTGACGCTGTTGCTGGTGGCCATCAAGCTGCCGCTGCTGTATGGCCTGGGGCGTACGGCCGGTGGCCTCGACCAGGCGCAGGCGCTGTGTCTCGGCGTGGTGCTGGCCTCTGGCGGCGAGTTTGCCTTCGTGGTGCTCAAGCTGGCGCTGGAGCATCAGGTACTGGCGCAGCAGGTGCACGACCTGCTGGTACTGGCCATCACCCTGTCGATGGCAGTGGTGCCCTTGATAATGATGGCCCTGGCGCGGCAGCTGCGTGACGACAGCCCCACCCAGGCAAGCCCTGAGACAGGCCACTGAATCGCGCCGCACGGCGTAGCTGAAGTTCGGAGGTGAAGCATGCAACCGGGTATCAAGCTGGACAGCAGCCTGTCGCGGGGCTTGCTTGATGTGCTCATCAAGGCTGGCCTGGTAGCCGCCCTGGTGATGTTTGCCTTCCAGACGTTCCAGCCGTTCCTGGAACTGATGCTATGGTCGGTGATCCTGGCAGTGACCCTGTATCCCCTGTATTGCCGTGTCCAGCGCCGCACCGGCCTCAAGGACGGGCTCTCGGCGACCCTGGTCGTGGTGCTGGTACTGGTCGTGCTGCTGGTGCCGATCTACCTGGTGGTGATGTCGATCGGCGAATCGGTGGACAGCCTGGTGACCTTGCTCAAGAGCGGCGCCTGGAGCGTGCCGCCACCCCCTGAGTCGGTGGCGACCTGGCCGCTGATCGGGCCGAAAGTCCATGCCCTGTGGCTGGCGGCTTCGGAAAACATGGCTGGTGTGCTGAACCAATGGATGCCGCAACTCAAGGGCGCCGGGCGCACGGTGCTGGGGGCTGCTGCCAGCGCCGGGGGCGCGTTCGTGCTGTTCATCGCGGCGATCATCGTCTCGGGCATCATCATGGCCTTCGGTGACCGTGGCGAAATTGCGGCGCAACGCATCGCCATGCGGGTATCGGGCGAGGAGCGCGGCAAGCCGCTGGCCAGACTGTGCACCGCCACCATTCGTGCCGTGGCCCAGGGCGTGATCGGCATTGCCTTCATCCAGATGTTGCTGATCGGGGTCGGCTTTGTCATCAAGGGCGTGCCAGGTGCCGGGATGCTGGCCATCGTCATCCTCATGCTGGGGATTGCCCAGGCACCCGCCACGCTGGTCACCGTGCCGGTGATCATCTATGTCTTCAATGCCGAAGGCTTCACCGTGGCGACCATCGTGTTCGCCATCTACACCTTCGTCGCCGGGCTGGCCGACAACGTGCTCAAGCCGTTGCTGCTGGGGCGCGGGGTGGATGTGCCGATGCCCGTGGTACTGATCGGTGCGCTCGGTGGCATGGTGGTCAAAGGCATCATTGGCCTGTTCATCGGCCCGGTGATCCTAGGCGTCACCTATGTGCTGTTCTGGCAGTGGGTGGCGCTGCAGGTGCCGGAAAACCCCACCGAGCCGACCGCCTGAACCAGGGATTGCCATGCCCGGACGCGCCTGCGGTTGTGCACTGAGCCTGGTGGCCGTGTTGGCCGGCTGCACCCAGGTCGGCCCGGACTTCCAGCCGCTGCAGGACCCCTGGCTGCACACCTGGGAGAGTCCTTCGCTGAAGCAGGCCGGCCAGCAGGCCAGCGCGCCCGACCTGCGCCAGTGGTGGGCGGTGTTCGCCGACCCGGCACTGGACGCGCTGATTGCCGAGGCCGACGCCAGCAACACCAACCTGCGCGTGGCCGGCTTGCGCATCGCCGAAGCGCGCGCCCAGCTGGCCATCGTGCAGACCGGGCGTTATCCACAGCTGCAGCAACTGCGTGCCCAGAGCCTGTACCTGAAGCAGGACCAGTCCGGCAGCGCCAACGCCCGCGATTCGGTGTTCTGGCAATCCAGCGCAGGCTTCGACATCGGCTGGGAAATCGACTTCTGGGGGCGCTTCAGCCGCGCCATCGAAAGTGCCGATGCTGCCTACTTCGCCTCCCAGGCCAATTACGCCGATGCCATGCTGCTGTTGCGGGCGCAGGTGGCTGACACCTACTTTGCCCTGCGCACTGCCGAGGCGCGGCTGGATATCGCCGAAGAAAACGCCCGGCGCCAGGCGCGCAGCCTGGAAATTACCGAACGGCTGTTCCGTCATGGTGAAAACGACGAACTCGACTGGCAACAGGCGCGTACCCAATACCTGGCTACCCAAGCCACCATCCCCGAGTTCCAGAACCAGCTCAATGCCCTGCGCAACGTATTGTGTTCGCTGCTCGGCCGGCCACCCGGGCCGTTGCCGCAGCTGGACGAAGGCCACGGCCAGCTGCCGTTGCCGGACCGTGCCGTACTGCAGGACGTACCCGCCAACCTGCTGCAGCGCCGCCCCGACATCCGCGCCGCCGAGCAGGCAGTGGCCGCGCAATCGGCATTGGTCGGGGTGGCCGAGGCCGACCTGTATCCCCAGCTGAGCCTGCTGGGCAGCATTGGCTGGAGCTTCGTCACGGCCAGTCATTTGCCTGACACCTTCGACCTCGCCGCTGGGCCCAGCCTGATCTGGAACCCGTTCGACTACGGCCGGCGCAAGAACGCCGTACGCGTGGAGGATGCTCGCTTGCAGCAGCTGATCGAGCTGTACCACCAGGGTGTACGCGAAGCCGCGCGCGAGGCGGACGATGCCGCCAACGGGCTGGTGCGCTCGCTGCAGAGCGCACGTATTCGCGACCAGGCCTCGCAGGCCGCGCAACGCTCGTTGAGCCTGGCCAGCTCGCAGTACCGTGAAGGTTTCGCCGACTTCCAGCGGGTGCTCGACGCCCAGCAATTGCTGTTGCAGCAACAGGACGGTTACCTGGTCAGCCGCGGCAATGCGGTGAGTAGCCTGGTGACTTTGTACAAGGCTCTGGGTGGCGGATGGGACGCCAGCCGCGCGCCGATCGACGCGGCCACGCGCCAGCAGATGCAGCAACGGACCGACTGGGGCGAGCTGCTCGACGAGCCGGCGCACATGCACAAGGTGAAACGAAATGAGTGATGCTGCTCCGACGCCGCCCCCGGCCGCCCCCGATCGCGGCATGCGCTGGGTATTGCTGCTGATTGCCGTGAGCCTGCTCTGGTACCTGCTGGCCGACCGCTTCACGCCCTATACCCAGCAGGCCCGCCTGCAGGCCTATGTGATACCGGTGAGTGCCGAGGTGGCCGGCCAGGTGAAGCGCGTGGCGGTGGGCAACAACCAGGAAGTGCGCCGGGGTGACGTGCTGTTCGAGCTGGACCAGGAGCAGTATCGCATTACCCTGGCGCGCGCCGAGGCCGACCTGGACGCGGTGCGCCGGCAGATCGGCGCGCACACGGCTGGCATTGATTCGGCACAGGCGGCGTTGGCCGCGGCGCAGGCCAACGAACGCAAGGCACGGCAGGACGCCGAACGGCTCAAGCGGCTGATCGACGAAGACCCGGGGACGGTGTCGGTGCGCCGCCTGGAAAGCGCCCAGGCCACTCGCGACCAGGCTGTCAGCCAGGTGGCGGCAGCCCGTGCCGAAGTGGAGCGGGCGCGAGAGCAGCAGGGTGGGGCGCAGGACGACAACGCCCAGTTGCGCAGTGCCGCAGCCAATGTGGAAAAGGCCCGCCTGGACCTGGCACGCACCGTGGTGCGTGCCGATGCGAACGGCCTGATCACCGACCTGCGTACCGACGTCGGCCACTATGTCGGCGCCGGCAGCCCGATGATGACCCTGATCGCCATCCATGACGTGTGGATAAGTGCCGACATGACCGAGAACAACCTCGGCCGCCTGCGCCCCGACACCCCGGTGCTGGTGGTGCTCGACGCACTGCCCGGCACGGTGTTGAAGGGGCACGTTCGCAGCATCGGCTACGGTGTGAGCGTGGGCCAGAGCACCCCGCCGGGCACGCTGCCGACCGTGCAGAACAGCCGCGAGTGGCTGCGTTCGGCGCAACGCTTCCCGGTCATCGTCGAACTCGAGCGCGACCAGTTGCAGGACAAGAGCGGGCTGCGGGTTGGCGGGCAGGCGGAGGTCATGGCCCTGCCCAGCGAAGGTAACCCGTTGAACCTGCTGGGCCGGCTGTTCATGTGGCTGATGAGCTGGCTGTCGTATGCCTATTGAATTGCGCCGCCTGCGCGCCCTGCGCCTGGCCTGGGGCGTGGCGTTGTGCCTGGCGGTGAGTTTCGGCATCGGCCTGCCGGTGCCGATCCTGGCGCCGGTGTTCGCGGTACTGTTGCTGGCCATGCGCAGCCAGCCCTTGCCGCTGCGTGCGGCACCGGCCCTGGCGTTGCTCGTGCTGCTCGGTTGCGGCAGCGGGCTGTTGCTGATTCCGCTGCTGCGCCATGCGCCGGTGAGCGGGGTGTTGCTGGTGGGCGTGGGCGTTTTCCTGACCTTGCGCTACGCCCTGAAGGGCGGCAACGGCTTGCTGGCGAACCTGCTGGTGATCGGCCTGACCATGATCGCTGCCGCCGGTACCAGCGACTTCACCCTGGCGCTGTCGGCGGTCGAAGCGTTGGCCAAGGGCATGCTGCTGGCGGTACTGGGCACGGCCTTGGCTCATGTGCTGTTTCCCGAGCCTGCCGATGCGCCGGCGCAACCAGCGCCGCCGTTGCTCGACAGCGGCGAGGTGAGCTGGGTTGCACTGCGTGCCACGTTGATCGTGATGCCGGCGTTTCTGCTGGCCCTGATCGCCCCGGACCAGTACATGCCACTGATCATGAAGGCGGTGAGCCTGGGGCAGCAGGCTGGCGAGACCCGTGCGCGGCACGCCAGCCGGGAGTTGATCGGCTCGACCTTGCTCGCCGGTTTGCTGGCGATCCTGATGTGGGGGGCGCTGAGCCTGTTCGTGCACCTGTGGATGTTTTTCCTGTGGGTGCTGCTGTTCGTGCTCTGGCAGGGGCGGCGGATGTACCAGGCCGTGCCCAACCGGCAGGGCCCGGCCTATTGGCTGAGCTGCCTGACGACCCTGCTGATCCTGCTGGGGCAGTCGGTGCAGGACAGTGCTGGCGGGCAGGATGTCTACCGCGCCTTTGCCGTGCGCATGGCGCTGTTCCTGGCGGTGTCGGTGTATGCCAGTGCCATGCTCATCTGGATCGACCGGCTTCGGCTACGGCGTGGGCTTGTTCGCGGGTGAACCCGCTCCCACAGGTATGGCGTTGCCCATGGGATCACGCAATCCTTGTGGGAGCGGGTTTACCCGCGAAGAGGCCAGCCCAGGAAAACTTAAGGCTTCCAGTCAACCCCACTCTCGTCCAGATAAGCATCCACCGCCGCCCCCACCGTGGGATGAAACGCGGTCTCCCCCATGTGCTCGAACAACTCGAACCGCCGCATCTTGTCCTTCACCGGGTCCTTCATCTCGGCAAACTGCAACTCCACCCCGCGCGCCTCCAGCGCCCGGTCCAGCTCGGCGAGCATGTCCGCCGAGGTGACATCGATACTGGTCACCGGTTCTGCCGCGATCACCAGCCGTTGCACCGGCGTAGGCGATGCGTCCAGCGCCGCCATCACCGTGCTCTGGAACTGCTCGGCATTGGCAAAGAACAACGGCGCGTCCCACCGCAGCAGCACCAGCCCCGGAATGCGCCGGGCCTGTGGATAACGCTGCACGTCATGGTAACCGCGGGTGCCATCCACCCGGCCCAGCACTGCATGGTGCGGCCGCCAGCCGTCCCACAGGAACTCGATCACCGATACCGCCACGGCGATGCCGATACCGGGGATCGCACCGAACACCGCGACCCCGACAAAGCAGGTGATGGATAACCAGAACTCCCACTGCTGCATGCGGAAGATGCGCTTGAGGTCGGCGAACTCGAACAGCCCCAGTGCGGCTGCTATCACCACTGCTGCCAAGGCGCTGTTGGGCAGGAATTGCAGCAGGTTGGGTGCCACCAGCAGCAACAGGGTCACCGCCAGCGCACCGAAGATGCCGGTGAGCTGGGTCTGCGAGCCGGCCGCTTCTGCCACGGGGGTGCGTGACGAACTGCTGCTGATGGGGATGCCCTGGAACAGCCCGGAGGCCAGGTTGGCCACGCCCAGGCCGAACATTTCCTGGTTCGGGTTGACCGGCATCTTCATGCGCGCGGCATAGGAGCGCGACAGCACGCTGGTATCGGCGAACGACACCAGCGCCACGGCAATGCCGCCCAGCACCACTTCGACCAGATCGATGTCAGAGACCCAGGGGAACACGAAACTGGGCAGGCCCTGGGGCAGTTGGCCGAGCACCTTGACACCCATTTGCTCGAGGTCAAGCAGGCTCACTGCCAGCGTTGCCAGCACCACGGCGATCAGGATCCCTGGCAGGCGCTTGAAGGGTTTGAGCAGCAGGATCAGCAGCAGGCTGCCGGCCCCGACGATGAAGCTGGGCCAGTGCCCTTGGCCGGCAAGCAGTGCTTCGCCCAATTGCCAAAGGTCGCGCAGCGGCCCCTGGCTATCGACCTTGATGCCGAACAGCTTGGGCAACTGGCTGATCAATACGGTGAGGGCAATGCCGTTCATGTAGCCATAGCGGATCGGCTTGGACAGCAATTCGGTGATGAAGCCCAGGCGCAACAGCCCGGCGATCACACAGAAGGCCCCGGCGACCAGGGCCATCAGGCTGGCGATGGCGATCGCCCGCTGCGGGTCGCTGGCGGCGTATTGCACCACAACCGCCAGGATCGGTGCGGCCAGCGCCGAGTCCGGGCCCAGCACCAGGATGCGGCTGGGGCCGAACAGGGCGTAGGCCAGCAGCGGGATGATGGTGGCGTACAGGCCATAGATGCCTGGTACCCCCGAGGCCTCGGCGTAGGCGATGCCCACCGGTACCAGCATGGTGGTGAGCACCAGGCCGGCAGCAATGTCCTTGGGCAGCCAGGCGGGTTGGTAATGGAGCAGGGTGACCAGGCCGGGTAACCAGCGTTGCCAGTCGAAGCGGTTCTTTTCCGCCATGGTGCGCTCCGCGGGAACAGTGCTGAATCACAGCTTAGATGCTGTTGTTTCTGCCCGCTGGCAGACGCTGCCGGGTCGAGAAAGCAGCACGAGGCTGCTTCTTGCCTATCGTCATTCGCTGCTAGCTCGGATGGCCCTGGGTGTTCAACGCCAGCCGAATTTCCAGCGTTGGCTATCCCTGAGTTCTCGCCAGTCGAGCACCTGCTTGCGTTGGCTGTGGACGGCCTCCAGTTCAATCTGCACAGGCGTACCGTCTTCGTCGCAAATCAGCTCGGTCACCAGAAAATGTTTCTCACGGTTCACCGGCTGACACGCCGTCCACTTGGACGAACCCAGCTTGCGGGGATTGAATCTGTTCATCTGGTCTGGCCCCTTCGATCACCTGGACGTTGCAGCTCGTGCCGCTCGCTGCAGCCTCCAGGTCAGTAATCGCCACTGGCGACATTTCATGCCTGAAGCCGGAGCGGGCATTGCATCTTGCTGGCTTTCGGCTAGATTGTACAAAACCTGTACATCAATTCAATCTTGTACAATTTTTGCGGTCAACGCCGCAGCGGTGAGGAGTCCAAATGTCCCAGTCGTTAGCTGAGTACTATCGCGAAATTCTCCTCGAAATAGGTGAAGACCCGCAGCGAGAAGGGCTGTTGGACACGCCTCAGCGCGCGGCCAAGGCCATGCAGTACTTGTGCAACGGCTACAGGCTGAATCTCGAAGAGGTCATCAACGGTGCGCTGTTCGAGTCCCAGAACGACGAGATGATCGTCGTGCGCGATATCGAGCTTTATTCATTGTGCGAGCACCACATGCTGCCCTTTATCGGCAAGGCTCATGTTGCCTACCTGCCCACTGGCAGGGTGCTGGGGTTGTCCAAGGTCGCGCGCGTGGTCGATGTCTTCGCCCGACGTCTGCAGATTCAGGAAAACCTCACCCGGCAAATTGCCTGTGCCATACAAGACATCACCGATGCGGCAGGGGTCGCGGTGGTCATCGAAGCAAAGCATATGTGCATGATGATGAGAGGTGTCGAAAAGCAGAACTCGGTGATGGTTTCATCCGTGATGCTGGGTGTGTTCCGCGACTCGGCGACGACGCGCCAGGAGTTTCTCCAACTGATTGGTCGAAACAAATGACAGGCGTTCGGATGAGCGGGTCTGGCACGTTATTGCCAAGGCGCTTTGCCCTCCTCGGTTATGGCGGCTTGCTGCCGTTTGTTGGCTTGATGCTGCTGGTGGTCTTTTCTCCCGAGTACCGATCAGTGTGGGCGATGATGCTGGTGAACTATGGGGCCGTCATTTTGAGTTTCGTCGGCGCCTTGCACTGGGGCTTCGCGATGGCCCTGCCGGAGCTAGCCGCCGAGCAGCGTCGCAAACGGCTCCTGTGGAGCGTCGTGCCGGCTTTGCTCGGTTGGGTCAGCACGTTGCTGCCTGTTTCCCTGGGGTGCCTGCTGTTGCTTGGCGGCTTCGCCCTACATTATTGGCAAGATCGGAAGTTGCAGCAGGTCGTGCCAGGCTGGTACCTGCCGATGCGATTGCAGCTGACCACCGTGGCGAGCATTTGTCTGCTGCTTGGTGCGATGGCTCTGACGAGCAATGTTTGAATGCACGTGGCGATAGAAGTAAGACAATTCCTAACCTGAAACTAAATGCTTCCGTTCAAGTTAGCTTGGGAATTACCCTACGCGCTGCGCTGCCGTTTCGCTGTTGTCGATGTAGAGCATCAGGGCTAATTTCCCCGAGTCGTCGTGCTTTGGCGACCGGGTGTGAGAGCCCGGCAGTACATCGTGCCGTGTTATGGCAGCCGTTCGTGGGCAGGCTTCGGCCTGGCCGGAATTCCGATGTTCGCCGGTCTCTCACCCCACGTTCGGCTGCCACCCTGATTCTGTGAGAGGAAGAGGGTGATAGCTCCGCAAACCGAACTCGGAGAAATCATCATGAAGAAGCTCGTCCCCGATCCACCCGCCAAGGTTGCCTCCCACTCCTTCTACACCATCAACGAAGACATGCCCTCACCCGAGGCATTGCTCTTTGCCATTCAGTTGCTACGTGGAATTGAAGACACTCTCGACGAATACATTTGCGGCAATGCAGGCGAGCCGGGTATCGGCATGCTGGTCAACAGTGTGCATAACGTGCAGATGGGGAGGGCGTTGGCTGAGCTGGTCCTGGCCCGCGAGGCGGGGTAGATCATCCGGCACTGAGGCCAGAGGCTGTGGAAAGCTAGTGCGCCGCACAAAACAAAACCCCTTGAAGCCATGGGCCTCAAGGGGTTTGTCAGTACTGCAAAATGCCGCTTAGACGTTGAAGCGGAAGTGCATCACATCACCGTCCTTGACGATGTAGTCCTTGCCTTCCAGGCGCCATTTACCGGCTTCCTTGGCACCGCTTTCACCCTTGAACTGGATGAAGTCGTCATAGGCCACCACTTCAGCGCGGATGAAGCCTTTTTCGAAGTCGGTGTGGATAACCCCGGCCGCCTGCGGTGCGGTGGCACCGACGCGTACGGTCCAGGCGCGTACTTCCTGCACGCCGGCAGTGAAGTAGGTCTGCAGGTTCAGCAGTTCGTAACCGGCGCGGATCACACGGTTCAGGCCAGGCTCTTCCAGGCCCAGGGCCTCGAGGAACATGTCCTTTTCTTCACCGTCTTCCAGCTCGGCGATTTCCGCTTCGATCTTGTTGCACACCGGCACCACGACCGCGCCTTCTTCCTCGGCGATGGCCTTGACCACGTCCAGGTGCGGGTTGTTCTCGAAGCCATCTTCGGCCACGTTGGCGATGTACATCACCGGCTTGCTGGTCAGCAGGTGGAAGCCGCGAATGACCGCCTTGTCTTCGGCGCTCATGTTCTTCATCAGGCTGCGCGCTGGCTTGCCTTCGGTGAAGTGCGGGATCAGTTGCTCGAGGATGGCCTTCTGTGCCAGGGCGTCCTTGTCGCCGCCCTTGGCGTTGCGGGCAACCTTCTGCAGCTGCTTCTCGCAGCTGTCGAGGTCGGCGAAGATCAGCTCGAGGTCGATGATCTCGATGTCACGCTTGGGGTCGACGCTGTTGGAAACGTGGATCACGTTCTCGTCTTCGAAGCAGCGCACCACGTGGGCAATGGCGTCGGTTTCGCGGATGTTGGCGAGGAACTTGTTACCCAGGCCTTCGCCCTTCGATGCACCGGCCACCAGGCCGGCGATGTCGACGAATTCCATGGTGGTTGGCAGGATGCGGTTGGGCTTGACGATTTCAGCCAGTGCATTCAGGCGCGCATCGGGCATCGGCACGATGCCGCTGTTTGGCTCGATGGTGCAGAAAGGGAAGTTCTCCGCCGCGATGCCAGACTTGGTCAGGGCGTTGAACAGGGTGGACTTGCCGACGTTGGGCAGGCCGACGATGCCGCAATTGAAACCCATGGGTATTCCCCTCTCTAAAGGAAATCAGGCCTTCTGGCTGTGCAGCTCGCGCATCGCCTTGGCAAAATCGCCGGCAAGCACGTCCGGCAGCACGCCGAGGGCAAAATCGATGCTGGCGTCGAGCTTCTCCTGCTCGGCGCGCGGCGCGCGGCCCAGGACGAAGTTGGAGACCAGTTTGGCGTCACCCGGGTGGCCGATGCCAAGCCGCAGGCGGTGGAAGTCGTTCTGGTTGCCGAGCTGCGCGATGATGTCGCGCAGGCCGTTGTGCCCACCATGGCCACCGCCGCGCTTGAGCTTGGCGACGCCCGGAGGCAGGTCGAGTTCGTCATGCGCCACCAGGATCGCTTCCGGCTTGATGCGGAAGAAATTGGCCAAGGCCGCCACGGCCTGGCCGCTGCGGTTCATGTAGGTGGTGGGGATGAGCAAGCGAACGTCGTTGCCCTGATGGCTGAACTTGGCCGTCAGGCCGAAATACTTGCGGTCAGCGGTCAACGAGACGCGCTGGGCGCTGGCAATGCGTTCAACGAAAAGAGCCCCTGCGTTATGCCGGGTCTGTTCGTATTCGGGGCCGGGGTTACCCAGGCCGACGATCAACTGGATGGCGGTCACGTCAGGGGCTCTTCCTTGGAGTTGGTGGGTTACAGTGCGCGCGGCACTGTAACCCGATCAACGCCGGCGTGCGAGTGGATTACTCGGCAGCGCCTTCTGCTTCTGGAGCAACGCGTGGAGCGTGAACGTTGGCAACAGCCTTGTCATCACCGTGGGCCAGAGCGACGAACTCTACGCCTTTCGGAGCTTTCAGGTCCGACAGGTGGATGATGGTGCCGATTTCAGCGTTGGCCAGGTCTACTTCGATGAACTCAGGCAGGTCCTTGGCTTCGCAGGAAACTTCGATCTCGGCTTCTACGTGGGAGATCTCGCCGCCTTTCTTGACCGGGGCTTCTTCGTTGATGAAGTGAACCGGTACCTTGGCGGTCAGTTTCTGGCCAGCAACGACGCGAACGAAGTCGGCGTGCATGATGAAGCCTTTTGCCGGGTGACGCTGCAGGGCCTTGACCACGACGTTCTGCTTGGCGCCGTCGACGTTCAGTTCCAGCACGTGGCTGAAGGCAGCCTCGTTTTCGAACAGCTTGGTGATTTCCTTGGCCAGGATGGTCAGGGACTGAGCGTCCTGGTTACCACCGTAGACAACGGCTGGGATGTTCGCGGAGTGACGCAGGCGGCGGCTCGCACCTTTCCCCAGGTCAGTACGCGCTTGGGCGTTCAGGGTGAATTCGGTCATTTTGTTTCTCCAAAATAGCCCCCCGAGGGCGTTTGCGACCAGCGCCAACGGGGATGGCAAAAAAGCCCCGCCCCAACAACCAGTGTTGGGGCGGGGCGCTTTTCGTCAGCGTGTGTTCCGCTTAGCGGAACATCGCGCTGATCGATTCTTCGTTGCTGATGCGGCGTACCGCTTCAGCCACAACCGGTGCGATATCCAGCTGGCGGATACGGTCACAGGCTTGAGCAGCGGCGGACAGCGGAACGGTGTTGGTCACCACCAGCTCGTCCAGTACCGACTTCTCGATGTTCTCGATCGCGCGGCCCGACAGGACAGGGTGCGTGCAGTAGGCGTAAACCTTGGCAGCGCCGTGTTCTTTCAGGGCCTTGGCCGCGTGGCACAGGGTGCCGGCGGTGTCGACCATGTCGTCTACCAGGATGCAGGTGCGCCCTTCGACGTCGCCGATGATGTGCATGACCTCGGAGTGGTTAGCCTTCTCGCGGCGCTTGTCGATGATACCCAGGTCGACACCCAGGGACTTGGCGACGGCACGTGCGCGCACGACACCACCGATGTCCGGGGAGACGATCATCAGGTTCTCGAAACGCTGGTCCTCGATATCGTCGACCAGTACGGGCGAGCCGTAGATGTTGTCGACCGGGATATCGAAGAAACCCTGGATCTGGTCAGCGTGCAGGTCGACGGTGAGTACACGGTCGATACCGACGACAGTGAGCATGTCAGCGACGACTTTGGCGCTGATGGCTACACGTGCCGAACGCGGACGGCGGTCCTGGCGGGCGTATCCGAAGTAAGGAATCACGGCGGTGATTCGGGATGCTGAGGAGCGGCGGAAGGCGTCGGCCATCACTACCAGTTCCATCAGGTTATCGTTGGTCGGGGCACAGGTCGGCTGAATAATGAAGACGTCTTTACCACGGACGTTTTCATTGATCTCAGTGCTGATCTCGCCGTCGGAGAATTTACCGACAGAGACGTCACCGAGAGGGATATGCAGCTGACGTACTACACGCCGAGCCAGATCGGGGTTGGCATTCCCCGTAAAGACCATCATCTTGGACACGCGCAGTACCTGGAGGCTGAGGGTAACCTGGATGAGTATAAGGAAAATGGCAGGGGCGGCTGGATTCGAACCAACGCATGGCAGGATCAAAACCTGCTGCCTTACCGCTTGGCGACGCCCCTGTATCTGTTGCTGCGAACACTTATGCGCTCGACTTCTTGATCAGACTTTGCAGCTTGCGATGCAACATCGAAATATTGCTTCCTTTCGCCACAAACCCTGTTTGGGTCGCTGAAAGAAGGGCCAGAACTTTATCAGCTTCGGCTTTGCTTGGGAAGGCCCCAAACACACAACTTCCAGTTCCGGTTAGCCGAGCTTCAGTGAATTTGCCCAGAGAATTCAACGCATTGCGAACTTCCGGGTAACTCTGCTCTACCACCGGTTGGCAGTCATTTCGACTGTTTCCCTCGGGAACGGGGCGCATCTTAAGGGGCAGTGAATCACGTGTCAACTGCGGATGTGAAAAAATTTCTGCTGTGCTGACAGACACTTGCGGCGCCAGCACGACATACCAGGGCTCGCTCGGGTCGACCGGGGTCAGTTGTTCGCCCACGCCCTGGGCGAAGGCGGCATGGCCGCGCACGAACACCGGTACATCGGCACCCAGGCTCAGGCCCAGGGTGGCCAGGCGGTCTTCGTCCCAGTCCAGTTGCCACAGGTGGGCGAGGGCCAGCAGGGTGGTGGCGGCATCCGAGCTGCCACCACCGATGCCACCCCCCATGGGCAGTACCTTGGTCAGCCAGATGTCGGCGCCCAGCGTTGTGCCGGATTGCGCCTGCAGCATGCGCGCGGCGCGCACGATCAGGTTGCTGTCGTGCGGTACTGCCTCGATCTCGGTGTGCAGGCGGATCACGCCGTCGTCTCGCACGGCGAAACTCAACTCGTCGCCGTGGTCGAGAAACTGGAACACGGTTTCCAGCTCGTGATAGCCGTCAGCGCGGCGGCCGATGATATGCAGCCACAGGTTGAGCTTGGCCGGGGCGGGCAGGGTGAGCGTGTGCATGAATCAGTGCCCCAGCTGGCGCGGCTGCCAGTCCTTGACCACCAGGGTAACGTCGAGGTGCTTGCCGTGCAGCTTCAGGCGTTCGGGCAGCCAGTAGCCGTTCTGTTCGGTGTAGCTCAGGTACTGCACCTGCCAGCCATCCTGGTCGAGGCTGGCCAGGCGGCTGTCGCCGTCCAGGGTCAGTTTGCTCTTGCTGTCGGGGGCGGGCAGGCCGCGGACCCACCAGACCAGGTGCGAGACCGGCAGTTGCCAGCCCAGCTGCTCTTCCAGCAGGGCCTCGGGGCTGCTGGCCTCGTAGCGGCCCTGGTTGGCCACTTCCAGCACCACGCCACCGGGGCGGCCGGTCAGGCGTGCGGCACCACGGCCCAGCGGGCCGGCCAGGCGGATGTCGTAGTAGTCCTGGCGTTGCAGCCAGAACAGCGTGCCGCTGCCGGAATCACGCGGGGCGCGGATGCCGACCTTGCCGTTGATCTGCCAGCCATCGAGGCTGCTCAACTGCTCTTTATGGGCGCGCCACTGCTGCGGGTTGCCGTGGCCCTCCAGGGCCTCGCGGCTACCGAAGCCGGCACAGCCGGCCAGCAGGGCGATCAGGGTGAAGGTGATGCAATGGCGCAGGAACATGGCGTTAAAGGGTCTCGGATCCGGTCAGGCGCAGGAGGGTCTTGCGCAGGATGGGGCTGTCGGCCTGGGCGTCGAAGCCCTTGGCCCAGACTTGGCGGGCTTCGCGGCGCTTGCCGTTGGCCCACAGCACTTCGCCCAGGTGGGCGGCCACTTCATGGTCGGGGAAGCTGGCGAAGGCCCGGCGCAGGTACGACTCGGCCTCGTCCAGGTTGCCCAGTCGGTAATTGACCCAGCCCAGGCTGTCGAGTATCGCCGGGTCGTCCGGAGTCAACTGGTGGGCCTTGTCGATCAGCGCCTTGGCTTCGCTGTAGCGGGTGGTGCGGTCGGCCAGGGTATAACCCAGGGCGTTCAGAGCCATGGCATTTTCCGGTTCACGGGCGATGATCGCGCGCAGATCCTTTTCCATCTGCGGCAGGTCGTCACGCTTTTCCGCCAGCATGGCGCGGGTGTACAGCAGGTTGAGGTCGTCCGGGTAGCGCTGGATGGCCTGTTGCAGGACCTGGCTGGCCTGGGCGTCCTTGTTGTTGTTGCTGTAGCTTTCCGACTCGATCAGGTACAGCTGGATGGCGTAGTCCGGCTGCGCCTCGCGGGCCTCGGCGAGCAGGCGCGAGGCTTCGCTGCCGCGGCCGTTGGCAACCAGGATGTCAGCCTGGCGCAGCTGCGCCGGCAGGTAGTCGGGGCCAGGGCCGACCAGGGCGTATTCACGCAGGGCGCCGGCGGGGTCGTGGCGTTCCTCGCGGATGCGGCCCAGGTTAAGGTGCGCAGCGTCGACATTGCTGTCGCGCTCGATCAGTTCCTGCAGGTAGCCTTCGGCTTCATCCCAGTCTTTGTTTTCCAGGCATACCAGGGCCAGCGAATAGCGCAACTCGTCGTCATCGGGGTATTGCTGGACCAGGCTGAGGAACTCGCCCTTGGCATCGGCAATGCGGTCCTGTTCGACCAGGGTGCGGGCGTATGTCAGGCGCAGGCGTTTGTCATCCGGGTTGTCGCGGATCGCCCCGCGCAGCAGTGGCAGCGCTTCCGGGCCGCGGTCCAGGGCCTGGAGCAGGCGGGCGCGCAACAGGATCGGGGCGATTTCGCCGTTCTGCGCCGGGTGCGCTTCGAGCAGGTCGAGGGCTTCCTGGGCCTTGCCGTCCTGGTTCAGCAGCAACGCCTTGCCGAACACCAGCTGGCTGTTGTCCGGGTATTTGGCCAGCAGGCGGTCGAAGCTGTGCATCAGGCCGTCGCGGGTGCTCTGGTCGGTTTCGGCGGCGGACAGGGCGAGGAAGTCGAAGTGGGTGTCGCCCTGGCCTTGCAGCACTTTCTCCATGTAGTTCATGGAGTCGTCATAGCGGCCGGCACGGGCCAGCTGGATGGCGGCGGCGCGTTGGGCGTCGAGGTTCTGCGGGGCGTTCCTGGCCCAGATCAGTGCGCTGTCCAAGGCCGGCTCGTCGGCGCCGAGGTATTCGGCAATCCGATAGGCGCGTTCGGAGACGCCCGGGTCCTGGGTCTTCTCGGCCTGGTCGGCATAGTTGGCCAAGGCGATGTCGAAGCGGTTGCGCTGCCCGGCCAGTTCCGCCACCAGCAGGCTATAGAGCGTTTCCTGCCTGAACGAGCCATACACCACGGGCTTCTCCGCCTCGCGCTTGGCGGCCTCGGCAGTGGGAGGCTCGGCCTTTTGTGGGGCCAGGCTCTGGCAGCCCTGGAGCAGGGCGAAGGCAAGCAGCAATGCGTATGGTTTGTTCATAAAAGGCTTTAGAAAGACTCACCGGCGGTCGGAGCATGATGACACAAGCGCGGGGGCAAACCCACCTGCGAAGGTATGAAGCTATCGCTTCGCTCATGAAGACCGCGCCATGCACGGGTGGTTCGTCCCAGAGCAGTCACGACGGTACCTGGACTGTTATTTTTGCTCTTGCTCTTGCTCTTGCTCTTGCTTCTAAGCGCGCAGTAGTCCAGGCGCCGCCGAATGCGACTTCAGGAGGCCGAGCGAAGGGCTTGCGGAGGGAGGTGACGGGCATGGATGCCCGTCAAGCGCTGAGGCCCCATGGATGGGGCCTGCAGCGCGTCCTCCCGGGAGCAAGCCCGTAGCGAGGGGACCCCGGAGCGCAGCGCAGGGGCCGGATGATGGGAGCCAGCGTTTTTTGGTTACTTTTTGTCGCGTTTGACAAAAAGTGACCCGCCGTAAGGGCGGAAAGGTGACTAAGCGCCATCTTTGAAAATGAATGTTGACCTCATTGTTGAAGCCCACGCCTGAAAGCGAAAAGCGAAAAGCGAAAAGCGAAAAGATTAAAGCGGGATAGCGCTGGTTTTCATCGCGCGCAAAGTCCATTGGCGATGGCGACGCTGACTCACCTTTTCGCCCTTACGGCGAGTCACTTTTTGCCAAACGCGGCAAAAAGTAACCAAAAAACGCTGCGCTCCTATCATCCGGCCCCTCCGCTGCGCTACGGGGTTCCCTCACTCCGGCCTTGCTCCCGGGAGGACGCGCTGCAGGCCCCATCCATGGGGCCTCAGCGCTTGACGGGCATCCATGCCCGTCACCTCCCTCCGCAAGGCCTACGTTCGGCCTCCTGAAATCGCGAAGATCAAGATCAAGATCAAGAGCAGAGCAAAAGCAGAGCAAAAGCGGAGCATGCCTGAAATCGCTGCTTGTGCAGGCCAGGAGGCGGCGATAGCCGCAGCGCTACCAGCGCAATAGCGAACGGTGGTTGTCCTGAAACCTGCGAAAGAGGACAATTATCGGCTTCCCGTCACAACCAGCGACCTTGCATGGCCTTTCTTGCACTTGGTATCAACCATAAGACTGCCTCGGTAGACGTACGCGAGCGCGTGGCGTTTACCCCAGAGCAGCTGGTAGACGCCCTGCAGCAGCTCTGCCGGCTGACCTCCAGCCGCGAAGCGGCGATCCTGTCGACCTGCAACCGCAGCGAGCTTTATATAGAGCAGGATCACCTGTCCGCCGATGCCGTGCTGCAATGGCTGGCCGATTATCACCGGCTCAGCCTGGACGAGCTGCGTGCCAGCGCCTACGTGCATGAAGAACACGAGGCGGTGAAACACATGATGCGCGTGGCCTCGGGCCTGGATTCGCTGGTGCTCGGCGAGCCGCAGATCCTCGGCCAGATGAAGTCCGCGTATGCCGTGGCGCGTGAAGCCGGTACCGTCGGCCCACTGCTCGGGCGCCTGTTCCAGGCCACTTTCAGCGCCGCCAAGCAGGTGCGCACCGACACCGCCATCGGCGAAAACCCGGTGTCGGTGGCATTTGCCGCAGTCAGCCTGGCCAAGCAGATCTTCAGCGACCTGGGCCGCAGCCAGGCGCTGCTGATCGGTGCCGGTGAAACCATCACCCTGGTTGCCCGCCACCTGCACGAGCAGGGCGTGCGTCGCATCGTCGTCGCCAACCGCACCCTGGAGCGGGCCAGCATCCTCGCCGAACAGTTCGGCGCGCATGCCGTGCTGCTGGCTGACATCCCCCAGGAGCTGGCCAACAGCGACATCGTCATCAGCTCCACCGCCAGCCAGCTACCAATCCTCGGCAAGGGCGCGGTGGAAAGCGCGCTGAAGCAGCGCCGGCACAAGCCGATCTTCATGGTCGACATCGCCGTGCCACGCGACATCGAAACCGAAGTCGGTGAGCTGGACGATGTCTACCTGTACACTGTCGATGACCTGCACGACGTGGTGGCGGAAAACCTCAAGAGCCGCCAGGGCGCAGCCCAGGCCGCCGAAGAGCTGGTGGCAGTCGGGGCGGAAGATTTCATGCTGCGCCTGCGCGAGCTGGCCGCAGTGGACGTGCTCAAGGCCTATCGCCAGCAAAGCGAGCGCCTGCGCGACGAAGAACTGCAAAAGGCCCAGCGCCTGCTGGCCAACGGCGGCAACCCCGAGGATGTGCTGGCCCAGCTGGCCCGGGGGCTGACCAACAAACTCCTGCATGCGCCCAGCGTGCAACTGAAAAGGCTCTCGGCCGAGGGCCGCCTCGATGCGCTGGCCATGGCCCAGGAACTCTTTGCCCTCAACGAGGGCTCGACGGACAAATCCCCGCAATGAAAGCGTCGCTGCTGAACAAACTGGAAATCCTCCAGGACCGCTTCGAAGAACTCACCGCATTGCTCGGTGATGCCGAGGTCATTTCCGACCAGACGCGCTTCCGCGCCTATTCCCGTGAATACGCCGAAGTCGAGCCGGTCTACGCTGCATATAAAGAGTGGCGCAAAGTCCAGGACGACCTCGAAGGCGCCCAGGCGCTGCTCAAGGACAGTGACCCGGACCTGCGCGAAATGGCCGTGGAAGAAGTGCGTGAAGCCAAGGAACAACTGCTGACGCTGGAGGCGCAGCTGCAACGCATGCTGCTGCCCAAAGACCCCAACGACGGCCGCAACGTGTTCCTCGAAATCCGTGCCGGTACTGGTGGCGACGAGGCGGCGATTTTCTCCGGCGACCTGTTCCGCATGTATTCGCGCTACGCCGAAAAGCGCGGCTGGCGCCTGGAAATCCTCTCCGAGAACGAAGGCGAGCACGGCGGCTACAAGGAAATCATCGCCCGCGTCGAGGGTGACAACGTGTACGGCAAGCTCAAGTTCGAGTCCGGTGCGCACCGTGTACAGCGGGTGCCCGAGACCGAGTCCCAGGGCCGTATCCACACGTCGGCGTGCACCGTGGCGGTACTGCCTGAACCGGACGAACAGGCCGCCATCGAGATCAACCCGGCCGACCTGCGTGTGGACACCTACCGCGCATCCGGTGCCGGCGGCCAGCACGTCAACAAGACCGACTCGGCGATCCGCATCACCCACTTGCCGACCGGTATCGTGGTCGAGTGCCAGGAAGAGCGTTCGCAGCACAAGAACCGTGCCCGCGCCATGTCCTGGCTGTCGGCCAAGCTCAACGACATGCAGACCAGCGCCGCGCAGAACGCCATCGCCAGCGAGCGCAAGCTGCTGGTCGGTTCGGGCGACCGTTCCGAGCGTATCCGCACGTACAATTATCCACAGGGCCGGGTCACCGACCACCGTATCAACCTGACCCTCTACTCGCTGGACGACATCCTCGCCGGTGGCGTGGAGGCCGTCATCGAACCGCTGCTGGCCGAATACCAGGCCGATCAGCTGGCCGCGCTGGGGGACTGATGACCATCATCGCCAGCCTGCTGCGCAACGCGCAGTTGCCAGAATCGCCCACCGAGCGGCTGGATGCCGAACTGTTGCTGGCTGCCGCCATCGGCAAGTCGCGCAGCTACCTGCACACCTGGCCCGAGCGGATCGTCAGCAGCGAAGATGCCGAGACCTATGCCAGTTACCTGCAGCGCCGGCGCGACGGCGAGCCGGTCGCCTACATCCTCGGGCAGCAGGGTTTCTGGACGCTCGACCTGGAAGTGGCCCCTCACACCCTGATCCCGCGGCCGGATACCGAGCTGCTGGTCGAAACCGCCCTTGAACTGCAACACGCCACGCCGGCCAGGGTCCTTGACCTGGGTACTGGCACCGGCGCGATTGCCCTGGCCCTGGCCAGCGATCGCCCGGCCTGGCAGGTAACCGCAGTCGACCGGGTGGAGGAGGCCGCGGCCCTGGCCGAGCGCAACCGCCAGCGCCTGGGCCTGGCAAACGTCCAGGTGCGGGTCAGCCACTGGTTCGACAGCCTGGCCGGCGAGCGTTTCGACCTGATTGTCAGCAACCCGCCCTATATCGCCGCCGCCGACCCGCACCTGGTCGCCGGCGACGTACGTTTCGAGCCCAGCAGCGCACTAGTGGCCGGCGTCGATGGCCTGGACGACCTGCGTGTCATCGCTGACCAAGCCCCCGCCCACCTGGTAGTGGGCGGCTGGCTGTTGCTGGAACACGGCTACGATCAGGCAGTGGCGGTGCGCGCCTTGCTGACTGAACAAGGCTTCATCGAGGTCGCCAGCCGCACCGACCTGGGCGGCCATGAACGCATTACCCTGGGGCGCCTGCCATGCTGAGTGATCAGGAACTGCTGCGTTACAGCCGGCAGGTATTGCTGGCCCAGATCGACATTGACGGCCAGTTGCGCCTCAAGCGGAGCAAGGCGCTGATCGTCGGGCTCGGTGGCCTGGGGTCGCCGGTCGCCTTGTACTTGGCCGCTGCCGGTGTGGGCGAGCTGCACCTGGCCGACTTCGATACCGTCGACCTGACCAACCTGCAACGCCAGGTTATTCATGACAATGCCAGCGTCGGCATGAGTAAGGTCGATTCAGCCCTGCAGCGCTTGCAGGCGATCAACCCGGAAATCAGCCTGGTCGCCCATCGCCAGGCCCTGGACGAGGACTCGCTGGCCACTGCCGTGGCGGCAGTCGACCTGGTGCTGGATTGCTCGGACAACTTCAGCACTCGCGAGGCGGTCAATGCCGCCTGTGTCGCGGCGCTCAAGCCGCTGGTCAGCGGTGCGGCGATCCGCCTGGAAGGGCAGCTTTCCGTATTCGACCCGCGGCGCGACTACAGCCCTTGCTACCACTGCCTGTACGGCCATGGAAGCGAAGCCGAACTGACTTGCAGCGAAGCCGGCGTGATTGGGCCCCTCGTTGGCCTGGTGGGGAGCCTGCAGGCCTTGGAGGCCATGAAGCTGCTGGCTGGCTTTGGCGAGCCGCTGGTCGGGCGCCTGCTGCTGATCGATGCCCTCGGCCCCCGCATCCGTGAATTGCGAGTCAAGCGTGATCCCGCCTGTGCAGTGTGCAGCAAGCGCGATGGCTGAGCGCTCGGCGCCGATCGGCGTGATGGATTCGGGGGTCGGTGGCTTGTCGGTGCTCGCCGAGATCCAGCGCCTGCTGCCTGGCGAGACGCTGCTGTACGTGGCCGATTGCGGTCACGTGCCGTATGGCGAAAAGTCCCCGGACTATATCCGCGAGCGCTGCCGACGAATTGCCGGGTTCTTTCGTGAACAAGGCGCCAAGGCCATGGTGCTGGCCTGCAACACGGCGACGGTGGCGGCGGTGGCCGATTTGCGAGAACTGTACCCGACCTGGCCGCTGGTTGGCATGGAGCCGGCGGTAAAGCCCGCTGCGGCTGCCACGCGCTCAGGGGTGGTGGGTGTGCTGGCAACCACCGGTACCCTGCAGAGCGCCAAGTTCGCCGCCTTGCTCGATCGTTTCGCCAGCGACGTTCAGGTCGTGACCCAGCCTTGCCCCGGGCTGGTAGAGCGGATCGAAGCAGGCGACCTGGGCAGCCCGGCATTGCGGCAGTTGTTGCAAGGTTACGTACAGCCTTTGCTGGCGGCGGGCTGCGATACCCTGATCCTCGGCTGCACCCATTATCCCTTCCTGCGTCCCCTGCTGGCCGAGCTGGTGCCAGCCGATGTGGCGATCATCGACACGGGCGCTGCAGTCGCCCGTCAGTTGCAGCGCTTGCTGAACGCCCATGACCTGCTAGCCGAAGGGCCGGCCGGCGCTACCCGCTTCTGGACCAGCGCTGATCCGCAGTTGATGAGAAAAATCCTACCTTTGCTGTGGCATAAGCCCGACAGTGTGCAAAGCTTTGCGTTGTGAAAAAAACGTGAAATCGAGCTGAACTATCGTACCAATGCGGCTTTCTACCGTTTGCCTGACATGAGGCAGAACTAACAACAGCATCAGGAAGAAGGATGTTTCTCATGAAGAAACTGCTGTGCTTGGCGGCGGCTGCCGTCGTGACCCTGGGGCAAGCACTGTCGGCGCAGGCCGCAGACGTTTCGTTTTCGGTAGGGCAGACGGGTGACTCGACCATGGTCTACCGGCTGGGGCTGCAATCGAACTGGGAAGCGAGCTGGTGGCAAACCAGTGTCGGTCGCCTGACCGGTTACTGGGATGGGGCCTACAGCTATTGGGACGGTGACGAGACCGCCAGTAACCACAGCCTCTCGTTCGCGCCGGTATTCGTCTATGAGTTTGCCGGCGACTCGGTGAAGCCCTACATCGAGGCGGGGATCGGCGTGGCGGCGTTCTCCAGCACCGAGCTGGAAGACAACCAGCTAGGCTCGTCGTTCCAGTTCGAAGACCGTATCGGCTTTGGTTTGCGTTTTGCCGGTGGGCATGAGATCGGAGTGCGGGCGATCCACTATTCCAACGCCGGCATCAAGCAACCGAACGACGGGGTGGAAAGCTACAGCCTGCATTACCGCATGGCGCTGTGAGCCAGCAATAGCGGCCCGTGGCCGCTGCCCGCACGCAGATTCATCTACCAGTGGGCAGCGGCCACAGGCTGGCCGGGTCCAGCGTCTCCAGCACCAGCTCCGGCGGATTCTCCGGCCACCGCCGCAACAGCTCTTCTGCCGCGCTATGCGGTGTCCAGGCCTCCGGTATTGCCTGTGCCGGGGTCACGGGTGCCTTGAGCGACTGTGGGCCCACCACGGTTAGCGCGACCCCCTGAGCCTGCAACGCCTGGCGCTGCTCACGCAGCCACTTCGGCATGTTGTTCCAGCCTGCGCTCGGCTGTGTCGGCGCGTACAACTGCAACGCCGAATAACGGTTGAAAACCGCCATTACCTGCGGTGAGTCGCCGTTGGCCAGCAAGGGCAACGCCTGGGCCAGGCAATGTTCGCCGGCCGACTGGTTGCTGGTGACGATTGCCTCGAACAGCTCGCTGTCGGCCACATCGTCCGGCAGGTAGTCGCTGGTCCCCGCATTGAGGATCAAGCCATCCAGCGCGCACCAGGCATGGCAGATCAGCTGGCCGGCCTGCGCCGCCTGTTGTTCCTCATGCAACTGCCAGGGCAAAAGCAGCAGCCGGCGCCCATAGCGTGCCGCCAGGGCATCCAGTGCCTCGCCATGCTTGCCGCTTGCCGCTACCCGGTGTCCTTGGCCGAGCAGGCTTTCCACTAACGCCAGGCCCAGTCCATTGTCGGCGCCCGTTACCCAGATACTACGCGCATTGTTCACGATACTGGCCTCTGATCCTGCCGGTGCGGGAGGCGTCTGAATGCTTCCAGTGCACGCTGGCGACTACTGTCGAGATCGACAATCGGACTGTGATACGGATATTTAGCAAAAAGATCGGCTGCTTTCACCGGAAAATGAATGGATTTTTCATCCAGCCCCTGCAATTCCGGCAACCAGTGGCGGATAAAGTGTCCCTTGGGGTCGAAACGCTGCGACTGTGAAACCGGGTTGAACAGGCGGAAATAGGGTACGGCGTCGGTGCCGGTGGACGCGCTCCACTGCCAGCCGCCGTTATTGGCGGCAAGGTCGCCATCGATCAGGTGGCGCATGAAGTGTCGTTCGCCCTTGCGCCAGTCGATCAACAGGTTCTTGCTGAGGAACATGGCCACGATCATGCGCAGGCGGTTGTGCATCCACCCGGTGTGCAACAACTGGCGCATCGCGGCGTCGATGATCGGGTAGCCGGTGCGTCCCTGCGCCCAGGCTTCGAAATCGGCCGGTGCGTCGCGCCAGGGCAAGGCCTCAGTCTGGGCCCGGAAGGCGCGGTGGCGCGAGACCTGTGGATAACCGGTCAGGATGTGTTTGTAGAATTCACGCCAGAGCAGTTCGTTGATCCAGGTCTGCACGCCGCTGCTGCCACTGTCGAATTCGCCCCGGTTGCTGGCCAGGGCGGCATGCAGGCATTGGCGCGGCGAGATTACCCCGGCGGCCAGGTAAGGGGAAAGCTGGCTGGTACCGGGCTTGGCAGGCAGGTCGCGCAGTTGCTGGTAATCGTCGATGGTTTCGTCGATAAAGCGGGCCAGCCGCGCCTGTGCCTCGGCCTCACCGGCAGGCCAGTGTTCGCGCAGAGCGTGGCCCGGCTTTTCGAAGCCATCCAGTTGCTCGGGTATGGGGTCGCTGGCGACCTGTAGCGGTGCCTGGCGCTGCACACGTCGGGCCAGGGCCGGCAGGCCGCGGTGCAGCTGCTCCAGGCAGCTTTTCTTGAACTGGCTGAAAACCTGGAAGTAGTCGCCACTGCGGGTGAGGATGGTACCGGGACGGAAAAACAGCTGGTCGAGATGGCTGTGGGCATGGATGGCTGAACGCTCCAGCAGGGCGCGGGTGGCGTCGTCGCGGCGCTGCTCGTTGAGGCCATATTCCTCGTTCCAGTGCACACTGTGGACGCGATGCTGGCGGCATACCTCGAGCACCGCTTGTGGCGCCTGCTCCCAGGTGTCGATGGTGCGGATCAGCAAGGGGATGTTCAGCCGCGCCAACGATTGCCTCAGGTCAAGCAGGTTACGCAGCCAGAAGTCGACCTTGCAGGCAGCGTCGTCGTGAGCCCGCCACTGCCCGGGGCTGACCAGCCACAGAGCGATGGTCGGGCCACGTTCACTGGCGGCACTGAGGGCGGTGTTGTCGTCGATGCGCAGGTCGCTGCGCAGCCAGGTCAAGTGCATGATGATTCCGGTCCTGAGGGCGGCCTGTCAGTGCCCTGAAGCAAACGCAGGGCTGCCTGTGGGGTATCGAAGAAGGAGAGGGCGCGATGGTCGAGGCTGGCCAGCGGCACTTCGTGCATGGCCAGCGTCGACCCGCCCAGCAGGGCGGGAACTGGCAGGCTGCGCAGCATGCGTTGCAGCGCCTTGGCATCGATGCGCGGGCCAAGGTGCAGGATGACCGCGCGCACCTTGAGGGAAGTGGCGGCATGGCTGAGCTGTGCAGCACCGATGGGATGCTCCAGCACTTCGACCGCAATACCATTGTTGGTCAGCAACCAGGCGCATAACCACAGCTCGGGGTTGAAGCCGCGCTGGTAGTCATCGGCCAGCAATACCGCCCGGCCTGGCAGCAACTGGTTGTCGTGATAGACCCGGGCGCCAAGCTTGCTGCGCAGCCATGTGTTGAAGAAGATCTGCTCCAGCCCGGCATTGAAGTAGTTGCGCCAGCGCAGCTCGAGAATGTCGAGCAGCGGCAGCAGCAATTGTTCGCACAGGGTAACCGCCGGGTATAGCGCCATGGCCTGGTTGAGCTGCTGGTCGAGCGCACGTTGCGAAAGATTGGCGATGGAATCGATCAGCTGGAACTGCCTGGTTTGCCAGTCCCCTTTCGGCGGTGCGGCGGTGGGCTTGTCGAGTAGCTCGCCGACCTGGCTGACCGATGCGCCACGTTGCAGCCAGGCGAGGATCGCCTCCACCCGTTCGACCTGGTCCAGTGGGTACAGGCGGTGCCCCTTGGCCGTGCGCTGGGGCTTGAGCAAGCCATAGCGTCGCTCCCAGGCCCTCAAGGTAACCGGGTTGACGCCGGTACGGCGGGCCAGTTCGCCGATGGGCAGGAGGATCTCAGACAGCATTGCGCAGCCCCAGGCTCTCTGGGTGCGGCTGCAGATAGGCCTGTTGCAGCAGATACGGATCGGGGTGCTTGCGCAAATGGTGCTTGAGCAAGGTCAGTGGCACGACCAGTGGTACCACGCCTTGCTGGTACTGGCCGATGATGGCCTGCAGTTCGGCCTTGTCCTGTGGCGTCAGGGCGTCCTTGAAGTAACCACTCAGGTGCTGCAGGACATTGCCATGAGTGCCGCGGCTGGCGCAGCGGCGCAGCGCCTGCATCAGCTGGCTGAAGTAGCGGGGGCCTATGCTTTGCGGATCGTCGTCGCGGCGCATGCTGCCGAGCAGGCGCCCCAGGGTACGGTAGGCCTGGGGATTGTTGGCCATCAGCAGGTACTTGTAGCGCGAATGGAACTGCACCAGCGCACCGCGGCTCAGGCCCTCGGCCAGCAGGCGTTGCCAGTCGGCATAGGCATACACGCGGCTGATGAAGTTCTCGCGCAGCACGGCATCGTGCAGGCGACCTTCCTCTTCCACGGGCAGGTCCGGGCGCTGTGCGCAAAACGCCTGGGCATACGCGCCACGCCCGCTATTGATGGCCGGGCGGCCATTGTCCTGGTACACCTTGACCCGCTCCAGCCCGCAGGACGGCGACTTTTGCATGAAGATGTAGCCACAAATTCCATCGAGTTCCGCAGCCATTTGCTCACCGTAGCTGCGCAGCGGGCCGGTCAGGTCGATGTCGCGGTTGCGGGTGCCGACCACTTCCGGTCGCTCGGGGTCGCCGACCAGGCGAATGGGGTCGCGCGGTGTGCCGAGGCCGATGGCCACCTCCGGGCACACCGGCAACCAGTCGAAGTGTTCCTCGAGCTGCGTGCGACACAGGTCGGAAGCCTTGTGGCCGCCGTTATAACGCACGCTGTGGCCGATCAGGCAGGCGCTGATGGCAATACGCGGCTTGCGATGAGTGGAGGGGTCGTGCATGGCTGTCTCCATAAACCTGTACGAGAACAAAATCTTGTACAGGTTTATTCCAGCACAGCCGAGGAGTTATGCAAACTAGTATTTTTGTATAGCTTCGTCACTCAAGGTGTTCAAGCAGCCGCCGTGCTGCTTCCTGGCCACTCAGCCAGGCGCCCTCGACACGCCCGGACAGGCACCAGTCGCCGCAGGCATACAAACCCTGGTCGGCATCGGCCAGCGCCCCCCACTCGTGGTTGCTGGTCGGGCGGGCATACAGCCAGCGGTGGGCCAAGGCAAAGGTCGGCGCCGGCACCACGCAGCCGACCAGCTCGGCGAATTCGCCCCACAGCTGCTCGATCACCTCTTCCTTGGGCAGGTCGATATGTTGTCGGCTCCAGCTCGAGGTGGCGTGCAGCACCCAGGTGTCGAGCTGTTCGTCACGGCCCGGTTTGCTCCGGTTGCGGGCCAGCCAGTCGAGCGGGTTGTCCTGTACGAAGCAGCCTTGCATGGGGGTGTCGAGGGGGTGCTGGAAAGCCACGGCCACGGCCCAGGTGGGCTCCATCTGCACCCCCGCTGCCACTGCGGCCAGCTTCGGAGTAGCAGCCAGCAGTGGCGTGGCCTGCGGGGCCGGCACGGCGATGACCACGCGGCTGAAGGGGCCGTGACTGCAGCCTTCGGTATCCTGCAGGTGCCAGTACTGCTTGCCGCGGAACACCTCGGCGATGCGGCAGCCGAAGTTGACCGTCACATCCTTCAGCAGGCCGCGGGTGATGGCGCTCATGCGCGGCACGCCGACCCAGCGCGTCTGTTCGTCCGGAGAGGGGCTAAGTTCGCCATCGAGGTAGTTGTACAGCTGCGGCTTCCATTGCTCGGCCCAGCCGGCGGCCACCCATTGCTGTACCTGCTCGACGAAGCGCCGGTCACGGGCGGTGAAGTACTGGGCACCGAGATCCAGCGCGCCAGCCTCGCTGCGCTTGCTGGCCATGCGCCCGCCACTGCCATGGCCTTTGTCGAACAAGTGCACGGATTGCCCGGCCTTCTGCAAAGCCTGGGCGGCAGACAGGCCGGCGATCCCGGCCCCGATGATGGCGATTGGTACTGTCATGATGGCCTCTTCAAACCTTGCTGTAAGCAGACTACGCTGTCAGACAAACCTGTACAATGCACAAATATTGTATAAGGTTATACCGCTTTGGCGGGCAGCTTGGCCTATGTTTATCCGAGAGCGTCGGGTCAAAAAAGTGCCTTGTCGTTAAAAATAGACCACCGCCGCATTCTGCGAGGACACAGCCATGCATATATTGCTGACAGGCGGCACCGGGTTGATTGGCCGGCACCTGTGCCGGTACTGGCTTGGCCAGGGGCATCGACTGACGGTGTGGAGCCGGCGGCCTGAACAGGTGCCGGCAATCTGCGGGGCCGGTGTGCGCGGTATCGCCCGGCTGGAGCAGCTGGAGGCGGACGATCAGCTGGATGCGGTGGTCAACCTGGCTGGCGCTCCGATTGCAGACCGGCCCTGGACAGCGGCCCGGCGCAACCTGTTGTGGGCCAGCCGAGTCACCCTTACCGAGCAGTTGCTGAGCTGGCTGGGCACCCGTGAGCAGCGCCCGGAAGTGCTGATTTCCGGTTCGGCGGTAGGCTGGTACGGGGATGGTGGCGAACGCGAGCTGAGCGAGGTTTCACCACCAGTGCGGGAAGATTTCGCCAGCCAGTTGTGTATTGCCTGGGAGGAAACCGCGCTGCGTTCCCAGGCCCAGGGCATTCGCGTGGTGCTGGTACGCACCGGGCTGGTCCTGGCCGCTGATGGCGGCTTTTTGTCGCGCCTGCGCATGCCCTTCAAGCTGGGGCTGGGCGGGCCTTTGGGCAATGGGCGGCAGTGGATGCCCTGGATCCATATAGACGACCAGGTCGCCCTGATTGATTTTCTCTTGCAGCACAAGGACGCCAGCGGTCCTTATAATGCCTGCGCCCCGGAGCCCGTGCGCAACCGTGAATTCGCCACGCGCCTGGGCCGCACCTTGCACCGCCCGGCGCTGCTGCCGCTGCCGGCACTGCTGCTCAAGGCCGGTCTGGGCGAGTTGTCGGTCCTGCTGCTTGGCGGCCAGCGCGCCCGCCCGGTACGCCTGCTGGCGGCAGGCTTTACCTTCCGCTTCAAAGATCTGCAATCGGCCCTGGACAACCTGTCCGGCCAACTCTGACATAGGACGCTGCATGACCGATCACGCCCTGCTGCTGGTCAACCTGGGTTCCCCTGCCTCCACTTCGGTGGCCGATGTGCGCCGCTACCTTGACCAGTTTCTCATGGACCCGTATGTGGTCGACCTGCCCTGGCCGCTGCGGCGCCTGCTGGTGTCGCTGATCCTGATCAAGCGACCGGAGCAGTCGGCGCACGCCTATGCCTCTATCTGGTGGGACGAGGGGTCGCCACTGGTGGTGCTGACCCGGCGTCTGCAGGCGGCGATGCTCGGGCACTGGCCGCATGGCCCGGTGGAAATCGCCATGCGCTACGGCCAGCCGGCATTGCCTGAGGTGCTGGGGCGGCTGGCGCAACAAGGCGTGCGCAAGGTGACCTTGGCACCGCTTTACCCACAGTTCGCCGACAGCACGGTGACCACGGTAGTGGAGCAGGCAAGGCAGACCATTGTCGAGCAGCGGCTACCGTTGCAGATGCGCGTGCTGCAGCCGTTTTATGACCACCCGGACTATATCGAGGCACTGGCCGCCAGCGCCCGTCCCTATCTGGAGCAGGATTATGACCACGTATTGCTCAGCTTCCACGGCCTGCCGGAACGCCACCTGAAGAAGTTGTTCCCGAAAGGTAGCCAGCACGACCTGCGGGCTGCCGATTGCTGTCACGCTGCGCCCGCCGAAGTGCGGGCGGTCTGCTACCGTGGGCAATGCCTGGCCACGGCCAAGGCTTTTGCGCGGAAAATGGGCATTGCCGATGGCAAATGGTCGGTATCGTTCCAGTCGCGGTTGGGCCGGGACAAGTGGATCGAACCCTATACCGAGACACGCCTGGACGAGCTGGCCAAGGCCGGGGTGAAAAAGCTGCTGGTGATGTGCCCGGCGTTCGTCGCCGATTGCATCGAAACGCTGGAAGAGATCGGCATGCGTGGCAGTGAGCAGTTTGTCGAGGCGGGGGGGCGAGAACTGGTGCTGGTGCCGTGCCTCAATGATCATCCGGAGTGGGTCAGGGTGCTGGCTGATATGTGCGAAAAAGCCTGATTCTCAGGGCGTCTGTCTGTGCCGGCCTCTTCGCGGGTAGACCCGTGAAGAGGCCGAATCAGATCAAGGTTGATCATCCAGCTTCTTGTGCTTCCAGCCATCATTGCCCGGCAGAATCAGGTTCAGGGCGATGGCCACGATGGCACACAGGGCAATGCCTTTCAGGCCCCAGTCATCCGGGCCGTCGCCGCTGCCGATGAGCACACCGCCAATACCGAACACCAGGGTGACCGAGACGATCACCAGGTTGCGCGCTTCGGCCAGGTCGATCTTGTGGCGGATCATGGTATTCATGCCCACCGCTGCGATCGAGCCGAACAGCAGGCACAGGATGCCGCCCATCACCGGCACCGGAATGCTCTGCAGCAGCGCGCCGAACTTGCCGATGAAGGCCAGGGTGATGGCGAAGATTGCCGCCCAGGTCATGATTTTCGGGTTGTAGTTCTTGGTCAGCATCACCGCGCCGGTCACTTCGGCGTAGGTGGTGTTGGGCGGACCGCCGAACAGGCCGGCGGCGGTAGTGGCCAGGCCGTCACCCAGCAGGGTGCGGTGCAGGCCGGGCTTCTGCAGGTAGTCGCGGCCGGTCACGCTGCCCACCGCAATCACCCCGCCGATGTGCTCGATCGCCGGTGCCAGGGCAACCGGGACGATGAACAGGATGGCCTGCCAGTTGAATGCCGGCGCGGTGAAGTTGGGCAGTTCCAGCCACGGTGCGGCGGCGATCTTGGCTGTGTCGACCACGCCAAAGGCGAACGACAGGGCGAAGCCTACCAGCACGCCGGCGATGATCGGCACCAGGCGGAAGATGCCCTTGCCGAACACGGCGACGATCAGTGTGGTCAGCAGCGCGGGCATGGAGATCATCATCGCCGTCTTGTACGGCAGCAGCACGCTGCCGTCCCCGGCCTTGCCCATCGCCATGTTCGCTGCGATCGGCGCCATGGCCAGGCCGATGGAGATGATCACCGGGCCGATCACCACCGGCGGCAGCATGCGGTCGATGAAACCGGTGCCTTTGATTTTCACCATCAGGCCCATGAAGGTGTAGACGAAGCCTGCGGCCATCACGCCGCCCATGGTCTCGGCCAGGCCGAACTGGCCCTTGGCGAGGATGATCGGGGTAATGAAGGCAAAGCTCGAGGCCAGGAACACCGGTACCTGGCGGCCGGTGACCAACTGGAACAGCAGGGTGCCGATGCCGGCGGTGAACAGCGCGACGTTCGGGTCGAGGCCGGTGATCAGTGGCATCAGCACCAGCGCGCCGAATGCCACGAAGAGCATCTGCGCGCCCGAAACGACCTGGCGCCAGAGCGGGTCGTTGAAGCCGTCCTGCATGGTCAGGCGTCCTTTTGCTTGGTGCCGAAGATCTTGTCACCGGCATCGCCCAGGCCTGGCACGATGTAGCCGTGTTCGTTCAGGTGCTGGTCGATCGAAGCGGTGTAGATCTGCACGTCCGGGTGGGCTTTTTCCACCACTTCGATGCCTTCTGGCGCGGCCACCAGGACCATGGCACGGATCTCCTTGCAGCCCGCCTTCTTCAACAGGTCGATGGTGGCAACCATCGAACCGCCGGTGGCCAGCATCGGGTCGATGATCAGGGCCAGGCGCTGGTTGATGTCCGGCGCGAGCTTTTCCAGGTAGGTGTGGGCTTCGAGGGTTTCTTCGTTGCGGGCAACACCCACCGCGCTGACCTTGGCCCCCGGGATCAGGCTGAGCACACCGTCGAGCATGCCGATGCCGGCGCGCAGGATCGGCACCACGGTAATCTTCTTGCCAGCGATCTTTTCAACTTGCACCTTGCCACACCAGCCATCGATTTCGTAGCTTTCCAGCGGCAGGTCCTGGGTCGCTTCGTAAGTCAGGAGCGCGCCGACTTCCTGGGCAAGTTCGCGAAAATTCTTGGTGCTGATATCGGCACGGCGCATCAGGCCGAGCTTGTGGCGGATCAGCGGATGGCGGATCTCACGAGTGGGCATAGGGGGCTCCGAAAGGCGGGCAAAAAAACCGCGCTAGATTAATCTATTCAGCCTGTGCTGTCGTCTGGTCATTTGGACGTTAGTCCATAAATGCTTGATCTGTGACGAGCGGATGCGTACCTTTGCCCGCTTTTCCAAAATGCCACCCGGAGAGCGCCATGTCCGCCGATCTCGAGCATATCCGTCAAGTCATGCGTGAAGCTGACTGCCTGTACACCGAAGCCGAAGTCGAAGCGGCCATCGCCAAAGTCGGCGCGCAGATCTGCAACGACCTGCACGACAAGAACCCGGTGGTGTTCTGCGTGATGAACGGCGGCCTGATCTTCGCCGGCAAACTGCTGACCCACCTGCAGTTCCCGCTGGAGGCCAGCTACCTGCACGCCACCCGCTACCGCAACCAGACCAGCGGCGGTGAGTTGTTCTGGAAGGCCAAGCCGGAAGTGTCGTTCATCGACCGTGACGTCTTGATCGTCGATGACATTCTCGACGAAGGTCACACCCTCAGCGCCATCATCGAGTTCTGCAAGCATGCCGGCGCGCGTTCGGTGCACACCGCAGTGCTGATCGACAAGGACCATGAGCGCAAGGCCAGCCCGGACCTCAAAGCCGACTACGTGGGCTTGCCCTGCGTCGACCGCTACATCTTCGGCTACGGCATGGACTACAAAGGCTACTGGCGCAACGCCAACGGCATTTTCGCCGTCAAGGGGCTATGACCATGCGCCAGCCTGCGTTCATCGACCAATCGCTGTTCGCCGGGCTGGCCGCGCAGGCTGCCGCCAACCCGCGGCAGCGGCAGCACCACACCTTCCATGAGATGGAAGAACCCTGCCACCGCATGGCTGTCGGCCTGCAACCGGCTACCTACATCCCGCCGCACCGCCACCTCAGCGCCGACAAGGCGGAAACGCTGCTGGCCCTCAAGGGGCGCTTCGGCCTGTTGCTGTTCGATGAACAAGGCGTGGTAACCGACAAGCGGGTGCTGCAGGCGGGCGGTGACTGCCTCGGGGTGGACCTGGCGCCAGGCATCTACCATGGGCTGGTAGTGCTGGAGCCGGACAGCATCCTGTTCGAGTGCAAGGCCGGGCCGTACCGTGCGGTGGGCGAGGGCGAGCACGCGCACTGGGCGCCGCGCGAGGGTGAAGAGGGGGTTGCCGCGTACCAGGCCTGGATGCTTGCGCAGTTCGATTGATGCCAGGCCGCTCCTACAAGAGGCTGTGCACGCCATGCTAGAGTGCCTCTTCATACAAGGAGCCTCACATGCGTGCGTTTCTTCCCCTTCTGCTGGCGGTCAGCCTGCCGCTTGCCGCCGCACCGCTGCACAGCCAGTTCCTGCCACCTGACGACCAGTCCCTGCGCCAGGAAGCGCCGACCGGCCAGCAGTTGCTGCAAGTGACCGATTATTCGGTGGTGGTCGGGGCCCAGCGCCAGTCCGACCAGCAGCCGATCCCGATCACCTCGTCGCTGCAGGTGCGCCTCAAGGGCAAGCCGCTGAGCAAGGGCGCGACCATCGCCCAGGTGCTGCTGACCTTCGACGGTGAAGCGGCCAAGAGCCTGAAAAAACCCGTGTATGACGAGAAAACCCGCACCCTGAGCCTTAATTACCCGGTCAGCGACTACCGGGTGATCATGGACCTGCTGCGCAATGAAACACTGTATGTGCAGTTCCTCACCTACGGTAACGGTCATATCTGGGCCGACCTGCACACCGGCACCGTTCGTACGCGTTGAGGCGCGCGGGCCGAGGGCGGTACACTGCCGGCCTTCGAAATCCCGTGATGGTCCAGTTGGAGTCGGCAATGCGTAAAGACAAGAAACAGGTAATCGGCGACGAGATCAGCGACGACTACATCAAGACGTTCCTGCAATTCGAGCCGGCCGATGGGGTGACCTCGCCTTCGCTGCACAAGCTGGTCAAGGCCTACCGGGGCCTGCGCGTCGACGACTTCGCGCGCTTTGTCGGCTTCTTCGTCGAAGCGGGCCTGGACCTGGATGGCAAGGACGAGCATGGCAAGACCTTCGTCGAGCTGATTGCCGACCAGCGCAATGCGGCGGAGTACCTCGAGATCATCGCCAACGCCCGTGGTTAATTTGTAAACCTGTCCTGGCCTCTTCGCGGGTAAACCCGCTCCCACAGGTACAGCGCAGCCCTCAGCTATGGTGCTGTCGTTGTGAGAGCGGGTTTACCCGCGAAAGGGCCGAAACAGGCTGGCAAAGATCCAGGCACAAAAAAACGCCCCGAGGGGCGTTTTTTCGTTACCGCTGCAATCAGGCGTAATGCTTGGCTGCCGGGCTGCTTTCCACCAGGTCCAGCGCCACGTCGTTGTCGGCACTGATCTTGTGGTACAGGGCTGCGTCGGTCGCCAGGGTCTTCTCGCGCGCCGGGAAGATTTCCTTGAGCTTGGCAGCCCAGGCACCTTTGGCCTGCTCGGGGAAGCAGCGCTCGATCAGTTCCAGCATGATCGACACGGTTACCGAAGCACCCGGCGATGCGCCGAGCAGTGCCGCCAGGCTACCGTCCTGGGCCGAGACCAGCTCGGTACCGAACTGCAGCACGCCGCCTTTCTTCGGGTCCTTCTTGATGATCTGCACACGCTGGCCAGCCACTTCCAGGCGCCAGTCTTCGGCCTTGGCCTGCGGGTAGAAGCGGCGCAGGGCTTCCAGGCGCTGCTCCATCGACTGCATCACTTCACTGACCAGGTACTTGGTCAGGTCCATATTGTCGCGGGCCACGGCCAGCATCGGGCCGATGTTGCCCATGCGCACCGACAGCGGCAGGTCCATCAGCGAACCGTGCTTGAGGAACTTGGTGGTGAAGCCGGCGTACGGCCCGAACAGCAGCGATTTCTTGCCGTCGACCACGCGGGTGTCCAGGTGCGGTACCGACATCGGTGGTGCACCGACCGCGGCCTGGCTGTAGACCTTGGCCTGGTGCTGCTTGACGATTTCCGGGTTGTCGCAACGCAGCCACTGGCCGCTGACCGGGAAGCCGCCGAAGCCTTTGCTTTCCGGAATGCCAGACATCTGCAGCAGCGGCAGGGCCGCGCCACCGGCGCCGAGGAAGACGAAGCGGGCGTCCACTTCGCGGCTGCCGCCGCTGTTCACGTCCTTGATGCTCACGGTCCAGCCGCTGCCGTTACGGCGCAGGCCGACGACCTTCTTGCTGTACTTGACCTGGGCGTGCTCGGTGTCGCCCAGCAGCTTCAGCAGCTTGTTGGTCAGCGCGCCAAAGTTGACGTCGGTGCCCTTGAGTACGCGGGTGGCGGCGATGCGCTGGTCGGCCGGGCGGCCTGGCATCATCAGCGGCATCCAGTCCTTCATCACCGCCTTGTCTTCGGTGTATTCCATCTCGGCGAAGGCGTGGTGCTGCTTGAGCAGCTCGAAGCGCTTCTTGAGGAAGGCAATACCCTTGTCACCCTCGACATAGCTCAGGTGCGGTACAGGATTGATGAAAGCACGCGCCGAGCCGAAGTTGCCCTTCTTGCTCAGGTAGGCCCAGAACTGGCGCGAAACCTCGAACTGGGTGTTGATGTGCACGGCCTTCTTGATGTCGATGCTGCCATCGGCGGCCTGCGGCGTGTAGTTGAGCTCGCACAGGCCGGCGTGGCCGGTACCTGCATTGTTCCAGGGGTTGGAGCTTTCCGCGGCTCCGGAGTCCATCGCCTCGACCACCTCGAGTTTCAGGGCCGGGTCGAGCTCCTTGAGCAGTACGGCCAGGGTGGCACTCATGATGCCCGCGCCTACCAGTACCACATCAACCGATTCGTTCTGCGCCATTTAACGCGTCTCCACAATCTACAGCTACCTAATTGACAGCATAGGACCTGGGGTCGCCAGGATCGCCATGTCCGACTTCTCGCAGTTCTTGCAACTTCCGCGGGCACCGCCAATCAGTCTTCGGGTTCGGCTATTGAACGCCGTTTGCCACGGGTGCGGCAATTCGACTTATGGTCAAGGTGTCGTGCGTGCGTTATGGAACGGCTCAGATACTCATCCGGGATGAGCGCATTTGCCGCCTGTTCAGGGCTGTTCGGGACACATCTGCCGCTTTTGCACATGCCAGACTGTTCATTTGCTCGCCACACTCTTGTGAAGTTGTGAAAACCGTTTTTTCACGCTCTTTTGGAGACGTGAACCTCAAAAGGGGACTGCGCGATGGCAACCCGCAGGTTCATGCAGTGTGAAGGGCCGGAAAAGCAGGCACGACAGCCGATGCAAGACCTGAGTGGAAGGCTCTCTGTGGGCGAAGCGGTGAAGTTGCCGGGGTCAATCGGCGATGCGGGGCCCGATCAGGAGACGTCCTTATAATCGGGGGGAGATTATAGCGAGGTCGCGCGCAGAAATGTCGCCATTCGTGGTTTTTATTGCAGCGTTTGTCAGGCTGCGAGGATGCGCTGGTGCCAGCGGCGGCTTGCGCGTGCGCAAACCCGGGCACTGGCGGGCAGCTCGCGGCCCAGCCAGGCGAGCTGGATTTCCCCGATCCGGACCCAGCCGCTGCCGCTGGGGGCGTGGCTGCATTGCTTGAAGGCCAGGCATTTGCCGTCGGCATCGAGGCGCGCATAGGCGTGTTGGCGCGGGCGTTGGAAGAGCAGGGTCCAGAGCGAGGCCATGGCAGCGGGTCCTGTGCGTTAGGGCTTGGCGCAAGGATAAGGGCGCCGCGATGAAACCATTGTGACAACCGGGCCAGGCCGATGACTGGTCGCTGTGTCGCTGGGTATACTGTGGGCCTTCGCCGCATTTTCTGGAGTAACGCGCATGTTGCAACGTCTGTTGTTCGGTTTGATCGCCGTGGCCAGCCTCAGCCTGGTTGGTTGTGCCCACAGCCCGCAACAACTCAACCCGCAACCCACGCTCAAGGCCCAGCTCGCCCCGGTCGGCCATGGCCAGCCGGTAGTGGTCCGGGTGGTTGATGGCCGGGCGTCGCAGTCCCTGGGCACTCGTGGTGGCATGTACCCCGAAACCAGCACCATCAGCGTCAGCGGTAACGACATCGTGCCCAAGCTGCAGGCCCAGGCGGAAGCCGCCGTGCGTCTGCTCGGCTTCACCCCGACGCCCAACGCCTATAACGCGCCGCAGCTGACCGTGACCCTGGCCGAGTTGAAGTACCAGTCGCCGAAAGACAATCTGTACGTCACCGAGGCGACCATCGGCGCTACCTTCCGTGCCGACGTTGCCAACGGCGGCCGTACCTACAGCGGCCGTTACGGCGCTTCGCTGGACCAGCGTTTCGGCATGGCGCCGAACCAGGAAACCAACAACCAGCTGGTGGGCGATGTGCTGAGCGATGCCCTGACCCGCCTGTTCAAGGACCCGAGCATCGGGCAGGTACTGGGGCAGTAGAGCCTTTTCGTGGCATGAGGAAAACCCGCTGCCTGTATTCCAGGCAGCGGGTTTTTAGTTGGCTATAGCGGCCTTTTGCGGGTGAAACCGCGAAGAGGTCGGCCCAGGCTCATGCAGCTTGTATCTGGAAGTCCAGCACGCTGAGGCCGGTATGGATATCGATATCCGGTAAATCTTCATGCACGTGCCCGCCCAGCGCGCAATACACCAGCCATTGGCGGTCCTGCACGTTGATGGCAAAACCATCGATCAGCGCCTGCTGTTCGTCGCTCTGGGCGACGAGGTAGAGGCGGTCCTGGTTTTCGGCGTGCAGCATGAACTCGCTCCGGATCATGGAAAGGCCGACAGGGTGGCCTGTTCAGATGACGAGCACATGACAGATGAAATTTAATGACACTTTGTCGCCCGGGCCGGGTATCAGGGTTTGACTTGGGTAGAATGCGGGCCTCGTCGCTCACACCGAGGTTGCGTGATGTCCTTGCAAGTGCTTTGGGGGTTCCTGGCCGCCCACCCGACCAAACTGATCAATCTGCTGGCGCTGCTGCTGACCTGCCCGGGCGGGCTGCTGCTGCACGGTGCACGGCGGCGCGAGGCCGAGACCCGCGAGTACATGGCAATGGGCGAGGGGGTAGTGGACGCATTCGACCTGCGGGTGCCGCGTTACTTCTACATTCTCGGTTTTTCGTGCCTGGCGATGGCGTTGCTGCTGTCCTGGTTCAGTACCTGGCTCTGAAAAAAACCGGGGCTGCCAAGCAGCCCCCGTTTCATCAGGCGACTGGTGCCTGCTGCCTGACCTGATACTGGTTACGCACCGGCGTTGCATACTGCAACACCAGGTACGGCCGCTGCTCTTCAGGGCAGGCATCCAGGCGGCGTTGCCATTCCTCTCTGGCCCGGGCCAGCTCATCGGCCGGGAATACCTTTTCGGCGCTCGGTACCTGCAAGGACTCATCCTTGCCTTCCCACATCGCATAGGCCAGGTAGTGCACCGGGAACAGCCGGTAGCCGCCGAGGATCTGACGGTCGATTTCCGCTGCCAGTTGCTTGGTGTCCTCGTAGTACTCGGTCACCGGAGGGGCAAAGTTGATATGCACCCTGCCCTTGTAGCCGGTAATGCCCTTGGCGATGCTGTTGTCATCCTCACCCGGCGCCTTCTTGTAGGTGCCGGTGGTGGCGCGGATGTACAGCTCGCGGGCCTTGGCCTGGTCGCACGGGTCGTATTCGTAGCTGATCGACACCGGCGTCAGGTTCAGGCTCTGGATCACCGCGCCGAACGGTTCGTCCTTGCGGCTCATGTGGAACATCTTGAGGATCGCCGAGTCGGTGCGATCGTCACCGTCCTTGGCGCGGCCTTCGGCCTGGGCGATCCAGATCGATGTCACGTCGTTGCGGATCGAGTGGTTGATGTACGCCGAAAGCAACTGGTAGGCGGCCAGCTTCTCGCGTCGCCCACTGATGGAACGGTGCACGATGAAGCTCTTGTTCAGGCGCATCATGTCGCTGACAAAGGGTTTCTGCAGCAGGTTGTCGCCAATGGCGATGCGCGGCGTGGGCAGGCCGGCATGGTAAACCGCGTAGTTGACAAAGGCAGGGTCCATGACGATGTCGCGGTGGTTGGCCAGGAACAGGTAGGCGGTACCGGCCTTGAGCTGCTCCACGCCAGAATAGGTGACGCCGTCGGTGGCGCGGTCGATGGTCTGGTCGACGTAGTATTCGACTTTGTCCTGCAACGTCGAGACACAGCTGACGCCGGCGAATTCCTTGCGCAGGCGGCGTGCGATCAGCGGCTTGAGCAACCAGCCCAGGGCGCCGGCCGCACGCGGGAAGCGGAAGTGGGTGAGGATATCGAGGAATGCCGGGTCGCTGAGCAGGCGTGCCAGAACGGCAGGGACCTCAGCGTCGTCGTACGGTCGGATGGCATCGAATTCGCCCATCATGCTCTCTTGTTGGAAACGGCTAGGGTAATAAGGTAGGGACGGGCTCCGAAAAACGGCTCGGACGCACACAGGCCCTGTAAACAGACCGGCAATTATACGCATAAGTCACCGCGGAGGCCGCGATGCTGGAAACCGACTTCTATGATTGCCCGTATTGTGGCGAACGGGTGGAAACCACCGTCGATCTGTCGGCTGGCGACCAGATCTATACCGAGGACTGCCAGGTGTGCTGCCAGCCTGTGGTGTTCATTCTGCAGGTGCATGGCGACGAATGGATGCTCGAAGTCCGCCGCGAGGATGACGCTTGATGCAGCGAATCTACGAACCGGAAAGCCTGCTCGAGGCGGAAATGCTGGCAGGCATGCTGGCCAACGAAGGTGTTGAAGTACATGTGGTCGGCCGCGACCTGATCGGAGCTGCCGGCGAGCTGCCGCTGCAAGGCCTGCTGGGGCTGGCCGTGGCTGATGAGCAGGCCGCATACGCACGACAGCTGATCGATGCGTACAATGACGCCCAGCCACTGTTTGGCGACGAACCGGAGAGTTTTCCCGGTACCTTGATCTGTTAGGTTCTGAATTCGCCCATGTGTGGACGTTACGCGCTGTTTCGCTGGCCCCAGGCGCTGGCCTGCCTACCGGGCTTTCCTGCCGGGCAACCAGCCCAATGGAACATCTCGCCAGGGGCTTCGGTACTGATCCAGCGGCAGCTGGACGGCCAGTTGCAATTGGCCAAGGCGCGCTGGGGGCTGACCCCGGCCTGGCTCACCGACCTGTCGCGTACCCCGGCCCATGCCCGCGCCGAGACCCTGGCCGAACAGCCGATGTTCCGCGATGCGTTCCGCCAACGGCGCTGCCTGATGCCGGCCAACGGTTTCTACGAATGGCGTGGCAGTGTGCGCAAGCGCCCGTACTGGTTGACCCCAGGGGAGGGCGCGTCGCTATACTTCGCCGCTGTCTGGGAGGCTTACCCCGTGCAGGACCAAGTGTGGCTGAGTTGTGCGGTAGTGACCCAGGCGGCCATGAACCAGCGTCGGCCGTTGATCCTGGATGAAGCAGGGCAGGCGGCCTGGCTTGACCCGGATACGCCACTGACGCGCCTGCACGAGCTGCTGGCCAGCCCGTCGGCACAGTTGCGTGAGCGGGCATTGGCCAACTTCGTCAATGACCCGAAGCTGGATGCACCGGAGTGCCTGACCCCGGCCTGATGGCCGGTCTGGGCCCCGCGTGTTCGGGCTTCAGGGTGAAATCTTCTCTACGGCTATGGCGGCCCACAGGCCAGTCAGCCTAGGATACGGCGCATGTAGGAAAGGGAGTGTTTTCATGCGTAAGTCTTTTGTCGTCAGCCTCTTGAGTGCTGGCATCCTGCTGGCCGGCTGCCAGGCGGTGAATACCACCAGCGGCGGTGCTGTCGGCGTCGAACGCCAGCAATACATGTTCAGCATGCTTTCGGCCGATGAAGTCAACAAGATGTACGCCCAGTCGTACCAGCAGACCCTCGGCGAGGCCTCCAGCAAAGGCGTGCTCGACAAGTCCAGCGCCGATGCCAAGCGTGTGCAGGCCATCGCCAATCGCCTGATCGCCCAGACCCCCAAGTTCCGCCCGGATGCCGCGCAGTGGGACTGGCAGGTCAACGTGATCAAGAGCGACGAGCTCAACGCCAACTGCGGCCCGGGCGGCAAGATCATCGTCTACACCGGGCTGATCGACCAGCTCCAGCTCACCGATGCGGAAATCGCCGCGGTGGTCGGCCACGAGATCGCCCACGCCTTGCGTGAACACAGCCGCGAAGCCATGTCCAAGGCGTACGGCGTGGAAATGGCCCGTCAGGGTGCCGGTGCCATCTTCGGCCTGGGCCAGAGCAGCATGGCCCTGGCCGACACCGTGGTGAACTATGCCATGACCCTGCCCAACAGCCGGGCCAACGAGAACGAGGCCGACCTGATTGGCCTGGAACTCTCGGCACGTGCCGGTTATGACCCGAACGCCGCGATCACCCTGTGGAACAAGATGACCAAGGCTTCCGAAGGTGCACCGCCTGAGTTCATGAGCACCCACCCGGCGTCGTCGAGCCGTATCGCTTCGTTGCAGGCAGCGATTCCAAAGGTGATGCCGCTGTATCAGGCGGCCAAGAAGTAAATGCTGTCATGGGGCCGCTTCGCGGCCCTATCGCGACACAAGGCCGCTGCTACTACGCGACGGGCTGCGCGGCAGCCCCCCTTGCCGTGGTTATCCAACCCAGCCACTGGCCTTCATCGCCGAGTAGACGGCGACGATCGCCAGCACGAAGAACGCCGTCGCCGCCAGGCGACGAATCAGCGTCAGCGGCAGTTTGTCCGCTGCGAAGTTGCCTGCCAGAACCACCGGCACGTTGGCAATCAGCATGCCTAGGGTGGTGCCGACGATGACCATGATCAGGTGCGGATACTGAGCCGCCAGCATTACCGTCGCGACCTGGGTCTTGTCACCGATTTCCGCCAGGAAGAAGGCGATCAGCGTCGTCAGGAACGGCCCGAAGCGGCGTGCCGGGCTCTCGTCGTCATCCATCTTGTCCGGCACCAGGGTCCACAGCGCGGTGGCTGCAAAGCTGGCGGCCAGGACCCAGTGCAATGCCGAATCGCTGAAGAAGCTGCCGACCCATGCCCCCACGGCACCGGCTGCAGCATGGTTGGCCAGGGTTGCGGCGATGATGCCGGCGATGATCGGCCACGGCTTGCGGAAGCGGGCAGCGAGAATGAGCGCGAGCAGTTGCGTCTTGTCGCCAATTTCGGCGAGCGCAACGATTGCGGTGGGGACCAGCAGAGATTCCAGCATCAGGATTCCTACGGGGGCGGGTCGACACGGCTATGACACGTACAACCTCCCCGCCCCGGGTAAGGTGTGCGTGTCATAGGTCTTGTCAAACCCTGGATCCGTCTATGCGGATCTCGCCATGCAGGCTGCATGGTGGGTCGCACGCGCCATGGTCTGTGGACCAAGTATGTTGGCGCGTACCGGGCGAGCTGGGCGCTCGCGGGAGACTACTCCCCTAGGACGGTGCGGATTCTGCCTAGGCAAAACGTTTTCGGCAAGCGCTGTTTTTATCCGCGTGTTGCCTGGTAGATGCGGAAGCCATCGGCCTCGTCACGCACATGGCAGTTGCCCAGCGCACCTTCGATCAGCGGCTGGTAACGCAGGAAACTGTTGGCTACCAGGCGCATTTCGCCGCCTTTTCGCAGATGTTTCGCTGATTTTCTCAGCAAGTTCTCCGATGCCTGGTAATTGGTATGAACCCCCGTATGGAACGGCGGGTTGCTCAGAATCAGGCTCAGCTCGGTAGGAGCGGCGTCGATGCCGTCACCGCTGATTACTTCACCATCCAGGCCGTTGGCGGCCAAGGTCAGCCGGCTGGCGGCCACCGCGAAGGCATCCACGTCCAGCAGGCTTACCCGGCTTTGTGGATAACGGCGTTTGACCGTGGCGCCGAGCACCCCGGCACCGCAGCCGAAGTCCAGCACATGCCCGCCCGGCAGGCCGTCCAGGTGCTTGAGCAGCAGGGCGGTACCGCGATCGAGGCGGCCATGGCTGAACACCCCCGGCAGGCTGACCACCTGCAGCGGGCCGTCTTCCAGGGCAAGCTCGAAGCGTTCGGCCAGGCTCTCCAGGGGGGTTGCCTGTGGCGCCTGTGCGATGGTCACTTGCCAAAGCTGGCAATGGCGGGCGCTGTCGAGCTTGCGTGGCTTGCCGAAGGCCTGCAGCTGTTTGGCAGCGCCTTCGATGCCACCGCGCTTCTCGCCGACCAGATACAGTTCACGGCCGGCCAGGCGCGACGCCAGTGCATTGAGCAGGTAGCCAGCCAGTTCGCGCGACTTGGGCAGGAACAGCACGGCACTGCCGAAGGCCACGTCCGGGGGTTCGACCCCGTAGTGGCTGCGGCCGGCGTAACGGCTCTGCAGCATGCCCTGATCGCCCGCATGCCAGGTCCAGGCCTGGGCCTGGGGCAACTGGCCGAGCAGGTCGTCGGCGGGGGCGCCGGCGATCAGCAGCGGCCCCTGGAACAGCTCTGCCTGGCGAAGCAACACTTCACTGCGCGGGTCCATGGACGACGCCTCCTGAAAAAGTGGCGCAGTGTAGCAGAGCCGGGCGCCGCGCTCAGCTGACCACGCGGCGCGGCTGCCCGGCGAAGAAGGCCTGGGCGTTTTCGCTCAGCTGGCCGACGATGCGCTGGCGCGACTCCACCGCGCCCCAGGCACTGTGCGGAGTGATGACCAGGCGCGGAATGCCGGGTTCAAGCAGCGGGTTGCCATTGACCGGCGGCTCCACGCTCAGCACGTCGGTGGCGGCGCCACCCAGGTGGCCGCTGCGCAGGGCGTCGGCCAGCGCCTGCTCGTCGATCAGGCCGCCGCGAGCCGTGTTGACCACCAGTGCGCCGGGCTTGAGCAGCGCCAGTTCGCGCGCACCGAGCATGTGCCGGGTGTGCTCGTTCAGCGGGCAATGCAGGGTCAGGGCATCGACTTGTGGCAGCAGTTGGTCCAGCGGCAGCCGGTCGGGGCGTTCCGGGCGGCCGGGAATCTGCCCGCTCAGCACACGCATGCCAAAGGCTTCGGCCAGCCGCGCCACCGCGCCGCCCAGCTCGCCGTGGCCGAGCAGGCCCAAGGTCTTGCCTTCGAGCTCGACGATAGGGAAGTCCAGCAGGCAGAACTGGCTGGCCTTGGCCCACTGGCCGTCGGCTACCGCCTGGTTGTAGTCGCACAGGCGGGTGGCCAGGGCCAGCAGCAGGGCGAGGGTGTGCTGGGCCACCGACGGTGTGCCGTAGCCTTGGCAGTTGCATACGGTGACACCCTGGGCGCGCGCTGCCGCCAGGTCGACATTGTTGGTGCCGGTGGCGGCAACCAGGATCAGCTTCAACTGCGGGTTGGCGGCCAGTGTGGCAGCGTCGAGCATGACCTTGTTGCTGATCACTGCCACCGCGCCCTGCAGCCGCTCGGCAACCTGCTCCGGGCGGGTGGCGGCGTAGAGCTCGAATTCGTCGAATTGCTGTTTCAGTGGCGAGAGGTCGAGATCGCCCAGGTCCAGGGACTGGTGATCGAGAAACACGGCGCGACGCGGGCTGGGCATGGGGCTCTCCGTTGCAGGGCAGGGGTATCGGTGTGCTGGCCCGCGAAAGGGGCTGCAGATCCTGAAGCTGTCGGCGCAGTGTCTAGCCCGCAGTGACCGCCCGTCAACGTATCCACTCATACCTTTGGCGCGCAAATCATTCCTTCGGCTGATTTGGCCGTCACATTGGCGGACTACAGTAAATGCCAAAGTTTTCCGGCCCGCCTTTTCCGAAAAGGGATAACCATGTTGCAGACCCGCATCATCAAGCCCGCCGAGGGCGCCTACGCCTACCCGCTGCTGATCAAACGCCTGCTGATGTCCGGCAGCCGCTATGAAAAGACCCGCGAGATCGTCTACCGCGACCAGTTGCGGCTGACTTATCCACAGCTCAACGAACGCATCGCGCGCCTGGCCAACGTGCTCACCGAAGCCGGCGTGAAGGCGGGTGACACCGTGGCCGTGATGGACTGGGACAGTCACCGCTATCTGGAATGCATGTTCGCCATCCCGATGATTGGTGCGGTGGTGCACACCATCAACGTGCGCCTGTCGCCAGAGCAGATCCTCTACACCATGAACCACGCCGAAGACCGCGTGGTGCTGGTCAACAGCGATTTCGTCGGCCTGTACCAGGCCATCGCCGGGCAGTTGACCACTGTCGACAAGACCTTGCTGCTGACCGATGGAGCGGACAAGACCGCCGAGTTGCCTGGCCTGGTTGGCGAGTATGAGCAGTTGCTGGCCGCCGCCAGCCCGCGCTACGACTTCCCCGATTTCGACGAAAACTCGGTGGCCACGACCTTCTACACCACGGGTACCACCGGCAACCCCAAGGGTGTCTACTTCACCCACCGGCAGCTGGTGCTGCATACCCTGGCCGAAGCGTCGGTGACCGGCAGCATCGACAGCGTGCGCCTGCTGGGCAGCAACGACGTGTACATGCCGATCACCCCGATGTTCCACGTGCATGCCTGGGGTATCCCTTACGCCGCGACCATGCTCGGCATGAAGCAGGTGTACCCCGGGCGCTACGAGCCGGAGATGCTGGTCAGGCTGTGGCGTGAGGAGAAGGTCACGTTCTCCCATTGCGTGCCGACCATCCTGCAGATGCTACTCAACTGCCCGACCGCGCAGGGGCAGGACTTTGGCGGCTGGAAAATCATCATCGGCGGCAGCGCGCTCAACCGTTCGCTGTATCAGGCCGCCCTGGCGCGCGGCATCCAGCTGACCGCGGCGTATGGCATGTCGGAAACCTGCCCGCTGATCTCCGCCGCGCACCTGAACGACGAGCTGCAGGCCGGCAGCGAGGATGAGCGCGTCACCTACCGCATCAAGGCTGGCGTGCCGGTACCGCTGGTCGAGGCGGCGATTGTCGATGGCAATGGCAACTTCCTGCCCGCCGATGGCGAAACCCAGGGCGAGCTGGTGCTGCGTGCGCCGTGGCTGACCCAGGGCTATTTCAAGGAGCCGGACAAGAGCGAGGAGCTGTGGCAGGGGGGCTGGCTGCACACCGGTGACGTCGCCACGCTGGACGGCATGGGTTACATCGACATCCGCGACCGCATCAAGGATGTGATCAAGACTGGCGGCGAGTGGATATCTTCACTCGACCTCGAAGACCTGATCAGCCGCCACCCGGCGGTGCGCGAAGTGGCGGTGGTCGGGGTGGCCGACCCGCAGTGGGGCGAGCGGCCGTTTGCCCTGCTGGTGGTGCGGGAAGGCCAGGCCATCGACGCCAGGACGCTGAAGGAGCACCTCAAGCCGTTCGTCGAGCAAGGGCATATCAACAAATGGGCGATTCCCAGCCAGATCGCCGTTGTTACTGAAATTCCCAAGACCAGTGTCGGCAAGCTCGACAAGAAACGTATCCGCCAGGACATCGTCCAGTGGCAGGCCAGCAACAGCGCGTTCCTTTCCACGCTGTAAATGCCCTGCTGGTCGCGCTGCGCAGCGCGCGGCCCGCATCCTAGAGCGGTCATGGCCTTGCCAAATGGAGGAAATACGCCATCCTTTAGCACGGCCAGCCCGCTACCCGTACCAGATTGCAGCGCGTTGGCAGCACGGAGCGCAAATCACACTTTAGAGGGATCAAGCGCCTGTGCCTTGCTGGCTATAGTCGGGGCCAGGGGATTTTCAGGAATGGGGTTTGGCGGCATGCGCAAGCCATGTCGTCGCAGGCGCAAGCCTGCATCCGGTCGCTCGGGCCGTTCTTGAAAGGACTCACTGCCATAACAAAAAAAGTACATGGAGTAGCGTCGATGAAATCTGCAAACCTGTTCTGGCGCCGGGCCAAGTTGCCCCTGGCCGTCAGCCTTGCTTCCACGCTCGCAAGTCCTGCTTTCGCTGTCAGCTTCAACATTGGTGAAATCGAAGGCCAGTTCGACTCGTCGCTCTCCATCGGCGCCAGCTGGTCGACAGCCAATCCCAACAAGAACCTGATCGGGGTGAACAACGGCGGCAAGGGCCTGTCGCAGACATCGGACGATGGCCACCTGAACTTCAAGAAGGGCGAGACGTTCTCCAAGATCTTCAAGGGCATCCACGACCTGGAGCTCAAGTACGGCGACACCGGCGTATTCGTGCGTGGCAAGTACTGGTACGACTTCGAGCTGAAGGACGAAGGCCGCGAGTTCAAGGACATCAGCGACTCCAACCGCAAGGAAGGCGCCAAGTCGTCCGGCGCCGAGCTGCTTGACGCCTTCGTCTACCACAACTACTCGATCGGCGACCAGCCGGGCTCGGTACGCCTGGGCAAGCAGGTAGTCAGCTGGGGTGAAAGTACCTTCATCGGTGGCGGCATCAACTCGATCAACCCGATCGACGTGTCGGCGTTCCGCCGCCCGGGGGCCGAGATCAAGGAAGGCCTGATCCCGGTCAACATGTTCTACATTTCGCAGAGCCTGACCGACAACCTGTCGGCCGAGGCCTTCTACCAGATCGAATGGGACCAGACGGTCGTCGACAACTGCGGCACCTTCTTCTCCCAGCCGGACATCATTGCCGATGGCTGTACCGACAACCTGCGCGTGCTCAACAGCAGCCGCACGGTGCCGGGCGCGGCACAGCAGTTCCTGGCCAGCCGGGGCGTGAACATCAACGAAGAGGGGGTGATGGTACGCCGTGGCGCTGACCGTGATGCCCGCGACAGCGGCCAGTTCGGCGTCGCGATGCGTTACATGTTCGAGCCACTGGATACTGAATTCGGCGCTTATTTCATGAACTACCACAGCCGTGCGCCAATCTTCAGCGCCACAGGTGCACCGCCTTCGGTGTTTGCCGGGTTGAGCGCCTTGCCTGCACAACTGCGTGCGCTGGCACCGCTGATCGTGGCCGGCAATTCCGAGTACTTCGTCGAGTATCCCGAAGATATTCGCCTTTATGGCTTGAGCTTCTCCACCACCTTGCCCACCGGGACCGCCTGGAGCGGCGAACTCAGCTACCGCCCCAACGCACCCGTGCAGCTCAATACCACGGATATCCTGTTCGCCGGGGTCCGCCCGATTGGCGGCGCCTTGAGCAATGCATCGTTGCTGAGCGGTACGCCAGGGCAGGACCTGCACGGCTACCGGCGCAAGGAAATCACCCAGTTCCAGACCACCCTGACGCACTTCTTCGACCAGGTGATGGGCGCCAGCCGCATGACGGTGGTCGGTGAGGTGGGGGTCACTCACGTCGGCGGCCTGGAGAGTGCACACGATACCCGCTACGGTCGTGACCCTGTATTCGGCCCCGGCCCGCTGCCATCCACCGGTGGTGCCAATACTTGCCAGGCGCTCAATGCCAGCACCATCGCGGGCGCAGGCGCTGGAGCCTCTACCGCCAACCTGTCGCGCAACTGCGAGAACGATGGCTTTACCACCAGTACTTCCTGGGGCTACCGCGCTCGGGTCATCTGGGACTACAACGACGTTTTCGCCGGGGTCAACCTGAAACCCAGCGTGGCCTGGTCGCATGACGTTTCCGGCTACTCGCCGGGCCCAGGCGCGAACTTCGAGGAAGGCCGCAAGGCGGTCAGCCTGGGCCTCGACGCCGAGTACCAGAACACCTATACGGCAAGCCTGTCGTACACCAACTTCTTCGATGGCGAGTACACCACCGTGGATGACCGTGACTTCGTCGCGCTCAGCTTCGGCGTGAACTTCTAAGCACACAGATCCAGGACGACACGACATGAACAAGACCAGAAGTCTGCTGCAGGCCGGTGTACTGGGCCTGTCCCTGCTGGCGACCAGCGTCATGGCTGCGGTATCCGCCGACGAGGCGGCCAAGCTGGGTAGCACCCTGACCCCGATGGGTGCCGAAAAGGCTGGCAATGCCGACGGATCGATCGGCCCTTGGGAGCCGTTGTCGAAGAGCGCCGGCAGCGCCGACGGCAGGGGCTTCCTGTCCGACCCGTACGGCAGTGAAAAGCCGCTGTTCACCATCACCGCGCAGAATGCCGAGCAGTACAAGGACAAGCTCTCGCCAGGCCAGCTGGCCATGCTCAAGCGCTACCCGGACACCTTCAAGATCCCGGTATACAAGACCCATCGTGGTTCCACGGTACCGGCTGACGTGTTCGCCGCCATCAAGGAAAACGCCACCAAGACCACCTTGGTCGAAGGCGGCAACGGCTTGAACAACTTCCGCACCGCCGTGCCGTTCCCGATCCCGAAAAGCGGCCTGGAAGTGATCTGGAACCATATCACCCGCTACCGCGGTGGCAGCGTCAGCCGCCTGGTGACCCAGGCAACGCCGCAGCAGAATGGCTCGTTCAACCCGGTGTACTTCTCCGACCAGTTCGTCTTCCGCGAAAGGATGAAGGACTACGACCCGAACAACCCGGGCAACATCCTGTTCTACTTCAAGCAGGAAGTGACTGCGCCCGCACGCCTGGCCGGGACCGTGCTGCTGGTGCACGAAACCCTCGACCAGGTGAAGGAACCGCGCAAGGCGTGGATCTACAACGCTGGCCAGCGCCGCGTGCGCCAGGCGCCGCAGGTGTCGTATGACGGCCCGGGTACCGCCGCCGACGGGTTGCGGACGTCGGACAACCTGGACATGTTCAACGGCGCGCCAGACCGCTATGACTGGAAGCTCGAAGGCAAGAAGGAGCTGTACATCGCTTCCAACGCCTTCAAGCTGGACGACCCCAAGCTCAAGTACACCGACATCATCAAGGCCGGGCACATCAACCAGGACCTGGCCCGATACGAGTTGCGCCGCGTGTGGCATGTGGTCGCGACGTTGAAACCGGGCCAGCGGCACATCTACGCCAAGCGTGACTTCTACATCGACGAAGACACCTGGCAGGCAGCGGTGATCGACCAGTACGACGGCCGTGGCCAGCTGTGGCGGGTGTCCGAGGCCCATGCCCAGCCGTACTACAACGTGGACGTGCCGTGGTACACCCTGGAAGCCATCTACGACCTGCAGTCCGGCCGCTACCTGGCCCTGGGCATGAAGAACGAAGAGAAACGCGCCTACGACTTCGGCTTCAGCGCCAGCAAGGCGGACTTCCAGCCAGCGGCATTGCGCCAGTCGGGTATTCGCTAGGCATTGCGTTACCGCGAAACGCCCCGGCTTGTCCGGGGCGTTTGCATTTGCGGTCCCGGCGGCTTCGCGGGCACGCTCGCCAAGCCGCAAACCGACAATAAACCTGCTGAATACCTTACCAAACCCCCGCCCCAGCCGATGTCCATCAGCCTTGTTGCTTTTTGTCGTAGTCTTTTCCGAGCCAACTGCGCCCATCATCTTCAAATGCGCAGCGTTACCGGCTAGTCTCGCAAGCATCCATACTGCCGTAGTCTTCCAAACAGAACGAGCCGGCCATGACAGATCTGTCCCGTACGCATGGGTTCGCCAGCCAGGCCCTGGGCCTGCTGGACGGGCGTTTCTTCCGCCCGCCCTTGCCGGACGGCCATGTCCCGCGCCTGCGCCTGTGCCAGCGGCTGCAAGCCGGCCTCGGCGGGCGGCTGCTGCTGGTCAACGCACCTGCGGGGTTTGGCAAAAGCTCGCTGGCCATCGAATTCTGCGAAGCACTACCCGAGCACTGGCGCAGCCTGTGGCTGGGCCTGAGCCAACGCGATGCCGACCCTGGCCGCTTCCTTGAGCGCCTGCTCGAAGGCCTGCAGCAGTATTGCCCGGCGCTGGGCGGCCAGGCCATGGGCCTGCTGAAGATGCGCCAGCGCCACCAGCCGTTCGCCTTCGAGGAGTGGCTCGATGGCCTGCTCGACGAGCTGGCGCTGTACCTGCAGGCCGATACGCCGCTGTTGCTGGTGCTGGATGACTATCACCTGGCCCAGGGGCCGGTGCTCGACCGCTGCCTGCAGTTCTTCCTCAATCACCTGCCGCCCGGGCTGGTGTTGCTGGTTACCAGCCGTCAACGCCCCGACTGGCACCTGGCGCGCCTGCGCCTGTCGCGGCAACTGGTCGAACTCAGTGAGCAGGACCTGCGGCTTACTCCCGAAGAGTCATTGGCGGTGATCGGCCGTCAGCCCACCGGCCTGCGTGGCCAGGCCCTGGACAACCTGATCCAGCGCAGCGACGGCTGGGTGGCCGGGTTGCGCTTCTGGCAGCTGGCGGCCAGCGAATCGTCTGACGAACAGGGCCTGCCCCAGGCGCTGCATGGCGGCGAGGGCCTGATCCGCGACTATCTGCTGGAAGAAGTCATCGACATGCTGCCCGCCGACGTACAGGCGTTCCTGTACGACACGGCCTGCCAGGAGCGCTTCTGCGCCCCACTGTGCGATGCCGTGCGTGGCCGCCACGACAGTGCCGCGATCCTGCGCTTCCTGCAGGCGCACCAGGTGTTCCTGGTGCCGCTGGACGAACATGGCCACTGGTTTCGCTACCACCACCTGTTCTCCGACCTGTTGCGCAGCCGCCAGGCCAGCGAGCCGCTGGCTGGGCTGCAGTTGCGCGCCTGCCGTTGGTTCGAGAGCCAGGGCCTGCTGGACGAGGCGGTGGAACAGGCGCTGCGGGCCGGCTACCTCGATGTCGCCGCCAACCTGGTGCAGAGCCTGTCCGAGGAGCAATTGCTGGCCGAACAGAACGTCGGCATGCTGCTGCGCTGGAAAATGGACCTGCCCGACAGCCTGCTGATCAGCACTCCACGGTTGATCGTGCTGTACAGCTGGGCGTTGGGCCTGGCCTGCCAGCTGGACGCGGCAGAGGAGCTGGCGGGTTACCTCAGCCGCTTCCTGCCCGCGCCTTCGGCGACCGCGCAGAAGTCCATGCTGGCGCAGTGGCTGGCGCTCAGCGGGGTGATCGCCCGTGGCCGTGGCGACCGCGAGCGCACCCTGGCCTATTGCGGCGAGGCGCTGCAAAGCCTGCCGAGCAAGCGTTATGGTCAGCGCCTGGTGTGCCTGTCGACGTTGTCCAACCTGGCGATCGCCGATGGTGATTTCTGGCGCGCCCGTGGCTGGAACCGCGAGGCCCTGGAGCTGGCGCAGCGCGTCGGCAACCCATTGTTCGAGGCCCTGGCCCACTACGACCGCGCACGGGTGCTGCATGCCCGTGGCGAGGTGCTGCGTGCGCTGGACGAAGTGCGCCAGGGATTGCAACGCTTGCAAGGGCTCTCGGCGCAACGTCTGTATGCCGTGCGCGCACGCCTGACGCTGTACGAAGGCTACCTGCTGGTCTCGCGTCTGCAGCCGGCCCAGGGCCGTGCACGTTTGCGCGCGGGGCTGGGCGAGGCGCGCGCCTGCCGCGATATCAGCGTGCTCATCGGCCACTGCGTGATTGCCACGCTGGATGGCCGCGACGGGCAGTTTGCCGAGGCCTTTGCCGAACTGGCCGAGGCCGAACGGCTGATGCATATCTGGGATGTGCCGCCGGTCTACTACCTGGCCATGATTACCCTGGTCAAATGCGAGCTGTGGCTGGCTCAGGGGCGCATGGACCTGGCCGAGTCCTGGCTGCTGCGCCTGGGCCAGACCTATGGCGGCGAGCAGCCTGCGGCGGCGCCAGAGTTCCACCCGTTGCTGCCGTTGCACATTGCCTTGCAACAAGCGTTGCTGGACCGTACCCAGTCGCGTCGCGACGAAGCCGAGCAACGCCTGGCCGGCCTGGTCGAGCGCGGCCAGGCCAGTGGCGGCATGCTGCTGACCGTCAATGCCCTGTGCCAGTGGCTTGCCTTGCTGCTGGGCGAAGGCCGCGAAGGGCAGGCCGCCCAGTTGCTGCCCAGGCTGCTGGAAGCCGCCCACGGCGGCGTGCTGCAACCGTTCCAGCCACTGCTGGAACAACATCCGCAATGGCTTCACGAACAGTTGCAGGCAACCGCCGCCAGCCCGGTACAGGCCGAGCTGCTCAAGCGCCTGCCGCCGATGCCCAACGCCGGCAACAACAGCAGCGAAGCGCTGAGCAGCCGCGAATTGGCGGTGCTCGAACTGATTGCCCAGGGTTGTTCCAACCAGCAGATCAGCGAGCGGTTGTTCATTTCCCTGCACACGGTGAAGACCCACGCCAGTCATATCAACAGCAAGCTCGGCGTAGAACGGCGTACTCAGGCAGTGGCCAAGGCCAAATCGCTGGGGCTGCTGGCCTGATACTGGCCGTGTCGGGTATTGCCCGCTAAAGTCGTGACCGAGGCCCGGGTTACCGGCCGTCCAATGCTCTATCCTCATCTTTCCCGGCCAGCTGCCGATACAGCTAGCGGTGGCATCGCTTCGCGCGATTTTTCAATTATTCCAAGGCAGGTCGTGTTGATGCTGCAGTACGGGCAAAAGAGCTTTCTGATCGTCGACGACTTTACCGACTTTCGCACGTCGACCCGTTCCATGTTGCGTGAGCTGGGTGTGCGTGACGTGGACACCGCCGACAGCGGCGAGCAGGCGTTGCGCATGTGCGCGCAGAAGCGCTATGACGTGATTCTGCAGGATTTCCACCTGGGCGACGGCAAGAAGAACGGCCAGCAGGTGCTCGAAGACCTGATCCTCGACAAGCACATCAGCCATGAGTGCATATTCATCATGGTCACGGCCGAGAGCAGCCAGGCCATTGTCCTCAGCGCCATCGAGCACGAACCCGATGCCTACCTGACCAAGCCGTTCAACCGGGTTGGCCTGGCCCAGCGCGTGGAGAAGCTGTACCAGCGCAAGAACCTGCTGAAGCCGATCCTGCAGGCCCTGGACCGCAATCGGCCGGCCGAGGTGCTGGCGGCCTGCGCCGAACTGTGCAAGCGCGACCCACGCCTGGCGCCGCTGTGCCTGCGGTATCGGGCCGATGCCTTGCGCAATCTCAGCCGTTTCGAGGAGCTGGAGAAGTTCCTCAAGGCCATTCTCGCCAGCCGCCCACAGCCATGGGTGTACGCGGCACTGGGCAGCCTGATGCACAAGCGTGGCCAGAATGCCCAGGCCCAGGGCGTGTACGAGCAGGCGCTCAAGGCCTTCCCGATCATGCCGAGCCTGTACGATGGCATGGCCGAGGTGCTGGTGGCCCAGGGCGAAACCAGGCGTGCGCAGAACATGCTGGAAGAAGCCGTGCGGCTGTCGCCGTTGTCGGTGCGCCGCCAGTCGACGCTGGGCAAGTTGGCGTTGGAAAACGAAGACTTCGAGAGCGCCTCGAAAGCGTTTCGCCATGCTGTCAGCCAGGGCCAGAGCTCACGCTACAAGGACGCCGAGAACAATCTCGGCCTGGTGCAGGCGCTGATGAGCAAGAATGCCGGTTTTGGCCTGGATGCGCGCACCCGGGTCGAGATCAACGCCACGCTCAGCGAGGTTGCCAAGGAAAACCCGGAAGACCAGGGGTTGCAAGTGCGCGCGCGGATGATGAAGGCCGCCAGCCTGCAACAGGCCGGGGACCCGGAAACGGCGGCCAAGCTGACCGAACAGGCGATCCAGCGCCTGGACAAGATGAACCAGTTCTTTTCGGTCGATTCGGCCCTGACCGTCGCCGCGCAATTGCAGGCCATGGGTCAGGAAGCCGCCGCCATCGGCGTGCTGAGGGGCTGTGTGGAAAGTTACGGCGACGACCCCAAGGTCATGGAGAAAGTGGGCAAGCTGACCGATGACCCGAGCGTGCTCAACGCCATTACCGAAGCGGTCACCCTCAACCGTCAGGGCGTGCGCAGTTACCAGGGCGGGCAGCTCGGCGAGGCGCTGCAGCTGTTCCGCAAGGCGCTGGGGTTGCAGCCGAAGAACATCAGCATCGCCTTGAATACTGCCCAGGCGCTACTGCGCATTGGCGGCGACAACCCGCAGCCGGCAATCATGCAGGAGTGTCGTGACGCCCTGACCAGCGTGGCCGGTATCCCTGCCAGCGACAACCGTTACGACCGTTACCGCAAATTGCATATCCGGGTGTTCGGCGCATGAATCAAGACAACCAGGGGCTGGATTTTTCCACGGTGATCGCCTCCACCGTGCACGACCTGAAGAACTCCCTGTCAGCGCTGATCCAGTCCCACAACCAGTGGATGGAGCGTTTGCCCGAGGAGCTGCGCGGGGGGACCGAGCAGGGCGTGATGGAGCATGAGTTTCGTCACCTCAACGGCATGCTGGTGCAGCTGCTGGGGCTGTACAAGCTGGGTGTCAACCAGCTGCCGGTGTGCCCGGACTACCACGAACTGGACGACTTCATCGAGGCCCAGCTGGCTGCTCACGAGGAAGTGCTCAGGCACAAGGACATCCTCGCCACCTGGCGTATCGACACTGACAACCCACTGGGCTTCTTCGACCGTGAACTGGTGGCCTCGGTGGTCGCCAACGTCATCACCAACGCCACCCGCTTCGCTGCGCATGCCTTGCTGATCACCATCGAGGAAGCGGACAACCAGCTGGCCATTTGTGTCAACGATGACGGCCCCGGTTATCCACAGCGCATGCTCGAACGCCAGGAAGAGTTCATCCAGGGCATCGATTCGAACAGCGGCAGCACCGGCCTTGGCCTTTATTTTGCCGCGCGCATCGCGGCGTTGCATGAAAGTGGCGGGGTGCGCGGGCGCATCGAGATCGCCAATGGTGGGGCGCTTGGAGGGGGGCTGTTCAAGCTGTTTTTGCCGTGAAATGGGCAGGATTGCAGTGCGAAGTTCTTGCGAATTTGTCATGCTCGATGCACTGGCACGTGTGCAAACGCTCTTCGGCTAACCGGTCCTCATACTCCCATGCAGAATCCATCATCAGCGCTTATTCGCGAAACCTTCCCTGTAGGCCCCTTGCAATGTAATTGCACCCTGATTGGCGACCCGCTGAGCAAGAAGGCCATCGTCGTCGACCCGGGCGGTGATCCGGAGAAGATTCTTGCCCGCCTGCAGGCCCATGGCCTGACCCTGGTGAGCATCATTCACACCCACGCGCACTTCGATCACTTCCTGGCGTCCGGCAAGCTCAAGGAACTGACCGGCGCGACCCTGCACCTGCACAAGGACGACCAGGTGCTGTGGGACAACCTGGAAATGCAATGCCAGATGTTCGGCGTGCCCTACACCCCGGTACCCGCGCCTGACCGCTGGCTGGGTGACGACGAAGAGCTGGCCTGCGGTTGTGGCGTAGCCCTGCATACGCCAGGCCACACCCCCGGCTCGATGAGTTTCTGGTTTGCCGATGCCAAGCTGCTGATCGCCGGGGATACCCTGTTCCGCCGTGGCATCGGCCGCACCGATTTGTGGGGCGGCGACCAGCGGGCTATCGTGCGTTCGATCAAGGAGCGGCTGTACCGGCTGGATGAACAAGCCATCGTGGTAACTGGCCATGGCCCCGATACCCGGCTGGGTGACGAGATGCGTGAAAACCCCTTCGTACGTGCGTGATGGCACATGAAGGCACTTTCATGGAATTTTTCGTTGCCTGTGCGATCCAAGGCTGGCATAGATCCGTTCGCGATCTGTCGCATTCATGAATTCAGTAGGAGCTTGTCCATGTTCACCATGCGTCGTCTGATTATCGTCGCAACCGCCGCTGCCCTGATGACTGGCTGTGCCGGTCAGAACCCTTATGACAGCCAGGGCCAGGCGCAGGGCTCCACAGGGATGAGCAAGACGGCCAAATACGGCGGCCTGGGTGCGCTGGCCGGTGCCATTGCCGGTGCCGCCATTGACCACAACAACCGCGGCAAGGGTGCGCTGATCGGTGCCGCTGCCGTGGGTGCCGCTGCCGCCGGTTATGGCTACTACGCCGACAAGCAGGAAGCCGAGCTGCGCGCGCAAATGGCCAACACCGGTGTGGAAGTGCAGCGACAGGGTGACCAGATCAAGCTGATCATGCCGGGCAACATCACCTTCGCCACCGACTCGGCCAACATCGCGCCGAGCTTCTACTCGCCGCTGAACAACCTGGCCAGCTCGTTCAAGCAGTTCAACCAGAACACCATCGAAGTAGTCGGCTTCACCGACAGCACCGGCAGCCGCCAGCACAACATGGACCTGTCCCAGCGTCGCGCGCAGGCGGTCAGCACCTACCTGACTTCGCAGGGCGTGGACGCCTCGCGTATTTCGGTACGCGGCATGGGCCCGGATCAGCCGATCGCCAGCAACGCCGACGCCAACGGCCGTGCGCAGAACCGTCGGGTGGAAGTGAACCTGAAGCCGATTCCCGGCCAGCAGTATGACCAGCAGGGCCAGGTTCAGCAGTATCCCTGACCGATACCGGGGGCTGCAGCGCAGCCCCGGTTTCTAACCTGCCACGCTGGCCTGAATCGCCGTAAGGGCGATGGTATGCACGATATCGTCTACCTGGGCCCCACGCGGCAAGTCGTTCACCGGCTTGCGCAGCCCCTGCAGCATGGGCCCCAGGCTGACGCCGTCGGTGCTGCGCTGCACCGCCTTGTGCGTGGTGTTGCCGGTATTCAGGTCGGGGAACACGAACACCGTGGCACGCCCGGCCACCGGGCTGTCTGGCGCCAGCTCCCGGGCAATCGCCGGGTTGGCTGCGGCGTCATACTGCAACGGCCCGTCGATCAGCAGCGCCTCAGTCGCAGCCTGCGCCAGGCGGGTCGCTTCGCGCACTTTCTCGACTTCCTCATCGCTGGCCGAATCGCTTGAGTAACTGATCATCGCCACCCGCGGTGCGATGCCGAACGCCTGCGCCGAGTCGGCGCTCTGCCGGGCGATTTCGGCCAGTTCGGCAGCGCTCGGGTGCGGGTTCATCACGCAGTCGCCGTACACCAGCACCTGTTCCGGGAACAGCATGAAGAACACCGATGACACCAGGCTCGAACCGGGTGCGGTCTTGATCAGTTGCAAAGCCGGGCGGATGGTGTTGGCAGTCGAGTGCACCAGGCCCGAGACCAGGCCATCCACTTCGTCCAGCGCCAGCATCATGGTGCCGATCACAACCGGGTCTTCCAGTTGTTGCTCGGCCATCGGCGCATTGAGGTTCTTGCTCTTGCGCAGTGCGACCATCGGTTCCACATAGCGACCGCGGATCAGCTCCGGGTCGAGGATTTCCAGGCCTGGCGGCAATGTGATGCCCTGCGCACGTGCCACGGCGTCGACATCCTCGGGCTTGGCCAGCAGCACGCAGCGGGCGATGCCTCGGGCCTGGCAGATGGCCGCAGCCTGTACCAGCAGCGGCTCGGCGCCTTCCGGCAGGACGATACGCTTGTTGGCCTGCTGCGCGCGCTGGATCAGCTGGTAGCGGAACACGGCCGGTGACAGGCGTAGTTCGCGCGGGGTACCGCAACGCTGGTGCAACCAGGCCGCGTCGAGGTGACTGGCGACGAAATCGGTGATGAACTCGGCACGCTCGCGGTCGTCCACCGGGATTTCCCGGTTCAGCGAGTTGAGCTGGTTGGCGGTGTCGTACGAACCGGTACTGACCGACAGGATCGGCAGGCCGGCCTGCAGGGCGCCACGGCACAGGCCCAGGATGCGCGCGTCAGGCTTGCTGTCGCTGGTCAGCAGCAGGCCGGCCAGCGGTACGCCGTTGATCGCCGCGAGGCTGACGGCGAGGATGATGTCGTCGCGGTCGCCCGGGGTCACCACCAGCGTGCCCGAAGTCAGCAGCGGCACCGTGTTGGCCACGGTGCGTGCGCAGATGATGATCTTGCCCATGCGCCGCTGCTCGTAGTCACCGGCGTTGAGTACCTGGGCACCGAGCAGTTCGGCCACGTCGCGGGTGCGCGGGGCGTTCAGTTCCGGTTGGTAGGGGATGCAACCGAGCAGGCGGAAGTCGTCGCCGCGCAGTAGCGGCGAGTGCTCGCGCAGGCGCGCGGAAAACTCTGCCATGCTTTCGTCGGTGCGCACCTTGTTGAGGATCACCCCGAGCACTTTCGGATCACGCGGGCCGCCAAACAGCTGCGCCTGCAGTTCTACCCGGCCAGACAGCTCGCTGAGTACTTCGTTTTCCGGCGCCGAGACCAGGATCACCTCGGCATCCAGGCTCTTGGCCAGGTGCAGGTTGACCCGCGCCGCATAACTGGCGTGGCGCGTAGGCACCATGCCTTCGACCACTACTACGTCGTTGCCGATGCAGGCTTGCTGGTACAGACGGATGATTTCCTCGAGCAGTTCGTCCAGCTGGCCTTCGCCGAGCATGCGCTCGACGTGGGCCAGGCTCAGCGGTACCGGTGGCTTGATGCCGTGGGTGCGGGCGACCAGTTCGGTGGAGCGTTCGGGACCGGTATCACCGGGGTGGGGCTGGGCGATCGGCTTGAAGAAGCCAACCTTCAGGCCGGCGCGTTCGAGGGTGCGTACCAGGCCGAGGCTGATGGAGGTCAGGCCGACACCGAAGTCGGTCGGCGCAATGAAAAATGTCTGCATGCGTGCTTCTCGAAATAAGCGGTGCAAGAAATTAACGGCCAAGGGTAGCGCTATCGGCCCCCTGAGCGCACCAGCCGCAAGCGAAAGGCTGGCCGATGCGTTGCGCGCGCTGGGCCGGGTCCAGCACCCAGGGGCGTGCCTGCCACGGCGGCTGGTGGCGCAGATGCTGGGTATGGCCGCAGGACAGTTCGGCCACCCAGTGGTCTTCCTCATCCTGGTGGAAGCCGGTGATCCGACTGATGGGCCGCTGCTCATCCGCAGTGCGGTCGCAATCGGACGATGGCTTGGTTACACTTGTCCGCTCTACATTCTTTTGCAAAAGGTCTTGCCCCATGCTGATCGCCGCCAACAAGGCTGTCTCCATCGACTATACCCTGACCAATGACGCCGGGGAGACCATCGACAGCTCCGCCGGTGGCGCGCCGCTGGTTTACCTGCACGGTGCCGGCAACATCATCCCGGGCCTGGAAAAGGCCTTGGAAGGCAAGCAGGCCGGTGACGAGCTGAACGTTTCCGTCGAGCCGGAAGATGCCTACGGTGAATACTTGGCCGAGCTGGTCAGCACCTTGAACCGCAGCCTGTTCGAAGGCGTCGACGAGCTGGAGGTGGGCATGCAGTTCCACGCTTCGGCGCCGGATGGCCAGATGCAGATCGTCACTATCCGCGACATCGACGGCGATGACATCACTGTTGACGGCAATCACCCGCTGGCCGGCCAGCGCCTGACCTTCCAGGTCAAGGTAGTCAACGTGCGTGACGCCAGCGACGAAGAAATCGCTCACCGTCACATCCACGGTGAAGGTGGCCATCACCACTGATTTTCTGCGCTAAGCTCAGAAAGTCGCCAGGCGCTCGGGCAAGCCGATTTGCCTTCCTTCGGGAGGTGGACGGCTTGGACGAGCGCCTTTTTAGTGGGCGGAATTCGCCTGCGCGGCAACCGGCAACCTGAGAGGGATTCATCATGAGTGCATTTCACGACCTGAAACTGGACGCGCTGAACGGCGGGGAGCTGCCTCTCGCACCCTTCAAGGGCCAAGTGGTGCTGGTGGTAAATGTTGCTTCCAAGTGTGGCCTGACGCCGCAATACAAGGCCTTGGAGAACCTTTACCAGGACTACAAGGACAAGGGCTTCAACGTGCTTGGCCTGCCGTGCAACCAGTTTGCCGGTCAGGAACCGGGCAGTGAAAAGGAAATCCAGGAGTTCTGCAGCCTCAACTATGGTGTGAGCTTCCCGCTGGGGGCCAAGCTGGAAGTCAACGGGCCACACCGCCATTCGCTGTATCGCCTGCTGGCCGGCGAGGGCGCCGAGTTCCCCGGCGACATCACCTGGAACTTCGAGAAATTCCTGGTTGGCAAGGACGGGCGGGTGCTGGCGCGCTTCTCGCCGCGAACGGCACCGGATGACCCTGCAGTGGTGCAGGCCATCGAGAAGGCCTTGGCCTGAAGCGCCTGACGCGATGTATGCAGGGCGGCTAGTGTCGTGACCGGGCCGCAAAGTGCGAGGGGCTGCGCTGCAGTCCGGTCGCGACACCAGGCCGCTGCTACACGGATCGCGTAGAGCCCAGCCTCGAAGCTGGTGAACTCGCAGCCTGGTTCCGGGCTGCATGGAGATACCCCTCGAACTGCTCGACAATCGCCGGCCAGCCCTGGCGGCTGGCGTGCTGCCGCGCATTCAGGCGCACCCGGCGCAAGGTTTCCGCTTCTTCCAGCAGCCAGCAGGCGGCATCGACGAATGCCGCCGGGTCCCCCGGCATGGCCAGTGCACCGCTGTGGCCATGGCGGATATGCTGCGCTGCGGCCGCCTCGTCATAAGCGACCACCGCCAACCCCGAGGCCATGGCTTCGAGCACTACATTGCCAAAGGTCTCGGTCAGGCTCGGGAACAGGAACAGGTCACCGCTGGCATAGTGCTCGGCCAGTAGCTCGCCGCGCTGGGCGCCGCAGAACACGGCCTCGGGCAGCTGCTGGCGGAGGGCGGTGCGTTGCGGGCCATCCCCCACCAGTATCAGGCGCAGGCGTTTGTGTGGATAAGCCTTCTGCAGGGCATCGAGGCACGGGCGCAGGAGGCCCAGGTTCTTTTCCACTGCCAACCGGCCGACATGCAGCACGGCGATATCGTCCGGGCCAAGTCCCCAGCTGTCGCGCAGTGCCTGGCTACGCCGCGCCGGGTTGAACAGGCAGGCATCAACCCCGCGGGCCAACAGCGCCAGGCGTTCGAAACCACGGCGTTCAAGCTCCAGGCGTTGGCTGAGGCTGGGAACCAGGGTGATGGCTGTACGCCGATGGAACCAGCGCAGGTAATGGGTGAGCAGGCGCGTCAGCAGGCCCAGCCCGTACTGGCCGGAATACTGCGGGAAATTGGTATGAAAGCCGCTCACCACTGCCACGCCAAGGCGGCGGGCGGCGCGCAGGGCGCTGAGCCCCAGCGGCCCCTCGGTGGCGATGTACAGCACGTCCGGGCGCTGCCGACGCCAATGGCGCAACAGTTTGTGCATCGATACCTCGCCCCACTGCAAGCCAGGGTAGCCAGGCAGCGGCCAGCCACGGCACAGCATCAGCTCAGGGTCGTCGTACAGCGGCCCTTCACCGGCCTGGCGCGGGCGCACCACCTCGACCTTGTGGCCGCGCTGGCGCAGTCCCTCGCTGAGGCGGCCAAGGGTGTTGGCCACGCCGTTGATTTCGGGTGGGAAGGTTTCGCTGACCAAGGTAATGCGTAGGGCGGGTGTATTCATGACAAAAAGTTTCCGCCTGCCAGGTTGCGCCAATGTGACCGCTGCGTGACGTCCAGATGACGCCTGCTTGCTGACGCCTTTCCCTTTTTGAAATTTTCCTTTCAGGACGCTCAAGAAGGCTTCACGGGCAGCCGATGAAGAAGCATTCGACGACCTGATGCGCTCCGGGAGAGCGGTGATGTTCAACAACAAGCTCAAGCAAGAAATCCGCCAGTTGCGCGAAGACCTGATGTCCATCGAACAGGTCAAGAGTAGTCTCGACAACGAGATGTTGGTGCTGCAACTCGACCCCCAGGGGCGCATCGAGATGGTCAACGGCAATTTCGAAAGCGAAATGCTTTACCGTGCCGATCAACTGCTTGGCCGCAACATCGAGGAAATTGTCCCGGCACACGTGAAGTCACTGGACTTCTACCAGCGCATGAAAGGCGCAATCGGCCGCGGTGAACACCTCAACGGCGCCTTCCGTCTGCTGCGTGGCAATGGCCAGGAAGCCTGGTTGCGTTCGATCCTGCAGCCGGTCAAGAACAGTGACGGGCGTATCAAGTACTTCACGCTGCACTCCAGCGACCTTACCCGCACCATCGAGACCTCGCGCGAGCACGAAAGCCTGATCAAGGCGCTGATGCGCTCGACCGCGGTGATCGAGTTCGACCTCGATGGCACCATCCTCACGGCCAACGAACGGTTCCTGGCCACCGTCGGCTATCGCCTGGAACAGATCCGTGGCAAGCATCACCGCATGTTCTGCGAGCCGGAGGAGGTCAATTCGGCGGGCTACCAGGCTTTCTGGGAAAAGCTGCGCCGTGGCGAGTACATTGCCGATCGCTTCAAGCGTATCGATGCCCACGGGCGGGTGATCTGGCTGGAAGCTTCGTACAACCCGATCTTCGACGCCCACGACGTGCTTTACAAAGTGGTCAAGTTCGCCACCGTGATCACTGACCAGGTCAACCAGGAGCTGGCGGTGGCCGAGGCGGCGGACGTGGCCTTCAACACCTCGGTAGGTACGGACGCCAGTGCGCGCAAGGCCACCGAGGTGGTCACCCAGACCGTCAGCGTGATGCGCGGCCTGGAAGCCTCGATGCAAGAAGCGGCCGAAGGCATCCAGGCGCTGGACACTCAATCGCGGGTGATCGGCTCGATCATCAAGACCATCAGCGACATCGCCGGGCAGACCAACCTGCTGGCGCTGAACGCGGCCATCGAGGCGGCCCGCGCTGGCGAGCAGGGCCGTGGCTTTGCCGTGGTCGCCGATGAAGTACGCCAGCTGGCGTCGCGCACCAGCACCGCCACCGAGGAGATCGCCCGGGTGGTACAGCAGAACGAGCAGCTGGCCCAGGCGGCGGTAGCCATCATCGACACCAGCAAGCGCCAGGCCGAGCAAGGGCTGGCGCTGGCTGATGAAACCGGCGGGGGGATTGTCGAGATCCAGGAAGGCGCGAAGCGGGTGGTGGACGTGGTAGGGCAGTTCTCCAGCCGGTTGGGGCAGTGAAGCCTGTGGGAGCGGGAGAAGCCGTTCCCACAGGGCGGCGTTACATCGTGATCAGTTGCGCTCCCGCACCCAGAACAACGTGGCGCCGGCCACCGCTGCCGGCATCATCAGCACGTTTACCAGCGGTATCATCAGCGCCAGGTAGGTGATGCCGCCAAAGCCCAGCGACTGCCAGCGCTTGCTGCGCAGCCAGGCGAGCATGTCCTGCCAGCTCATCTTGTTGTTGTCCGCCGGGTAGTCGATGTACTGGATCGCCATCATCCAGACCCCGAAGATCAGCCACAGCGGCGCCGCCACCACGTTGACCACCGGGATCAGCGACAGGATGAACAGGCCGATGGCCCGTGGCAGGAAGTAGCCCAGCTTGCGCATTTCGCGGCCGAATGTGCGTGGCACCATGGCGACCAGTTCGCCCCAGCTGAAGGCCGGGAAGTTGTCCTGGCCACGCAGCACCACCTCGACCTTTTCCGCCAGGAAGCCGTTGAACGGCGCGGCAATGATATTGGCCACCAGGGTGAAGGTGAAGAACACCATCAGTACTACCAGGGCGACGAACAGCGGCCAGAGGATGTAGGTAAGGAAACTCAGCCAGCTCGGCAGGGTGGGCATCAGGGTGTCCACCCACAGGCTGAACTGGTGGCCGGCGAAGTAGATCAGGCCACCGAACAGCAGCAGGTTGACTGCCAGTGGCAGCAGTACGAACAACCGCAGGTTGGGGCTCAGCACCAGTTTCAGGCCTTCGCGCAGGTACTGGGGGCCGGACAGGACAGGGGCTTGCATCAGAAGACTCCGCAGAGAAGGTAAACGCGCTGACCTTACCGAGTTTGCCGCGCCGACGGAAGGCGGGCAGCGGCAGGGAAACCGGGTGTAACAAAAGGGCCAGCCCATGGCTATCCGAACAATTCGGTGGATAGGCGATGCCTATGAGGTGGATTGTCTAAGGATATTTCCTTAATCTTTGCCACCTCGCTACAGTGCGTTCAACTTTCCGGTTTTCGGGCCTGCGCGTTGTAGCCTTCCCCAAGTGCTGCGTGGGTCCTTTTTAAATTCCAGCTGGCGCAGCCGGCGCACACGATGCCGGCCCATGCGGCCCGCTCGACAGGAGTTCGACATGTCTGAAGTACGTCATTCGCGCGTCATCATTCTCGGTTCCGGCCCTGCCGGTTACAGCGCCGCGGTGTACGCCGCCCGGGCCAACCTCAAGCCGCTGCTGATCACCGGCATGCAGGCCGGCGGCCAGCTGACCACCACCACCGAAGTCGACAACTGGCCGGGCGACCCCCATGGCCTGACCGGCCCGGCACTGATGCAGCGCATGCAGGAGCACGCCGAGCGTTTCGAAACCGAGATCGTCTTCGACCACATCAACGCTGTCGACCTGGCCAACAAACCCTTCACCCTGCAGGGTGACAGCGGCAAGTACACCTGCGATGCACTGATCATCGCCACCGGCGCCAGCGCCCGCTACCTGGGCCTGCCGTCCGAAGAAGCGTTCATGGGCAAAGGTGTCTCGGCCTGCGCCACCTGTGACGGCTTCTTCTACCGCAACAAGCCGGTTGCCGTGGTTGGCGGCGGCAATACTGCCGTTGAAGAGGCGCTGTACCTGGCCAACATCGCCAGCAAGGTGACCCTGGTGCACCGTCGCGATACCTTCCGTGCCGAGAAGATCCTGGTCGACAAGCTGCATGCACGTGTCGCCGAAGGCAAGATCGAGCTCAAGCTCAACGCCACCCTGGATGAAGTCCTGGGTGACAACATGGGTGTGACCGGTGCGCGCCTGAAGAACAACGATGGCAGCAGCGACGAAATCAAGGTCGACGGCGTGTTCATCGCCATTGGCCATACCCCGAACACCTCGCTGTTCGAAGGCCAGCTGACCCTGAAGGACGGCTATCTGGTGGTCAACGGTGGCCGTGAAGGCAACGCCACCGCCACCAACGTCGAGGGCGTGTTCGCTGCCGGTGACGTGGCTGACCACGTTTACCGTCAGGCCATCACCTCGGCTGGTGCCGGTTGCATGGCGGCGCTGGACGTCGAGCGCTACCTGGACGGTCTGGCCAACGCCTCGTTCTGATCCGGGAATGCCTGGGCCGCTTGGCGGCCCTCGCGATACAGGGCCATTCCTGGAGAATGGCTACGCCCCCGGATGTCCCATGAAAAACCGGCCAGAGGCCGGTTTTTCATTGCCTGCAATTCGATTACAGGCTCAGTCGCATCGACAGGTCCACTGCCTTCACATCCTTGGTCATGGCACCAATCGAGATGTAGTCCACTCCGGTCTCGGCAATCACGCGCAAGGTCTGCTCGTTGACCCCGCCGCTGGCCTCGAGCTTGGCCTTCCCGGCAGTAATACGCACTGCTTCGCGCATTTCCTCAAGGTTCAGCTCGTCGAGCATGATGATGTCTGCACCGGCGGCCAGCGCCTGGCGCAGTTCGTCCAGGCTTTCCACTTCGATTTCCACCGGCTTGCCCGGTGCAATGCGGTGCGCGGCTGCCACTGCCTCGGCCACGCCGCCACTGGCTGCAATGTGGTTTTCCTTGATCAGGAAGGCGTCGTACAAGCCGATGCGGTGGTTGTCGCAGCCGCCACAGGTGACCGCGTACTTCTGCGCCAGGCGCAGGCCGGGCAAGGTCTTGCGTGTATCCAGCAGGCGTACCTGGGTGCCTTGCACCAGGTCGGCGAGGAAGCGTGCCCGGGTGGCCACGCCCGACAGCAACTGCAGGAAGTTCAGCGCACTGCGTTCACCGCTGAGCAGCGAGCGTGCCGGGCCTTCCAGGTGAAACAACGCCTGGTTAGCCGTGGCGCGTTCCCCGTCGGCCACCTGCCAGTGCACCGCGACGCGCGGGTCGAGCTGGCGAAACACCGCATCGACCCAGGCAGTGCCGGCAATCACGCAGTCTTCACGGGTGATGATGGTCGCCTTGGCCAGGCGCTCGGCCGGGATCAACTGCGCGGTTATATCGCCACTGCCGATGTCTTCCAACAGTGCGCGGCGCACGTTGGCTTCGATTTCAGCGGTCAGGTCGGCGAGGCGTAGGTTCGGCATGGTCGGCTCCACAAGCTAGATGCCCGCGATTATAGGGCAGGGGGCTTGTGTGTACAGCCGCCCTGGCAGCGACCTTTGGTCGGTGGCATTGAGCAAATGAGGCAAATCAGGGTCATTAGCCAACGAGAGAAACGGCGCTGGCAGCGATACGGATTTTTGCCGATAATGGCGACCAGTATTTGGCGTCATGGCTTTGACGATCTCCAGCCCCTTCGGGCGAGACACCCTGCAAGGAGTCCAGGATGCAAAAAGAAGGCAAGGTGGTGCCCTTGGTGGCAACCATCGATCGAGGGGGGCGTACGCCTCTGCCTTGCCTTCCGGTATTGCTGCTGCAGGTGCGTGACAAGGCGGCCCTGCAATTGCGCCAAGGGCTGCAGGACCTGTTCGACAACGCTGACGATACCCTTTTCGAGATGGCCGACAAGGCGTACGACCGCAGTGAGCAGAACCTCTATTTCGAGGCCATGCGCGACCTGCGCCTGAAGCGCAAGAGCATCGAACGTGGCTTTCTCGATACCTTCTACGATGCCTATGCGCGTATGGGCCAGGTCGACCCGCTGGCACACCTGGGCGAGCCCGGCGACTTGCGCAGCAAGGCCCAGGCAGAGCGCGCCGCCGCGATCGAAGGCATGGTTGCGCGGGTACTGTCGCGTGACGGCATCGCCCTGCAGCAACTGGGCCTGCGCTTGCAGGCACTGCTCGACCGTCCCCTGTACGAGCAGCACAACCCGCTGGGGCCTGCCGCCTTGTGTGGCTACTTCCTCGAGGCAGGACGTAACCTGGGAGTTGGCCTGCGGGTGAAACTGGTGCTGCTCAAACTGTTCGAGCGCTACGTACTGCGCGATGCCGAAATCATCTATGGCGAGGCCAACCAGTTGCTGGCAGCTGCGGGCGTGCTGCCCGAGCTGCCGCCGGCCCCGCGCCGGCGCGCCGAGGACCGGCGCATGCGGGCCCGACGTGGGGCGGCGAAGCGGGGCCTGGAAGTCGGCGCGGACGCGGCAGGGCAGGCCTTCTTCGCCTCGCTGCAAACCCTGCTGGCGCCGCTGCGCGGGCAGTTCGCGCCTCGCCTGCAGGCCGTGGCCACGGCGCAACCGATCAGCACCGCCGACCTGCTGCGCCTGCTTTCGCATCTGCAGCACTACGTGCCGGCTACCCACGAAGATGAAGATTCCGAACTCGGCCAACAGCTTGAGCAGTTGCTGTTGCGAGTCAGCGTGCGCAGCGGCACCCGTCGGCGCATCGAGGTGGCCGACGAGGACATGATCAACCTGGTAGGGCTGCTGTTCGCGTTCATCCGCAACGACGACAACCTGCCAGCCGGCCTGCGCGCGTTGATCGCGCGCCTGCATATTCCGCTGCTGAAAGTCGCCCTGCTGGACAGGGGGCTGTTCAGCAGGGCCAGTCATCCGGCCCGGCGGCTGCTCAACGAGATCGCTGGCGCAGCCATCGGCTGGGAATGTACTGGCACCAGCCTTCGCGACAGCCTGCACTTGCGGGTGGAGCGGACCATCCAGCGCCTGCTCAATGATTTCGCCGAAGACACCAGCCTGTTCGCCGAGTTGCTTGAAGACTTCCTGGCCTTCAACCAGGACGAGCGTCGGCGCAACGAGCTGCTCGAACAACGCACCCGCGATGCGGAAGAAGGCCGTGCCCGTGCCCAACAGGCCAGGCAACAGGTGCAGCAAGCGCTCAACCAGCGCCTGCGCGGCCAGGTGTGGCCGCAGGTGGTGGTGCAGATGCTGGTGCAGTCGTGGAGCCAGGTACTGCTACTGGCCTGGCTCAAGCAGGGCGCGGCTTCCCAGGCCTGGCGGGACGCGTTGCAGACCATGGACACGCTGCTGGCCAGTATCACCCCGGCACAGGAGCCACAAGCCTTGCTGCAAAAGGTGCCGGGCCTGCTCAAGGCATTGCGCGATGGCCTGGCCAGCGTGGCTCTGGACTCGGCTGCGACCCGCGAATTCTTCCTGCAACTGGAACAATTGCACCTGCGGGCCTGCGCAGGTACAAACGGGCAGCCAGATGGGGAGGACCAGCGCCTGGGTGAGGTGCTGGTGGCCGAAGACATCGTGCTGGCCATTGCCGAAGAACCTGCCTGCGCACCGTTGCACATTGCCCATGGCCAGGCCGCTGCGTTGCGCCAGGTGCAGCGCCTGCGCATCGGTACCTGGGTCGAGGTGCTCGACGAGGATGAGCCGCTGCGGTGCAAGCTGGTGGCGCGTGTCGACAGTAGCGACAGGCTGGTGTTTTCCAACCGCACCGGCATGAAAGTGCGGGAGTGGAACGCCACCAGCCTGGCCCAGGCATTGCACCGGGGCGAGGTACGCGTGCTGGACGACGGCTTGCTGTTCGAGCGTGCGCTGGAGGCGGTGCTCGACGAGCTGCGCCAAGCACGGGGCCTGTAGGCATGAACATTACAATCATTCACATGCAAACGGCCTCGGCCGCAGGGCATACTGGTGCTCTGTTCACGGCACTTTCAGGATTCGCCTCATGCAATTGGACCGTGCCACTGGCTGGTTCCACGGAAACGGAATCACCCACTGCCCCTCGCCGAACTTCAATGCCCGCCCCGAAGGCGAATCGATTTCCCTGCTGGTGATCCACAACATCAGCCTACCCCCGGCCTGTTTCGGCACCGGCAAGGTTCAGCAGTTCTTCCAGAACCGCCTGGACCCTGACGAGCACCCCTATTTCGCCGGCATCAACCACCTGACCGTGTCGGCACACCTGTTCGTCGAGCGCGACGGTGCGGTGACCCAGTTCGTGTCATTGCTCGAGCGTGCCTGGCATGCCGGCGTGTCGTGCTTCGACGGGCGCGAGGGCTGCAACGACTTTTCCATCGGTATCGAGCTGGAGGGCACCGACGACCTGCCCTACACCGATGCCCAGTACGCGGTGCTGGAGCAACTTACCCGGCATATTCGCCGCGCCTGGCCGGCCATCGACCTGGACCGCATCCAGGGCCATTGCGACATTGCCCCGCAACGCAAGAGCGACCCTGGCCCGGCCTTCGACTGGTCGCGTTACCGCGCAGCGCTGCTGCACAACGAGGACAAGGCATGAGTTTTCTGGTGTTGCTGCTGGCGCTGTGGGTCGAAAAGTTCTCGGCCTTGCGTCATCAGGTACAGCGTGACGGGTTCTTCATCGGCGAACTGGTGCGCCTGGAGCGTAGCGGCAAGGTACACCCGTGGTGGACGCTGGCCATTCTGGTGCTGGCCCCGGTCGCATTGCTGGTGTTGCTGTTGCACGTGCTGGACCCTGTGGCTTATGGCCTGCTGGCCTTGCCGGTGCACCTGCTGGTGCTGATATACAGCCTGGGCCGCGGCGATGCCAAGGCATCGCTGGGGCCGTTCCGCGATGCCTGGCGCAGGGGTGATGACCAGGCTGCGTTGCACGTGGCAGAGCGCGACCTGGGGCTGGCCGCCGACGATTCACGCAGCCTGCTGGTGAGTGTTCAGGGCAACCTGTTGTGGCAGGTGTACCAGGGCTTTTTCGCGGTGATCTTCTGGTACTTCGTGCTTGGCCCGGGCGCAGCGCTGGCCTACCGCCTGCTGGCGCTGTGTGGTGAGCACAGCAGACAGCCGGCGCTGAAGGCACGTGCCGAGCAGCTACGGCATGCCATGGACTGGCTGCCGGTGCGGGTTCTGGCGTTGAGCTTTGCCTTGGTGGGCAATTTCGTCGCGGTAACGCGGGTGATGCTGCATGAATTGCTGAACTGGCACATCAGCGCTGCGCACCTGGTGGCTCGGGTGGGACGCATTGCCGATGACATTCCCGAGGAAGAAGACGACCAGCGTGGGCTGGGGCGGTTGGACAGCCTGTGGGAATTGCTGCTGCGCTGTGCAGTGCTGTGGTATGCCGGGTTTGCGCTGTGGACGGTACTGGTCTGAAGCCAGGCGCGTCCCTTTGTCGGAGCGTGAAATCCCGGGACAGAGGCGATTCAGCTGCTACCAGCCAAACACCTCGCAGGCATTGCGGCTGCTGGCTTCTGCCAGTTCCCCGACGTCCACTTCCATGACCTCTGCCAGCACCGTGGCAATTTCCGGCAGGTGCTCCGGGCTGTTGCGCTCTCCCGGGTGCATCACCGGCGCCATGTCCGGTGCATCGGTTTCCAGCACCACGCTGCCCAGCGGTAAGCGCGCCAGGGTCTTGCGCAGCCGCAGCGCCTGGGGCCAGGTACCTGCTCCGCCCAGCCCAAGTCGGAAGCCCAGCTTGATGTATTCCCGGGCTTCTTCGTAACTGCCGGCAAAGGCATGAATCACTCCCGCCCGCGCCGGCTTGTAGCGCTTGAGCGTGGCGATCACCTGGGCGTGGCTGCGGCGCACATGCAACAGGGCAGGCAGCTCGAAGTCGCAGGCCATTTGCAGTTGCGCTTCGAACAGGTCCTGCTGGCGCGCCTTGTCCAGGCCTTCGAGATAATAGTCCAGGCCGAATTCGCCCACGGCACAGAGCTTGGGGTGGCCGCGCAGACGCTCCAGCCACTCGCGCAATTGCGCCAGGTGCTCCGGGCGATGTTGGTCGAGGTAGATCGGGTGCAGGCCGAGCGCGGCGAACAGGCGCTGATCGCTGCAAGCCAGGTCCCACACGCGTTGGAAATTTGCCTGATACACCCCCAGCACCACCATTCGCTCCACCCCGCGCGCCGCCGCACTGGCCAGCAGACGCGGTCGGTCGGCGTCGAAATCGGGAAAGTCGAGGTGGGTGTGGGTGTCGATCAGGCGCATGTTCAGGCCGCTGTGATGCGTTGTTTGAAGGTTCGACCGACCGCGTGCACACCAGGTTCGTAACGTTTTTCCTCGATCGCAGCCAGTGCCAGTTCCAGGGCGGTGGCGGCAATCAGGCCATGCTGTTGGGCCATGGCGTTCACTGGCAGCGGCAGGAAATCGAGCAACTGGTTGTCGCCAAAGGTACCCAACTGCAGCTGGCGGGAGTCGGCCGGGCGCGCCTGCAGGGTGTCGAACACCCCTTGCAGCAGCACGTACGAGGTAGTCACCAGGGCGTCCGGCAGGCCGCCGAGGTCGTCGATCAGCTGTTGCATCAGGCGCTGGCCGCATTCGCGGCTGAATGCTTCGCCCTGGTAGCGGCGAACTTCGCCGGCATAACCTTGCAGGGCTTCGTCGAAGCCGCCGGCACGGGCCTGGCTGACCGACAGCTCCGGTCGAGCGCCGATCAGGGCGATGCTGCGCGGGCTGGTGGCGAGCAGGCTGGCGGCCAGCTGGCGGCTGGCATCGCGATCGTCGCTGATGACCGAACAGAAGTGCGCCGGGTCCAGGCGGCGGTCAATGGCGATCACCGGCAAGCCTTTCTCCTGCAGCTCGCGGTAGCTGTCGTCTCCCGGGGGCAGGCAGCTGGCGACGAACAGGGCGTCGCACCGGCGTGCGCGGAACAGCTGCTGCAACTGGCGCTCGCTGTCGGGCTGGTCGTCGCTGCTGGCGATCAGCAACTGGTAGCCACGGGCGCGGGCGCCTTGTTCGAGCTGCTTGGCGATGCGGGCGTAGCTGGGGTTCTCCAGATCAGGGAGAATGAAGCCCAGGGTGCGGGTGTGCCGGCTGCGCAAGCCAGCGGCCTGCGGGTTGGGGGTGAAGCCATGGGCCTCGACCACCGCACGTACCCGCTCGACGGTGCTGTTGCTGATGCGCTGTTGTTCGGCCTTGCCATTGATGACGTAGCTGGCAGTGGTCACGGACACACCGGCCAGACGGGCGATATCGCTGAGTTTCACCGAATTTTCCTTGTTATTACCGGGGCTGGCTGTGAAGCCTGACCGGGTAGTTTGACCCGGCAGCGGCGCCACGCGCAGACGACCATTGTCGCAATTGTCCGACAGGATGGGGCTTTTTCCCCGGCAGATTATCGAGTAACGTGGCCGCCTGGTCAGGTTAAACGTTTCAGCTGCCGAATTTTCTGCCTCGGCTGCCATCCGTGCAAGGCTGTCGAACTGGCCGTTCCTGTGAATTTCACAACAATACTCCAGTACCCGACCGGGAACTGCAAAAGGAGAAGGTCATGCTCGAGCTCGCCAAGGAGCAGATAGCCATGGGCCAGAAGGCCGCCAACAAGGCTGAGGCATTATGCCTGCTGGCCGACCGGCTGGTCGCTGACGGCCTGGTCGCTGAGGGATACCTGCAAGGCCTGCAGGACCGTGAGGCGCAAGGGTCTACCTTTCTTGGCCAGGGCATTGCCATCCCGCACGGCACTCCGCAGACGCGCGACCTGGTGTACGCCACCGGCGTGCGCCTGCTGCAGTTTCCTGAAGGTGTGGACTGGGGCGATGGGCAAATGGTCTACCTGGCCATCGGCATCGCCGCACGCTCCGACGAGCACCTGCGCCTGTTGCAACTGCTGACCCGCGCCCTGGGTGAGACCGACCTGGCCGAAGCGCTGCGCCGCGCCGGTTCCGCCGAGGCCTTGCTGAAGCTGTTGCAAGGTGCGCCGCAGGAGCTGGCGCTGGATGCGCAACTGGTCGGCCTGAACCTGCCAGCGGAGGACTTCGACGAACTGGCCTGGCGCGGCGCCCGCTTGCTGCAGCGGGCCGGGTGCGTTGACAGCGGGTTTGCCGCGGTGCTGCAGCAGGCCGAAGCACTGCCGCTGGGCGAGGGCCTGTGGTGGTTGCACAGCGAGCGCCTGGTGCGCCAGCCGGGCCTGGCCTTCATCACTCCGCAACAGCCACTGCGCTACCGTGACCAGCCGCTCAACGGCCTGTTCTGCCTGGCCAGCCTCGGCGCTGCCCACCAGGCCTTGCTCGAACGCCTCTGTGAAGTGCTCATCGAAGGCCGCGGGCAGACGCTCTACCAAGCCACCAGCAGCCGTGCGGTGCTGGAAGTGCTGGGCGGTGAGGCGCCGACGGACTGGCCCAGCGCGCGTATCGTGCTGGCCAACCCGCATGGCTTGCATGCCCGCCCGGCCAAGGTGCTGGCGCAACTGGCCAAAGGCTTCGAGGGCGAGGTCCGCGTGCGTCTGGTCGACAGCGCACAGCCTGCAGTGTCGGTGAAGAGCCTGAGCAAGCTGCTCAGCCTCGGTGCCCGTCGTGGCCAGGTGCTGGAACTGCTGGCCGAGCCAGGCATCGCCGCCGATGCCTTGCCGGTGCTGGTGGCTGCCATCGAACAAGGTTTGGGCGAGGAAGTGGAGCCGCTGCCGCAGGCTGACGCGCCTGCCGCCGGCATTGCCGCCGAAGTGCTGCAGGCGCCGCCGGCCGGTAGCCGTGTCCAGGGGGTGGGGGCTGCCCCGGGCATTGCCAGTGGCCCGGCGCACCTGTGTGTCGAGCGCGAGTTCGACTACCCGCTGCGCGGCGAGTCGCTGGTCCAGGAGCGGCAAAAGCTGCGCGAAGCGCTGGCGACTGTGAATAGCGAACTGCAGGCCCTGGTTCAGCGTAGTGACAAGGCCATTGGCGAGATCTTCGTGACCCACCAGGAAATGCTCGCCGACCCGGCCCTGAGCGATGACGTCGAGCAGCGCCTGGCCCAGGGCGAAAGCGCCGCAGCGGCGTGGATGGCGGTAATCGACGCGGCGGCCCGTCAGCAGGAGTCGTTGCATGACGCCCTGCTGGCCGAACGTGCCGCCGACCTGCGCGACGTCGGCCGCCGTGTGCTGGCGCAACTGTGCGGGGTGCAGGCGCAGCCCGAACCGGAACAACCGTACGTCCTGGTGATGACCGAAGTCGGCCCGTCCGATGTCGCCCGGCTCGACCCGAGCCGCGTGGCCGGTATCGTCACTGCCCAGGGCGGCGCCACCGCCCACAGCGCCATTGTCGCGCGTGCCCTGGGCATACCGGCAGTGGTTGGCGCCGGCGCCGCAATGTTGCTGCTGGAGGCCGGTACGCCGTTGCTGCTCGATGGCCAGCGCGGGGTGGTCAGCGTGGCGCCGCCGGCAGACGAACTGCAACGTGCCCTGGCCGAGCGTGACCTGCGCGAGCAACGCTTGCAGGCTGCCTGGGCCAATCGCTTCGAGCCGGCAGTCACCCGCGATGGCCATGCCATCGAGGTGTTCGCCAACATCGGCGAAAGCAGCGGCATCGCCAAGGTGGTAGAGCAGGGCGCCGAAGGCGTGGGCCTGCTGCGCACCGAGCTGATTTTCATGGCTCACCCGCAGGCGCCGGACGTGGCTACGCAGGAGGCGGAATACCGACGGGTGCTCGACGGCCTCGACGGTCGCCCGCTGGTGGTGCGTACCCTCGACGTCGGCGGCGACAAACCGCTGCCGTACTGGCCGATCGCTGCCGAGGAAAACCCGTTCCTCGGCGTGCGCGGGGTACGCCTGACCTTGCAGCGTCCGCAGGTGATGGAGGACCAGCTGCGCGCCTTGCTGCGGGCCGCCGACCAGCGCCCGCTGCGCATCATGTTCCCGATGGTTGGCCAGGTGCACGAGTGGCGCGAAGCGCGGGCCATGGTCGAGCGGCTGCGGGCGGAGATCCCGGTGGCCGACCTGCAACTGGGCATCATGGTCGAGGTGCCTTCGGCGGCCCTGCTGGCCCCGCAACTGGCGCGCGAAGTCGACTTCTTCAGCATCGGCACCAATGACCTGACCCAGTACACCCTGGCCATCGACCGTGGCCACCCCAGCCTCTCGGCCCAGGCCGACGGCCTGCACCCGGCAGTGCTCAGCCTGATCGACATGACTGTGCGCGCCGCGCATGCCCATGGCAAATGGGTAGGGGTATGCGGCGAACTGGCAGCCGACCCGCAGGCGGTCGCCGTGCTGCTCGGCCTGGACGTGGACGAACTCAGCGTCGCGGCGCGCAGCATTGCCGAAGTCAAAGCCCTGGTCCGCCAGGCCGATCACCAGACGGCCCGCGCCCTGGCGCGCGAGGCCCTGCAACAGGACAGCGCCGCAGCGGTTCGCGCGCTGGTGGAGCGTTACTGAATGGCCAAGATTCTTACTCTCACCCTGAACCCGGCGCTGGATATCACCATCGGCCTGGATACCCTGCGCCCGGGGCAGGTCAACCGCAGCCAGGCGCAGCACAGCCACGCTGCGGGCAAGGGGCTGAACGTCGCCCAGGTACTGGCCGACCTGGGGCACAGCGTCACGGTAGGCGGTTTCCTCGGCAGCGATAACCTGCAGCCATTCGAAACACTGATCCAGTGGCGTGGCTTTGCCGATTGCTTTGTCCGCGTGCCCGGCGAAACCCGCAGCAACATCAAGCTGGTCGAGGCCGATGGCCGCGTCACCGACATCAACGGCCAGGGCCCGGAGGTGGACGAGGCCGCACGCAGCGCCTTGCTGCGCCTGCTGGAGCAGGTCGCTGCCGGGCATGACGCGGTTGTGGTGGCGGGCAGCCTGCCGCGCGGCATCGGTGCCGAATGGTTCCGCCAGTTGCTTGCGCGACTGAAAGCCCTGGGGCTGAAGGTTGCGCTGGACAGCAGCGGCGAAGCCCTGCGTGCCGGCTTGCAGAGCGCTCCCTGGCTGGTCAAGCCGAATACCGAAGAGCTGGGCGAAGTGCTGGGCCTGGCGGTGGAGAACCCGCAACAGCAGCGTGCCGCTGCCGCGCGCCTGCTGGCCAGTGGCATCGAGCACGTGGTGGTGTCGGCCGGCGAACAGGGCGTCAGCTGGTTCAGCCGCGACCTCGACCTGCATGCCTGCCCGCCCAAGGTGCAGGTGGCCAGCACGGTCGGTGCAGGGGATTCGCTGGTGGCCGGCATGGTCCATGGCCTGCTGCAGGGCGAAGCGCCGGCCCAGACCTTGACCCGTGCCACCGCCATCGCCGCGCAGGCGGTGACCCAGGTGGGTTTCGGCATTCGAGACCGGGAGCAACTGGCGCGCCTGGAAGCCGCTGTGCAACTGACAGAACAACAAGAGGGTTGCCGATGAACATTGCCATTGTCACCGCCTGCCCCAACGGCCAGGTGTCGAGCGTGCTGAGCGCGCGTCTGCTATCCGCCGCTGCCCAGCGGCGCGGCTGGAGCACCAGCGTCGAGGTGCAGGATGCCGAGCACCCTGAGCGGCGACTGAGTGCCGCGCAGATCGCCGAAGCTGACTGGGTACTGGTGATCAGCACCGGGCCGGTCGACCTGTCCCGTTTCGTCGGCAAGCGCGTCTACCAGAGTACGCCGTCACAGGCCCTGACCGACCGCGAGGGCTTCCTCGATGAGGCGGCGGTCAATGCCCAGTTGCTGGCGTGCGTGGCAGACAGCCCGGCCGAAGTCACCAGTACAGGTGTCCGCATCGTAGCGGTCACGGCCTGCCCGACCGGCGTCGCGCACACTTTCATGGCCGCAGAGGCGCTGCAACAGGCCGCGCAGCAACTGGGTTACCAGCTCACCGTCGAAACCCAGGGCTCGGTGGGTGCGCGCAACCCTCTGTCTGCCGAAGCCATCGCCGCTGCCGATGTGGTGTTGCTGGCCGCCGACATCGAAGTGCCCACCGCACGTTTCTCCGGTAAGCGTATCTACCGTTGTGGCACCGGCATCGCCCTCAAGCAGGCCCGTGCCATCCTGGACAAAGCCCTGGCCGAAGCCAAGGTGGAAACCAACGCCGATGCCGCAGCCGCGCCTGGCCCGGCCAAGGGCGAGAAAACCGGGGTATACAAGCACCTGCTGACCGGTGTGTCGTTCATGCTGCCGATGGTGGTGGCGGGCGGGCTGCTGATAGCGCTGTCGTTCGTGTTCGGTATCGAAGCCTACAAACAGCCGGGCACGCTGCCGGCGGCGTTGATGCAGATCGGTGGCGAGGCTGCATTCAAGCTGATGGTGCCATTGCTGGCGGGCTACATCGCTTGGTCGATCGCCGACCGCCCGGGGCTGGCACCTGGCATGATCGGCGGGCTGCTGGCCAGCACCCTGGGTGCTGGCTTCATCGGCGGCATCGTCGCCGGCTTCCTCGCCGGTTACAGCGCCAAGGCCATTGCCCGTTGGGCACGCCTGCCCAGCAGCCTGGAGGCACTCAAGCCGATCCTGATCATCCCGTTGCTGGCCAGCCTGTTCACCGGCCTGGTGATGATCTATGTGGTTGGCCAGCCGGTGGCGGCGATGCTCGAAGGCCTGACCCACTTCCTCGACAGCATGGGCACTACCAACGCCATCCTGCTGGGCTTGTTGCTGGGCGGCATGATGTGCGTCGACCTGGGTGGGCCGATCAACAAGGCCGCCTACGCGTTTTCGGTGGGGCTGCTGGCTTCGTCGAGCTACGCGCCGATGGCGGCGACCATGGCCGCGGGCAGGGTGCCGCCGATCGGCCTGGGTATTGCCACCTTGCTGGCCCGCCGCAAGTTCGCCCAGAGCGAACGCGAGGCGGGCAAGGCAGCCCTGGCGCTGGGCCTGTGCTTCATTTCCGAAGGGGCGATCCCGTTTGCCGCCAAGGACCCGCTGCGGGTCATCCCCGCCAGCATCGCCGGGGGCGCACTGACCGGGGCCTTGTCAATGTACTTCGGCTGCAAGCTGATGGCACCCCATGGTGGCCTGTTCGTGTTGCTGATCCCGAATGCGATCAACCATGCGGCGCTGTACCTGCTGGCAATCGTGGCAGGGAGCCTGCTGACGGCAGTGGTGTATGCACTGATCAAGAAGAGCGAAGGAGTAGAGCTGGCGGTAGCACCGGCGAAAGGCTGAGGTCTGGGTTGGCCTCACAGCCTCTTCGCGGGGTTACCCACGAAGAGGCCGGTGCTGGCTCGCGCGACGCTTCTGCCGCAACGGCACCAGCAAATCGCCCAGCCCGTTATGGTCGATCTCGTGCATCAGCGCCAACAACCCGCCCAGTTCTCCCGACGGGAACCCTTTGCGCGCGAACCACGCCAGGTAGTCGCCTGGCAGGTCGGCGATGACCCGGCCCTGATACTTGCCAAACGGCATGCTGCGGGTCACCAGCAGTTCGAGGATTTCCGGCTTCATCATCGGCGCTCCTGGCTGTAGGGAGCGCCGACCATACTGCAATCTGCACGAACACCCAAGCGGCAATCATGCAGAACGCCGCTTGCCGGCGGTACGATGGATCATCTAACTTTTTGATATTTATAATTTTTTATTTTTGAAACGGGTTGGCACGATCGCTGCTCCTCTCTGGTGGACTATCACCTGCCAAGGAGTTTTGCCATGAGCAACCCGAACAAAGATGTGATCGATGTACTTAACGACCTGATCGAGTACAGCAAGGACGGCGAAAAGGGTTTTCGCGAATCGGCCGATGATGTCAAGAACCCGGAACTGAAAGCCTTCTTCGTACAACGCGCTGGCGAATGCGCCAACGCTGCAGGCGAGCTGCAGAGCGAGGTGCGCCGCCTGGGCGGTGATCCGGAAACCTCGACCAGCCTGAGCGGTGACCTGCACCGTGGCTGGGTCAACTTCAAGTCCATGCTCACCGGCAAGAGCGAAGAAGCCGTGCTGAACGAGGTAGAGCGTGGCGAGGACTATGCGCTCAAGGCCTACAAGGATGCCCGCGAAAAACTGGTCAAGCTGGGCCGCACCGCCAGCGACCAGACCTACGGCTTGGTGGAGAAGCAGCTGCAGGGCGTGCAGCGCAACCATGACCAGGTCAAGGCGCTGCGCGACGCCGCTCGCGCCCGGTCCTAATCGGCCGGCCCCTCTACCCGGTTGCGGCCCTTGGCCTTGGCCCGGTAGAGCGCCTCATCTGCAGCACCCAGCACTCCCGCCAGGTCGTGCTGGGTGCCTGACAGGCCGATGCCGATACTCACTGTGACCGAGTAGGCATCATCGGCAAATGGCGCCAGCGCCTCGACACTGGTGCGGATGCGCTCGGCCAGCAGCTGCGCGCCGGCGAGATCGGTTTCCGGCAGCACCCCCTGAAATTCCTCACCGCCATAGCGCGCCGCCAGGTCGGCGGGGCGGCGGATGCATGCCTCGATGGTCTTGGCCACCTCGCGCAGGGCATGGTCGCCACCCGCGTGGCCGTGGCGCTGGTTGAACGCCTTGAAATGGTCGACATCCACCATCAACACTGCCAGTGGTTTGCGGCTGCGCTGGGCGCGTGCCCACTCCTGGCGCAGCACTTGGTCCAGCCGGCGGCGATTGGCGAGGCCGGTCAGGCTATCGGTGGCGGCCAGGGTTTCGAGGCCTTGTTCTGCCTCTTGTCGGCGGCGCAATTCGCGGCCCAGCAACAAAGTCAGCCAGAGGATACCCACGCACAGTAGCCCGGTGGCGACGCTGACCATGATCGCGGTGCGGCGCCAGGACTGGAACACTTCATCGGCCGAATGCGCCACCAGCACAATCAATGGCAATTGCGGGACGCGCGCGAAGGTATAGATGCGCAGCTTTGCGCTGCTGCCGGAGCGGGCGGTGAAGCTGCCGCTCTGTTCGTTGAGGATGCGTTTGAAATTAGGGCGATCGGCGAAGTTGCTGCCGATCAGCGGATCCTGTTTGCGGGATGGCTGGCGCGCGAGCAGTTGGCCGTCCGTGTTGAGCAGGTTGATGCTGCTGTCGTCGCCAATATCCAGGCGCCGAAACAATTCGCTGAAGTACGACAGGCGTAGCGCACCCGCAGCCACGCCGGCGAACTCGCCATCGGGCCCGGAGATGCGCCGGCTGAAACTGATGCACCAGTCCAGGCCGCCGAGCTTGGCCTTGAATGGTGGACCCACCAGCAAGCCGAGGTGGGCATTACGCTGGTGCGCCTGGAATACCCCGGTGTCGCCGAAGTTCGCTTTGCGCGGCACGCTACTGGTGGAGTCGCCCACCACGTTGCCCTGTTGGTCCAGCCACAGCACATCCCCGCGCTTACGGTCGACGAAGGCTTCATTGAACAGCAGGCGTTGGCGCAGTGGGCCGGGTATTTGCGCCAATTCCTTGCGCCCGACCGCCCAGATCAGCCCCTGCAAGGACTGGTCATAAAGCTCGGCGTTGCGCAGGATATCGCTTTCGATCAGCTGGACGATGTTGTTGGACGAGCGGATCGCCGACAGCTCGACGCTGTCGCGCTCACGGGCCAGCAGGTAGCTGACGATGGCTACAATGGCGAGCACGGCAAGGCAACTGCCCAGGTTGAGGAACAGCTCGGGGTGTGACCTGTAGAGTGCGAAACGCGGGGGTCGGGGGATCATGCTCGCTACTGCGTGGGCAGGGCCATTCGCGGCGGCGACATTTTAGGGAAGTGAGGATTGTCGAACAAGATTTGTCCGACGGAATTACGCAAGCGATTCTGCGCAGCCCATCGCCGGCAAGCGCCTGCCACAGCTACCGCGGCGTTTGCTTCGCGGATAAATCCGCTCCTACAGGTTTGAATTGCGCAGGCTTCGGGTTGACGCGGTACCTGTAGGAACGGCTTCAGCGGCGATCACCGGCAAAGCCGGTGTCATCCACCGCGTGGGCGAACCGAGGGCAAGGCCCTCGCGGGCGGTTTCGAATCAGAACACGTTCAACGGGTAATCGACGATCACCCGCAATTCATCATTGTCGCTGTTGCTGTCGATCGAGGCATAACCTTGGCTGCCACGGTGCACGGCATAGCGCAGCAGTACCGACAAATCCTTGAGGTCACCCTCCTGGAACACGTACTTCACATCCAGGTCACGCTCCCAGTGCATCGCGTTCTTGCCGTCGGCACGGTAGTAGTCGTAGTGGCTGGTGTCCTGAGTGGCCTTGGTCAGGTCGGCCTCACCGCGCGAGTACGACAACGTGCTGGTCAAGCCCGGGACGCCCATGCCAGCAAAGTCATAGTTGTACTGCAGCTTCCACGAGCGCTCGTTCGGCGCGTTGAAGTCGGAGTACATGCGCGAGTTGTCCAGGTAGATGCTGTCGCCAAGGTTGATGTAGTCGAACGGCGTGTCGCCATTGACCCGCTGGTAGGCGGCGGTGACGCTGTGGTACCCGGCGTTGATGGTGAAGTGCACGCTGTAGGTATTGTTGTCGATCTTGCCCAGCAGCGCCTGGCCGGTGTCCTGGGTGTGATAGAAGTGCACGCCCGGGTTCAGGCTGACCAGGTCGTTGACCACGTAGGTGTAGTCGAAGTCAGCATAGTACTGGTTCCAGATGTCCTTCAGCTCGGCGGCATACAGGTTGGCGGTGATGGTCGGGGTACCGCTCCACGACGCGCCGGCCCAGTTCAGGTGCTTGCTCTTGTCGTGCTCGTCCAGCGCGCCGTAGTAGCTGTCGATACGGCGGTGGCCGCTCTGGTTGTAGGGCTTGGTGAAGCTCACCTGGCCGCCTTCGAGCAGCAACCCGTCGATGCTGGTATTGGTCAGGCTCACGCCACGGAAGGTCTGCGGCAGCATGCGGCTTTCGCCGCCGGCAATCACCGGGTTGGTCAGGAACAGGTCACCCGCCCTGAGTTCGGTGTCGAACGCCTTGAGCTTGAGCGCGGCCCCGGCAGTGGAGAACGAATGCGGCGCTGCACCCAGCTCTCCGTCGTCCTTGATGTGCTCGGGCAGGATGCTGGTGCCGGCGTGGCCGCCACCACCATCGAGCTTCAGGCCCAGCATCGCATGGACATCCAGACCAACGCCAAGCACACCCGGGGTGTAGCCCGACTCGAAGCGCGCCACCGCGCCCTGGCCCCACTCGCGGGTGTCACGCACGCCGGTGTTGTGATTGTCGCGATTGAAATAGGCATTACGAAAATGCAAGTTGAGGGACGACCCTTCGATGAAGCCATCAGCCTTGTCTTCATCTGCCTGGGAGGCGAAAGGGATCGTTGCAGTAAACGCAATGAACAGCGGGGTAAAACGAAACGCGGAAGGCACCGGTACTAGCTCCTTGGGTCGGGCGGTGGGGCAGTTTTTATTTTCGAATGTGCGTGTTTTTATCGGTGAACGTTACAGCTGGGCTGATAGTTGAAGCACATAAAAAAAGCCGCTGATCGGCAGCGGCTTTAAAAGGCTAACATATCGGCACCGGTAGTGCCCATGGCGTAGCCAAGGGAAAACGGGAGCAGTAACAGCGCTTGCTCAGCTGTCGGCATTGGCCTCGACAGAAGCTTTGGAAGCTGTCTGGTTTGCATCTTTGGTGGCATCGGACTGTTGTGCGGCTATGGCATCGCGAGCCTCTTGATGAACGGCGGCAAACTCGGCGTTACGGGTAATGAAAGCCTGCGATTCTTCGGCCATGGCCAGCGGCGACAACAACAGGGAAGACAGGACGAAGACGCTGGCAATACCCTTACTGTTGGACATTTGAATCTACCTTCTTGCAGTGCAAGTGCTAATGAGGACAGGGCTAAAGTTAGCCCTTTCAATACACTTGAAACAGAGCGAAGTGCGATAAGCACTGTTGCGCAAAAGGTAACGATTACACTGCAAGGCAATGGGGCATTCGCCGGAAACCCCGTGCTAGACGGGACGGCTTGTTCAGAAGCCGATGAAGGCGTAGTACAGCGGGGGTTCGCGGGTTATGTGCAAGCCGTACCCCTGCAAGCGCGCCGCTAGCGCTTGGTCTTCGACATGGAGGGTCCAGGCTGCCCCGTCGTCTTCCGGCAGTTGCGCCAGGCTTGCGGCAAACGCGCCCATGTCGGGCAGGTAAGCCGTAAAGCCATTGCCTTTTAGCGCACTGGTAGTCATGCCTAACGCCTGGCATACCTGCACCTTGGCCGCGATATCGTTCCTGTCGGCCTGACGCGAGGCGTGCACCAACGCCTGCAGACCGCTATCGAGCAGTTGCGTGCCGTGAATCAGCTCAGGCCCTTGCTGCCAGGCTTGCGGCGGGCAGTCCTTGCTTGCTGGCCGCAGCGGGATATGCGGGTTGATCTCTACCGGATAAATACGGCAGACCAACGGGCGGCGGTCATAGATGGTGCACAAGTCATTGTCGTCGAGGTTGCGGCAGCGCCCGGGGTTGAATGCGGCAAAGGTCACCGCGACGCGCACCTCGCCAGCGCCGCAGCGCACGGGATGGGAACGGCGCATTACATGCTCACGCTGCTCCAGCGGCATGCCGGGGCCATCGGGCACGAAAGCTTCGATCAGCACCACCACCTGGCCAGCATCTGTCGCCCAGTGACGGGCTTCGTCCAGGGTCAAGGGCACGTGGTGGCCGGTGCAGCACTTGCCGCAGCCGGTGCAGGCGAAACGCAGGCTGTCGGTCACTTGACCTCCGGGCTCCATTCGCTGACGAAGGCCCGTTGCTGCCGGCGGTCATACAGGCACAGTTCGGTGCCGGTACGCTGCTGCATGTGTTGCTGTGGATAGACGCCCTCGATCAGCAGGGCGCTCATGCCGACCTGGTCATCGAACTCGGCAGGTTTGCTGCGAACATGGGCGTCCTTGAACTGGCTGGCCGCCAGGCAGGCCTTGAGCATCTGCTGGCGCTGCTCGTTCCAGGCCTGGCTGCTGGAGGCCTGGGCGGTAGCGCTGAACAGGGTACAGGTGATGAGGATAGCGCTGAAGAACTTCATGGACGTTTCCGGCAAGTGGCTTGCGAGAGGCGCGATTATGCCCGTCTCAAACCCTGTGGCAAGCCGGGGAGTTTGTCGCAGGATTTGTCAGCGCTCGGCGAACACTACGGTACGCGCTGCCACCACCAGGCAATCGGTCAGCTCCGGCGAGGAGAACTTGGTGAGAATGGCATTGGCCCCGGCCAGCCTGGCCTTCTCTGCGCTCATGGTGCTGTCGAGCGATGTGTGCAGCAGGATATAGAGGTGCTGGAAATCCGGGGTCTCGCGCAGGGTGCGGGTGAAAGCGTAACCGTCCATCTCGGACATTTCGATGTCGGAGACGATGATGTTGATTTCCTGTGCGGTGCCCTGCAGCTCCAGCAGTACATTGATGGCGTCCTTGGCGCTGCGCGCGGTATGGCATTCGATGCCGAGGTTGCGCAGGGTGTGCACCGACTGTTGCAGGGCCACCTGGCTGTCGTCCACCACCAGGATGTTGGCGGCGGCCAACAGGCTGACGTCCTCTTCACTCAGGGTACTGTGGGGTGGCTCGGGTGCCGGCGGGGCAATGGCATGGATGACTTTTTCGATGTCCAGCACCTGCACCAGAGTATTGTCGACCCGGGTGACGCCGGTGATGAACGAGCGACTGCCCGAGCCGTAGGGCGGCGGTTTGATGTCGGTGCTCAGGCAATGCACGATGCGGCTGACCGCCTGCACATGCAGGCCCTGGCGCGAGCGGCTGATCTCGGTAACGATCAGGCAGCCGCCGTCCGGGTCGGCCAAGGGCCGTTCACCGATGGCGCGGGACAGGTCGATGACCGACAGCGGGTTGCCGCGCAAAGTCGCCACGCCTTTTACGTGAGGGTGCGACTCGGGCAGCTTGGTCAGCGGTGGGCAGGGGATGATCTCGCTGACCTTGAGCAGGTTGATTGCCATCAACTTGCCGCTGCGCAGCGTGAACAGCAGCAGCGACAGCGAATCCGCGCGGGCATTTTGCGTGGCCATGGTGATCTTCGTCGGGAACAGGGGTAACCGGTTATCGGCCTGATCTGTTCGGGCTTTAGCGACACCCCGTCAGCGTAACCCCAGGCGCCGGGCCAGACGGCTGAGGTTGGCCCGGTCCAGGCCCAGTTCGCGGGCGGCGGCCGCCCAGTTGTGTTGCTGCCGTTGCAGGCAGGCTTCGATCAGTTGGCGTTGGTAGAGGTCGACGGCTTCGCGCAGGCCGCCCTCGGGCAGCACCGCTTCCTGCAGGGGCGCGGCAGGGGAGGGTAGGGTGACCGGCGCTACCGTCGCGCGCAGGTCCAGGTCGATGGCTTCAAGGGTGAGGATGCGTGGTCGGTCGGCGTGCTGGCCCAGTGCCTTGAGCGCGGAGCGACCGATCAGGTGTTCCAGTTCCCGCACGTTGCCCGGCCAGTCGTAGGCCAGCAGTGCCGCCTGGGCGCCGCTGCTCAGGCGCAGGCTGTTCAGGCCCAGGCGCGAACGGTTCTGCTCGAGGAAGTAGCCGGCCAACAGCAGCACGTCGCGGCCTCTTTCGCGCAGCGGTGGTACATGCAGCGGGTAGACACTGAGGCGGTGGTAGAAGTCGGCGCGGAAGTTGCCGCTGCGCACCTCTGCCGCCAGGTCGCGGTTGGTGGCGGCGATCAGGCGCACGTCCACCTGGTGCTCGCGGTCAGAGCCAAGGCGCTGCAGCTGACCGCTCTGCAATACTCGCAGCAACTTGGCCTGCACAGTCAGCGGCAGTTCACCCACTTCGTCGAGGAACAGCGTGCCGCCATTGGCCAGCTCGAACTTGCCCCGGCGCTCGCCGTGGGCGCCAGTGAAGGCGCCGCGTACATGGCCGAACAGTTCGCTTTCCACCAGCGTATCGGGCAATGCGGCACAGTTGAGGCTGATCAGCGGCTTTTCGGCGCGGTTGCTGGCCCGGTGCAGGGCTTGCGCCACCAGCTCCTTGCCGACACCGGTCTCCCCGGTGATCAACACGGTCAGGTCGCTGCCCCCGACCAGGCGAATTTCCTCTGCCAGGCGCTTGTGGGCCGGGCTCTGGCCTATCAGTTCCTTGTCCTGGCCGCTGGCCTGGCGGTAGATCTCGGCACGGTGGTGCTCGTCTTCGGCGCGCAGGGCCAGGTGTTCGATACGCTCGGCCACGGTGACCGTGGCGGCGGCCAGGCTGGCAAAGGCCTGCAAGGCATCCAGCTCCAGGCTCTGGAATTGCCCAGGGGTAAGGGCGTCCAGCGTGACCAGGCCCCAGGGGCGCTCATCGACCATCAGTGGGCAGCCCATGCAGTCATGAACTTCCAGGTTGGCATCGGCGGCGTTGACCAGGCCGTCGTAAGGGTCGGGCAATTCAGAGTCACTGGCGAAGCGAGTGGGTTCCGGGCGGCTGAGCAGGACCTGGAAGCGTGGATGCTCGCTGACCCGGAACCGCCGGCCGAGGGTATCCGCGCTCAGGCCGTCCACCGCCAGTGGCACCAGCCACTCGCCATCCAGGCGCAGCAGCGCGGCGGCGTCGCACGGCAGAAGCCCACGCATGGCCTGCAACAGGCGGCGGTATCGTTCCTGGTCCGGCAGGTCGCGGGACAGGTCGCTGACCAGAGGTAGCAGGGTGGTGAGCAACGGTTTTGCAGTCATACGGACTCCTATAGGTCGATATGACTATACGCTGGGCCGGGTCGTTTTGACATGATGGCCGTCAAACCCCTGATTTTGCTGAAGATAAAACCTGGCACGATTGCTGAAATAGCCATGGCAGTCATTCGAAGCCAAAGGCTCAGGAGTTGCTGCAATGCTCAATGCCGAACAACGTGCAATCATCAAGGCCACTGTCCCTCTGCTGGAAAGCGGCGGCGAGGCGCTGACCACCCACTTCTACAAGATGATGCTCAGCGAGTATCCGCAGGTGCGCCCGCTGTTCAACCAGGCCCACCAGGCCAGCGGGGATCAGCCACGCGCCCTGGCCAACGGCGTGCTGATGTATGCCCGCCATATCGACCAGCTGGAGCAGCTGGGCGGCCTGGTCGGTCAGATCATCAACAAGCACGTCGCCTTGCAGATTCTGCCTGAGCACTACCCGATCGTCGGCAGTTGCCTGTTGCGTGCCATCGAAGAGGTGCTGGGCAAGGACATCGCCACCCCTGCGGTCATCGAGGCCTGGGGCGCGGCCTATGGCCAGCTGGCCGACATCCTGATTGGCGCTGAAGAGAACCTCTACCAACAGAAAGAACAAGCCGAAGGTGGCTGGCGCGGTACTCGTGAGTTCCGTCTGGTGCGCCGTGAGCAGGAAAGCAGCGAGATCGTCTCGTTCTACTTTGCCCCAGTGGATGGCAAGCCGGTGCTCAAGGCCGAACCTGGCCAGTATATCGGCCTGAAGCTGGACATCGACGGTGCCGAGCAGCGCCGCAACTATTCGCTGTCGGCACTCTGCGACGGCAAGGAATATCGCATCAGCGTCAAGCGCGAGGCGGGCGGCAAGGTCTCCAACTACCTGCACGACCAGCTGGCAGTAGGCGATCCCTTGCAGCTGTTCCCGCCGGCGGGTGACTTCACCTTGGCGGCCAGCGACAAGCCGCTGGTACTGATCAGCGGCGGTGTCGGCATTACCCCGACCCTGGCGATGCTGCAGGCGGCCCTGCAAACCCGGCGCGAGGTGCATTTCATCCATTGTGCACGCAACGGTGCCGTGCATGCCTTCCGTGACTGGGTGGACGGCCTGGCTGCACGTCATCCCCAGCTCAAGCGCTTCTATTGCTATGCCGAGCCGGAGCAGAGCGCCGCGGCCGATGCGGTGGGCTTGCTCAGTGAAGACTTGCTGGCCCAGTGGTTGCCGCAGGAGCGTGATGTGGATGCTTACTTCCTCGGGCCCAAGGGCTTCATGGCGGCGGTCAAGCGCCAGCTGAAGGGCCTGGGTGTGCCGCAGCAGCAGAGCCGGTACGAGTTCTTCGGGCCAGCGGCTGCGCTGGAGTGAAGTAGCGCCTGTACCGGTCTCTTCCCGGGTGGGCCCGCGATAGGGCCGGTACAGGTTTGTAAGTAACCCATCCCACCTTGTACCTATATATAAGGAATGATGAAAACCGCTATATAGGTTTCATCTTTAATTCTCCTTTAATCACGGTATCCTTCACTCCCGGTTGTCGAGGGGCCTGGCCCTGCGCGGCACCCGGGCAGCCGCTTTTTGCCGCCGGACGTTGAACCGACGTCGCTGCGGCCGGTCTCAGCCACACCGGATAGCCCCGCGCCGCGCTATCACGCTGCTTCCTCGGCACGCTCACAGGCCCTGCCCAGCGTGTAGACTTGCGCCCAGGCAGGCGGACCACGCTGCCACTATCCATCGAAGGAACCGGCAATGAACGAACAAACATCGCGCCTGAATCGGGAACGGCGCTTTCTGGTGCTGTTGGGCCTGATCTGCATTTCGCTGATCGGCGGCGCCCTCTACATGCAGATCGTGCTCGGCGAGGCGCCGTGCCCACTGTGCATCCTGCAGCGTTATGCGCTGCTGTTCATTGCCCTGTTCGCCTTCATCGCGGCGGCGATGCCCGGGCGCCGCAGCCTGACCTTCTTCGAGGCCCTGGTAGTGCTCAGCGCCGTCGGCGGAATCGTTGCGGCCGGCAACCATGTGTATATACTCGCCAACCCCATGGTCAGTTGTGGCATCGATACCCTGCAACCCATCGTGGACGACCTGCCGCTGGCCAAGCTCTGGCCGCTGGTGTTCCAGGTCGACGGTTTCTGCAGCACGCCGTATCCGCCGATCCTCGGCTTGTCTCTGGCGCAATGGGCCTTGCTGGCGTTTGTGCTGACGGCTGTCCTGGTTCCGCTCGGGATCTACCGCAACCGGCGCCGGGCTTAGACAAAAGTACCGAATTGCGTGGGGTCTTTTGCGCCGCATGAGAAGAGCGAAAAGTTGCTCCCCGCTTGACTCAGATCAAGCCCCAGGCCTTGCAGAATGCGGCTTCGAGGCCTAGCAAGCGGGGTGCGACAAACTGTCGCGAAGTTGAATTTTTGAGCAGTATTGTTACCGATTTGGTAAAAGACTGTTGCTCAATAAGTCATAGTCAAGGGTTGGCGACCTATCTACAATCGCCCCCAATTTCCGTTCGGCACTGCTTGCGAGTCGCAGGATTGAAGGAAGCCTCAGCGCTCCTTTTTGCTGACTTCGTCAAGTTTCGCCCAACGGCGATACCGGGCGGACCCCCCTCCGCGTTTTCCCGCACCAAATGGACTTGGTCTGAAGTACAGGCCTGTTGCCTACGAAACCATAAGCACCGCTAACCCGCTTGACGCCAAGGCCCTGCAGTCGGACCCGGGCAGGAGCGAGTACGGGCGCGAAATGCCGCACTTGGCAGGACGAAGTGTTGGCTACCAAAACACAAATTGCATTGAAGCAAGCTGATCTAGAGGTCGTGAGATGAGTAAAAAGCGTTACCCCAGACTGTTTGGCATATTGCCCTTTTTAGGCATGCTTTTACTCAGTGGGTGCAACTGGACCCTGCTCGACCCGAAGGGCCAGGTCGGCATTGAGCAAAAGAACCTGATTCTCATCGCTACCGGTCTGATGCTGCTGGTGGTGATTCCGGTCATCATCATGACCGTGGTTTTCGCCTGGAAGTACCGTGCTTCCAACAAGGCCGCCACCTACACCCCCGACTGGTCGCACTCGACCAAGATCGAAGCCGCGGTGTGGATCATCCCGATCCTGATCATCATCGCCCTGGGCTACTTCACCTACCACTCCACCCACAAGCTGGACCCGTATCGCCCGCTGGATTCCGATGTGAAGCCGGTGCAGATCGACGTGGTCGCGCTGGACTGGAAATGGCTGTTCATCTACCCGGAGCAGGGCATCGCCACGGTCAACAAGATCGTCTTCCCGGCTAACACCCCGGTCAACTTCCGCGTCACTTCCGACGCCGTGATGAACTCGTTCTTCATCCCGGGCCTGGGCGGCCAGATCTATGCCATGGCCGGCATGACCACCAAGCTGCACCTGATCGCCAACGAAAACGGCGAGTTCGACGGTATCAGCGCCAACTATAGCGGTGCTGGCTTCACCGGCATGAAATTCAAGGCTACTGCCACCTCCCAGGAAGACTTCGACAAGTGGGTCGCCGAGGTCAAGCAGTCGCCGAAGAAGCTGGACAAGGCCGAATACGACGCCTTGGCCAAACCAAGCGAAAACAACCCGGTCGCGCTGTACAGCGAGGCTTCGCCTGACCAGTTCCAGCTGATCGTCGACAAGTACGAAGGCATGAACCGCGGTCGTCCGAGCCACGAAGAAGCAGGCAGCAAAGATCTGGCCACTACCAAGGGTGTGGAATCGAGTATGCAACCAGCTGCCGGTGCAGAGGAGTAAGAGATGTTCGGTAAACTAAGCCTGGAGGCGATACCCTATCACGAGCCGATAGTCATGGTGACACTTGCCATGATTGCGCTCGGTGGTATCGCTGTCGTCGGTGCTATCACCTACTTCCGCAAGTGGACCTACTTGTGGACCGAGTGGTTGACGACTGTCGACCACAAGAAGATCGGGGTGATGTACATCATCGTCGCGATGGTCATGCTGCTGCGCGGCTTTGCCGACGCCATCATGATGCGTACCCAGCTGGCTGCCGCTACCGGTGGCTCCGAAGGCTACCTGCCGCCTGAGCACTATGACCAGATCTTCACCGCTCACGGTGTGATCATGATCATCTTCATGGCGATGCCGTTCTTCACCGGCCTGATGAACCTGGCGGTTCCTCTGCAGATCGGTGCACGTGACGTTGCCTTCCCGTTCCTGAACTCGCTGAGCTTCTACCTGCTGCTGGCAGGCGTGCTGCTGGTCAACATCTCGCTGGGCGTTGGTGAATTCGCCAAGACCGGCTGGGTTGCCTATCCGCCGCTCGCGGGCATTCAGTACAGCCCTGGGGTGGGTGTCGACTATTACATCTGGGCGCTACAGCTATCAGGCCTGGGTACGACGCTGACCGGTGTGAACTTCCTCGTCACCGTGATGAAGATGCGCGCACCTGGCATGAAGCTGATGGACATGCCGATCTTCACCTGGACCTGCACCTGGGCCAACGTGCTGATCGTGGCTTCCTTCCCGATCCTGACCGCTGCACTCGCGCTGCTGACTGTTGACCGTTATCTGGACTTCCACATCTTCACCAACGAGCTTGGTGGGAACCCGATGATGTACGTCAACCTGTTCTGGGCGTGGGGTCACCCTGAGGTTTACATCCTGATCCTGCCGGCCTTCGGTGTGTTCTCGGAAGTCACCTCGACCTTCTCCGGCAAGCGTCTGTTCGGCCACCACTCGATGATCTATGCATCGGGCGCGATCGCCGTGCTGGGCTTCGCTGTATGGCTGCACCACTTCTTCACCATGGGTGCCGGCGCCAGCGTCAACACCTTCTTCGGCCTGGCGACGATGCTGATCTCCATTCCGACCGGTGTGAAGCTGTTCAACTGGCTGTTCACCATCTACCAGGGCCGTCTGCGCTTCACCGCGCCGATCATGTGGACCCTGGGCTTCATGATCACCTTCTCCATCGGTGGCATGACTGGCGTTCTGCTGGCTGTTCCGGGTGCTGACTTCGTCCTGCACAACAGCCTGTTCGTAATTGCCCACTTCCACAACGTGATCATCGGTGGTGCGGTATTCGGCTACATCGCCGGCTTCGCCTACTGGTTCCCGAAAGCCTTCGGTTTCACCCTGAACGAGAAGTGGGGCAAAGCTGCCTTCTGGTTCTGGATCTCGGGCTTCTACGTCGCGTTCATGCCGCTGTACGCCCTGGGCTTCATGGGCATGACCCGTCGTCTGAACCACTCCGACAACCCGCTGTGGGAACCCTACCTGTACGTAGCCGTTGTCGGCGCCGTGCTGATCCTGTTCGGTATCGCCTGCCAGCTGATCCAGCTGTACGTATCGGTTCGCGACCGCAACCAGAACCTGGACGTGACCGGCGACCCATGGGGCGGCCGTACCCTGGAATGGTCGACTTCGTCGCCACCTCCGTTCTACAACTTCGCCCACATGCCTGAGAAGGTTGGCCTGGACGCCTGGCACGAAGCCAAGGAAGCCGGTGTTGCCTACAAGCCGGCGGCCAAGTACGAAGCGATCCACATGCCGAGCAACACCTCCACCGGTTTGTTCATGGGCCTGTTCCTGACCGTCTTCGGCTTCGCCTTCATCTGGCACATCTGGTGGCTGGTTGGCGCGAGCCTGGTTGCAACCATCGCTGTCTTCGTTCGCCACGCGGCGCGTGACGACCAGGGCTACATGGTTCCGGCCGAAGAAGTGGCGCGCATCGAAGGCGAGCGCATGAAAGCGCTGGCCAAAGCAGGTGCTCTGCCTGCCGGCGCACGTGTCGAATCGTTTGAGCGGGTGTAATCAATGTCCAGTCAAGTAATGCACGGTGCTGCTCATGGTCACGACCATGGGCATGACGACCACCACCACGACTCGGGCCAGATGACCGTACTGGGTTTCTGGCTGTACCTGATGACCGACTGCATCCTGTTTGCGTCGCTCTTCGCCACCTACGCGGTGCTGTCCGGCAGTTTTGCCGGCGGCCCGTCGGGTCATGACATCTTCCAGCTCGACTTCGTAGCTGTTGAAACGCTGTTCCTGCTGCTGTCCTCGATCACCTTCGGCTTCGCCATGCTGAAGATGTTCGATGGCAAGAAAGCTGGCGTGCTGGGCTGGTTGGCTGTGACCTTCCTGTTCGGTGCAGGCTTCATCGCGATGGAAATCTATGAATTCCATCACCTGATCGGCGAAGGCTTCGGCCCGAACCGCAGTGGCTTCCTGTCGGGCTTCTTCGCCCTGGTAGGTACCCACGGCCTGCACGTGACCGCCGGCCTGATCTGGATGGCAGTCATGATGTACCAGATCAACAAGCACGGCATCACGCCGACCGCCAAGACCCGCATGAGCTGCCTGAGCCTGTTCTGGCACTTCCTGGACGTGGTCTGGATCTGCGTATTCACCGTCGTCTACCTGCTGGGAGTTCTGTAATGGCTAACGCACACGACACTCATCACGAAGGTAACCACGGCAGCGTCAAGTCGTACATGATCGGCTTCATCCTGTCGATCATCCTGACGGCGATCCCGTTCGGCCTGGCCATGTCGCCAAGCCTGCCGAAGAACCTGACCGTTCTGATCATTGTTGCCATGGCCGTGATCCAGGTAGTCGTACACCTCGTGTACTTCCTGCACATGGACCGCTCGAAAGAGCAGCGCAACAACGTATCGACGTTCCTGTTCACCACTTTGGTGATCGCTCTGCTGGTCGGCCTGTCGCTGTGGATCATGTTCAGCATCCACTTCGAAATGTTGGCCAAGTGAGGTAAGACTGCATGTCCGTTAAGCACTTTATCCAAATCACCAAACCGGGGATCATTTTCGGTAACGTGCTTTCCGTGGCAGGCGGTTTCTTCCTTGCCGCGAAGGGCCATGTGGATTTCGCCCTGTTCCTGGCGGTGGTAGTGGGTACTTCGCTGGTAGTCGCGTCCGGTTGCGTGTTCAACAACTGCATCGACCGCGACATCGACCAGAAGATGGAACGCACCAAGAACCGTGTCATGGTCCAGGGCGGCATGCCGCTGCCCCTCGCGCTGATCTACGCCACCCTGCTCGGGGTGGCGGGTTTCAGCCTGCTGTATGTCCAGGCCAACCCGCTGTCGGCGTTCTGTGCGCTGATCGGCTTTATCGTCTACGTCGGTTTCTACAGCCTGTGGCTGAAGCGTAAATCGGTGCACGGCACCCTGGTCGGCAGCCTGTCCGGTGCCATGCCTCCGGTGATCGGCTACTGCGCCGTGAGCAACAGCTTCGACCTGGCTGCGGTCACCCTGCTGGTGATGTTCAGCCTGTGGCAGATGCCGCACAGCTTTGCCATCGCGATCTTCCGCTTCAAGGATTACAGCGCAGCCAACATTCCGGTCCTGCCGGTGGCGCGCGGTGTCCTGGCGGCGAAGAAGCAGATCGTGCTGTACGTGCTGGCCTTCGTCCTCGCCACCCTGATGCTGACCCTCGGCGGTTACGCCGGCCTCGGCTACCTGGCCGTGGCAGCCGCCATGGGCCTGTACTGGCTGTACATGGCCTGGGGTGGCTACAAGGCCGAGGACGACAGCAAGTGGGCGCGCAAGGTGTTCGGCTTCTCCATCCTCACTGTCACTGCGCTCAGCGTGATGATGGGGGTGGACAGCCAGACCGCTGCGGACGTGCTGATGACTTACGCACGCTGAGACTGCTGCCTGTTACACGAAAACCCCGGCCATGTGCCGGGGTTTTTTTATGGGCGTTTTCCTGTGCCGGCCCTTTCACGGGTGAACCCGCTCCCACAGGTAAAGCGCTGTCCCCTGTGGGAGTGGGCGAGCCCGCGAAGAGGCCAAGCCTGGAAACATAGATCTTTTATTTTCAAAAAATACATCTGAAAAGTTCTAATAAAACAGGAAATTGTCCTTTACAGGCATCCTGTTTCGGCACTATCTTCTGAATCAGGCCGCCACATCGGCCAACGTCGCTCGGACGGTTCCGGGCGCTTACGTACTCAGAGGAAGCCATGGCCAACCCAGGTTCGCCGCGCCGCTTTGCGCGCATCGATCGTCTCCCCCCTTACGTCTTCAATATCACCGCCGAGCTCAAGATGGCTGCCCGCCGCCGTGGCGAGGACATCATCGATTTGAGCATGGGCAACCCCGATGGCGCCACGCCGCCGCACATCGTCGAAAAGCTGGTGCAGGTCGCCCAGCGTGAAGACACCCACGGCTATTCCACCTCTCGCGGTATTCCGCGCCTGCGCCGGGCCATTTCCAACTGGTACAAGGAACGCTACGAGGTCGACATCGACCCGGAAAGCGAAGCCATCGTCACCATCGGTTCGAAGGAAGGCCTGGCGCACCTGATGCTGGCCACGCTCGACCAGGGCGATACGGTGCTGGTGCCCAACCCCAGCTACCCGATCCACATCTACGGTGCGGTGATCGCCGGGGCCCAGGTGCGTTCGGTGCCGCTGGTGCCGGGCGTGGATTTCTTCAACGAGCTGGAGCGGGCCATTCGCGAGTCGATCCCCAAGCCGAAGATGATGATCCTTGGCTTCCCGTCCAACCCTACCGCGCAGTGCGTCGAGCTGGACTTCTTCGAGCGCGTGGTGGCCCTGGCCAAGCAGTATGGGGTTCTGGTGGTGCATGACCTGGCCTATGCCGACATCGTCTACGACGGCTGGAAAGCACCGTCGATCATGCAGGTGCCGGGGGCCAAGGATATCGCCGTGGAATTCTTTACCCTGTCCAAGAGCTACAACATGGCCGGCTGGCGGATCGGCTTCATGGTCGGCAACCCGGAGCTGGTCAGTGCCCTGGCGCGGATCAAGAGCTATCACGACTACGGCACCTTCACCCCGCTGCAGGTAGCCGCCATCGCTGCGCTGGAAGGTGACCAGCAATGCGTTCGCGACATTGCCGAACAGTATCGCCAGCGCCGCAACCTGCTGGTGAAAGGGCTGCACGAGCTGGGCTGGATGGTCGAGAACCCCAAGGCTTCGATGTACGTGTGGGCGAAGATCCCGCCGGAGTACGCGCACCTGGGTTCGCTGGAGTTTGCCAAGAAGCTGCTGGCCGAGGCCAAGGTGTGCGTATCGCCGGGGATCGGCTTCGGTGACTATGGTGATGACCACGTGCGCTTCGCCCTGATCGAGAACCAGGACCGCATTCGCCAGGCGATCCGCGGGATACGGCAGATGTTCCGGGCCGATGGCCTGGCCCGCAGGTAATTGTTGTCGGGGCTGCAAAGCAGCCCCCGATTCCGCAGCAGGGGTGAGCTTTCCGCCTGCGTTCCCTCCGTAGGCAAACCTATCTTCAGCACTCATTTCTCACTACAGAGACTGCCCATGAGTGTTTTCACCGCTTATTTCTGCGGTACCGGCTCCCACCGCTTCGACCATGCCAACCCCAACTTCTGGAACGGCGAGCTGGTATCTACCCTGGCCAGCAACGATCAGGGCCGCGAGTTCGCCCACTGGATCGCCGTGGATGGCCCCGGCAGCGGCAACCTGCAGGATGACAGCCTGTTCGTCGAGCCCGGCGGCTATTTCAACTGGACCGGCCAGCTGTTTGGGCGTGGCTGGGAAGAGAACGTCAACCATGTGCTGCAGGTGATCAAAGGCGAAAGCAGCTGGCAGCGAACCAAGCTGAGCGAGCAAGAGTACCAGCGCCTGAAAGATGCCGGGGTTGCTGTTCCGGACCCTTCTTCCACCGCGTCCTGGTTCTGGCGCACCTATGACTATGGTGACCGCCACCCGACGCCCCAGGAACTGCAGGAACGGATCATCAGCATGTTCCGCAAGCCGCGCATTCCGACTCAAGTCAATCTGGTTGGCTGGAGCAGAGGAGGGATAAGCTGCCACATGCTGGCCAATGCCATGGCTCAGGATCCGGTGTTGCGTGGCGTACCCGTGAACATCTTCACCATCGATCCGGTGCCCGGGGTCGGCAATGTCCAGGCCGAGCGCGTGACCTTGGCGGATAACGTCAGAGAATACGTAGGTTTCTACTCGCGCGATGAGCGCTCCAAAGGTTTTGCCTGTGTTGTTCCTTCGGTCGCAAGCGGGACGCAGATCAGCATCTACCCCATGCCAGGCCGCCATGCCACGCTCGTCGGCAACGCATCGGCGGATGGTGCCGGTGCCGGCGAGGTGCTGGTGGAACCGGGGCTGATCGTTCGTCATTTCGCCGAGGTCTGCCTGACCCGCTGGGGCGCGCAGCTCGACAAGCGCCTGGCCCTGGACGACAGCCAGTTGATGAAATATCACCAGGTGATGGCGGCAGCGGATAGCCAATATCAGGCCATGCGCAGCAAGTCCTACACCGTACTCACCGAGGGTGAGACGAACGACCGCCTGGTGCACTGCGGCGAAGCGCGCACCTACTTCAGCCAAGTACAGGGCGGTGATTATGACCCGAGCGCAGGGCTTGCTCTGCAGCGCGTGGATGCCGCGACCTACAAGGCGATCTGCTGACAAAAATGGGCGATCGGCAGCGCTGCCGGTCGCCTTTGGCAGGCCGCCGGATCAGCGGCAAATATTTTTGCGTTGCCCCCCTATCCAGCAGCCCCGGCTTGGATTGAAAATGGCGCCGCGGGCCAGCCCCGATAACAACAACCTTCCCTCCGTGCCATCATGTCCGAATATAACCCTTGCCTTGACTGCGGCGCCTGCTGCGGGTACTTCCGTGTGTCCTTCTTCTGGGGCGAATGCCAGTCTTCCGGCGGCCTGGTACCGGACGACCTGGTGGTACAGATCAATCCCACCCGTGTTGCCATGATCGGCACTGACGCCAAACCCTGCCGCTGTATCAGCCTGCAGGGCGAGATCGGCCAGCAGGTGGCATGTACCATCTACGCCAACCGCTCCAGCCCCTGCCGCGAGTTCGAAGCGTCGTGGGTAGGTGGGGTACACAACCCCAGCTGTGACGATGCGCGGGCAGCATATGGGCTGCCACCGCTGACACCGCCAGGGGCCAATGAGCCGCATTGGCCGGATGACGGCGCCGAGGTGGCCTGAACGCCAGCCTGCGCCGGCCACCCGGATGCCTGAACCGTGCGCTTGACGTTAAACTGTCATTTCCCCAGCCATGGACAGGAGATCCGGCGTGACCCCACCCCGCAGTTTCCCCAGTGACCTCTGCCTAGACAGCCCGCGTCTGCAATTGCGCCCCATGCGCCATGCCGATGCAGCGCAATGGCTGGCGATCATGGCCGACCCCGAGGTCATGCGCTATTGGCACCATGCTCCCTGGCAAGACCTGGCCGAAGCCGAAAGCGCCCTGGCCGCTGATCGTGAAGCCTATGCCAACGGTGACCAGCTCAAGCTGGGCATGTACCGGCGCGACAACGGTGAACTGATCGGTATGGTACAGCTGTTCAACATCGACGATGTCTCGCGTCGTGGCGAGATCGGTTATTGCCTGGCCAGCGCAATGCAGGGCCGAGGCTACATGGACGAGGCGCTGACCTGCTTCATCGACTACCTCGCCCACACCCTGCACATGCGCCGGCTGGAAGGCGAAATCGACCCACGAAACCAAGGCTCGGCACGTACCCTCGAACGCCAGGGCTTCGTGCTCGAAGGTACCCTGCGCGCGCGCTGGTGCGTGGCTGGCGAGCTGTCCGATTCCGGTATCTATGGCCTGCTGCTGGAGCCGCCGGTTGCCTGACCGCATGACGTCCCATCGAAGGTTTGGAAGCGGGGCAGGGGCTGGGTTATGGTCACAGCCTGTTCCCTTCCCCAGGTATGTCCCTTGCCCGTTTTCTACCTGAGCGCCAGCTTGCTGCTGTACCTGCTCGCACTGTTCTTCGATGGCGCGCTGATGAGTGGCGACCGTCACATGCCCGCCTTGCAGATGCTGTTGTATGGGCCATGGGGCCTGCCTTTCGGGATGTATCAGTGGTTCGCCAACCCATTGCTGGCGCTGGCGATCCTGGCCCATCGGCGGTTCCGTCGGCTGGCGCTCCTGGCCGGCCTGGTTGCGCTATACCTGGCTGCCAGCAGTTTCGGAATTGACCGCTTGCCGGACAACCAGAGCTACGCCTTTCATGAGCGTACCGGCTTTGGTGCCGGGTTCTACCTGTGGCTGGCGGCGATGATGGTGTTCTGCCTGGGGCAGGCCTGGTATTGCTGGAAGGCGCGCAGTGCCGCCGATATGCCGGGTTGGAGCTGGCTGGACGTGGTGCTGGTTGCGGCGTTGGGCGTGGCGTTCTATGCCGCGACGCAGATGCCGACGTTGCGCTTTGAGCCGGGCAGGGTGCTGATGCCGCAAGAGCAGCCGCAGACGCTTTGAAATCCACAAGGAGAGTTTGCATGATCAAGCATTACCTGACCGGCCTGGCATTGGCCTGCTCGCTGTCATCGGCAATGGCCGATGACTACACGGCGACCTATGGCAAGTGCATGGACAAGGCGTCCAGCACCGTGGCCATGAGTGAATGCATCAAGGCTGAAACGCAGGTGCAGGACCAGCGCCTGAACCGGGTGTACAAGCAACTGATGGGCAAGCTCGATGCCGGGCAGCAGAAGCGCCTGCGGGATGTGCAGCGTACGTGGCTGGCTTACCGCGATGGCAATTGCCAGTTCCATGTGCAGGCCAGTGGCGGAACCATGGCGCAGCTGGAAGGCGGGTCCTGTGTGATGGACATGACCCGCGACCGGGCGGCGGAGCTGGAACGCGTGCTCAGCCCTGGGCAGTAAGGCCATGTCCGAGGTGACTGGCGCCGTTGCAGGAGCGGCCTTGTGCCGCGAAAGGGCCGCTCCTACAGGTATTGCAGTGCCCTTGAGGCAGCTTCAGCTGCGCGGTTGGCGTAGCGCCCGTGCCTTGAGGTACTCGCGCACTTCCACGGCATCCCCGGCAAACTCGATGCGCTCGGCCTTGGCTGCGCGCTGGTAGGCGTACATCGGGTCGTAATACTCGTTCAGCAAGCCTTCGATCCAGCCGCGGTGCAGGTCCACCGCGCCACTGCGCTGCTGCTCCTCAAGGGCAAGGCGGAGGATTTCCGACAGCCGCTGATAGCGCTCTCCGCCCAAGCGCTTGTGGATGTTGGCCATGCTCTGCAGCAGGCGTTCGCTGAACAGCCGAGGGCCGTCTTCTTCGCCATGCACACTGACGAACTCGGCGCTGAGGTTGATCACGTAGTCGCGCAGAATCCGTTCTACCCGGTTGGCGAAGCTGTCTTCCAGCCATACCAGCGGATACTGCTGCATACCCTGGTACAGCTCCAGCGGCACCGTGCAACTGCCTACGATGCGGCCTTCATCTTCCAGTACGAACTGCTCGATGCCACGGGCGCGCTTCTTCAGCACGTCGATGGCCAACTTGTTTTCGAAGTCGATCTGCGCCGGCTGCGCAGTGGCGCGTTTGCCGAAGCTGGAGCCGCGATGGTTGGCGTGGCCTTCCAGGTCGAGCACGTTGTCCAGCTGGTGCAGCACATCGGTCTTGCCGGTGCCGGTCAGGCCGCCAACCAGCACGAAATCACATTGCTCCACTGCCTGCTGGGTGGTTTCCAGCAGGAAGGTACGCATGGCCTTGTAGCCACCTTTGACCCGCGGGTAATGGATGCCCGCTTCATCACGCAGCCAGCCCTGCACGATCTGCGAGCGCAAGCCACCACGGAAGCAGTACAGGTAACCCTGCGGGTGAGCCTGGGCAAACGCCGCCCAGGCCTCCAGGCGGGCTTGCTTGGTGGCGCCACTGACCAACTGGTGGCCCAGGGCGATGGCGGCGGCCTGGCCTTGCTGCTTGTAGCAGGTACCCACCCTCTGGCGTTCCTGATCGGTCATCAGCGGCAGGTTGACGACGCCGGGGAAGGCGCCCTTGGCAAATTCGATGGGGGCGCGCATGTCCATCATCGGCACGTCATCGAGGAACAGCTGGCGGAAGTCGGTGCAGTCGGAGCGCATCAGATCACCTCGACCGCGTGGCTCTGTCGCTCGACCAACTGGCCGATCGCTGCCAATTGCAGGCCCAGCCCGGCGGCTTCGGCGAGGAACTCGGCTTCCCCGTCCGGGGTGACCGCCACCAGCAGGCCGCCGCTGGTTTGCGGGTCGCACAGCAGGTGCTTCTGGTCGTCAGTGAGGGTGCCGATCTTGTGCCCGTAGCTGTCGAAGTTGCGCAGGGTACCGCCGGGGATGCAGCCCTCGGCCAGGTAGTGTTCGACACTCGGCAGCCGCGGCACAGCGGAATAGTTCAGGTGCGCGGTGAGGCCACTGCCTTCGGCCAGTTCCACCAAGTGGCCGAGCAGGCCAAAGCCGGTGACGTCGGTCATCGCCTTGACCCCGTCCAGCTTGCCGAAGCGGCTGCCGGGGGTGTTGAGGGTGCACATCCAGTCACGGGCCAGGCCCTGGTCCTGTGCGCGCAGCTTGGCCTTTTTCTCGGCGGTGGTGAGGATGCCGATGCCCAGCGGCTTGGTCAGGTACAGGCGGCAGCCTGCGCTGGCGGTATCGTTGCGCTTGAGGTGGCGCTTGTTCACCACGCCAGTGACGGCCAGGCCGAAGATTGGCTCGGGAGCATCGATGGAGTGGCCGCCGGCCAGCGGGATGCCGGCTTCGGCGCACACCGCACGGCCACCGCGAATCACTTCGCGGGCCACTTCCGGCGGCAGCACGTTGACTGGCCAGCCGAGAATGGCGATGGCCATCAGCGGGTCGCCGCCCATGGCATAGATGTCGCTGATGGCGTTGGTGGCGGCGATGCGGCCAAAGTCGTACGGGTCATCGACGATCGGCATGAAGAAGTCGGTGGTCGAGACCACGCCGCGCTCGTCGTCCAGCGCATACACGGCAGCGTCGTCGCGCGAAGCGTTGCCGACCCACAGCTTCGGGTCCAGGGCCTGGGCGCCGCTTTCGGCGAGGATCACATCCAGCACCTTGGGGGAGATCTTGCAGCCACAGCCGGCACCATGGCTGTACTGGGTCAGGCGAATCGGCTCGCTCATGTGTACCTCGGCAGGTCAAATTATTGCGCGATTGTAGCAAAGCTGGCCTTTGCGCCCGCGCCTCTTATAATTCCCGTGGTCGGCGCAAAGGGCCGGCCTTTCCCCGCTATTGAACCGGAGAACACCCATGCTCAAACGCCCACTGGCGCTCGCCGCCGGCCTCGTGCTGTCCTGCTGTGCCGTTGTCGTGCAGGCTGCTGAAACCCTGCGGGTCAGCGCCATTCCCGACGAAGCGCCGACCGAACTGCAGCGCAAGTTCAAGCCGTTGGGCGAATACCTGGCCAGGCAGCTGGGCATGGAAGTGAAGTTCGTGCCGGTTGCCGACTACCCGGCAGTGGTCGAGTCGCTGGCCTCCGACCGCCTCGATCTGGCCTGGCTGGGTGGTTTCACCTTCGTCCAGGTACACCTGAAGGACCCGACCGCCACGCCGCTGGTACAGCGTGAGCAGGATGCCCAGTTCACCTCCAAGTTCATCACCGCCAACCCCGACGTGAAAAGCCTGGCCGACCTCAAGGGCAAGTCGTTTGCCTTCGGTTCCATCTCGTCCACCTCGGGCAGCCTGATGCCGCGTTACTTCATGCTCAAGCAGGACGACATCAAGCCTGAAGACTACTTCAGCCGAGTGGCCTATTCCGGCGCCCACGATGCCACCGTGGCCTGGGTGCAAGCCGGCAAGGTCGATGGCGGCGTGCTCAACGCCAGTGTCTGGCAGAAGTTGGTCGATGCCGGCAAGGTCGATACCGCCAAGGTAAAGGTGTTCGCCACCACCCCGACCTACTTCGACTACAACTGGACCGTGCGCGGCAACATGGACCCGGCGCTGAAAGAAAAGATCAAGAAGGCATTCCTCGACCTCGACCCGGCCAACCCGGAGCACAAGGCCATTCTCGACCTGCAGGCCGCCAGCCGTTTCATCGAGACCAAGCCTGAGAACTACGTGGGCACCGAGCAGGCTGCGCGCGAGGCCGGCCTGCTCAAGTGACAGTCTCTTGCAAAGCGGCTATTCAGCTGCACGGCGCCTGCCTGCGCCATGGCCAGGTGCGTGCGCTTGATGTGGTGAACCTGCGTATTTGCCAGGGCGAGCGCGTCGCCATCATCGGGCCGTCGGGGGCGGGCAAGTCCAGTTTGCTGCACCTGATGGCCACGGCTATCCAGCCCAGCAGCGGGCGCCTGGAGTTGCTCGGTGAGCAGCCCTGGGCGTTGTCCGCCAGGGCACGGCAGCGCCTGCGTGCGCGGGTTGGCCTGGTGCATCAGGCGCCGCCGTTGCCGCCGCGCCAGCGGGTGGTGACGGCGGTGCTGGCCGGCCGCCTGGGGCAGTGGGGTGTGCTGCGAGGCTTGCTCAACCTGTTGTACCCCAGCGATGTGCCTGGAGCGCGCCAGGTGCTGGCCGAGTTGGGGCTGGCCGACAAACTGTTCGTGCAGTGTGGGCAATTGTCCGGTGGCCAGTTGCAGCGTGTGGGCATTGCCCGGGCGTTGTACCAGCAGCCGCATGTGTTGTTGGCCGATGAGCCGGTGTCGGCCATGGACCCAGTGCTGGCTGACCACAGCCTGGCCTTGCTCAACCGTCACGCCCAGGCCAATGGCGTGACCCTGGTGGCCAGCCTGCACGCGGTGGAACTGGCGCTGGCGCACTTTCCGCGGGTGGTGGGGATCCGCGAAGGGCAGGTGGTATTCGATTGCCCGGCGCAAGCGGTGACCGAACAGTTGCTCGATGCGCTGTACGCCAACGAGCAGCTGGTGCCGGCGCCGCCTCAGGGGCCGACGCTGACTGTGCAGATTCCGCGATGCTGAAGGCTGACACGCGCGACCCGGCCTTGCTGCCGAGGTTGCTGCTGGCCCTGCTGGCAGTACTGGTGTTGTGGCCGGGCGTGCAGTTGAGCGAGCTGAACCCGGGGGTGCTGCTACAAGCGCAGAACCGCCAGCAGATCGCCAGTTTTACCAGCGCCTTCTGGCCGCCGGCTCACACTGCGGACTTCCTGGCGCTGCTGTATGAAGCCACCTTGCAGACCCTGGCTGTGGCCACTGCCGGGATGGCGTTGGCCTTGATGCTGGCGGTCCCGGCCGGGCTGCTGGCCAGCCGGGCCCTGTCGTTGCGCGCGGCCTCGCGTGGTGGTCGTGCCGGGCTGTGGTCACGCATGCTGCGCCTGCCGGTGCGCTGGCTGCTGATATTCCTGCGCAGTGTGCCGGAAATTGTCTGGGCGTTGCTGTTCGTGCGGGCTGTCGGGCTGGGGCCGACGGCCGGTGTGCTGGCTATCGCCATTACTTACAGCGGCATGCTCGGCAAGGTCTACGCCGAAATCTTCGAGTCGGTCGACCAGCGCCCGGCCCATGCGCTGCTGCAGGCGGGCAGTGGCAGATTGGTGGCGTTTCTCTACGGCATCCTGCCCAGCGCTGCGTCGGAAGTGGTGTCGTATACCGTGTATCGCTGGGAGTGTGCGGTGCGGGCCTCGGTGGTGATGGGCTTCGTCGGGGCCGGTGGGCTGGGGCAGCAGATCGACCTGTCGATGCGCATGTTCGCGGGGGCGGAAGTGGCGAGCATGCTGCTGACGTTCCTGGTGCTGGTAATGTTGGCCGACCTGCTCAGCCGCTTGCTGCGCTGGAGGCTGGCATGAACCGGGCGATCAACCTGCTGCTGCTCGGGGCGATTATCGCCGCAGTGGTGGCCTCGTTCGCGTACCTTGAACTGGACTGGCAAGCGCTGTTCGGCAATGGCGGGCTGGGGCAGATGGGGGAATATGCCGGGCGTTTTCTGCACCCGGACCTGTCAGCCGGGCACCTGTACGCTGTCGCGCATGGCGCCTTGGAGACCTTGGCCATGTCCGGCCTGGGCACGTTATTGGCGATGTTGCTGGGCCTGATGCTGGCGCTACCGGCTGCGGGCCGCTTCGGTTGGCCACTGCAGGGCTGTGCGCGGTTGCTGCTCAATGCCCTGCGGGCCATTCCGGAGCTGGTGTGGGCCGCGCTGACGGTACTGGCGGCCGGGTTGGGGCCCAATGCCGGTACCCTGGCCCTGGCGCTGCACACCGCCGGGGTGCTGGGGCGGCTGTTTGCCGAGGCCCTGGAGAACGCGCCACCGGAGCCGGCGATGGCCATCCGCCTGCAGGGTGGTAGCCAGCTGGCGGCGTTCTGCTTCGGCACCTTGCCCAACCTGTGGCCGCAGTTGCTGGCCTACAGCTTGTACCGCTGGGAGAACAACATCCGCATGGCCAGTGTGCTGGGGTTCGTCGGCGCTGGTGGCTTGGGGCAGATGCTGTACACCACCTTGAGCCTGTTCCAGGAGGCCCAGGCCAGCACGGTGATCATGGGCATGCTGGTGCTGGTGTTGCTGGTGGATGCCTTGAGCGATGTATTGCGCCAGCGCTACGTGCGCGCCTGATCGCTAGCCGGGGGCTGCTCTCCAGGCTGGCGCTGTAGGAGCGGGTTTATCCGCGAAGCAGGCGACGCGGTGGCTGGCACCGGCTGTGCCGGTGATCGCGGCTGAAGCCGCTCCTACAAGGATCGCGCAGGGGTTTAGGACCCCGAGCAAGGCAGATGCTTGCGTGCTATCGGAATCGTTCATGTACCAACCACTTCGGCACATTGCGCTTCCCGCTGCATCGACTCCAGGTTGCGCTCGATCGTCTCGCAAATGCTGTCCATCTGGATCTGGTGCTCACTGAAGCGGAACGGGCTCTGCAAGTCCGTTCCGATCCGCTCGATCGCCAGTAGCATGAACCCCACCACCGTCGACGCCAGCGGGGTGAACCAACCCAGCGACTCCACCAGCCCCACCGGCACGATCAGGCAGAACAGGGTAATGAACAGCCGCGGGAAATACACATAAGGGTAGGGCAGCGGGGTGTTGGCGATCCGCTCCATGCCACCCTGGGCATTGGACAGGTCTACCAGTGTCGATTCCAGGCGCGCCAGGCGAATGCTGTCCAGCCGTCCGGCCTGGTACTCCCGCGCCAGCAGGGCCGCCGAGCCGCTGAGGATGTCGTTGGCGAAGTTGTTCGAGCGGTTGCGCCGTTCGAACTCTGCGGGCGGGATGAAGGCCATCAGCTCATCCGGACAGCTCTCGCCCTTCAGGTGCGCCGCCAGGCAGTTCACATAGGCGATATGCCGGCGCAGCAGGGTGGCCTTGACCGGGTTGAGTGCATCATCCGGGTCGTCGATCAAGGTCAGGGTCTGCCGGGCGAAGCTGCGCGAACTGTTGACCAGCGCTCCCCACAATGTACGCGCCTCCCACCAGCGGTTGTAGGCGCTGCTGTTGCGAAAACTCACCAGCACCACCAGCGCAGAACCCAGCAAGGTCAACGGGATCAGCGGCAGGGTGAACTTGCTGTTGAAGAACAGCATGAAGTCGATGGTGACCAGCACATCCCAGATCAGCAGCCAGAACAGCGACCAGCCGATATAACCGATGGTCTTCACGGCCAGGCGGTACTTGCGGAGGATGATGTCTTTCACGCGGGGTACCTCGAAAATGGGCGGATGCTGGATCCGACGTCGAGGTAGGGTGAAGGTTCGGCGGGGGATTGTTGCAAGGGATTTGTAGCTGCCGGGTATCGTGTCTATTTCACGCATAAAGGGGCATAGGCTGGTCCTGTTGTTGGTCGGCGGAGACAAGTCCACCCAGCCCACCGGTATTCTCAAAGCCAGAAAGCTGCTGAAGGAGATGACATGAGTGAAAAACTGGTTCCGTTTGACATAGCAGCCTTGCTGGGCAGTGATGAGGCGATCAGTGAATACCTCAGCCAGGTGTTATCGGATGGAGACCCGGAGGAAATCATCCGAGCGCTTGGCCATATCGCTCGGGCACGAGGGATGACACAGATCGCAACCCAGAGCGGGTTGGGCAGAGAAAGCCTGTACAAGGCGCTGAGCCCAGGCGCAAAGCCTCGCTTGACAATGTGCTGAAAGTCTTCGTGCCCTGGGCGTGGACTTTCTCGTCCAGCCCCATGCACTGCCACGCTAACTCAGCCTGGCTGAACCAACAGCGTTTCATCAGCACAACGCCAGGTGACGGATAAAACTTCCGATCAAGCCTGACGAGCACGAGTCGCTACTGCGGCAATAACGTTCCACAGTAGCGACCTCTGGCAGTGATGCATGCCGGTCACTGCCGCTCGGATCTTCAGCTACTGCACCGGATCACTCACCGGCTTGGCAAAGATGGCCTTGAGTTCGCTGGTCATCGGGAACTCCAGGTTCAAGCCTTTAGGCGGAATCGGCTGTTCGAACCAGCGCTGGTAGATCGTGTTGATTTCGCCGGTGCTGTACAGCTCGCCCAGCGACGCGTTCACCAGCGCGAGGAACTGCGGGTCATCCTTGCGCACCATGCAGCTGTAGATTTCCCGCGACTGTTCTTCCCCGACCACCACCCAGTTGTGCGGATCGCGCGCCTTGGCGCGTTCGCCGTAGAGCAGCGCATCGTCCATGTAGAACGCCGCCGCCCGGCCAGACTGCAACATCTGGAAGGCTTCGCCATGGTCCTTGGCGCTGATCACGTACATGTCCATCTTGTGCTCGATGTTGTAGCTTTTCAGGTAGCGCTCGTTGGTGGTGCCGGCGGTAGTCACCACATTCTTGCCGCGCAAGTCGGCGAAGCTCTTGATCCCGCTGTCCTTGGCCGTCAGCAACTGGCCTTTGACATAAATGAACCCATAGGAAAACGCCACCTGCTTCTGCCGCTCTGCGGTGACGCCGGTCGAGCCGCACTCGAGGTCGACGGTACCGTTCTGCACCAGCGGGATACGGGTTTGCGACGTCACCAGGTTGTACTTCACCTTGAGCTGGGGCATTGCCAGCTTCTGCCGCACCCGCTCGACGATCTTGCTCGCCAGGTCTACCGAATAGCCCATCGGTTGGCCCGTGTGATCGCCCACGTAGGAAAACGGCACGGACGCATCGCGATAGCCCAGGGTGATGCTGTTGGCTTTGGCAATCTTGCTCAGGGTAGGCCCCAGCGCTGCATCGTCAGCATGGGCCTGGGTGCCTAGCAACAGGGCGAGGGTGCAGCCGATCAACGTGATTTTTTGCATTGTTGTTCTCCGTTGTGGGTAAGGGGTCAGCAATGTGCCGCGATGACGGATATTTCCACCCGCACCTGCGGGCGTGCCAGTTCGGCCTGCAAGGTGGTGCGGCTGGGGGCTTGCCCGGGCGACAACCAGGCAGACCAGACCTCATTCATCGCATCGAAATCCGTGCCGATGTCCTTCAGGTAAATGGTCGCGCTGAGCAAATGGTCTTTGTCGCTGCCCGCCTCGGCCAGCAGCGCGTCGATTTTTTCCAGTACCTGGCGCGTCTGGCCAGCGGCATCGGTGGCGTCACCCGGCACCTGGCCGGAAAGAAACACCAGGTTGCCGTAGCTCACGGCGGCGGACAGGCGTGGATTGGGCTGGATACGTTCAATGGTCACTGGGTAGTCCTTCAAGGGGGTAGGGGGTCACGCCGCGCGGGGTGTGAAACCCTGCAGGTCGATGGACGGGCGGCGCTGGCCGATCAGTTCACTCAGCAGGCGTGCGCTGGCGCAGGCCAGGGTAAAGCCCAGCGCACCATGGCCAAGGTTCAGCCACAGGTTGCGATACGCCGTTGCGCCCAGCAACGGCACGCCGCTAGGTGTGGCCGGACGCATGCCGGCCCATTCGATGGCGTAGTCATAGTTGCCGGCGTTGGCGAAGGTCTCGCGGGCCTGACGCTTGAGCAGGGCCAGACGCTTGGGGTCCAGCGACGGGTCGAAACCGACGATGTCGACCATCGCCGCCACCCGCAACTGCTCGCCGATCCGCGCGTAGACGATCTTGCGGTCGTAATCGGTGATGCTCAGGTCCGGCGCCCGGTGCTCGGGGCCGATCGGAACTGTCAGGCTGTAACCCTTGAGTGGATAAAGCGGCAGGTCGACACCCGGCAGTGCCAGCAACGCACTGCGATGGCCGGCGGCGACGACCAGTTGCTCGACCGGCAGCACTTCATCGCCCAGTTCGACCGCATTTACCACGCCATGCGCATGGCGGATGCCCGACACGGCCTGGCCCAGGCGGAACCGGCAACGACCCGACGCCTGCAGGCGCGCCGTCAGTTGCTGGCAGAAAGCATGGCAGTCACCTACCTCTTCATCCGGGGTATAGATGGCGCCGACAAAGGGTGCCTCTGCCAGCGCAGGGTCCAGACGGGCGCAGTCGGCGTGCGACAGCACCTGTTGTTGCTGGGGCGCGGCCAGGCTTTTGCGTGCATGTTCGAAACTGCCGGCCTCGCGGAAGGTGACCAGCTTGCCGTTGCGCCGCCAGTGGAAACCCTCCAGGCCATCCTCCTCACGCCAGGCTTGCAAGGTCGACTGGCTTAACAGCGCCAGGCGCAACAGATGGCCGGCGTTGGCGCGATTGACCGAGGTGCGGCAAGCCCCGAGGAATGAGGCCATCCAGCGCCACTGTGCCGGATCGAAGCGCGGTCGCAGCCTGAGCGGGGAGTCGCCGCGCAGCACCCAGCCAATGGCCTGCAATGGCACGCCGGCGTCGGCCAGCGGCGCCACGTAGCGATAGGACAGTTGGCCGCCGTTGGCGAAGCTGGTTTCGCTGCCCAACGTATCGCGTGCCTCGACCAGCGTTACGTCGAAGCCGTCGCGTACCAGTGCGTAAGCGGTTGCCAGGCCAATGACGCCACCGCCGATGATGCATACCTGCTGAGCCATGTCAGTCCTTGGTCGTTATTGGAACGAGCCTGAGGTTATGGCCAGGTGACAGGTGGCGAAAAATGAATAAAGATCGCTGAGCCATAAACAAAGGTTATGGATTTGCCATGCGCCTTCGCCATATCGAGATTTTCCAGGCCATCCGCCAGACCGGCTCGGTCAGCGGTGCTGCGCAGTTGCTGCACGTTTCCCAGCCTGCCGTGACCAAGGTGTTGCAACACGCCGAGCAGCAGTTGGGCTTCCCGTTGTTTCTGCGGGTGCGCGGCAAGCTGCAGCCGACCCCCGAGGCGCTGGAGCTGGAGCGTGAAGTCGACAAGGTCACGGAGAGCCTGCAAGGGGTGCGCCGCCTGGCCCAAAGCCTGCGTCGCGAGCCGGGCCACAGCCTGCGCATCGGTGCCACACCGGCACTGGCCCTGTCACTGCTGCCGCCGGCCATTCATGAGTGGATCCAGCGTTATCCGGACATCGCCTGCGAGCTGTCCAGCGCCCATAGCCGCGAACTGGTGCAGAACCTGCTGATGCGCGAGATCGATGTCGCCCTGACCCTGCAACAGCCCGATCATCCGGCGCTCAAGGCCCAGGCGCTGGCCAGCGGGGTGTTGGTGGCGTTGGCACCGGCCGGTTACTGGCCGCTGGAAGAGGAAGGCAAGCCGCTGCCGTTGACGGCCTTGGCTGGTGCGCCTTTGATCGGGCTGTCCAGCGCCGACCCGCTGTCGGTCCGCCTCGACAGCTACCTCAAGGCAGTCGAGCCACCGCCGCGGGTGAGCATTGCGGTGCAGACCTATTCGCTGGCCAGGGCTATGGTCGAATCCGGCGCCGGGCTGGCGGTTATCGACCCGTTCACCGCGCTTGGCGCAGCGCCGGGGGCGACCACGATTCGTCCGCTGGCACCGGCGCTGCCGATCACCTTGTATGCCGTGACCCGCGCTGCCGAACCCTCAGCGCATACCTTGAGCGAGCTGCTGACCATCTTCAGCAGCCGTGCCCAGGGGCAGCTGGACCGTTGGCGCTGACTGAAAACGGAACGGGCAGGCACAAAAAAACCGGCTCAATGGCCGGTTTCTCTGGTGTTCCGGGTCTGGTAGGGACCGCTTGGAACTATGTGATGGTGCCCGAGGGAGACTCGAAAACTTCAGATTCATCTATGATTTTATTGAGTTTTTTATATTTTCTTATGAGATCTACTCACAAACCTACTCACTTCTTCTCAGTCAGGTGATGGCTGGCAATACGCCACTGCGTGGCAATTTCAGCTAAGCTTCCAGACCCATACTGAAAACGGATTTTTTTATGTCGTTTGCCAAACTGATGACTGACACTGTAGATCTCCTCAAAAAGGACGGAACTCGTGTCCCTGGGCTTAAGGCTAGTGTGCAGAAAAACGAAATAGTGACATTTGAAAGCTCTGTACTGATCGAACCGCAAGATCTGTTAATTCGAAAGGCGTCCAATGGTGCCGAAGAAACTTATGAGGTGATAGATCCAGGGTTCCACGAAAAATTTGGTTCTATTCCGGCTAGCTATCAAATCGAAGTGCGCAAACTCGGCATTCCTGAGGCGAAGCAGCATATTCAGAATATCACATATAACGTAACGGGCGCAGGTGCTCGCGTAAATTACAATTCGGTGGACAATTCGGTTAATACGATCTTGGTCAGTTCCGATGTACAAAGCAGTTTGGATGTAATTCGGAATGAAATTCAAAAATCGGATTTGTCGCTTGTGAAGCGTGAAGAAGCCTTGGACGTAGTCAAGGAACTTGAGGAGCAGTTCGCGTCTGGAAAGCCGAAGAAAACAATCGTTACTGCCTTGCTCGGAGCGTTGCCTAGCATCGCGACAATTACCAAGGCGATAAGCACTATTGCTGAAGCTATTTGATTCAAAAACTCATGGGTGATGCTGCTCGGGTTCAGATACTCAATGAAATTATCCGTGAACGGACTTTAGCTGAGCAGGAAAAAGAATTGAAGCTTGTCGTAGACACAAATCAGATTGACAGCCCGGCGCTACATTCATTTCTGTCCGCGTCGAAGCAGAATGTCGTAGTAGTCACTGATTATTGTGCTATGGAGTTATACAAACCAGGAGTGCTTGAGGGGCTCGTTAGTAAACTGGATGTCTTAAAAAGGCATCCAGGCCAAATAATGATTCTCAAGGGTACCCTTCAAGTGTGTGGGCTCCGTGGTCGGGCTGCTGGGTTACAGCGTAGATTGATAGATCAGGATCAGACAGCAGGATTCCAGCAATATCTAGCGGATCTTGAACTTGCTGCAAAAGGCGACAGGTTTCTCTTTGAAGCATTTCGGAAACACTGCATGGCCGCGAACGAACAGATCGATCGCATTTTGCCCGATGCGAACGAGATCCTACGCATCTTGCCAGACCTATTCGCCAGTTATTCAACTTCCGATCTCGCTGCGTTAGCATCTGGAAATACTAGCCGTTGCGCTGCCGCTGTTGAAGCATATCGCTCTATAGTTGAAATTTGCTATATGGTGATGAAGAACCATCCCTCTGTAAGGGGGATGCCTTCAAAGCAAGAACTGGGAAATACTTTTATTTTTAGGGTTGTCATGGCTACTTATTTGCTAGGGCTATTTCGACACTCCACCGGGGCATCGGCTGTCCTTAAAGGTGAGAATTTTAGAAATGACATGATAGATATGTACTTTGTGGCGTATGGTACATTCTTTGATGGCTTGTTGACGTCCGATAAGCGAGCTAAAAAGTTATTCGGCGCATTGAAGAAGCTGCTCTATGACTTCTATGTATGGATTTTAAGCGCCTGAAGGCTGAGAAAGGAGATTCCTGTGGAACCGACTAAAAAAAACCTGCCCTTTCCTCCGGGATTTTTGATCGAATCTTTGAGCAGATGGAGTTACTTGCCTACGCAAAAGCGGGAAAGTGAGTATGTTCCAGCCTTCAATTCCAGTAAGTTTACGCCAGAAGTTGTTAGTGAGCTCAGCTCGATAAAGTATAGTGAAGACAGGCATCAATATAAGTTCGATCAGTTGGAGTTTAGGCTGACTAGGCATAACTCTGCTACTCGTCCGCTTTCGATTCCTCATCCTCTTCCTTACGCTAAGTTGTGCTCTGTCTTAGATTCCAATGTAACTAATATTTGCGCGACCGTTGACATATTTCAGAACCCAAATAGCTTGATTGCGCCTTCTTATAACGAAAGCGGTAAATTGGTGGTGATGGACTATGAGGATCCTCTAGAAAAGTCAGAGCGCCTAATTAGTCATGCATCTGGAAAGCGATTCAAAGTTACTACTGATATCGCAAATTGTTTCCCTAGTATTTACACGCACGCGCTGCCTTGGGCTCTAGTAGGGCGGGATGAAGCCAAAAAGTTTCAACGAGATAACAATGCTTGGTTTAATAAAATTGACGCATCCTACAGGGCGATTAAGCGTGGCGAAACCCAAGGGCTGGGCATTGGGCCGGCGATCTCGAATTTTGCAGCAGAAATAATTCTCGCGAGGGTGGATGAACAACTCAGACCTCGATATGAATATTTCAGACACATTGATGATTATACTTGCTGGTGTGAGACGCACGCACAAGCTGTTGACTTTATCCATGATCTGGACTCGCTGTTGCGTAGCTATCAACTTTCGATAAATACTAAAAAAACCGTCATCACTGAATTGCCAGCCCCGATAAATAATGAGTGGGTTGTAGAACTTCAGTCGCGTAGTCCAATCAGCTTTCTGAATAAGCAAGATGGCGAAATTATTTCGTTCAAACATTCTGCCTTAGATGCGATTAAGCACCTTGAGTTAGCGCTTGTGCTAAATTCAAAGGATCCTGATGGTAGCATTATAAAATATGCTGTCCGGATGATAGTGAATAACTTAAATGAGTATGCCTGTGAGCCAGTAACTCACTATGTGCTGAATCTGGCATTTTTGTACCCACATCTCTTGCCGATGCTTGAAGGTTTGTTTGACTCCAGTGATGTCGATGCTTCTAAGTATCAGTCTCAGTTGAACCTAATAGCAAGGGAGAATTGTTGGCGAAGAAGGTCGGATGGTATTTGCTGGCCCCTATACTATCTCAACAAGTACGGATTGAAGGTCGAGAAAGGGACAGTTGAGGCCGTGATTAAAAGCCAGGACTGCACGGCGATGCTGCTTTTAGAGCATTTCTCTGAGCTTCATGGCTGCTCGATTCCGTTTTTGAAGTCACTGTCTAATGGTTACGAGCAAGATCGTTATTGGTTATTGATTTATCAGTTAATTAAGTGGGGGAGGCTCGGAAATGATTTTATGTCCCCCGAGTTCGATGTGATGGTTAGGCATGAAGTTAGCTTCTCTTACTTGGATGGCGATTCGTCCGAGGGTGAGAAGCGATTTGAGGCTGACAAGATCAGGAGGGCTTTTGAAGGCGAGCAAGTTTATCTGAGGGCAGATCGTTTCTAAGTCAATTGTTAGCAGTGTCTTCCGAACAGGGAGTGCTCTGAAGACACTGATTACACGAACTAGTGCGGATTCGGTGTTATGCCTTGTCCTGCGCCACAATTGAAGCTGAGATGATGGCCCCGCCCCAGCGGCGTTCACCGATGCAGATCGGTACCGGCAAACCGCTGGCTGTGGTGTTCTTGGCACTTCCAAAGGCGTAGCTCGGCAGGTTCTCAGGCGCGCCGCTTTGCGACAGACCGGCTGCCTGGGGGCTGAGCATTTGAATCACGCCGCCAGCGACCAACGCGATACCTGGCCCGTAGGTAGCGCCTCCGGTGAACGGTCCTGCAATGAGCAACGCGATTCCAACGATCGTCTGCAGCAGGCCAGCACGCTTGCTGCCATGCACTACCGGCACAAACCATAGCTCTCTGGCTCCCCCTCGGGTCAGGTCACTGTCGCCAATGTTCTTGCCATTTTTGAATACCGCGAAGCGTAGGCCCTGGCTCTCAGCATCAGCTAAGTCACGGGCGAAGCCTGGATAATTTGCATCCAGCGCTTTAGCGGCCTCTTTCGCGTCACCGCGTTGCAGCAAGAAATGGTGGTGCTTTCCGTATTTCTTGCCAAGAAATCCGCCTAGGCGGATTTTGGTTTTTGGTGCGCAGTCGATCACGGCGGCGGTCATCGCACGGCCTCCTGCGGCATAGCCAAGTGGACGCCCAGGCGCCGGGCAAGCATCTCGCGACACTGCAACGCCTCCAGGCGGATGGCGGCCTCACGGACAGGATCAGGGTTCAAGTTGGGCGCATAGCTGCACATGGAAGCGCGAGCGCCGCGCAGGGTGCCACGAAGCAAGTCGGCGGATATCCGCGCCTCCTCCTCGGTGAAGAACACGCCATCGAGCTTGACCCTCTGTCCGGCCTGGACATGATCGACTTCCCACAGCAGGTAGCAGGGACCGCCTTTGTCCGGAGTGAAGGTGGTTACGTCGCAGGCTCGGGCGAAACGCTCTTGAAAGGTGGATGGAGCTGGTTGGATGGTCATCAGCGGGTAGCCTCCAGGTGTTAACTCGTCGGTGTTAAAGCGTTAACTTTTCGGTGTTAAAGTTGTTAACCCCGTTAACATGGGCAGAGGGGGCAGGAATGGCCTCTAAGCCTCTAATCCCGTGGCTTACAGCCCCATGCACGTTCGGCATGGGTGTTAACCTCGCTTTAACATTTTTTGTTAAAGGGGAAAAAATCTGCACGTGGGGTCGGAGGCGGTCTAGGTCGGCGGACCTTCCAGACTTTCGACCCGCCCCCCCTCAGTAGTCCGGCGCTTTGTACGGCGGCGCCGATCGGATCTGTTCCAGCGCTTCTGATGCGCTCAGGCCGCTGGCCAACAGTCGATCAATCTCTTTGCTCAACCGCTCACGCTCCTCTATCTGGCGCAGTAAGGCGCGGGTGTGAGCGATCTGGTTGAGGGCTCGTTGAACTGGTTTGGGTAGATGGGTATGGCTCATGATCTTCTCCGGTATGAATGAAAAGGCCCGCGATGCGGGCCAGTGCCGGATCACCCCACAAGGAAAAGGCAGGGCTCCAGCTGCTGTGGTTAGGAGGTCGTGGCACTCACAGCTAACCCACGTTTGCCTTTACGGAGTCGGTGCACCGGTCAGCGTCACCAGGCGGGTGGCGGTAGGAGCGAACACCGCCAGGCCGGCGCGCAGCTCGGCCAGAATGGTCACCAGGTTGCGACGGAAGTTGTCACCGTCGTGGCGGCTTGCCTCGACAGTTACCTGCTGACGGTCCAGCAGCGCAGCGGTGGTGGTGTCGAGGATCAGCGCTTTGCCCTGCGGCATGCCGTTGGTGACGACAACAGGTGTACCCCACAGGCTGGGCGGCGCGGGATCGCGTGGCGTGCCGATCACATACTGGCCATCGCCGTCCTCGGCCCGCTCGCTCTCGATGGCGAACCAGTCACGCGGGTTCATCACGATGACGTTCGGGTTCCAGCCCTCGGCCTTGAGGTCAGTGAGCGCGGCGCCGATACGGTCGACAGGCTGGCCGGTGGTGATCCCCGCGTCGGTGGCCTGGGCGTTGAAGCCTAGGATCTCGCCGTCGCCGCCAGCGCCGGTAATCAGTTCAGCCTCCAGCTTCTGACGCACCCCCACACCCAGCAGCAGATCCACCTGGCCACTGAGCTGGTCATTGTCCTGCAGCACCTGCAGGCTTGCTGGAATCCAGGTTGCGATGGTGGCGATCTCAGCGCGCACCGGCTTACCCGCCACTTCACCCTCGGCCTTCTCGTCGCCTTCTTTCTTCTGGTAGGCCGCACCATTCAGGTAGCCATCGAGGCGAATGAACTCGTAGGTGGCGCTGGTCACCGGGATGATGGGCAGCACGTCAAGTAGGGTAAGGCGCGGCTGGGGGATGCCACGAATGCCTGCGCCGTCACGCTGTGGCGCGGTTGGATAGCTGGTGGAGTCGGTCCCACCCTTGTTCGGGTTGGTGATCGCCGCGCGGATGCCCACCTCGCAATTGATTTGCCCGGTGGACTTCTGGCGACCATTGCGCATTTCGCCTACGCCGTCTGCTTCGAGAACGCTAGCAGTGACGACATTGCGATCAATGCCGCCGCTAGGGGCTGGGCTACCGTGGCGGCCAGAGGCGAGCTTCTGTTCAGTTTCGAGCAAGCGTGCGCTGAGCTCGGCCTGCTTGGTGTTGAGGCCTTCTTTGAACTCGGTGATTTGCGCACCGATCTTAGTGATGGCTTGGTTCAGCTGGCTGACGTCCTGCTGATACGGGTCTGGCATAGGATTCTCCGGGGTGTTGAGTTGATGTCCTCTACCCTATGCGCGCACGCACACCCCGGTCAGCGGTTAACTTCGACGTCCTCAGTCGGTATCCGTCGCAAAGCGCACTATGTCGGCTATTTTGTAGAACCGTCGATTGCCACGGCGCACGAATGGCAGCGGTGAGCGACCCTCGGCAGCCAGGCGGCGCAGGTAGCTGGGGGCATACCCCAACAGGTCTGCCGTGGCTGGCTCGGGCACCAGGCCACCAATCAGCGGGGTGATCCCGGCCTGGGCCAGTCGCTCGGTAACGTCCTGTTCAACGTCCACCATGATTTACATGCTCCTCTGTGATGCATCCTGATTATCGCCAGAGGCCGCGTGGTCTGTGGCCTGTGTCGAATCTTGTGAAATTGCGTATCTCGGGTATGTCTCGCCTGTGAGCGCGCTCAACCCGAGCCCGTCTAAATGGTCGTGCCAGCGTTCCAGGGCTTGGCGCTTGAGGGCTTCGGCGGTGGTGTGGATGTAGGTGGCATCCATGTTGCGCAGGGCGTGGTTCACCAGCATCTCGCCCACCAGGTAATCAACGCCCAGATCCATCCAGCAGGTACGGGCGACCTTGCGCACGTCGTGGCTGGTCCACTGGCGGTCGCTCAGTTCGGCAAACACCTGGCTCGCCGCTGTGGCGCCCAGTGGCCCGCGCCGGCTGGCCGGGAACAGGTAGGCACCTTGGTAGCCCTGGGCGTTCTGCTGGGCCTGATAGCGGCTCAACAGTGCACAGGCCTGGCGGGTGAGCGGTAGGGTGTGGTTCTGCTTGGTCTTGGTGTCGTCAGCGGGGATGAACCACTGGCCGGCCTGCAGATCGACGTTGCGCCACAGCGCGCTGCGCGTCTCGCCCAGGCGGGTACCGTGGCACAGCATCATCAGCGCCAGCAGAGCGTCACCGGGCCGCACCTCGCTCCAGCTCGCCAGCTTGGCCAGCAGATCGGGCAAGTCTCGCTCCCGCAGCCGTGACGACTTCGGCTTGATCCGCACCCCGACGAAATCACCAAAGCGCAGCGAGCCCATGGGGTTCTGCTCGATCATCCCGAGCCGATGTGCCTTGCGCATGGCCACCGCCAGCACGTTGAACACCAGGCGCACGAACGACAGGGCGTAGCGCTCCTGCAGTGGCCACATCAGGCGCTGATCGAGCGTGGCCTTGCTCACCTCGGCCAGCGGCAGGTCATGCAGCCGTGGCGTCAGGTGGCAGGTGATCGCCGACTTCGCGCCGGCCTTGCGCTTGGCCGACAAATTGCGGTCGCGCAGCATGCGGTCCAGGTACCAGTCCAGCAGCTCACCAGTGCGGCTCCAGGTGCTGGTCAGCGAAGTGGCCTCGGCGTCTGCGGCACGGCGCCCCAGAATGGCCGGTAGCGCTGTCAGCATCGCCTTGGTGGTCAGGCTGGGGAAGTCGCCGGCCTTGCCCCATTTGCCCCTCACAACAACGTGCCAGGCGCCCCGGGTGCGGTCGACGGTGGAATAGCGGAATCGCAGCTCGGGATAGCGCGGATCACGCAACTGGCGCACCGGCTGGCCGGCCTGCTTGCGGATCTCGGCGTCGGTGAAGGTGATGTGTTTGGTGGTCATGCTTGCTCCTCAAACTGAGGGGGTCGTTGCATCGAACGGGGCCAGATGATCCGAATCAGACCAAATGAGCCGATTCGGGTCAGGGCGCCACTGTGTGGAAAGCAACACACCGTGGCGTTTTCTACACAGTGGCGAACGTGGTCAGGCCATCCGATAAGCTGGAGAAATCCCGTGTTTTGCCAAAGCGGGAATTCCCGCCAACCTCGTCGAGCGCTCGCCGATTGCTCGTCTAGGTGTCCACTGAGCTTCGTCACGGGCCCACCTCCGCACCTGGCCAGCGCACTCGAACGTCGGCCAGCGCTTCGTCGCGGGTAATCGGCTCGCTGATCATCGTGAATGGCCGGCACCCCGGCACCAGCACCGACCAGTTGCAGCGGCGCTCCAGGCCGTCGTTCGCAGCCAGTTCGGCCAGCAGCGCCAGCCGGTGTGCTTTGACGTATTTGCGCACATCGTCGGTCAGTTTTGAGGCGGGGGAGATCCGCACCCGCATCCCTTGCTTCTTTGCGGAAAATCCACGTTCCAGCAGGTAGTCGAGCGCGGCCATTACAGGTCCTCCGCGTCATCATCCCGCGATGGAAGCGACGCGCCACCCGGCAGCGGATCTTCCTGCTGATTCTCCCACTCGTGCCCATTTTCCCTACTCGTGCCCACGCCGGGGGATGGGCACGAGTAGGATTCTGAGGGCACGAGTGGTTGAAAGGGCGCGAATGAGCCACCCGCTTGGGGTAATGACCAGAACGACTTCACATCCTTTTTGTTGCCGGTTCTGGCGGTGACAACAGACAGCTTTTCCCTGGCTCGGCGAATCTGTTTTTCGGTGTAGCCATTGCGCCTCATCAGGGCTTTTGCTTCATTACTTTCGAGCGGGTTGTCCTTTAAGATCCGATATAGGCAGTCGCTGGGATCATCCAGGTCTTGTGCCTCCTCATCACTGGATGCCTCCGCATCTCCGAGGATCTCCCGGGCACTACCTTCGATGGCTGCGCCCCACACCACGCGAGTGGCTTCGATTCCATCTCCGATGTCGCATGGCTCGATGGTGTAGGAGACGCCTCCCTCGTCAGCGCCGATGTTCGACTTCGCTCGCGCCAGCACGCGTTGGTCGGAGTCTTCCTGCTTGGCAGCTACCAGTACCGTGCGCGCCAGCGCCGAGAACGCTTGCGAACCAATAACTCGATCAGCAGGCGATGAGCCAGCGCCACCCTTGGCGAAGTGGGAAATCCCCACCACGGCGCAAAGGTTCTGCTCGGCGAAGTCCACCACGCCTTGCAGCGCCCGACGCACATCATTGGCCTTGTGCATGTCACCCTTCACTGCGCTGACGATGGGGTCGAGCATCAGAAGCGATACACCGCCAATCTCGCTGGCCGTTTCACGCAAACGGACAATGTCGTTGGCTGGGTCGAATGGATCGGCGTCGCCCCTGGCGTTCGTCAGCCCCTGGATGATGTAGACCCGGCTCATGTCAGCGCCAGCAGCGGTCAAGCGGGGGATCAGCGTATCGGCTGGATCATCCTCGCTCGACCAGATCAGTGCATTACCCGGCTCGCTGCAGCGGCTGCCATCCGGCCAGCGCCCACCAGTGGTAATGGTGGCGATCAGGCCGATCAGCAGCGTGGTTTTCCCGGTACCGCCAGCGCCGGCGAGGATGTGCAGTTTTCCTTTGGCCAGCCAGCCAGGCCACAGCCAGCGTATTGGAACGGCCTTGATTGTCGATGCCTTCACCGCATTCACGCGCCACAGGGGCGTGACGTTTTCACGATTGATGGGGCTAAGAGGCTCGGTCCATTCTTGGGCAAAGCGATCAGTTGTCATTGGACCCCCAGTCGCTGTTTGGCGAGGTTGAAACGCGCCAGGTCGTCACCTTCCAACTTTCCTTGTTGCTGGAGGGGCTTACCGATCCGGTAAACCATGCGCTCATGTTCTATTGCCGCCCTGCTCGGGCCGCGCCGAGGTTGTATGTCGCCGGGAAACAAGTCCCGCAACTCCAGACCGATTGCCGAGACAATCTCTCTAGTTGTGCAGCCGGCCCAGCACTTGAGCAAGATGACACCATCCGAAGTTTCGCTAATTGCCAAACTTGGGTGTTTGTCATCGTGCGCTGGGCAGCAGGCTTTCCACTTGCCAGTGCCAGTAGGCTTAACTTTCTCTAACCGGAGTATCACTTTATCCAGGCAAGCCGATCCCGCCAGCGCAACTTGGCGCTGCTGATAATTTGTCATGGTTAGGCTCTCAGTTCGAGATTGTTCATCTGGTCATTAGCGCGGGAGATGTGGTCATCCACAACGTAGCAATGATCGTCTGCAAGATATTGAACTAGGCTGGCAAGGTCTTTTGCGACAAAGCCACGCCCTGATGCCAAGTCCTCGTGAATCGCTTTTCCGAGGGCAGACAACCAGCGCAGATGCTCACGAACGCACTCCAGTTGATCGATCGCCTCATTCGCAACAGTGGTTACGTTCGACTGGATAGTCATTGCGCACCCCCGATCTCATTCGCGCTGTAGCTATAGCCGATATACCGGTGCCGCCAGCAAAAGTTCTGTGACCCGAGTTTGACGTTATCGAGCTGCGCGTAAAGGTCTTTCGAGATCGGGTGCTGCTGACCAAGAGCCGGGATAATCATCGCTGTAAGGATACTTTCGAGCTTTTTGAAAGCCTCCCTGGCCTGGTTTTGGTGGTGGCATTCGAAATCGGCGAGAACGGCCGGCTCCAGCATCGTTTGCTTCGGACTACGGATCATTGCTCACCTCCTTGGGCTTCCAGGGCGCGGGCCTGATCCATGTGGTGGTTGAAGCGCTTCAAGCGGACGGACAGGGACGAGTTTGCGCGGAGGGCGCTGAGGGCCATCTTGCGGTGAGCAAGGGCACGGATTCTGGACGGACTAAGGGCGGTCATGGTTGTAGCTCCTTGATTTGAGGAGCTGCCACGGATCGTCGCCAAACGATTTAGGGTGGCAGCTGTACGCAGGTTGGCGAACCGGGAATCAAGGAACCCGGCAGACCCGAAGGTCTCCCGCGCACAGCCACCATAAAGCCGAATGCTGGGCACAAAAAAAGCGCCAGATTCAGTTAGGGCGCTTATGCGCCTTGATTTGTGCGGGTCGCCAAACCCGGTCGCTGAATTTGCAACGACAAGTGGACGATACAGCGAGCGTTGAGAGGGTGCAAGTCTTACTCGTGCCCATTTTTCCCACTCGTGCCCATCCCTGCGCGTGGGCACGAGTAAGGAATATGGGCACGAGTAAGGAGGAAGGACTTGAGTGGAGCCGCAGTAGGTCATCACGCCACCTCTCCACGGCTGGCTGCAATCTGCTCATCACACCAGGTATGAATCTCGGCCTCGATCCACACGACGCACTTCGGGCCGAGGGTGATTTGCTTGGGGAAAGCGCCAGCGGCGATACGGCGGTAAATCTCGGTGCAGGACAGGCCGGTGATCGACTCAACGTCCTGGCGCTTGATGAAGCGGCGAGCGGGTGGGGTGGTGTTGGTAGGGTTAGCCATCGTCTGCGCCTCCTTGGGCGGTTTCGGTAATCGACGATGGCAATGCTGGCGGGTTAAAGGCGGTGCCGACAGTCCGGTGTGCACTGCAAACCGTACAGTTTGCAGAGCATAATGTACGGTTTGCAGTGCAGACCGTAGTCGGCCTATGTGCGCTCTCGTTCGTAAGCTTGAATCCACTCTTGCAGCGTGCGCTCTTTCATCCCGTCTCGCCGAGATACGATGCGGCAGAAGTCGGCCCTGCTTTTGTACTCAGCGCCAGTTCTGCTCCATTCATCCAGCAGCTCGGTCTTTTTCTTGTTCGTAGAGGCGTGCCGTTTCTGGGCGCGCTCGCGTGCAATATTCGAGGCTATTTCATTCTGTTCATGAAACGCGAGATTCAAAGCATATTTTGCAGAGAGTTCTCCGAAGGTTCTAAGCAGTAGCTCATATACTTCAAATGCCTCTGCAAATTTTTTCTTGCTATATAGCCAGCAGAGTATGTCGTATTGGTAGGCTAAGAGGCTGTTTTTCTGCCAGTAATCAAAGTCGCCAAAGGACGCGTGGATAGAGAGGGCTGTTAAGCTCTCGATAGTCTTGCTCGCAGATGCTCTTGGTCCTGGCAGGCTGATGCTGGCAGCAATGGCAAGTCGTTCCAAATCTCCTTCAATTACATCGCCAACTTCGGCTGCCAGCTCAATCGGCTCAAGATTCTTCCAGGCTTCATTGTCTTGGCATGTTACGTCGGCTAGGTCCTCGAATACGGTTTGCAATGTGTCTGCAAACTGGTCGGGTATATTTGAGAGCTTGTGAATTTCATATGCTGAGAAGGCTTCCAGGTCTCTATAGACCCCCTCCAGGTCAATACAACGGAAGTATGCGCAAAGCATTAGCAAGCCCTCATGATTCGTATTTTGGAGTTTTCACCGGCGCACATTGCGTCGATGGAGTCAGCCCATGCCTGCATCATTTCCCGTCGCTGCTCCAGGTAGTGCGCATGGTTGTACGTGTCGCGGATCGAGTCTTGATCGCCATGGGCCAGTTGCCGCTCGATCCAGTCCCGGTTGTAGCCTCGGGTGTTGAGGCTGGTGCTCAGTAGATGGCGGAAACCGTGGCCGGTCTGGCGTCCCTCATATCCCATCGTGGCGAGGGCTTTGTTCACCGTGTTTTCGCTCATTGGCCTGGACCGATTATTACGGCCAGGGAAGGCGAGGGGATAGGTGCCGGTCAGTTCATGCAGGGCACGCAGCAGGACCACGGCCTGGCGAGGGAGCGGGACGATGTGAGGGCGTCGTGCCTTCATTCGCGCTGCTGGGATAGTCCAGGTCGCTGACTCCAGGTCGAACTCGTCCCAGGGCGCCAGCCGCAGCTCACCGGGTCGCACTGCTGTCAGCAGTAGCAGGCGAATGGCGATCTTGCTGGTGATATCGCACTGGGCCGCTTCCAGTTTCTCCAGCAGCTCAGGCAACTCGCCTTCTGATACGTGCGGATGGTGGCGAGTGCGCGGGGCGTGCGCGGCTACCACGTCCAGATCGGTGGCGGGGTTGCCAGAAACCACGCCCTTGGCCAACCCGAAGCGGAATATCTGGCTCAGCCACTGGCGAACCTTGCGGGCGACGTTGAATGCCTCGCGCCGCTCGATCTTGCGCACCAGGTCGACCAGCTCAGGGCGTTGCACCTCGGCAGCGGGCCGTTTGCCAATCACCGGGAAGATGTCCGACTCCAGATACTGCAGCGCTTTCGATGCGGTGGCTGGCGCCCATCGTGGCTGGTTGTAGTCGTACCATTCCCGCGCTAGCACCTCGAGCGTCAGCACCTGGGCGGCGGCAGCGGCCTTTTCCTGTTGTTTATGTGCACTTGGGTCTATGTCCTGTGCCAGCAACTTTCGCGCAGCATCCCGGCGCTCGCGGGCTTGGGCAAGTGTGACGGCGGGGTAGGCGCCCAGGCCCAGCATCTTGGCCTTGCCCTCGAAACGGTAGCGAAGGCGCCAGAGCTTCCCGCCAGCGGTCGTCACCTCAAGGCAAAGGCCCTGGGCGTCAGCGAGGCGATAGAGCTTGTCGCGGGGTTTGGCGGTGCGGATGGCGGTATCTGTGAGCGCCACGGCTATTCCCTTGCAGTGCCGAACCGCACCGGATTGCGGTCGGTGTGTGAGTAGGATTTTGGACCGAACTCGTCCTACTCACAAATCTACTCACATACTTTGGGGCTTACAAGGGAATCACTGGGAACGATAGGCACAAAAAAACCGGCTCAGTGGCCGGTTTCTCTAGTGTTCCGGGTCTGGTAGGGACCGCTTGGAACTATGTGATGGTGCCCCGAGGGAGACTCGAACTCCCACTCCTTTCGAAAACGGATTTTGAATCCGCCGCGTCTACCAATTCCGCCATCAGGGCTTGTGGCGCGCAGTATAGAGAGGCTCCGCTGGTCGGTCAATCGGCTTTCATGGTCAATTTTCACACATTGGGCTAAACTTCCCGGCCCTGCCGAACCGAACATCATCATGCGCGTCGCCGATTTTTCCTTCGAACTCCCTGATTCCCTGATCGCCCGCCACCCGTTGGCCGAGCGCCATGGCAGCCGTCTGCTGGTGCTCGATGGGCCAACCGGTGCGCTGGCCCACCGGCAATTCCCCGACCTGCTCGAGTACCTGCGCCCGGGCGACCTGATGGTGTTCAACAACACCCGGGTGATCCCGGCGCGCCTGTTCGGCCAGAAGGCTTCCGGCGGCAAGCTGGAAGTGCTGGTCGAGCGCGTGCTCGACAGCCACCGGGTACTGGCCCACGTGCGTGCCAGCAAGGCGCCCAAGGAGGGCGCGGTCATCCTCATCGACGGTGGTGGCGAGGCGGAAATGGTCGCGCGCCATGACACCTTGTTCGAGCTGCGCTTCAGCGAAGAGGTGCTGCCGCTGCTCGACCGTGTCGGCCACATGCCGCTGCCGCCCTATATCGACCGCCCGGACGAGGGCGCCGATCGCGAGCGCTACCAGACCGTGTACGCCGAACGCGCCGGCGCGGTCGCCGCGCCGACGGCGGGCCTGCATTTCGACGAGGCCCTGCTGGAGAAGATCGCCGCCAAGGGCGTCGAGCGCGCCTTCGTCACCCTGCACGTGGGCGCCGGTACCTTCCAGCCGGTGCGGGTCGACAAGATCGAAGACCACCACATGCATAAAGAGTGGCTTGAAGTGAGCCAGGATGTGGTGGATGCCATCGACGCCTGCCGCGCCCGTGGCGGCCGGGTGATCGCGGTCGGCACCACCAGCGTGCGCTCGCTGGAAAGCGCGGCGCGCGACGGCGTGCTCAAGGCCTTCAGCGGCGACACCGACATCTTCATCTACCCGGGCCGGCCGTTCCATGTGGTCGACGCCCTGGTCACCAACTTCCACCTGCCGGAGTCCACGCTGCTGATGCTGGTCTCGGCCTTTGCCGGCTACCCCGAGACCATGGCCGCCTATGCGGCGGCGGTGGCGCAGGGGTACCGCTTCTTCAGTTACGGTGATGCCATGTTCATCACCCGCAATCCGGCGCCACGCGGGCCCGAGGATCAAGCATGAGTCGCACCTGTCGAATGTCCTTCGAACTGCTGGCCACCGACGGCAAGGCCCGTCGTGGCCGCATCACCTTCCCACGCGGCACCGTGGAAACCCCGGCCTTCATGCCGGTCGGCACCTATGGCACGGTCAAGGGCATGCTGCCGCGCGATATCGAGGCCATCGGCGCCGAGATGATCCTGGGCAATACCTTCCACCTGTGGCTGCGCCCGGGCACCGAGGTGATCAAGAAGCACAACGGCCTGCACGACTTCATGCAGTGGAAAGGCCCGATCCTCACCGACTCCGGTGGCTTCCAGGTGTTCAGCCTGGGCGCCATGCGCAAGATCAAGGAGGAGGGCGTGACCTTCGCCTCGCCGGTCGATGGCGCCAAGGTGTTCATGGGCCCGGAAGAGTCGATGCAGGTGCAGCGCGACCTGGGCTCGGATGTGGTGATGATCTTCGACGAGTGCACCCCGTACCCGGCCGAGCACGATGTGGCGCGCGCTTCCATGGAGCTGTCGCTGCGCTGGGCCCAGCGCTCGAAGAACGCCCATGCCGACAACACCGCGGCGCTGTTCGGTATCGTCCAGGGCGGCATGTACCAGGACCTGCGCATGCGCTCGCTGGAAGGCCTGGAAAACATCGGTTTCGATGGCCTGGCCATCGGCGGCCTGTCGGTCGGCGAACCCAAGCACGAAATGATCAAGGTGCTGGATTACCTGCCGGGCCAGATGCCTGCTGACAAACCTCGTTACCTTATGGGGGTAGGCAAACCGGAAGATCTCGTTGAGGGTGTGCGCCGCGGCGTCGACATGTTCGACTGCGTGATGCCTACGCGTAACGCGCGCAACGGCCATCTGTTTGTCGATACCGGGGTGATCAAGATCCGCAACGCGTTCCATCGCCACGATGATTCGCCGCTGGATCCGACCTGTGATTGCTATACCTGCAGCAACTTCTCCCGCGCCTATCTCCACCACCTGGACAAGTGCGGCGAAATGCTGAGCAGCATGCTGAATACCATCCACAACTTGCGCCATTACCAGCGCTTGATGGCCGGTTTACGCGAGGCTATTCAACAGGGTAAATTGGCCGCCTTTGTCGACGCCTTCTACGCCAAGCGCGGGCTTCCGGTACCGCCCTTGGACTGACTGTCCGCATCCATTATTAGAACATTACATTAGGAGTGCCCAATGAGCTTCTTGATCCCCGCCGCATACGCGGATGCCGCAGCACCCGCCGCCGGCCCAGCCGGTACCGGCTTCGAGTGGATTTTCCTGGTCGGTTTCCTGGTCATCTTCTACCTGATGATCTGGCGCCCGCAGGCCAAGCGCGCCAAAGAGCAGAAGAACCTGCTGAGCAACTTGCAGAAGGGTGACGAAGTTGTCACCAACGGCGGCATCGCTGGCAAGATCGTCAAGGTTTCCGATGATTTCGTGGTCCTGGAAGTTTCCGACAGCGTCGAGCTGAAGTTCCAGAAGGGTGCCATCGCGGCCACCCTGCCAAAAGGTACGCTCAAGGCTATCTGAGTTACCAGTTTCATTTTTCCAGTCGGGGCGCGCAAAGCGCCCCGCGTCTTGAACGGGCGGCGTGATGCTGAACAAATACCCTCTGTGGAAATACGCACTGATCGTGCTGGTACTGGCGATCGGTTTTATTTATTCCGCTCCCAACCTCTACCCGGATGATCCGGCGGTACAGATCAGCGGTGCCAGCTCGGCGCTGCACGTGAGCCAGGCCGACCTCGATCGCGTCAGCAAGGCGCTGGTCGATGCCAAGATCGCCGTCAAGGGCGCGAGCCTGGGTGAAAAGGGCAGCGGGCTGATCCGCCTGACCAGTCAGGAAGACCAGCTGCCAGCCAAGGATGTCGTGCGCAAGGCACTCGGCGATGACTATGTCGTGGCCCTGAACCTGGCCCAGACCACTCCGCAATGGCTGCGCAACCTGGGCGCCAGCCCGATGAAGCTGGGCCTGGACCTGTCCGGTGGTGTGCACTTCCTGCTGGAAGTGGACATGGACAAGGCCATGAGCGCGCGCATGAAAGTCTACGAAGGCGAGGTCAAGACCTTGCTGCGCAAAGAGCGCGTCCGCTACCGCAGCCTGCCTCAGCAGGATGGCGGCATCATGCTGGGCTTCGCCGACGATGCCACCCGCGAGCAGGCACGTGCCCTGATTCGCAAGAATTTCAATGATTTCGACCTGACCACCACCGAGCGCAACGAGCTCGCCGTGCTGCGTCTGGCGCTGACCCAGGCGAAAGTCGCCGAGATCCGCGAATACTCGATCAAGCAGAACCTCACCACCGTGCGCAACCGGGTCAACGAGCTGGGCGTGGCCGAGCCGCTGGTACAGCGCCAGGGCGCCAACCGCATCGTGGTCGAGCTGCCAGGCGTGCAGGACACTGCCGAAGCCAAGCGCATCCTCGGCAAGACCGCCAACCTGGAGTTCCGCTTCGGTGCCGAGCCGGGTGCATCCAAGGCCACCACCGAAGTGTTCGAGTTCCGTGAAGGCGGGCGTTCCGCTGCGGTCGAGCGCGGCCTGATCATCACCGGTGACCAGGTCACCGACGCCCAGGCCAGCTTCGACGAGCACGGCCGCCCGCAGGTGAACATCCGCCTCGATGGCCACGGTGGCGAGCTCATGAGCCGTGCTACCCGCAGCAATGTCGGCCGCAGCATGGCGGTGATCTTCATCGAGCAGAAGCCGATCACCCGCTACGTCAAGCAGACCGTCGACGGCGTCGAGAAGGACGTTGCCGTACAGAGCTTCCAGGAAGAGAAGGAGATCATCAGCCTGGCGACCATCCAGTCGCCGCTGGGCAGCCAGTTCCGCATCACCGGCCTGAACGGCCAGGGCGAATCGTCCGAACTGGCCCTGCTGCTGCGTGCCGGTGGCCTGGCCGCGCCGATGTACTTCGCTGAAGAGCGTACCATCGGCCCAAGCCTGGGTGCCGACAACATCACCAAGGGTATCGATGCGTCGCTGTGGGGCATGCTGTTCGTCTCGCTGTTCATCATCGCCATCTACCGCGGCTTCGGCGTGATCGCCACCGTCGCCCTGGCGGGCAACATGGTCCTGCTGCTGGCGCTGATGTCGCTGCTGGGTGCCACCCTGACCCTGCCAGGTATCGCCGGTATCGTGCTGACCATGGGTATGGCGGTGGACGCCAACGTGCTGATCTTCTCGCGTATCCGCGAAGAGCTGAAGGCTGGCATGTCGGTGCAACGCGCCATCCATGAAGGCTTCAACCGCGCCTATACCGCGATCATCGACGCCAACCTGACCAGCCTGCTGGTCGGCGGCATCCTGTTCGCCATGGGTACCGGCCCGGTCAAGGGCTTTGCGGTCACCATGTCCCTCGGGATTTTCACCTCGATGTTCACCGCCGTCATGGTGACCCGTGCAATGGTCAACCTGACCTGCGGCGGGCGTGACATCAAGAAGCTGTGGGTTTGAGGGAGCTGCGATGAAAACCATCAATTTCATGGGCGTGCGCAATGTCGCGTTCGCCATCACCGTGCTCCTCACCGTGCTGGCGCTGTTCAGTTGGTGGCAGAAGGGCCTGAACTTCGGCCTCGACTTCACCGGCGGTACGCTGATCGAGCTGACCTACGAACGCCCCGCCGACCTCCAGGCGGTGCGTAGCGAGCTGGTCAGCTCCGGCTTCCACGAGGCGGTGGTGCAGAGCTTCGGCGCCACCACCGACCTGCTGGTGCGCATGCCGGGCGATGACCCACAGTTGGGCAACAAAGTGGCCGAAGCCTTGCAGAAGGCTGGCGGCGACAACCCTGCCACGGTCAAGCGGGTCGAGTTCGTCGGCCCACAAGTGGGTGAAGAGCTGCGCGACCAGGGTGGCATGGGCATGCTCCTGGCCCTGGGCGGCATCCTCATCTACCTGGCCTTCCGCTTCCAGTGGAAGTTCGCCGTGGGTGCGATTGTCTCGTTGATCCACGACGTGGTGGTGACCCTGGGTATCCTGTCGTTCTTCCAGATCACCTTCGACCTGACCGTGCTGGCTGCGGTGCTGGCGATCATCGGTTACTCGTTGAACGACACCATCGTCGTGTTCGACCGGGTGCGTGAGAACTTCCGTGTCATGCGCAAGGCCTCGCTGATCGAGAACATCAACGTCTCCACCACGCAGACCCTGCTGCGGACCATCGCCACCTCGGTTTCGACCTTGCTGGCCATCGCCGCATTGCTGTTCTTCGGCGGTGACAACCTGTTCGGCTTCTCGCTGGCGCTGTTCATCGGTGTCATGGCCGGTACCTACTCGTCGATCTATATCGCCAACGTGGTGCTGATCTGGTTGAACCTGAGCAGTGAAGACCTGATCCCGCCGGCCAAGACCGACGGTGTCGACGACCGTCCATAAGGCAGGTTGCATTCCGCTTGGCGGCCCGAAAGGCGCAGGTACTGAACTTGCGCCTTTTTTTTTACTCCAAGGCTGGGAGAAGGCGGGTCGGACCCGCAGGTATGGTCAGGAGGTTCATGTGAACAAATCAATGCTGGTAGGTGCGGTACTGGGTGCTGTCGGTGTGACTGCCGGAGGTGCTGTCGCGACCTACAGCTTGGTCAACAAGGGGCCTGAATATGCGCAGGTCACCGACGTGCAACCGATCAAACAACAGGTAAAAACCCCGCGTGAGGTCTGCAAGGACGTCACCGTGACGCGTCAGGCGCCGGTCAAGGACCAGCACCAGATCGCCGGTACCGTGGTAGGTGCCATTGCCGGTGGCCTGCTGGGGAACCAGATCGGCGGTGGTACCGGCAAGAAGATTGCCACCGTGGCCGGGGCGGTCGGTGGCGGGTATGCCGGGAACAAGGGGCAGGAAGGCATGCAGGAGCGTGATACCTACACCACTACGCAAACCCGCTGCAACACGGTCAATGACATCAGCGAGAAGGTGGTGGGCTACAACGTCAAGTACACCCTCGGCGACCAGGTAGGGCAGGTGAAGATGGATCATGAGCCCGGTTCGACCATTCCGGTGGACAAGAATGGGAAGCTGATCCTCAGCGAAGCTGCGCAGTAAGTCCCGGCGCGGTCTGCTCTTTGTAGGAGCGGCCTTGTGTCGCGAAAGGGGTGCGAAGCGCCCCCACGATCTGTGGCATATCAGAGATTGTCGGGGCTGCTTCGCACCCCTTTCGCGACACGAGGCCGCTCCTATGCGGATCGCGAAAGCCCTGGGATATGGGTACAGGCACAAAAAAAGCACCCCGCGGGGTGCTTTTTCGTATCTGCAATTCGCGCTTAGCGCTTCATGCTTTCTGGCAGGTGCGGCTGGATGGCAGTCAGCACGGCCTTGAAGCACTTGATGTTGCCAGCAACGATATGGCCTTTCTCGAGGAAGTCATGGCCACCGTTGAAGTCGCTGACCAGGCCGCCCGCTTCCTGGATCAGCAGCACGCCGGCCGCCATGTCCCATTCGGACAGGCCCGACTCCCAGAAAGCGTCGAAACGGCCGGCAGCCACGTAGGCCAGGTCCAGGCTGGCGGAGCCGGCGCGGCGAATGCCGGCGGTCTGGCCGGTCAGCGCGCGGAACATCCCCAGGTAGTTGTCCAGCTCGGCCATCTGGCTGTCACGGAACGGGAAGCCGGTGCCCAGCAGGGCGCCTTCCAGGCTGGTGCGCGAGCTGACGCGCAGGCGGCGGCCATTGAGCTGGGCGCCACGGCCACGGCTGGCGGTGAATTCTTCCTGGCGAACCGGGTCAACGATCACGGCGTGCTCAAGGCGGCCACGGTATTTGCAGGCGATGCTGACCGCGAAGTGCGGGATGCCACGCAGGAAGTTGGTGGTGCCGTCCAGTGGGTCGATGATCCACAGGTAGTCCTTGCCTTCTTCGCCGCTGCCCGCGTGCAGGCCGGTTTCCTCGCCCTGGATGGAGTGGTTCGGGTAGGCCTTGCGCAGGGCGTTGACGATGCTCTGCTCGGCGGCGCGATCGACTTCGGAAACGTAGTCCTTGGCCTCTTTCTCATCGACCTTGATGCTATCCAGGCGTTCGATGGAGCGGAAAATCAGTTCACTGGCGCTGCGAGCGGCGCGCAGGGCGATATTCAGCATAGGCTGCATGGGCGGGTCACCTGGAGATGTTAAAGAAGAAAGCCGATCATTCTAGCAGAAAACTTTGGCGGCAGAAGTGTGACATTTGCTTTCGTGGCGTTACGTCTGTCGGTTCTGTAAGATCGAAAGCCCTGATTCCTGCATCTGTGAGCACAACACCTTGCTGCAAAATATTCGTGTTGTTCTGGTCAATACCAGCCACCCCGGCAACATCGGCGGCGCTGCACGAGCCATGAAAAACATGGGCTTGTCGCGTCTGGTGCTGGTGCAGCCGAAAGAATTTCCCGCCTTGGATGCAAGCGCCCGAGCCTCGGGGGCCGACGATGTGCTGAACAACGCCCAGGTGGTCGACAGCCTGGAGCAGGCGCTGGTCGGCTGCAACCTGGTGATGGGTACCAGCGCCCGCGAGCGGAGCATTCCCTGGCCGCTGATCGGCCCGCGTGAATGCGGAGCCAAGGCGGTGGAGCATGCCAATCGCGGCGAGGAGATCGCCCTGGTGTTCGGGCGCGAGCACGCCGGCCTGACCAACGAAGAACTGCAGCGATGTCACTTCCACGTGCACATTCCCTCCAACCCCGACTTCAGCTCGCTGAACCTGGCTGCGGCTGTCCAGGTGCTCGCCTACGAGGTGCGCATGGCCTGGCTGGCGGCCGGTGAAGCCCCGGGCAAGGTCGAGAAGGTTGACGCCAGCGAGCTGGCGACCATGGACGAAATGGAGCTGTTCTACGACCACCTGGAGAAGACCCTGGTCGGTATCGGCTTCCTCGACCCCGAAAAGCCCAAGCACCTGATGCCGCGCCTGCGCCGGCTGTATGGGCGGGTCGCGGTCGAACGTTCGGAAATGAGCATTTTGCGCGGCATCCTCACCGAGACCCAGAAAGTGGTCCGGGGCGAGCCGCATAAACGGAAGGACTGACAGATGTTCGAACGCCTGCGTGAAGATATTCAAAGCGTATTCCACCGTGACCCGGCTGCGCGCAACGCCTTCGAGGTACTGACTTGCTACCCCGGCATGCACGCCATCTGGCTGCATCGACTGGGCCATGCCCTGTGGCGGCGTGATTTCAAATGGCTGGCCCGCCTGGTGTCGAACTTCGGGCGCTGGCTGACCGGCATCGAGATCCACCCCGGCGCCACCATCGGTCGCCGCTTCTTCATTGACCATGGCATGGGCATCGTCATCGGTGAAACCGCCGAGATCGGCGATGATGTCACCTTGTACCAGGGGGTGACCCTGGGCGGCACCAGCTGGAACAAGGGCAAGCGCCACCCCACCCTGGAAAACGGCGTTGTGGTAGGGGCGGGGGCCAAGGTACTGGGCCCGTTCACCGTCGGCGCCGGGGCCAAGATCGGCTCCAATGCGGTGGTGACCAAGGCGGTGCCGGCGGGTGCCACGGCGGTGGGGATCCCGGGGCGGATCATCGTCAAGAGCGAGGACACTGAAGTCGAGGCCAAGCGCAAGGCCATGGCTGAGAAGATCGGTTTCGATGCCTACGGCGTCAGCGGCGACATGCCCGATCCGGTGGCGCGTGCCATCGGCCAGATGCTCGATCACCTGCAAGCGGTCGACGAGCGGCTTGAGGGGATGTGCGGTGCCCTGACCAAGATGGGCAGCGACTATTGCGCCAAGGAACTGCCCGCCCTGCCGGAAGATGACTTCAATGATGTCGCCCAGGTGGCCCAGCGCGACACCCAGCCGCATTGATTGCGCCGTGTCCGCGGTGCTGTGACATACGGGGCGTGTGCTCACGCCCCTGGTCTGCTACACTCGCGCCCGCCTCCCCGATGCAAACCCGACTAAAGCACTAGGTCTAATAGTTGACTTAAATGCTCGGGAATCGCATACTCGCACACATCCCGAAACTCCCGTGGTACCCAATAGCCATGCGACTGACTACCAAAGGCCGATACGCCGTGACCGCCATGCTCGACCTGGCGTTGCACGCGCAGCATGGGCCGGTGTCTTTGGCCGACATTTCCGAGCGCCAGGGCATTTCCCTTTCTTATCTGGAACAGCTGTTCGCCAAGCTGCGCCGCAGCAGCCTGGTATCCAGCGTGCGCGGTCCAGGCGGTGGCTACCAGCTGTCGCGGGGCATGGAAACCATCCAGGTGGCCCAGGTCATCGACGCGGTCAACGAATCGGTCGATGCCACGCGCTGCCAGGGCCTCGGGGACTGCCATGCCGGTGATACCTGCCTGACCCACCACCTGTGGTGCGACCTCAGCCAGCAGATCCATGAATTCCTCAGCGGCATCAGCCTGGCCGACCTCGTCATGCGCCGCGAGGTGCAGGAAGTCGCCCAGCGCCAGGACCTGCGTCGTGTCGCAGGCCGAGCCGCCCAGCTGGACAAGATTGAGACGTCCGCCGTCGATTGATCCCCTTGGGACGACGAGCGACGCCACCGCCTGATAGGAGAGACAAATGAAGTTGCCGATCTACCTCGATTACTCCGCGACCACCCCGGTCGACCCACGCGTGGCCCAGAAGATGGCCGAGTGCCTGCTGGTCGACGGGAACTTCGGTAACCCGGCTTCGCGCTCCCACGTCTTCGGCTGGAAGGCCGAGGAAGCGGTCGAGAACGGTCGCCGCCAGGTGGCCGAACTGATCAATGCCGATCCGCGCGAAATCGTCTGGACCAGCGGTGCCACCGAGTCCGACAACCTCGCACTGAAAGGTGTCGCGCACTTCTATCAGACCAAGGGCAAGCACATCATCACCTCCAAGATCGAGCACAAGGCAGTCCTGGATACTGCTCGCCAGCTGGAGCGTGAAGGTTTCGAAGTCACCTACCTGGAGCCGGGCGAAGACGGCATCGTCACCCCGGCCATGGTCGAGGCGGCGCTGCGTGACGACACCATCCTGGTCTCGCTGATGCACGTGAACAACGAAGTCGGCTCGATCAACGACATCGCCGCCATCGGCGAACTGACCCGCTCGCGCGGCGTGCTGTTCCACGTCGATGCCGCGCAGTCGGCCGGCAAGGTCGAGATCGACCTGCAGAAGCTGAAGGTCGACCTGATGTCGTTCTCGGCGCACAAGGTCTACGGCCCCAAAGGCATTGGCGCGCTGTACGTCAGCCGCAAGCCGCGGGTACGCCTGGAAGCCATCATCCACGGCGGTGGCCATGAGCGCGGCATGCGTTCGGGCACCCTGCCGACCCACCAGATCGTCGGCATGGGCGAAGCCTTCGCCATCGCCAAGCAGGAAATGGCCGCTGAAAATGCGCGCATCAAGGGCCTGAGCGAGCGCTTCTTCAAGCAGGTTTCCAACCTGGAAGAGCTGTACGTCAACGGCAGCCAGACCGCCCGCGTGCCGCACAACCTGAACCTTAGCTTCAACTACGTCGAAGGCGAATCGCTGCTGATGTCGCTGAAGGACATCGCCGTATCGTCCGGTTCGGCATGCACCTCCGCGTCGCTCGAGCCGTCGTACGTACTGCGCGCCCTGGGCCGCAACGACGAGCTGGCGCACAGCTCGATCCGCTTCTCCTTCGGCCGTTTCACCACTGAAGAAGAAGTCGACTACGCCGCGCAGAAAGTCTGCGAGGCGGTGAACAAACTGCGTGAGCTGTCGCCGCTGTGGGATATGTACAAAGACGGCGTTGACATCTCCAAGATCGAGTGGGCCGCCCACTAAGCAGTCGCCGGCAAGAGCGGCTCCCTGATGAGGAAGGAATTGCACCATGGCATACAGTGAAAAGGTCATCGACCACTACGAAAACCCGCGCAACGTCGGCAAGATGAATGCCGAAGACCCGGACGTCGGCACCGGCATGGTCGGCGCCCCGGCCTGCGGCGACGTGATGCGCCTGCAGATCAAGGTCAACGAACAGGGCGTGATCGAAGACGCCAAGTTCAAGACCTACGGCTGCGGTTCGGCCATCGCATCCAGCTCCCTCGCCACCGAGTGGATGAAGGGCAAGACCCTGGACGAAGCCGAAACCATCAAGAACACCCAGCTGGCCGAAGAACTGGCGTTGCCGCCGGTCAAGATCCACTGCTCGGTACTCGCCGAAGATGCCATCAAGGCAGCGGTACGCGATTACAAGCAGAAGAAAGGCTTGATCTAAGTCGCCTGTTGCGAGGTAAGGAGTGCAGATGGCTATCAGCATGACAGAAGCCGCCGCCAACCACGTGCGGCGTTCCCTGGAAGGGCGCGGCAAGGGTGAAGGCATTCGCCTGGGCGTGCGCACCACCGGTTGCTCGGGCCTGGCCTACGTGCTGGAGTTCGTCGACGAACTGGCGGAGGAAGACCAGGTGTTCGAAAACCATGGCGTCAAGGTGATCATCGATCCCAAGAGCCTGGTCTACCTCGACGGCACCGAGCTGGACTTCGTCAAGGAAGGGTTGAACGAAGGCTTCAAGTTCAACAACCCCAACGTGCGCGGTGAATGTGGCTGCGGCGAAAGCTTCAACGTTTGAGGCTGGCTGTGGGTACTCCTTGTCATTTCGCATTGTTTGACCTCCAGCCAAGCTTCCGTCTGGATCTCGACAAGCTGGCCAGTCGCTATCGCGAGCTGGCCCGCGAAGTCCATCCGGACCGCTTTGCCGACGCCTCCGAGCGTGAGCAACGCGTAGCCCTGGAAAAGTCCGCAGCCCTCAACGACGCCTACCAGACCCTGCGCAGCGCGCCGCGTCGCGCCCGTTACCTGCTGGCCATCAGCGGCCACGAAGTGCCCCAGGAGGTCACGGTCCACGACCCGGACTTCCTGTTGCAGCAGATGCAGTGGCGCGAGGAGCTCGAAGAGCTGCAGGACGAAGCCGACCTTGACGGTGTCGGTGTGTTCAAGAAGCGCCTGAAGGTCGCCCAGGACACGCTGAACGAGGATTTTGCCGCCTGCTGGGACGCCCCGGGCGAGCGCGACAAGGCCGAGCGCCTGATGCGCCGCATGCAATTCCTCGACAAGCTCGCCCAAGAAGTGCGCCAGCTGGAAGAGCGCCTCGACGACTAACCCGGTGCTGCCCGTGATGGCACCTAAGGTATTCAGATAAGCATGGCCCTACTGCAGATTGCCGAACCCGGTCAAAGCCCTCAGCCGCATCAGCGCCGCCTGGCGGTGGGGATCGACCTGGGTACCACCAATTCCCTGGTCGCCGCACTGCGCAGCGGCCGTAGCGAGCCCCTGCCCGACGCGCAGGGCAACGTCATTCTGCCGTCAGCGGTGCGCTACCTCGAAGGGCGCAACGAGGTGGGGCAGGCTGCGCGTGACGCTGCTTCCAGCGACCCGCTGAACACCGTGCTTTCGGTCAAGCGCCTGATGGGGCGCGGCCTGGCCGACGTCAAACAGCTGGGCGAGCAGTTGCCCTACCGCTTCGTTGGCGGTGAATCGCACATGCCGTTCATCGATACCGTACAGGGGCCGAAGAGCCCGGTTGAAGTGTCCGCCGACATCCTCAAGGTGCTGCGCGAGCGTGCCGAAGCCACCCTGGGCGGTGAACTGGTAGGCGCGGTGATCACCGTGCCGGCCTATTTCGACGACGCCCAGCGCCAGGCCACCAAGGACGCTGCACGCCTGGCCGGCCTGAACGTGCTGCGCCTGCTCAACGAGCCGACTGCAGCCGCCGTGGCCTACGGCCTGGACCAGAACGCCGAAGGCGTGGTGGCCATCTATGACCTGGGTGGCGGCACCTTCGATATTTCCATCCTGCGCCTGACCGCCGGCGTGTTCGAAGTACTGGCCACCGGTGGCGATACCGCCCTGGGTGGTGACGACTTCGACCACGCGATTGCCGGCTGGATCATCGAGCAGGCCGGCTTGTCGTCCGACCTTGATCCAGCTACCCAGCGCGCACTGCTGCAAACCGCCTGTGCCGCCAAGGAAGCCCTGACCGACGCTGACGTGGTCAGTGTCAGCCATGGCGTCTGGCAAGGCGAGCTCAGCCGTGCCGCTTTCGAAGCCATGATCGAACCGCTGGTGGCCCGCAGCCTCAAGGCCTGCCGCCGCGCCGTGCGTGACAGCGGCATCGAGCTTGAAGAAGTCAGCGCCGTGGTCATGGTCGGTGGCTCGACCCGCGTGCCGCGTGTGCGCGAAGCGGTGGGCGCCTTGTTCGGGCGCACCCCGCTGACCTCGATCGACCCTGACCAGGTAGTGGCCATTGGTGCCGCGATCCAGGCCGATACCCTGGCCGGCAACCGCCGCGAGGGTGGCGAGCTGCTGCTGCTCGACGTCATCCCGCTGTCGCTTGGTCTCGAGACCATGGGCGGGCTGATGGAAAAGGTGATCCCGCGCAACACCACCATTCCGGTGGCGCGTGCCCAGGAGTTCACCACCTACAAGGACGGCCAGACGGCCATGATGATCCACGTGCTGCAAGGTGAGCGCGAGCTGATCAGTGACTGCCGTTCGCTGGCGCGCTTCGAGCTGCGCGGCATTCCGGCCATGGTCGCCGGTGCGGCCAAGATCCGCGTCACCTTCCAGGTCGATGCCGACGGCCTGCTCAGCGTGGCTGCCCGCGAGCTGGGCTCGGGCGTCGAAGCCAGCATCCAGGTCAAGCCGTCCTACGGCCTGACCGACGGCGAAATCGCGCGCATGCTCAAGGACTCCTTCGAACACGCAGGTTCCGACAAGCAGGCGCGCCAGTTGCGCGAGCACCAGGTGGACGGCGAGCGCCTGCTCGAAGCGGTACAGGGCGCCCTGGACGCCGATGGCGAACGCCTGCTCAGCAGTGACGAGCGCGAAGCCATCGAATTCCAGATGCAAGAACTACGTGATTTGCTGGCCGGCACCGATGGCGCAGCCATCGAGCAACAGACCAAGCGTCTGTCGCAGGTGACCGACGCATTTGCCGCCCGTCGCCTTGATTCGACGGTCAAAGCCGCACTGGCCGGGCGCAACCTGAATGAGATCGAGGAGTAACCGATGCCGCTGGTGACATTCCTGCCGCACGAGAAATTCTGCCCCGAAGGGCTGACCGTGGAAGTCGAGCCCGGGACCAACATCCTGGAGCTGGCCCACGACCATCACATCGAGATGGAAAGCGCCTGCGGCGGCGTCAAGGCCTGTACCACCTGCCACTGCATCGTGCGCAAGGGCTTCGACTCGCTGGAAGAGGCCGACGAGCTGGAAGAGGACATGCTGGACAAGGCCTGGGGCCTGGAGGCTCAATCGCGCCTCGGCTGCCAGGTGGTCGTCGCTGACCAGGACCTGGTCATCGAGATCCCCAAGTATTCGCTCAACCACGCCGCCGAAGCGCCGCACTGAGGTTTGTTCCATGAGCCTGAAATGGATTGATGTACTTGAGATCGCCATCCAGCTTGCAGAAAGCAAGCCGGACGTCGATCCTCGTTATGTGAATTTCGTCGATCTGCACCGCTGGGTGCTGGCCTTGCCAGAATTCAGCGACGATCCGTCACGCGGCGGTGAGAAAGTGCTCGAGGCCATCCAGGCGGCCTGGATCGAAGAAGCCGACTGAACGCGTCCTGCAGGTTAGGCAATCCCCTGGAACCCGCGTATAATTCGCGGGTTTAATTTTTCGCAACACTCATTTTTCTGGAGTTTTCCATGGCTGTTCAACGTACTTTCTCCATCATCAAGCCTGACGCCGTCGCCAAGAACGTCATCGGCGAGATCACCACTCGTTTCGAGAAAGCCGGCCTGCGCGTCGTCGCTTCGAAAATGAAGCAACTGTCCAAAGCCGAAGCCGAAGGCTTCTACGCCGAGCACAAAGAGCGCGGCTTCTTCGCTGACCTGGTTGCCTTCATGACTTCCGGCCCGGTCATCGTTCAGGTTCTGGAAGGCGAAAACGCCGTTCTGGCCAACCGCGAGCTGATGGGCGCCACCAACCCGAAAGAAGCTGCTGCCGGCACCATCCGTGCTGACTTCGCCGTTTCCATCGACGAGAACGCCGTTCACGGTTCCGACTCGGAAGCTTCGGCTGCCCGCGAAATCGCTTACTTCTTCTCCGCTACCGAGCTGTGCGACCGCATTCGCTAAGCGAAGCAGGTCTTGGGTGATTCCATGAGTGACATGACTGGCAAGATCAACCTGTTGGGCCTGACCCTGCAGGAAATGGAAAAATTCTTCGAGTCGATCGGAGAGAAGCGTTTTCGTGCCGGTCAGGTCATGAAATGGATTCACCACTATGGCGTCGACGATTTCGCCGCCATGACCAATGTCGGCAAGGCCTTGCGCGAAAAGCTCGAGGCCGTTGCCGAGATTCGGGGCCCGGAAGTGGTCAGTGAAGACATTTCCGCCGACGGCACCCGCAAGTGGGTGGTGCGCGTTGCTTCCGGCAGCTGCGTCGAAACCGTCTACATCCCTACCGACGACCGCGGCACCCTGTGTGTCTCGTCGCAAGCCGGCTGTGCCTTGGACTGCAGCTTCTGCTCCACCGGCAAGCAAGGCTTCAACAGCAACCTCACCGCCGCCGAAGTGATCGGCCAGGTGTGGCTTGCCAACAAATCCTTCGGGACCGTTCCGGCCAAGATCGACCGTGCCATTACCAACGTGGTCATGATGGGCATGGGCGAACCCCTGCTGAATTTCGACAATGTCATCGCCGCCATGAAGATCATGATGGAAGATCTGGGCTATGGCATTTCCAAGCGTCGCGTCACCCTCTCGACGTCAGGCGTGGTGCCGATGATCGACGAGCTGGCCAAGCACATCGACGTGTCGCTGGCCCTGTCGCTGCACGCGCCGAACGACGAACTGCGCAACAAGCTGGTACCGATCAACAAGAAGTACCCGCTGAAGATGCTGCTGGAATCGTGCATGGGCTACATGTCCACCCTGGGTGGCAAGCGTGTGTTGACTATCGAATACACCCTGCTCAAGGACGTCAACGACCAGCCTGAGCATGCAGCGCAGATGATCGAACTGCTGCGCGACGTGCCGTGCAAGATCAACCTGATTCCGTTCAACCCGTTCCCGCATTCGGGCTACGAGCGGCCGAGCAACAACGCCATCCGCCGCTTCCAGGACCTGTTGCACCACGGTGGCTTCAACGTCACCACCCGTACTACCCGTGGTGACGACATCGACGCCGCCTGCGGCCAGCTGGTTGGCCAGGTCAACGACCGCACCCGCCGCAGCGAGCGCTATATCGCTGTGCGCCAGCTTTCTGCGGACGCCGACCTGCAAGACAGCGCTGCGCAGCACTGACCGGGACCTTGCCCATGAGCCTGCGCGCCGCGCTGTCGATCCTTGCGCTTTCGCTGCTGGCCGGCTGCGTGTCGGGCGGCGCGGGCGACCCCCTGGCCAGCCGCCAGGGCAGGGCAGAGGCAGGGCGGGCTTATGTGCAGCTTGGCCTGGGCTATTTGCAACAAGGTTTGACCGAGCAGGCCAAGGCCCCGCTGGGCAAAGCCTTGGCCCTGAACAACGACGACGCCGATGCGCACGCCGCCCTGGCGCTGGTGCTGCAGGCCGAAGGCGAGGCCGAAATGGCCGAAAGCCACTTCCGCAAGGCACTGCGGGTGCGCCCTGGCGACACGCGAATTCGCAACAATTACGGCAGTTTCCTTTATGCTCAGGGGCGATTTGCCGAGGCCGAGCAGATGTTTCGCCTGGCCAGCGCCGATACCCTGTATCCTGAGCGCTCACGGGTTTACGAGAACCTGGGCCTGACTGCCCTCAAGCTCGAGCGCCGCGACCAGGCGCATGCCTATTTGCTGAAAGCTTTGCAGCTCAACCAGCGGCAACCGAAAGCGTTGCTGGAAATGGCTGAGTTGTCCTACGAAAACAGGCATTATGTGCCGGCCCGGGACTACTACGATCGTTTCAGCCAACTGAGCGAACACGATGCCCGTAGCCTGCTGCTGGGCAGCCGCCTTGCCAGGGTGTTCGACGAGCAGGGCAAACTGGCCGAGCTGGGCCAGCAACTACAACGACTTTATCCCGGTACGCCGGAATATCAGCAATACCTGTCGGAGCAACGATGAAAGCCGCGCATCCCGAAGTAGCCGTAGCGCCTGGCCAGAACCCCGGTGAGCTTTTGCGTCAGGCCCGTGAGAGCCGGGACTGGTCACAAGCCGAGGTGGCCCGCAAGCTCAACCTCACTGTCAGCTCGTTGAACCACGTGGAAACCGGTGCCTTCGACAAGCTGCCCGGGCATACGTTTGCCCGTGGCTACATCCGCGCCTATGCCAAGCTGATGGACCTGGACCAGGCCGCCCTGGTGGATGCCTTCGACCGCTACACCGGCACCCACGCCAAAGGCAGCGACGTGCACTCGCTGGGCCGTATCGAGGAGCCAGTGCGTCTGTCGCACAACATCCTGCGTGGCGTCAGCCTGCTGCTACTGGTGGCCGTGGTCGGTGGTGGTTTCGTCTGGTGGCAGGACCAGGGCAGCCTGCGCGGCAAGGACCTGGCCAAGATCGCACTGGAGCACGTCGAAGTCGAAAGCGCCGACGGTACCACCCAGATTCACCCGCTCGATGAGCCAGAAGACCAGGCCGTTTCGGCTGGCCAGCAGCCCGAGACCGCGCCACTGCCGCTGGAGCAAGGCGCCAACGGGCAGCCCGCTGCGGTCGTCGAACAGGCTCCGGCGAACTCGGCACCAGCCGTTGCCGCGGCACCCATCGCGGCGCCCGCGCAACAGGCCCCATTGCAGCCAGCAGCCAGCGCACCGGTAGTCACGCCTGCGCCGGCAGCACCGGTTGCCCCGGCCCCGGCGGCTGCACCGGCCGCCCCTGCGGCGACCGTAGCCGCCGCCGAGCCTGCCACGCCCGCCGTGCCCGCAGAAGTACCGGCCGGCAGCGGCAAGGTGGCCATCCAGTTCAGCGCTGATTGCTGGACCCAGGTCAGCGACGGTAACGGCAAGGTGCTGTTCAGCGCCATCAAGCGCAAGGGGGACAACCTCGAGCTGACCGGCAAGCCGCCGTTCGCGGTACGCCTGGGCTTTGCCCGTGGCGCCCAGGTCAGCTACAACGGCCAGGCCGTCGATGTTGCCCCGTTCACCAGTGGCGAAACCGCTCGCCTGAAGTTGGGACAGTAAGTCATGCACGGCGAATCTCCGATCAAACGTCGCGAATCCCGCAAAATCTGGGTCGGCAATGTGCCGGTGGGTGGTGATGCGCCCATCGCGGTGCAGAGCATGACCAATACCGACACCAACGATGTGGCCGCCACCGTGGCGCAGATCCAGCGCCTGGTCGATGCCGGCGTGGACATCGTGCGGGTCTCGGTGCCGGACATGGACGCCGCCGAGGCGTTCGGCCGCATCAAGCAGCAGGTCAGCGTGCCGCTGGTTGCCGATATTCACTTCGACTACAAGATCGCCCTGCGCGTAGCCGAACTGGGCGTCGACTGCCTGCGTATCAACCCTGGCAACATCGGCCGTGAAGACCGCGTGCGCGCGGTGGTCGATGCGGCCCGCGACCGTGGCATCCCGATCCGGATCGGCGTCAACGCCGGCTCCCTGGAGAAGGACCTGCAGAAGAAGTATGGCGAACCGACCCCGGCTGCGCTGGTCGAGTCGGCGCTGCGCCATGTCGAGCACCTCGACCGCCTGGATTTCCAGGACTTCAAGGTCAGCGTCAAGGCCTCCGACGTGTTCATGGCCGTCGAAGCCTACCGCCTGCTGGCCAAGCAGATCGTGCAGCCGCTGCACCTGGGCATTACCGAAGCCGGTGGCCTGCGTTCCGGGACGGTGAAATCCGCGGTCGGCCTCGGTATGCTGCTGGCCGAAGGCATTGGCGATACCATCCGTATCTCGCTGGCAGCCGACCCAGTCGAAGAAGTGAAGGTCGGCTACGACATTCTCAAGTCGCTGCACCTGCGCTCGCGTGGCATCAACTTCATCGCCTGCCCGAGCTGCTCGCGGCAGAACTTCGATGTGGTCAAGACCATGAACGAGCTGGAAGGGCGCCTGGAAGACCTGCTGGTACCGCTGGACGTGGCGGTGATCGGTTGCGTGGTCAACGGCCCGGGCGAAGCCAAGGAGTCTCATGTCGGGCTGACCGGCGGTACGCCGAACCTGGTCTACATCGACGGCAAGCCGGCGCAGAAGCTGACCAACGACAACCTGGTCGACGAGCTGGAGAAGCTCATCCGCCAGAAAGCGGCCGAAAAGGCCGAAGCCGACGCGGCGCTGATCGTCCGTGGCTGACACCCGAATTCGTAAGGACTATTCGTGAGCAAATCGCTGCAAGCCATCCGTGGCATGAACGACATCCTGCCTGAACAGTCGCCGCTGTGGCGCTACTTCGAAGGCACCGTGGCCGGCCTGCTGGATACCTACGGGTACAGCCAGATCCGCACGCCGATCGTCGAGTTCACCGAGCTGTTCAAGCGCTCCATCGGTGAAGTGACCGACATCGTCGAAAAAGAGATGTACACCTTCGAGGACCGCAACGGCGACTCGCTGACTCTGCGTCCGGAAGGTACTGCCGCCTGCGTGCGTGCGGTGCTCGAGCATGGCATCACCGGCAACGGCCAGGTACAGAAACTGTGGTACATCGGCCAGATGTTCCGCCACGAGCGTCCGCAGAAAGGCCGCTACCGCCAGTTCCACCAGATTGGCGTGGAAGTGTTCAACCTCGACGGCCCGGACATCGACGCCGAGCTGATCATGCTGACCTGGCGCCTGTGGGGCCTGCTGGGCATCCAGGACGCGGTCAAGCTGGAACTCAACAGCCTGGGCACCAGCGAAGCCCGTGCGCGCTACCGCGATGCGCTGGTCGAGTTCCTTTCGGCACGCCTGGAGCAGCTGGATGAAGACAGCCAGCGCCGGCTGAAGAGCAACCCGCTGCGTATCCTCGACAGCAAGGACCAGAACACCCAGGCGGTGCTGGTCGGTGCGCCGAAACTGGAAGACTACCTGGACGAAGAATCGCGCGTGCACTTCGAGGGCCTCAAGGCCCGCCTGGACGCTGCCGGCATCCCGTTCGTGATCAACACCAAGCTGGTGCGTGGCCTGGACTACTACAGCAAGACCGTGTTCGAGTGGGTTACCGACAAGCTCGGCGCCCAAGGCACGGTCTGCGCCGGTGGCCGCTACGACGGCCTGGTCGAGCAGATGGGCGGCAAACCGACCCCGGGTGTCGGTTTCGCCATGGGCATCGAACGCCTGATCCTGCTGCTGGAAACCCTGGGCAAGGTGCCCGAGTCCATCAGCCGACAGATCGACGTCTACCTCTGCGCCTTCGGCGAGCAGGCCGAACTGGCTGGCCTGCGCTTGTCCGAGGGCCTGCGTGACCGCCTGCCGGGTCTGCGCCTGGCCGTCAACGCCGGTGGCGGGAGCTTCAAGAGCCAGTTCAAGAAAGCCGACAAGAGCGGCGCGCTGTTCGCGCTGATCCTCGGTGATGACGAGCTGGCCAAGCAAGAGATCGGCTTCAAGCCCCTGCGTGGTCAGGGCGAACAACAGAACATTGCCTGGGATGCTCTGGCTGAGCACCTGGAAACCGCGATCGCGCAGGCGTAACGCGGTTCAACAAGCGAATAGGCGAAAAGGAGTATTGGGGTGTCGAGTACCGATGATGAACTGGCAGGGGTCAAGGACTGGTGGAACCGCAACGGCAAGCCGCTGCTGACCGGTGCCCTGCTGGCTGGCGTGGTGGTGTTGGGCTGGAATACCTGGCACAAGTACCAGAACAATCAGTCGCAAGGTGCCTCGCAGCTGTACCAGGCCTTGCTGGAAACCAGCCTGACGCCCACTGGCCAGCCTGACGCGACCAAGGTCGCGGAACTGGCCGGCAAGCTCAAGAGCGAGTTCGGCGGTACCGCCTACGCCCAGTACGGCAGCCTGTTCGTGGCCAAGGTCGCGGTCGAGAGCGGCAAGCTCGACGACGCCGCTGCCGAGCTGAAAAGTGTGCTGGACAAGCCGGCCGATGCCACCCTGGGCGAAATTGCACGGCAGCGCCTGGCACGTGTGCTGGCGGCCCAGAACAAGGCCGAGGACGCCCTCAAGCTGCTTGACGGTGACGCCGAGCAGGCCTTCCTGGCCAGCCGTGAAGAGTTGAAGGGTGACCTGCTGGTGCAGCTGGGTCGCGCCGACGATGCGCACAGTGCTTACGAGAAAGCCAAGGCTGCGTTGTCCGATGAGGCGGCGGTCGGTGGCCTGCAATTGAAGCTGGATGACTTGGCCAAAGGGGACGCGTAAGTGATCGGTTGGAAACATGCAGCAGTGCTGACCCTGGCCGTTCTGGCCGCGGGTTGCAGCAGCAACAGCAAGAAGGAACTGCCCCCGGCCGAGCTGACCAAGTTCACCGAGGAAGTGGTACTGAAGAAACAGTGGAGCCGTTCGATCGGTGACGGCCAGGGTGAAACCTACAACACCTTGGTGCCGGCCATCGAAAATGACCGAATCTACGCTTCCGACGTCAACGGCGAGGTCTTCGCCCTCGACCGCATCACCGGCGACGTGGTGTGGAAGAAGGACCTCGAGCTGCCGGTTTCCGGTGCTGTCGGCGTCGGCTATGGCTTGGTCATGCTGGGTACCCTCAAGGGTGAAGTGATTGCCCTGGACTCCAGCACTGGCGAGGAGCGCTGGCGCTCCCGCGTGACCAGCGAGGTGCTGGCCCCGCCTGCCAACAACGGTGACGTGGTGGTGGTGCAGACCCAGGACGATCGCCTGATCGGCCTGGATGCCGCTACCGGTGACCGCCGCTGGATCTACGAGAACAGCCCGGCCGTGCTGACCCTGCGTGGTACCGGCGCGCCGATCGTCACCAACCGCCTGGCCGTCGCCGGCCTGTCCACCGGCAAGGTGGTGGCGGTGGACATCAACAACGGTGTACCGGTGTGGGAAAGCCGTGTGGCGATCCCGCAGGGCCGTTCCGAGCTGGACCGCGTGGTCGACATCGACGGCGGCCTGCTGCTGTCGGGTGGTACCCTGTACGTCAGCACTTACCAGGGCCGCGTCGCGGGCCTGGACCTGGAAAGCGGCCGGGTGCTGTGGCAGCGTGATGCCTCCAGCTACGTGGGTGTCGCCCAGGGCTTCGGCAACGTCTATGTCAGCGAAGCTTCCGGCACTGTCGAAAGCGTTGATGAACGCTCTTCCAGCGCGCTGTGGAGCAACGACACCATGGCCCGTCGCCAGCTGACCGCGCCGGAAGTGTTCTCCAGCTACGTGGCAGTGGGTGACTTCGAGGGCTACCTGCACCTGCTGAGCCAGGTCGATGGCCGCTTCGTCGGCCGTGAGCGTATCGACAGCGATGGCCTGCGTGCCCGCCCACTTGTGGTCGGCGACACCATCTACGTCTTCGGCAACAGCGGCAAGCTCGAGGCACTGACCATCCGCTGAAGCTATGCTTGAAGCCTTGGCGGGCTTCAAGCCGCGGCGTAGGACACGCCGCCCGAACTCCGGCCGCTGCCTTGCAGCGGCCTTTGCATTTTCAAGAATTCAAGAGTGGAGAGCCGAATGGTTCCCGTAATCGCCCTGGTGGGCCGCCCGAACGTCGGCAAATCCACCATGTTCAACCGCCTGACCAAGACCCGCGATGCCATCGTTGGTGACCTGTCGGGCCTGACCCGTGACCGCCAGTATGGTGATGCCAGCTGGCAGGGTCGTTCCTTCATCCTGATCGACACCGGTGGTATCACCGGTGACGAAGTGGGCATGGACGAGAAAATGGCCGAGCAGTCGCTCATGGCCATCGAAGAAGCCGACTATGTGCTGTTCCTGGTCGATGCCCGTGCCGGCATGACCGCTGCTGACCAGATGATCGCCGAGCACCTGCGCAAGCGGAACAAGGAAGCGATCCTGGTTGCCAACAAGATCGACAACATCGATGCCGACGTCGCCCGCGCCGAGTTCTCGCCGCTGGGCATGGGCAATGCCATTCCGGTGGCGGGCTCCCAGGGCCGTGGCATCAATGCGTTGATGGAGGCCGTGCTCGGCCACCTGCCGCGCGACCAGGTCGAGGAGGCGCTGGACGCCGAAGTCGCCGAAGGCGAAGAAGCGGTGCGCATCCCTGGCCCGAGCGAGAAAGATGGCATCAAGATCGCCATCATCGGCCGCCCCAACGTGGGCAAGTCGACCTTGGTCAACCGCATGCTCGGCGAAGAGCGCGTGGTGGTGTACGACCAGCCGGGCACCACCCGCGACAGTATCTACATCCCGTTCGAGCGCGATGACGAGAAGTACACCTTCATCGACACTGCCGGCGTGCGCAAGCGCGGCAAGATCCACGAGGAAGTCGAGAAGTTCTCGGTGGTGAAGACGCTGCAGGCGATCAAGGACGCCAACGTGGTGATCTTCGTCATGGACGCCCGCGAAGGCGTGGTGGACCATGACCTGAACCTGCTGGGCTTCGCCCTGGAGGCCGGCCGCGCCATCGTCATCGCCCTGAACAAGTGGGACGGCATGGAGCCGGGCGAACGCGACTACGTGAAGACCGAGCTGGAGCGCCGGCTGTTCTTCGTCGACTTCGCCGACATCCACTTCATCTCCGCCCTGCACGGCACCGGCGTGGGTCACCTGTACAAGTCGGTACAGGCCGCGTTCAAGTCGGCAGTGACCCGCTGGCCGACCAGCCGCCTGACGCAGATCCTCGAAGATGCCGTGAGCGAGCACCAGCCGCCGCTGGTCAATGGCCGCCGCATCAAGCTGCGCTATGCCCACCTCGGCGGTGCCAACCCGCCGCTGATCGTGATCCACGGTAACCAGACCGACAAGATTCCGAAGTCGTACTCGCGTTACCTGGAAAACACCTACCGCCGTGTGCTGAAACTGGTCGGTACGCCGATCCGTATCGAGTACAAGGGCGGTGAGAACCCGTACGAGGGCAAGAAGAACACCCTCACCGACCGTCAGGTCAACAAGAAGCGCCGCCTGATGTCGCACCACAAGAAGGCTGAGAAGAAGCGTCGCGACAAGAAACGCTGATTCCGCGTCAGCTTCTTCGCGGGCTTGCCCGCTCCCACAGATACGGTACGACCCTTGAGCTAGGTGCAGTACCTGTGGGAGCGGGCAAGCCCGCGAATCGCCCTTTGACCCAGCGCAATACCCCTAGCGTTTCAACCTTTTTCCTGACCGCTCGATCCGTTATGCTCGGACTCCAACCCGTGCCGGATACACCCCAGGAAAGAGGGCTTCATGATCCGCAGCAAACTGCCGAATGTCGGCACGACCATCTTCACCACCATGTCCCAGCTCGCCGTGCAGACTGGCGCGCTCAACCTGTCGCAAGGCTTCCCCGACTTCAACGGCCCGCAGGCGCTGCTCGATGCAGTGGGCCGGCATGTGGCTGCCGGGCATAACCAGTATTCACCAATGACCGGCCTGCCGGCCTTGCGCCAGCAGGTAGCGGCCAAGGTCGCGCGGCTATACGGCGCACAGGTGGATGCCGACCAGGAAGTGACCATCACACCCGGTGCCACCGAGGCGATTTTTTGTGCCATCCAGGCGCTGGTTCACGCTGGCGACGAAGTGATCGTCTTCGACCCGTGCTATGACAGCTACGAACCGTCCGTGGAACTGGCCGGTGGCCGTTGCGTGCATGTGCGCCTGAGCGATGGCGACTTCCGTATCGACTGGCAGCAGTTCGCCGATGCGCTCAGCCCGCGCACGCGCATGGTCATCCTCAACTCGCCGCACAATCCCAGCGGTGCGCTGATCAGCCGCGAGGACCTCGACCAGCTGGCGCGGCTGATCGCCGACCGCGATATCTATGTGGTCAGCGATGAGGTGTACGAGCATCTGGTCTACGATGGTGTGCAGCACGCCAGCGTGCTGGCCCATGAGCAGCTGTACCCGCGCGCCTTCGTGGTCAGTTCGTTCGGCAAGACCTATCACGTCACCGGCTGGAAGACCGGCTATGTGATCGCACCCCCGGCGTTGACCGCCGAGCTGCGCAAGGTGCACCAGTACGTCAACTTCTGCGGGGTCACGCCGCTGCAATGCGCCCTGGCCGACTTCATGGCCGGGCACCCTGAGCATATCGATCAACTGCCGGCCTTCTACCAGGCCAAGCGCGACCTGTTCTGCGGCTTGCTGGACGGCTCGCGCTTCCGTTTCACCCGCACGGCGGGTACCTATTTCCAGCTGGTGGACTATTCGCAGATCCGCCCGGACCTGAACGATGTCGACATGGCCCTGTGGCTGACCCGTGAGCACGGCGTGGCGACCATCCCGGTATCGGTGTTCTACCAGCAGCCCATTCCCGAGCAACGCCTGGTCCGCCTGTGCTTTGCCAAACGAGAGGAGACGCTGCGTCAGGCGGCGGAAAGACTATGCGCGATCTGAGCACACTGCCGAACCTGAAGGTCGCCCTGGTGCAGACCACCCTTGCCTGGCATGACCGCGAGGCCAACTACGCGCATTTCGAGGAGCTGCTGGGGCAGGTGGGCGAGGTGGACCTGGTGATTTTGCCGGAAATGTTCACCACCGGGTTTTCGATGCAGTCGGAAAGCCTGTGCGAGCCGGAGAACGGCCCGACCTACAAGTGGCTGAAGGCCCAGGCGAAGAAATGCAATGCGGTGGTCACTGGTAGCGTGATCATCCAGGCCGCCGATGGCAGCCATCGGAACCGCCTGCTGTGGGCGCGGCCGGATGGCGAGATCCTGCACTACGACAAGCGCCATCTGTTCCGCATGGCCGGCGAGCACAAGCATTACACCCCGGGCGAGCGCCAGGTGCAGTTCGAACTCAAGGGCTGGCGGATTCGCCCGCTGATCTGCTACGACCTGCGCTTCCCGGTGTGGAGCCGCGATGCCCAGGACACCGACCTGCTGCTGTACACCGCCAACTGGCCGGCTGCGCGCCGCCAGCACTGGAATCGCCTGTTGCCGGCCCGGGGCATCGAGAACCTGTGCTATGTGGCGGCGGTGAATCGGGTGGGCACCGATGGCAAGGGCTTTGCCTATTCAGGCGACAGCCAGGTGCTGGACTTCCAGGGCGAGAGCCTGCTCAGTGCCGGCGAGGCGGACGGGGTGTTCACCGTCGTATTGAGCGCGGCGGAACTGGCGGCCTACCGGGCCAAGTTCCCGGCCAACCTGGATGCTGACACCTTCGAGCTGCGCTGACTGCCGGTACCGGCCTCTTCGCGGCTAAACCCGCTCCCACAGGTACCGCACAGTATTCAAAATCGGTGAGGGCCCTGTGGGAGCGGGCTTACCCGCGAAGAGGCCGGTGCTGGTCGCATCAGTTTCCGATCAGTACACATCCCGCCGATAGCGCCCATCCTCGACCAGCTGCTGCACTGCGGCTTCCCCAAGGATACCGTTGAGCGCCGCATCCACCCCCGCCGCCATCCCTTGCAGGCTGCCGCAGACATACACACAAGCGCCATCCGCCACCCAGCGCTTGAACTCTTCAGCTTGTTGCAGCAACACATCCTGCACATACACCTTCTCGGTCTGGTCCCGCGAAAACGCCAGGTCCAGGCGCGCCAGGTCGCCGCTTGCCAGCCAGCCTTGCAGTTCCTCGCCACACAACAGGTCGTGCGCCCGGTTGCGTTCGCCAAACAGCAGCCAGTTGCGTTGCTCACCTGCACTCACCCGCGCGCGGATCAGGCTGCGCAGGCCGGCCAGGCCGGTGCCGTTACCGATCAGTACCAGCGGTGCCGCCGTTTCCGGCAGATGGAAGCTGCTGTTACGCCGCACTCGCAGGCTCAGCATGCCGTTCAACGGCAAGTACTTGGTCAGCCAGCCGGAGCCCAGGCCCAAGTGGCCATCGGCGTGGCGCTCCTGGCGCACGATCAACTCCAGCAGGCCATCGCTGGCGATCGAGGCGATCGAATACTCGCGGCTGCCGATCGGCACCAGTGCATCGACCAGCGCTTGCGGCTGCAAGCCGATCAGGTGCTCGCGACGGGCCGGCAACTGCCGACCGGCCAAGGCCTGGGCGAGCGTTTCAGTCAGGCCGTTCACCTGCACCTTGGCCCAGGGGTCGAGTGCCATGCCAGCGAGGAAGGCGTCGATCCGAGGCTGGCTGTTGAGCGGCAGGATTTCCACCAGGTCGCCGGCTTCCCAGCTGGCGGGCTGTTGAGGCTGCAGGCCGAGCAGGTACACCGCTTGGCCCTGACTGCCCGGGTTGAGCAGTTCGCGGCGTACCAGTGACCAGTTGCCAAAGTTCGGCGGCTGCCAGGCGGCCACCGGCTGGGCGCCAGTCAGTTGCGCCAGTTCCTGTTGCCACTGCAGCAGGGCGGCCTGGTCGGCGTTGTCCACTTCCACCGGGCTGAATGCGCTGCTGGCTCCGCGCTCACCCAGCCAGGCCTGCAGGCGCCGGGCGAAGCCGCAGAAGTGTGGGTACTGGCGGTCGCCGAGGGCGAGCAGGGCATAGCTGAGGTTGTTCAACACCCAAGGCTGGCCGAGCACCTTGCGCTCGAACACTCGGGCGCTGTCCGGGGCTTCGCCGTCGCCGAAGGTGCTGACCACGAACAGCGCACGGCGCGCCTGGCGCAGGTCGCTTTCCCCCAGTTCGGCCAAGGCGCGTACCTGTACCGCCAGGCCGGCAGCCTGCAACTGACCGGCGCTCTGCCAGGCAAGCTGTTCGGCCAGGCCGCTCTGGCTGGCAAAAGCGATCAGCCAGCTGTTGCCGCTGCCATGGCTGTCGGCGACCTTGCCCCGTGCGGCGCGTACCTGGCGCTTCTTGCGGCGGCGGTCGAGGTACAGCAGCCAGCCAGTGACGAAGAACAGCGGCATGCTCAGGCTGGCGAGCGTGACGATGATGCGCCCCGGCAGGCCGAAGTACTCGCCGACATGCAGTGCGTAGACGCTTTGCAGCAGCTGCGCCTTGAAGGACTTGTCGGCGTAGCGGTCATGCGATTTCACCTGGCCGCTGGCCGGGTCCAGTACCAGGGTGTTGAAGGCTCGCGGATGGTCGGCGTTTTCCAGCAGGTAGAACAGGTTGGCTGGCTGGCCGCCCACGGGTGGCAGGCGCAGGTTGTACATGGCCAGACCGGGGCCGGCAGCGTCGTTGAGGTTGGCCCAGATCGCGTCATAGTCGACCACCAGCGGTGGGGCGTTCTTGTCGATCTGCTGCGGGCCGTGGCGACCACGGCCTTCGCCACGTTTCTGCTGCTGGCCGCTGGCTGGCGCGTCGGCCAGCAGTCGGTTCAGGCCTTCGCGGTACCACTCGTAGGACCAGAACAACCCGGTCAGGGCGAACAGCAGGTAGAACAGCAGGCACCAGGTGCCGGCCACGGCATGCAGGTCCCAGTTGAACGCGCGGCCCGTCCTGGCCCAGTCGAAGGTCAGCCAGGCGCGCCAGTCCAGCGCCTTGCGCGGCCAGCGCAGGTACAGGCCGGAGAGGCAGAAGAACACCAGCATCAAGGTGCAGGCACCGGTAATCTGCCGGCCCGTGTCGCCCATGGCCAGAAAGCGGTGCAGGTTGAGCATGAGGTTGAAGAAGCCTTGGCCGGCTGCTTCACCCTTGAGTTCACCGGTGTAGGGATCGGCATAGCGCAGCTGGCCACGGCGCTCGCCCGGTGGGGGCGTGAAGAAGATCCGTGCAGCATTGCCGTCGCGCACGTCAACCCACAGCATCGCCACCTTGTCGTGTTGCTGGGCCTCGACCCGGCGTACCAGCTCGGCCGGTGGCAGCACGCCTTCGGCGCGTATTTCTACCTTGAGAACATCGGCATTGAAGGTACGCAGCAGTTCATCCTGAAACGAATACAAGGCCCCGGTAATGCCCATCAAGGCCAGCACCAGGCCAGCGGTGATGCCAAAGAACCAGTGCAATTGGAACAGCGTCTTCTTCACCACGTGATCACCTTGTATTCCTGCCGCTTACCGCGCGGCGTGCATTATGCCTTGATACGCAAACGCCCCGCTCACAGCGAATGAACGGGGCGGGGGGGCAGCGGGTTGTTCTTGCCAGTGCCGGCCTCTTCGCGGGTGAACCCGCTCCCACAGGAACTGCACTGACCTCAGTGCTCAGTGATATGCCACGGGAACTGCACTGACCTCAGGCTCAGTGATATGCCACGGGAACTGCACTGACCTCAGGCTCAGTGATATGCCACAGGAACTGCACTGACCTCAGGCTCAGTGATATGCCACAGGAACTGCACTGACCTCAGGCTCAGTGATATGCCACAGGAACTGCACTGACCTCAGGCTCAGTGATATGCCACAGGAACTGCACTGACCTCAGGCTCAGTGATATGCCACAGGAACTGCACTGACCTCAGGCTCAGTGATATCCCACAGGAACTGCACTGACCTCAGGCTCAGTGATATCCCACAGGACTGCACTGACCTCAGGCTCAGTGATATCCCACAGGAACTGCACTGACCTCAGGTCCAGTGATATCTCTGTGGGAGCGGGTTCACCCGCGAAAGGGCCGGCACTGGCGCAGCCCATTCAACAGATCAAGCCAGTCCTGACATCAGAAATGCACACTGGTAGTCAACAGTGCCGTCCGCCCAGCCGCCTGGTTGGCGAAATGGGTGGAGAAGGCCTTGTCGTAGTACACCTCGTTGGTCAGGTTCTGCACGTTCAGTTGCAGGTCCACGTTCTTGGTCAGCTTGTAGGCGGCCATGGCGTCGTAGCGCACATAGCTGTCGACCATGGTGGTGTTGGCCACGCTGCCGTACACCTCGTCCATGTAGAAGGCACCGCCACCGATGGTCAGCTTCGGCGTGATGGCGTAGGTGGTCCACAGGCTGGCGCTGTTGTTCGGCGTGTTTGGCAACTGGTTGCCGTCGTTGGCTTTGCCCATCGGTCCGCCATCGACCTGGCGCGCTTCCATGTAGGTGTAGCCGGCGAACACCTGCCACTTGTCGGTGATCTTGCCGCTGGCCGACAGTTCGATACCCTGCACACGGGTCTCGCCGACGTTCTCGTAGGTGGTGGTGTTCACCTGGACGCGGGCGTTTTCCTTCTCGGTACGGAACAAGGCGGCTGCCAGGGACAGACGCTCGTTGAGCAGGTCCCACTTGGTACCGATTTCGTAGTTGGTGGTTTCTTCCGGCTCCATGTCGCTGCTCAACAGGTTGCCGGCACGGTCGGTGGTGTTGCCCAGCGGGTTGGCTTCCATGCCTTCGCCCAGCATCGCCCCCGGTGGGGTAGCGGAGGTGGCGTAGGAGACGTAGATGCTGCCGTTGTCGGCCGGCTTCCATACCAGGCCCAGCTGGCCGGTGACGAACTCGCTGGTGTCCTTGCCTTTGGAGGCAACGCCCTTGGCGTTGACCACGGTGGCGCCAGAGGCGTCGTAGGTGCGGTACTGGGTATCGAAGTGGTCGTAGCGCAGGCCCATGTTCAGCAGCCACTCCGGCGACAATTCGAGGGTATCGAACACGTAGAGGGCGCGGGTATTGCTCTTGGTGTCGGTGCCGGCATAGTTGCGCGTGATGCTGCCGTTCCACGGGTCATCCGGGTTCGGGTTGCCCAGCGAGGTGCAGTTGTAGCCGCTGCTGGCGCCGATCAGGCTCGGGTTGCAGCCGGTCGATCCGAGGCCGGTGTTGGTGTCCACGTTGTAGCTGGAGCGATCGCTCTTCTCACGGCTCAGCTCGATACCGGTGGAGAAGCTGTTCTTCATGCCGCCCAGGTAGAACTCACCAAACAGATCGGTCTGGTTGGTGGTCGTGGCGGTATTGCCAACGCGGGTGTTGGCGCGGCGCCAGACGCTGCCATTGTTGACGTTGCCCTTGCTGTCGTCAGGCTGGGTCAGGATGTAGTCCTGCATGCTGTTGCCGTGACGGAAGGTGTTCTTTATGGTCAGCGCATCGGTCAGGTCGTGCTCGATGGCGAAGGTGGCGATGTCGACACGGGTCTTGCGGAAGTCGCGACCGGTCAGGCCGTAGAAGTTGTCGCTGTCGCCACCGTCATACGGCTTGCTTGGGTGCGCCGAGGTGCGTGCGTTGCTGCCACCGCTCGGGATGGTGTAGGGAATGCCCGAATCCGGCAGGTCGTCGCTTTCCAGGTGGTAATAGTCGAGGTTGACGCGGGTCGGCGTGCCCAGGCCGAAGGCCAGCGACGGGGCGATACCCCAACGGTCGTAATTGACCTTGTCGCGGCCTGCGACGTTGCTCTCGTGGGTCATCAGGTTCAGGCGCCCGGCAACGCTGTCGCTGAACTGGTAGTTGCCATCGAAGGTGTAGCGCTGGGTCTGGTCGCTGCCCCAGGTCCAGGCGCCGTCCAGCGAGTTGCCCAGGTGCGCGCGCTTGCTCACCAGGTTGATGGTGCCGCCTGCGGCGCCGCGACCGCCGACGGCCGAGTTCGGGCCCTTGGCCACTTCCACCGATTCGATGGCGAAGATTTCACGGGTTTGCGCGCCGGTGTCGCGCACGCCGTCCAGGTAAGTGTCGCCTTGGGCATCGAAACCGCGGATGAACGGGCGGTCACCTTGCGGGTTGCCGCCTTCCCCAGCGCCGAAGGTGATACCCGGGACGGTGCGCAGGGCATCCTGCAGGGTCAGGGCGTTGGTGTCCTTGATCACTTGCTGCGGGATCACGGTGACCGAGCGCGGGGTGTCTACCAACGGCGCGGTGTACTTCTGCGAGGAGGCCTTCTCGACCTTGTAGTCGGTGCTGGCCTGTTCGGCCTTGCCATTGATGCTGGTGGCGTCCAGGGTGATCGCATTGCCGGCGGCCGGGTCGGCGGCGTAGGCCGTCGAGGCGCTGAGGGCAACGCCGATGGCGGAAGCGATCAGGCGTGGTGAACTGACTGCAGATGGTACGGACTGGCGCATTGCTTAGGACCTTTCCCCAAGGTGTCAAGGCCGCGGATCTTAATGTAAGCAATTTGGACTCTCAATTGAGATCAGTTACCATTCGCGAATAATTTACAAACTTTACAATTTACCTTTACGGTTTCATCCGGATGAAGCGTCTCGGGTTGCGCATGGGGCTTGTGAAGCGCAAAAGGGAATCAATATCATTGTTGCCTGTTCTTTTCCCAACGGTGCTGCCGCCATGCTGCTTCACATCCCTGGCCTGTTCGATGCCGATGAACTGGCCCGTATCCGCGAGGCGCTGGAGCAGGCCGACTGGGCTGACGGCAAGATCACAGCTGGCTACCAGTCGGCCAAGGCCAAGCACAACCTGCAACTGCCGGAAGGCCACCCGCTGGCCAAGGAGATCGGCACTGCGCTGATCGAGCGCCTGTGGAAAAACCCGCGTTTCATGTCGGCGGCCTTGCCGCACAAGGTGTTCCCGCCGTTGATCAACTGCTACCGCGAAGGCGGCAACTTCGGCTTCCACATCGACAATGCCCTGCGCCAGCCCAAGGGCAGCCCGGAGCGGGTGCGCACCGACCTGTCCTCGACGCTGTTCCTCAGCGACCCGGGCAGCTACGACGGTGGCGAGCTGGTGATCCAGGACACCTATGGCGAGCAGCAGGTCAAGCTGGCCGCTGGTGACCTGGTTCTGTACCCGGGCACCAGCCTGCACAAGGTCAACCCGGTGACCCGTGGCCAGCGCTTTGCCGCGTTCTTCTGGACCCAGAGCCTGGTCCGCGAGGACAGCCAGCGCGCCTTGCTGTTCGAGATGGACAACGCCATCCAGCAACTGACTGCCGATGTGCCGGACCATCCTGCCTTGCTGCAACTGACCGGCACCTACCACAACCTGCTGCGCCGCTGGGCGGAGGTCTGAAACGTGTCCTACCCGTTGCGACGTGAGGAAGTGGTGGATGTGGCTGGCTTGCAGGCGATGCTCGAAGCAAGCCCCGGCAAGGCTGCACAAGCGATCCTGGCGGCGGCGGGGCAGGGTGTGGTCGAGGCCCAGTTGCTGCTGGGGCAGATCCTGCTCGACGGGCGCGGCATCGAAGCAGATGCCGGCGTGGCCCGGCGCTGGTTCGGCATTGCCGCCCAGGGCGGCAGCGCCATGGCGCACAACATGCTGGGGCGGTGCCTGGAGCATGGCTGGGGTGGCAGCGTAGACCTTGCGCAGGCTGCCATCCACTATGCCCGGGCAGCCGATGCGGGGCTGGACTGGGGGCTCTACAACCTGGGCAACCTGCTGGCCACTGGCCGTGGCGTAGCGGCCAATCAGGCGCAGGCGCTGATGTGTTACGAAAAGGCGGCGCAGCTTGGGCATGCCAAGTCGATGAACCTGTACGGGCGCTATCTTGAACAGGGCATTGCCACTGCGCCCAGCCCGGCGCGGGCGGTGCGCTGGTATCGGCGTTCGGCCGAGGCGGGGGATTTCCGCGGCATGTTCAGCCTGGGCCTGGTGCTGGTCGAACGTGGGCAGATGGTCGAGGCCGGGCGTTGGCTGGAGCAGGCTCGGGTCGAGGGCAACCGGCGTTTCCTGCGCAGTGCACTGGCGACGTTGCAGGGGGCGGGGCCTGTATTGATGACCTTTGCGGCGCGCTATGCCGAAGAACTCGAAAAACGGGAAGCCTGAGGTTGACGATGCTGGCGAATGGGCCCGGTAACGGCTCCGGATTACGTTCCGTGTGCTTGCCGGCGATGCTGAAGGCCCATTTACCCGAGGGGCTGACATGTCATTCATTCAACATCGTTCCTTTATCGCCACACTGACTTCCACCACACCTGGCTACGAGGGCATTCTCGACTCTGTCGAGTCGAAAACTATCCCAGCCTCACGTCGCAACAGCTGGCTTACGGTTGCCTCGGAACATGCAGTCGGTTCGCAGCAGCGTTTCTGGTTTGGTTACTACGAGGGTAAGCAACCTGGCTACAGGATTGTCACCGTGGAATCGGAGAAGGGGGCATCCCATAAAGATACCTGGGACCTCGGTAGCGGAGATCGCGTGGGTTACTACCCGAAAGTCGCCACGCCACTGTTATGGCGCATCTGGGTCAATGGCAAAGTCCTGGCGAACCCGGAGGCTACTGACTATCCGGGGATGACGATTGCCACAGTGGGCAGTGTGCCGATCGGGGTTCGTAACCGAAAATCCTGGGAGGATCACTATGTCAGCGCAGGTGCGCCAAACAAGTTGATCCTGTTGATGAGTATCCGCGAGGTCAATGTGCCGAGTTTCGACAGTTATTCGATGTTTCGTTGCGCCTGACGGCGGCGGCAGAGCATGAAAAACGGGGCCTTGCGGCCCCGTTGTGCATTACAGGTAGTAGGCTTTAAGCGGCGGGAAGCCGTTGAACTCCACTGCGCTGTAGCTGGTGGTGTAAGCGCCGGTCGACAGCCAGTACAGACGGTCACCGATTGCCAGGTTCAGCGGCAGGCCGTACTTGTAGTGCTCGTACATGATGTCGGCGCTGTCGCAGGTCGGGCCGGCGATGACCACTTCTTCGGTTTCGCCTTTCTTCTCGGTCCAGATCGGGAACTTGATGGACTCGTCCATGGTTTCGATCAGGCCGGAGAACTTGCCCACGTCGGTATAGATCCAGCGCTCGACGGCGGTGCGCGACTTGCGTGCCACCAGCACCACTTCGCTGACCAGGATCCCGGCGTTGGCGATCAGCGAACGGCCCGGCTCGAGGATGATTTCCGGCAGGTCGTCACCGAAGTCTTCCTTGAGGAAGCGGATGATCTCTTCGGCGTAGGTTTCCAGGCTGTTGGTACGGGTGATGTAGTTGGCCGGGAAGCCGCCACCCATGTTGATCAGCTTGAGCTCGATGCCGTCTTCTTCCTTCAGGCGCTCGAAGATCACCTTGACCTTGGCGATGGCGGCGTCCCACACGCTGATGTCGCGCTGCTGCGAGCCCACGTGGAAGGAGATGCCATACGGCACCAGGCCCAGGTCGCGGGCGAGGATCAGCAGGTCCATGGCCATGTCGGTCTGGCAGCCGAACTTGCGCGACAGCGGCCAGTCGGCAGTGGTCGAACCTTCGGTCAGGATACGCACGTACACTTTCGAACCCGGTGCGGCCTTGGCGATATTGCGCAGGTCGGCTTCCGAGTCGGTGGCATACAGGCGCACGCCCTTCTCGTAGAAGTAGCGGATGTCCTTGGACTTCTTGATGGTGTTGCCGTAGCTGATGCGGTCGGCGCTGACACCGCGGCCCATGACCTTGTCCAGCTCGTAGATCGAGGCGATGTCGAAGCTCGAACCTTTATCCTTGAGCAGGTCGATGATCTCGACGGCCGGGTTGGCCTTGACCGCGTAGTACACCTTGGCGAACTCGAAGCCGGCGCGCAGGTCGTCATAGGCCTGGCTGATCATCTGGGTATCGATGAGTACGAACGGGGTTTCCTGCTTGTCGGCGAACGCCTTCATCTTCTGGAAAGTGTCACGCGCGAAATAGTCTTCGACCTGGATCGACATGCTCAGGGACTCCATGGGCAAACTGAAAGATTAAGTGGCTGCAAACTGAACGTCCTCCGTATCCCCACTTTGGTTCGCCTACTCAGTACTTGAGCCGGATGGATCGTTTCCAGCATGGACGTTCGGCGCGCACTTTAGGGCGTGAAGAATGCAGAATCAACAGGCAATCCGGGCCTGATCGACGCGGATCGACGACCAGCCATTTGAATAACCGACTCGTGTGACCGGCTGATGTTCCCCAGCGTGTTTCAAGCGTAAAAAATAGTGGAATAGGCCGCGTTGGCCTGGTCGCGGGCATGCCCGCTGTAACCGGCCTCGCGGTATTCCTGCCGCAGCGGGCATGCCCTTAAGAGGCGTCAGGTGTTCATATTTATGGCCACAGATGCCTGGCACGCACGTACCTGAAAAAGCCGATAAATTTTTTGTTACCGACTGACGGATTTGCCGGTTTTGATGAGAAACATTACTATTCGCACCCTTGTCCGCCTCCCTGATGACCATCGACCGTGTCCGGACCCAAAGGCTTTCTCGACCATTACCATGAGCTGATCGGCACCTGGACGCGCAAGCTGCGCAGTCGTCAGCAGGCCGAGGACCTCGCCCACGATGCCTTCGTCCGGGTCCTGGAAAGCCCGGGCCAGCAGGTCGAGCAGCCGCGCGCCTACCTGCACCAGACCGCACGCAACATTGCCGTGGATGGTTTCCGTCGCGAGGACCGTCGCCAGGCCCTGGAGCTGCAAGCCTTCGACGAAAGCCCGGCCGGCAGTGGCGACCCCGAAGCCTACGTGCACGCCCTGGAACTGGCCGACAGTGTCGAGCGGGCGTTGGCCGAGCTACCGCTGAACTGCCGCCAGGTGTTCATCTGGCAGAAGCTCGAAGGCCGCACCCAGGCGGAGATCGCCGAGCGCATGGGGTTGAGCAAGAACATGGTCGAAAAGTATATGATTCGCACGCTCCGGCATCTGCGTGAGCACCTGGATGTGTCGGCATGATGAGTCAGGAGACCTTTTCGATGGAACAGCACGGTAGCGAAACCGTCCGCGAGCAGGCGGCGGCATGGTTCGCCCGCGTGCAGGATGCGCCTCGGGATGCCGGGCTGCAGGCGCAGTTGCAGGCATGGCTGGAGAGTGACAGGCGGCACCGGGAAGAGTACGAGCAACTCGCGCGGCTGTGGCAGGCTGCCGATTTCATCCCCCGCCAGCGCCTGGAAGCGCTGGCCCGGCCGGCCCCGGTAGCCCAGCTGCCACGGCGACGCCTGGTGCGCGTGGCTTTGGCCGCCACGCTGGGTGCAATGGCGGTGGGGCTGGGCTGGGGCGGCTGGCAGTACCAGCAGCTGAATCACCACGGCGACCTGCAGACTGCCTTCAACGAACGCCGCCAGGTCGAGTTGCCGGATGGTTCGCACCTTGAGCTCAACGGCAGCACGCAGGTGCGGGTCGCATTCAGTGCGGGCCAGCGTCATGTGCAACTGATGGCGGGCGAGGTGATGTTCAGCATTGCCCACGACAGTGCCAGGCCGTTCGTGGTCGACACCGTCCAAGGCAGCGTGACCGTCACCGGTACCCGCTTCGACGTCCGCCTGGACGCGGCCAGTACCCGCGTGGCGGTGGAGCAGGGTTCGGTGCGCGTACAGGGCAAGGGCGCTTCGCTGGCACAGCTTACCGCTGGCCAGGGCTCGCACATCGACGCACTAGGCCAGGTCGCCGCGCCCTATGCGGTGAATGCCGCCGCGCTGACTGCCTGGCGCCAGGGCAAGCTGGTGTTCGACAACGCCACCCTGGCCGAGGTGGTGGCGGAAGCTTCGCGCTACCGCAGCCAGCCACTGCGGGTCGCCCCCGGCAAGCTTGCCCAGCTGCGCCTGTCCAGCACGTTCCGCACCGACGACACCGACGCCTTGCTGCGTGCCTTGCCGAGCATCCTGCCGGTGGCGATCAAGGCCAATGCCGATGGCTCCAGCGAAATAATCGCGAAATAGATTCAGGTTTTTTTCCGCTCGTTCGTCTTCCCCGCCAGCTGCAACTGCCAAGCATTTCCATTTGCATGCGGTTGGCGTTTATCCGTATTCCAGGAAGTTTCGACGACGTGAACAATAACAAGCCCTTCCCACGCTTGCGCGCCCTGGCACTGACTCTGGCGGTCTCTGCCGTGGCCGTCGGCAGCCAGGCCGCAGAAACTGGCAGCACCATCCAGATCCAGGCACAACCGTTGGCTTCGGCACTGAACCAGCTGGGTCAGCAGACCAACCTGCAACTGTTCTTCAGCCCCGAGCTGGTGGCCGGCAAGCAGGCCCCGGCGGTGTCCGGCCAGCTGGCGCCGGAGCAGGCGCTGCAGCAGTTGCTGCAGGGCAGCGGCCTCACCTACGAAATGTCCCAGGGCACCGTGGTGGTCAAGCCGGCCCAGGCCGATGGCACTCTCACCACCGGCAGCCTGGAGCTGGCGCCCACCGACATCAAGGTGGTCGGTGACTGGCTGGGCGATGCCCAGCAGAGCGTAGTGCAGAACCACCCTGGCGCGCGGACCGTGGTGCGCCGCGAAGCAATGGTGGAGAAGGGCGCGATGAACGTGCGCGATGTGCTGCGCGGCATCCCGGGGGTACAGGTGCAGGACTCCAATGGCACCGGCGGCAGCGACCTGTCGCTGAACGTCGGGGTGCGTGGCCTGACCTCGCGCCTGTCGCCGCGCTCCACGGTACTGATCGATGGCATCCCGGCTGCTTTTGCACCGTATGGCCAGCCGCAGCTGTCGATGGCGCCGATCTCCTCGGGCAACCTCGACAGTATCGATGTGGTGCGCGGAGCCGGCTCCGTGCGTTATGGCCCGCAGAACGTCGGCGGGGTGATCAACTTCGTGACCCGGGCAATTCCGGAAAAAGCCTCGGCAGAGCTGTCCACCACCCTGGAAACTTCCCAGCATGGCGGCTGGAAGCACACCGAATCGGCCTTCGTCGGCGGCACGGCGGACAACGGCATGGGGGTGGCGCTGCTGTACACCGGGGTGAATGGCAACGGCTATCGGGAAAGCAACAACGGCAATGACATCGATGATGTCATCCTCAAGACGCACTGGGCGCCCACCGAAGTGGACGAATTCTGGCTCAACTTCCATTACTACGATGGCCGTGCCGACATGCCCGGCGGCCTGACCCAGGCGCAGTACGACAGCAACCCGTACCAGTCGCTGCGCGACTATGACTACTTCGCCGGCCGGCGCAAGGACGTGTCGTTCAAGTGGCAACGTCAGCTCGACGACGCCACCCAGTTCGAAGTGCTGACCTACTACACCGACAGCTTCCGCGGCAGTGCCATTGCCGCGCGTGACATGAAGACCCTGTCGTCGTACCCGCGCAACTACCACACCTTCGCCATCGAACCGCGGCTGTCGCGTATCTTCTTCGCCGGGCCCACTACCCAGGAAGTCAGCGTGGGTTACCGTTACCTGAAGGAAGCGATGCGCGAACAGTCGACCCGCCTGGGCCTGGTCGACAACGTGCCGACCCCCGTGCCGGGCTCCGACGGCCATGTGTTCCAGGACCGCAGTGGCGGGACCGAGGCCAGCGCCTACTACATCGATGACAAGATCGACGTGGGTAACTGGACCATCACCCCCGGCCTGCGCTTCGAGCACATCAATACCGACTGGCGCGACCGCCCGGTGCTCGGTGCCAACGGCAAGCCGGTGCCGGAGAAGAACCGCAGCATCACCAGCAACGAACCGCTGCCGGCGCTGAGCGTGATGTATCACCTCTCCGATGCGTGGAAGCTGTTCGCCAACTACGAGACCTCGTTCGGCAGCCTGCAGTACTTCCAGCTGGGCCAGGGCGGTACTGGCAACAGCACGGCCAATGGCCTGGAGCCGGAAAAGGCCAAGACCTACGAAATCGGTACGCGCTATGACAATGGTGGTTTTGCCGGTGAGCTGACGGCGTTCTACATCGACTTCGATGATGAGCTGCAGTACATCAGCAACGACGTGGGCTGGACCAACCTGGGTGCGACCAAGCACCAGGGCATCGAGGCTTCGGTGCGCTATGACCTGGCCGGGCTGGACCCGCGCCTGGACGGGCTGTCGGTGAGCGGTGGCTACACCTATACCCGCGCGACTTATGAAGGGGATATTCCCGGGTTCAAAGGCCGTGACCTGCCGTTCTATTCACGCCAGGTGGCCACGGCCGGGGTGCGCTATGCGATCAACCGCTGGACCTGGAACCTGGATGCCTATGCACAATCCAGGCAGCGCGCGCCGGGGACCGGGATCAATGCCGATGGCAGCTTCAATGGTGACTACATTACCGAGCCGAGTGCCGATGGGCAGTATGGCGACATTCCGGGTTATGTGACCTGGCATGCCCGTGGCGGGTATGAGTTCGGACCGGAAATGTCCAACCTGAAGCTGGCGGCGGGGGTGAAGAACCTGTTCGACAAGCAGTACTTCACCCGCTCCAGTGACAACAATGCCGGCCTCTATGTGGGTGAGCCGCGGACCTTCTACGTGCAGGCCAGTGTGGGGTTCTGACACCGCGTCGCCTGCTTCGCGGGTGAACCCCCACAGGGGCGGCGAAAGGCTGAAGGCCTGCGCGATACCTGTGGGAGCGGGTTTACCCGCGAAGAGGCCGGTTCAGGAAACCACTGCCTCGGCCGGTGACACGATCGAGGTTTTGGCACCGCGAGACCGCCCTGAACTCAAGTAAGCCGCAATCGATTCCTGCGTCACCTCGCCCAAAAACACCTGCTCGGCATCCAGCACCGGCAACCATGCCCGGTTGTATTCGTACATCCGCGACAACAGGATGCGCAGGTGCTCGTCATGTGACGCCGTGGCATTGAAGGGCCGCAGGAAGTCGCCACAGTTACCCTGTTGGCGATGCATGTCGCGCCGGCGCACATAGCCCAGCGCCTTGTTCTGCCCGTCGGTCACCACCACATAGCGGCGGTCATGCTCATCGAGCAGTTCCAGCGCCTCGCTCACCGGCGTCTCCGGGCTCAGCGACGGCGCGTTGTCCGCCGCATCCTCGGCACGCACCAGCAGCAGACGCTTGAGGGTGCTGTCCTGGCCGACGAAGTTGCTCACGAACTCATCTGCCGGGTGTGCCAGCAAAGTGTCCGGGTGGTCCAGTTGCACAAGCTTGCCGGCGCGGAAGATGGCGATCTTGTCACCTAGCTTGATCGCTTCGTCGATATCGTGGCTGACCATGATCACGGTCTTGTTCAGGGCCCGCTGCATCTCGAAGAATTCGTTCTGGATCATCTCGCGGTTGATCGGGTCGACCGCCCCGAACGGCTCGTCCATCAACAACACCGGCGCTTCGGCAGCCAAGGCACGGATCACGCCGATACGCTGCTGCTGGCCGCCGGACAGCTCGCGCGGGTAGCGCTGCAGGTACTGCTTGGGCTCCAGCTTGATCATGTGCATCAGCTCGCGGGCGCGTTCGTGGCACTTGTGCCTGTCCCAGCCAAGCAGGCGCGGGACCACGGTGATGTTCTCCTCGATGGTCATGTTCGGGAACAGGCCGATCTGCTGGATCACGTAGCCGATGTGCCGGCGCAGGGTCACTTCGTCCAGCCCGGTGGTGTCCTCGCCATTGATGAACACCTGGCCGGAGGTGGGCGTGATCAGCCGGTTGATCATTTTCAGCGTGGTACTTTTGCCGCAGCCCGAGGGGCCGAGGAACACGCAGATCTCGCCTTCGTTGACGGTAAGGCTTACCGAGTCGACGGCTTTGACCTCCTTGCCGTTGACGTTGAAGGTCTTGCTGAGGTTCTTCAGTTCGATCATGGGCGCAGTCCTTGTGGAGTCAGGGCACGTTGCAGGGTTTGCAGGAGCAGGTCGGCGACGATCGCCAGCAGGCTGACCAGGACGGCGCCAACCAGCAGCATCGACATGTCGCTGCGGCTGATGGAGGTGAGGATGAGCACCCCCAGCCCGCCAGCGCCGATGGTCGCGGCAATGGTCATGACGCCGATGTTCATCACCACGGCGGTGCGCACGCCGGCGAGGATCACCGGCACCGCGATCGGCAGCTCGACCATGCGCAGGCGCTGGCCGAAGGTCATGCCGATGCCGCGTGCGGCCTCGCGAATGCCAGGTTCGACGTTGGTCAGGGCCAGGTAGGTGTTGCGCAGGATTGGCAGTAGCGAGTAGAGGAACACGGCGGTGATTGCCGGTAGCGGCCCCAGGCCCTGGCCGAACTTCGAGTAGAACGGCAGCAGCAGGCCGAACAGGGCGATCGAGGGGATGGTCAGCAGCACCGTGGCGCTGGCCTGCAGCGGGCCGGCGACCGCGGGGAAGCGGGTCATGAGGATGCCCAGCGGCACGCCGACGAGAATGGCCAGGCCGACGGCGATGCCCACCAGCATGATGTGCTGCCAGGTCAGCTGCAGCACCTGGGCCCAGTCCAGGTGGCTGAAAGTATCGATCAGGTTCATGGCTGGCCCTCGCTGTTCAGTGGGTGCTCGCGCAGAAAGGCTGCCGCTACGGCGGTCGGGTTCTGGTGCTCGACATCGACCTTGGCGTTGAGCTGGCGCATGGTTTCATCGTCCAGCTGCTCGGCCAGTGGCTTGAGCAGGCTGGCCAGTTGCGGGTTGGCGTCGAGCACGGCCTTGCGCACCACGGGCGCGGCGGTGTAGTCGGGGAAGTAGTGCTTGTCGTCTTCCAGCAGCTTGAGCTTGAACGCGTTCAGGCGGCCGTCGGTGGTGTACACCAGGCCGGCGAACACCTGGTTGTTGTGCATGGCGGTGTACACCAGGCCAGCGTCCATCTGGCGAATGTTGGCGCGATCCACTTGCAGGCCGTACATCGCCTTCAGGCCGACCAGGCCATCCGGGCGGTTGGCGAACTCGGTGTCCAGGGCCACCAGGTGGTGGCTGTCGCGCTCGCTGCGCAGCACCTGGTTGAGGTCGCTGATCGAATTGACCTGCGGGTAGGCCTCGGCAACCTGCCGGGGCAGGCCAAGCGCGTAGGTGTTGCTGAACTTCGACGGGGCCAGCCAGATCAGGCCCTTCTGCGCATCCAGTTGCTTGACCTTGGCATAGGTGGCGGCCGCACTGGGCATGCGTTGGTCGACATGGTTGTACGACACCAGCGACACACCGGTGTACTCCCACATCAGGTCGAGCTGGCCGGTCTCCTGGGCCTGGCGCGCGATGTTGCTACCAAGGCCGCTGGTGACACGCACGTCAAAGCCGTTGGCGCGCAGGTATTGCGCAGTGATTTCGGCGAGTACGGTCTGTTCGGTGAACACCCGCGCGCCGATGCGAATCAGCGGTTTTTCCGCTGCCTGGACAAATCCTGCGAACAGCAGGGCCGCGCCCAGCAGCAAGGCGATTTTCTTGGTCATCGGTTTCCTCTCGTTATCCGGCCAGGCCGCGTTCCAGCCAGCGCTTGCTGGTGAAGCTCACCGCGGCATCCAGCGCCAGTGCCAGCAACGCGGTGCAGGCGGCACCCAGCAGCAGCTGTGGCTGGTTGTTCAGGGCGATGCCGGGGAAGATCAGGCTGCCCAGACTGTTGGCGCCGATCAGGAAGGCCAGCGGTGCGGTGCCCACGTTCAGCGCCAGGGCCACGCGCACACCGCCGACAATGATCGGTACGGCATTGGGCAATTCCACCTGCCAGAGTTGCTGGCGCGGGGTCATGCCGATGCCGGTGGCGGCTTCCTTGAGCGAGGCGGGGACGTTTTTCAGGCCCTCGTAGGTGTTGCGCACGATGGGCAGGAGGGAAGCGAGGAACAGGGCAAAAATTGCAGGCCCGGCGCCGATGCCCAGGATACTGAGCGCGATGGCCAGAACGGCCAGGGGAGGGATGGTGTTGCCAACATTGAACAACTGCATGAAGCGCTCGGCTTTGTCGACCCGTTGCGGTCGACTCAAGGCAATGCCGGCGGGGATGCCCACGGCCAGCGCCGCCGCCATCGAAGCCAGCACCAGTACCAGGTGCGCTTGCAGGTAGAACCCGAGATCGTCGCGATAACGGGCGATCGTGTCGATGCCGATCCAGTGGACCAGCAGGGCCAGGATGACGAGCACGGTGGCCCATCCCAACAGCCCTTTTCCGTAGCGTTCAGCCACAGGCGGACTCCTTGTGTAGTCGGCGAACACACTTCTTGTTGCCGGCCAGTCCTGGCGGCGGGTGGTGTGTTCGCGAGTAGCAGCGTGACGCATGCCGAAGGCAGCGATCAGGCCATGAGCCGAACCCCGTCGGGCTCGAAAATGCTGATGAAACCAGTCCCCAACCGAAGCGGGTTGCAGGGAGTGGACGTCTCCGTGGGCGTAAAGGTTCCCATCTGGGGCGGCATTTGGCCAGCGTTAATCACTGGTCGAGTGGAATGTTGACGAGAAAAAGCAGCGGGTTGGTGCGCTGAAGGCGTTGAAACAACTGCCCTCTGGCCATTTGTCGTGATAAAGCGGCTGGTTGTTGAACTTGTAATGGCAGGGTCGGCCTCTTCGCGGGCGAGCCCGTGAAAGGGCCAGAACAGGCACCACCGGTTCAGCAAATTTTGGTCCCGGCCCAACTTCAGGTATCATATCGCCCCTTTTAAATCCCCCAGTCAGGCGATTTCCCATGACCAACCAGGCCGCCGAAGTCGCGAAGCGCCGCACTTTCGCAATCATTTCCCACCCCGACGCCGGTAAGACCACCATCACCGAGAAGCTGCTGCTGATGGGCAAGGCCATTGCCGTCGCCGGTACCGTGAAGTCGCGCAAGTCCGACCGCCACGCCACTTCCGACTGGATGGAGATGGAGAAGCAGCGCGGCATCTCCATCACCACCTCGGTGATGCAGTTCCCGTACCGCGAGCACATGATCAACCTGCTCGACACCCCCGGCCACGAGGACTTCTCGGAAGACACCTATCGCACCCTGACCGCGGTCGACTCGGCGTTGATGGTGCTCGACGGCGGTAAAGGTGTAGAGCCGCGTACCATCGCCCTGATGGATGTATGCCGCCTGCGCGACACGCCGATCGTCAGCTTCATCAACAAGCTCGACCGTGATATCCGCGACCCGATCGAACTGCTCGACGAGATCGAAGCCGTACTGAAGATCAAGGCCGCGCCGATTACCTGGCCGATCGGTTGCTACCGCGACTTCAAGGGCGTGTACCACCTGACTGGCGACTACATCGTGGTCTACACCCCGGGCCACGGTCATGAGCGTACCGAGGCCAAGATCATCCAGAAGCTGGACTCGGACGAAGCCCGCGCCCACCTCGGCGACCAGTACGATTCGTTCGTCGAACAGCTGGAGCTGGTGCAGGGCGCCTGCCACGAGTTCAACCAGGACGAGTTCATCAATGGCCAGCTGACCCCGGTGTTCTTCGGTACCGCGCTGGGCAACTTCGGTGTCGACCATGTGCTCGACGCGGTGGTCGACTGGGCACCGCGCCCGCTGAGCCGGGTCGCCCACGAGCGCACCGTGGAGCCCGTTGAAGAGAAGTTCAGCGGTTTCGTGTTCAAGATCCAGGCGAACATGGACCCGAAACACCGCGACCGCATCGCCTTCATGCGCATCTGTTCCGGCAAGTACGAGAAGGGCATGAAGATGCGCCACGTGCGTATCAACAAGGACCTGCGCATCGGCGATGCGCTGACCTTCTTCTCCTCCGAGCGTGAGCAGCTGGAAGAGGCCTATGCCGGCGACATCATCGGCCTGCACAACCACGGCACCATCCAGATCGGTGACACCTTCACCGAAGGCGAGGCGCTGGGCTTCACCGGTATTCCGCACTTCGCCCCGGAACTGTTCCGCCGCGTGCGCCTGAAGGACCCGCTGAAATCCAAGCAGCTGCGCCAGGGCCTGCAGCAACTGGCCGAAGAAGGGGCGACCCAGGTGTTCTTCCCCGAGCGCAGCAACGACATCATTCTCGGTGCGGTCGGTGTGCTGCAGTTCGACGTGGTCGCCAGCCGGCTGAAGGAAGAGTACAAGGTCGAGTGCGCCTATGAGCCGATCACCGTATGGTCGGCCCGCTGGATCACCTGCGATGACAAGAAGAAGCTCGAGGAATTCCAGAACAAGGCCATGGAAAACCTGGCCATCGACGGCGGCGGGCACCTGACCTACCTGGCGCCGACCCGGGTCAACCTGTCGCTGATGGAAGAGCGCTGGCCGGACATCAAGTTCCGCGCTACCCGCGAGCATCACTGATTTCGAGAGCTTGCTCCTGATTTTCAGGGCCTGCTCCTGACCCTTGTGGGAGCGGGTTTACCCGCGAATGCGTCGGTAAACTCACCATCGCATTCGCGGGTGAACCCGCTCCCACAGTGACCGTGTCAAGGCCGATATGTCGCTGATGGAAGAGCGCTGGCCGGACATCAAGTTCCGCGCTACCCGCGAGCATCACTGATTTCGAGAGCTTGCTCCTGATTTTCAGGGCCTGCTCCTGACCCTTGTGGGAGCGGGTTTACCCGCGAATGCGTCGGTAAACTCACCATCGCATTCGCGGGTGAACCCGCTCCCACAGTGACCGTGTCAAGGCCGATATGTCGCTGATGGAAGAGCGCTGGCCGGACATCAAGTTCCGCGCTACCCGCGAGCATCACTGATTTCGAGAGCTTGCTCCTGATTTTCAGGGCCTGCTCCTGACCCTTGTGGGAGCGGGTTTACCCGCGAATGCGTCGGTAAACTCACCATCGCATTCGCGGGTGAACCCGCTCCCACAGTGACCGTGTCAAGGCCGATATGTCGCTGATGGAAGAGCGCTGGCCGGACATCAAGTTCCGCGCTACCCGCGAGCATCACTGATTTCGAGAGCTTGCTCCTGATTTTCAGGGCCTGCTCCTGACCCTTGTGGGAGCGGGTTTACCCGCGAATGCGTCGGTAAACTCACCATCGCATTCGCGGGTGAACCCGCTCCCACAGTGACCGTGTCAAGGCCGATATGTCGCTGATGGAAGAGCGCTGGCCGGACATCAAGTTCCGCGCTACCCGCGAGCATCACTGATTTCGAGAGCTTGCTCCTGATTTTCAGGGCCTGTTCCTGACCCTTGTGGGAGCGGGTTTACCCGCGAATGCGTCGGTAAACTCACCATCGCATTCGCGGGTGAACCCGCTCCCACAGTGACCGTGTCAAGGCCGATATGTCGCTGATGGAAGAGCGCTGGCCGGACATCAAGTTCCGCGCTACCCGCGAGCATCACTGATTTCGAGAGCTTGCTCCTGATTTTCAGGGCCTGCTGCTGACCCTTGTGGGAGCGGGTTTACCCGCGAATGCGTCGGTAAACTCACCATCGCATTCGCGGGTGAACCCGCTCCCACAGGGACCGTGTCAAGGCCGATATCAATTCCCGGCCTTGATACTGGTCCAGATCCGCGTGCGAATACGGTCGATCTTGGCCGGCATCGCCTCCAGCGCATACAGCTTGCCCATTATTTCCTCGCTCGGGTAAATCATCGTATTACTCTTCATCGCCGGATCCACCAGCCCGTCCGCCTTGAGGTTGCCGTTGGCGTACTGCACATGGTCGCTGATGTTGGCCATCACCTCCGGCTGCAGCAGGTAGTTCATGTAGGCATACGCAGCCTTCTCGTCCGGCGCATCGGCCGGCATGGCCACCATGTCGAACCACATCGGCGCGCCTTCCCTGGGGATCGAATACCCCACCTTCACCCCGTTGTTCGCCTCTTCGGCACGGTTCTTCGCCTGCAGCACATCCCCCGAGAAGCCCACCACCACGCAGATGTCGCCGTTGGCCAGGTCACCGGTGTATTTCGATGAGTGGAAGTAGCTGATGTACGGGCGCACCTGCATCAGCAGCGCCTTGGCCTTGTCGTAATCGGCCGGGTTCTGGCTGTGGTGCGGCAGGCCGAGGTAGTGCAGGGCGATCGGCAGCAGTTCGGGGCCGTTGTCCAGCACCGCGACGCCGCAGCTTTTCAGCTTGCTCATGTATTCGGGCTTGAAGATCAGGTCCCACGAGTCCACCGGCGCGTTGTCGCCAAGTACGGCCTTGACCTTGTCGATGTTGTAGCCGATGCCGGTACTGCCCCACAGGTACGGGAAGCCGTACTGGTTGCCCGGGTCGTTGACTTCCAGTGCCTTCAGCAGCACCGGGTTGAGGTTGTGCCAGCCGGGCAGTTGCGACTTGTCCAGGCGCTTGAGGGCCTTGCCCTGGATCTGCCGGGCCATGAAGTGGTTGGAAGGGAATACCACGTCATAGCCGGAGTTGCCGGTCATCAGCTTGCCATCGAGGGTTTCGTTGCTGTCGTACACGTCATAGGTGGGAATGATGCCACTGGCCTGCTGGAAATTTTTCAGCGTGTCGGGGGCGACATAGCTGGACCAGTTATAGATCTTCACCGTTTCGGCGGCGCTGGCCACGCTGGCAGCCAGCATCAGGGGGGCGAGAAGGTACGTGCGCATGTCGGGTTTACCTTGCTTTGTCTGTTGTTATCGAAGGCAGGCGATCAGCGGATCAGAAGATTAGGACGTAGGTCTTGCGCACCGTCTCCTGGATGTCCCAGGTGCCGGTGCTGTTGGCCGGTAGCATCAGTGCGTCTCCGGCTTCTATATGCAGCGGCTCGCCGTCGTCGGGGGTGAACGTGCAGCGGCCCTTGATGAAATGGCAGAACTCCTGCTGCACGATCTGCCGACGCCAGCGCCCGGGGGAGCACTCCCAGATGCCGGTCTCGACGCCGTCGCTGCGGGTCACACAGGTGACCGTGGTCACAGCCACGGGGGTGCCGATGGGGACCGCGACCGGGCTGGAACAGTCGAGCACGGCGATGTCGGTGTTCTTGAACTGGGTGATGCTCATGAACGGTTGATCCTGTGTCGGGTGATGGGAAATCAGTGCATGAAGCCTTCCATGAAATCCGCCAGCGCGCCGGCCAGACGCCGCCGCCAGGGCGCGCTGGCGGGGTTGGCGAGGGTGCGGTCCTCGTGGACGAAGCTCTGGATGATGGCGTTGTAGCCCAGCCAGCGGCAGGGCTCGGGGGGCCAGCTGGCCAGGCTCGACAGCGGGCGGTTATCGAGCACCCACGGTTGCGCGGTCAGTTCGTTGTGCTGGTTGAGGATCAGCGCCGCCAGGGTCCGCCCGCCGAGGTTGCTGGCGCCAACGCCTTCGCCACCGTAGCCGCCGGCCAGGGCGATGCCACGCTGGCGGTCGCAGAGCATGTGGGGGCGAAAGCGCCGCGCCATGCCCAGGTTGCCGCCCCAGGTGTGGGTAATGCGTACGTGCTGCAGTTGCGGGAACAGTTCGCTGAACAGGTAGCGGCGCAGTTCAACTTCGTGTTCGTCCAGGTTGAAGTCTTCACGCAGGCGGCCACCGAAGCGGTAGCCGCCACGGGCACCGAACACCAGCCGGTTGTCGGCGGTGCGTTGGCCGTAGGTGACCTGGCGGCTGTTCTCGCTGAAGGCCTGGCCCTGGCTCAGGCCGATCTGTGCCCAGGTGGCGTCCGGTAATGGCTCGGTGGCTACCAGCAGGCTTTGCACCGGCAGCTGGTGTCTGCCGAGCGGCGGCAGGCTTGCCGCGTAGCCTTCCACGGCGGGCACGGTCCATTGGCAGCGAATGCGTGCCAGCGGGGTACGCACTTCGCCAGCTTGCCAGTCGATGGCCGGGGTGTTTTCGTAGATCGGCACGCCCAGCGCTTCCACCGCCCGAGCCAGGCCACGCACCAGCCTGGCCGGTTGGATGGTCGCGGTGTGCGGGCTGTAGATGGCGCCATAGGCATTGCTGACCCGCAGTTGGGTATCGAGCTGTTCAGGGCGTAGCCAGCGATAGTCATCCTCGGTCATGCCCTGGCGGTACAGGTTGTCGAGGTGGGCGCGCAGGCTGCGCTCCTGTTCCGGGTAACGCGCGGCGCAGTACAGCACACCGCCCTTGCGGTAGTCGCAGTCGATGCCTTCACGTTGCAACACTCGATGCACTTCATCGGGGATGCCGTGCAGCAGGTCGATGCTGGCCCGGCGCTGTTGCGATGACAGGGTGGCCAGCAGGCGGTCGTCACCGAGCAGGTTGCCCATCAACCAGCCGCCATTGCGCCCCGAGGCACCGAAGCCGGCGATATTGGTGTCGATCACCGCGATGTTCAGCTGCGGTGCCTGGCGCTTGAGATAATAGGCCGTCCACAGGCCGGTGTAGCCAGCGCCAATGATGCACACATCCGCTGCCAGGTCTTCGCGCAGGGCCGGGCGGGCGCACAGCGGCTCGTCGAGCTGGTCCATCCACAGGCTGAGCGTGCGCAGGGCTTGCATCGGGTTCGGCTCCACATCCGTCAAGGTCTGTGGGCGATCCTAGTGGGGGCGGGCGATGGCTGTCTTACGTGCGTGCACGCAGGGAATTTTGCTTCAGGTAGGCCTTGGGCGTAAGCCCGGTGTGTTCGCGGAAGCACTTGTAGAACGCCGACAACGAGTTGAAACCGGCGTTGAACGCCAGGTCGTCGATCGTCGCCCCGACATTTTTGTCGCCCAGGCTGGCCATCAGGTGTTGCAGGCGGGCATGGTTGACGTAGCGGTAGAAGCTTTGCCCGAGTACCTGGTTGAGCAGGTAGGAAATCTGGTTGCGGCTGTAGCCAGTCGCGTCCGCCACCTGTTGCAGGTCAAGTTCCGGGTCGAGGTAGGGGCGCTGGCGCTGGAAGTAGTGCTCCAGGTCCTGGGCCATGGTCGACAGCTGCCTGGGCGACAACCCCAGGCGGCTGGTGGCCGGGCGCGGGCCTGAGCGGGCGTGGCATGTGCCGTTCTGGCGGACCAGGGTGGCGTACTCATTGACCCGCCAGATCAGGCTGTCCTTGACGGTAATCGCCTCGCTGGACTGGAACGCCACCAGGCCGTTACCGCCCTGGACCGTGACCTGGTACTGGATGAACGCCGTGCTGCCGTCGACGCGGATGCGGTCGCTGTGGACGATGTCTTCGCCGGCTTCATGGGGCAGGCAGGCGCGCACGTAGTCGCGCAGTTCCTGGTAGCGGAGCACGCGGTTCTGGAAGAAATCGTGGTACTGGATGTCGGGGTGGTAAAGCGCGATGACGCCGTCGAGGTCACGGTGCTTCCAGCACAGGTGGTAGCGCAGCACGGTGTCGGCGGTGAGCGGAGTCAGCTCGGGGCCGTCGGGGAGGGTGGTGGCGGTCATGAGGCCGATAGTGCATTGCAGAACACCCAGGTGCAAGGGCATGGATCCGGCATATTGCATGGTTCTGGCAAGCGGCTGCGGCGATAAGGCATTGATTTCTATCAGCTTGGCTTTTCGTGGCCGATGGCATGTCGGGTGCAGCAGTTTGTTCACCATCGAACAAGGAGAAAAGCCATGCGCTCGATACTGCTGTGGATGATCGGGGTTCCGATTCCGGTGATCATTCTGATCTGGTTTTTCATGCATTGAGGTTTTTGGGGCCGCTTTGCGGCCCATCGCGGATAAATCCGCTCCTACACCCATCGCGGATGAATCTGCTCCTACAACGGCAGCGATGTAGGGGCGGACTCATCCGCGATGGATTTCATGCCGAGCTAGAGAAATTGCTCTGCGTAGTGGCAAGCCACCTGCCGTGTACCCACCTGCCTGAACGCCGGCACCTCCTTGGCACAGCGCTCGGTCGCATACGGGCAGCGCTTGTGGAACGCGCAGCCATCCGGCGGATTGAGCGGGTTGGGCAGCTCGCCGGCAATGCGGATCTTCGGTTTCAGGGGATCAGGATGGATCGCCGGCGTCGCCGACAGCAGCGCTTGGGTATACGGATGCAGCGGCTTTTCGTAGATGTCCTCCTTCGGGCCCATTTCCGCCGGTCGGCCCAGGTACATCACCAGCACTTGATCGGCCACATGTCGCACCACCGCCAGGTTGTGCGAGATGAACACGTAGGCGGTGTTGAACTCCTTCTGCAAGTCCATGAACAGGTTCAGCACCTGAGCCTGGATCGAAACGTCCAGTGCCGAAGTCGGTTCGTCCGCGACCAATACCTTGGGTTGCAGCATCATCGCCCGGGCCAGGGCGATACGCTGACGCTGGCCACCCGAGAACATGTGCGGGTAGCGCTGGTAGTGCTCAGGGCGCAGGCCGACCTGTTCCATCATCTTCTGCACCTTCTCACGCCGCTCGGTCTTGCTCAGCGAAGTGTTGATCAGCAGCGGCTCGGCCAGCTGGTCGCCGATCTTCTGCCGCGGATTGAGCGAGGCGTACGGGCTCTGGAACACCATCTGCACGTCGCGGCGCAGTTGCTTGCGTTCGGTTTTGCTGGCGCCTTTCACCTCGGTGCCGGCGATCTGCAGCGAGCCGGACGACGGCTCTTCGATCAGGGTCAGGGCGCGGGCCAGGGTCGACTTGCCACAGCCGGACTCGCCGACCACGGCCAGGGTCTTGCCAGCCTCCAGCTCGAATGACACGCCATTCAGTGCACGCACCAGGGCATGGCCCTTGAACAGCCCGCGGGAGACTTCGTAATGCCGGGTAAGCTCCCGGGCGGAAAGAACGACGGCCATTACGCCACCTCCTGGTTCAGCGGGTAGAAGCAACGTGCCAGGCTATTCGCCTGGGGATCGAGGGGCGGGCGCTGGTGCCGGCAGTTATCCTGCACATACGGGCAGCGCGGCGACAGCAGGCAACCTGCCGGGCGGTCGTAGCGCCCGGGGACGATGCCGGGCAGGGTGGCCAGGCGCTCGGCACCGATGCTGTGCTCGGGGATCGCTGCCAGCAGCGCTTCGCTGTAGGGGTGGGCGGGCACGTCGAACAACTCTGGCACCTGGCCGACTTCCACGGCCTGGCCGGCGTACATCACGCACACCCGCCTGGCGGTCTCGGCCACCACGGCGAGGTCATGGGTGATGAGGATGAGCGCCATGTTGCGCTCTTTCTGCAGGTTGACCAGCAGCTCCATGATCTGTGCCTGAATGGTCACATCCAGCGCCGTGGTCGGTTCATCGGCAATCAGCAGCTTGGGTTCACCGGCAATCGCCATGGCGATCGCCACGCGCTGGCTCATGCCGCCGGACAATTGATGCGGGTAGGCATCCAGGCGGCTTTCCGCTGCCGGGATCTCGACCTTCTTCAACAACTCCAAAGCACGCTGGCGCGCGGCCTTGCCCTTCAGGCCCAGGTGCTGACGCAGTACTTCCTCGATCTGGTAGCCCACGGTGTAGCTTGGGTTTAGCGCAGTCATCGGGTCCTGGAAGACCATGGCGATGTCCTTGCCCACGACCTTGCGCCGCTGGCGCCCGCTGAGCTTGAGCATGTCGGTGCCATCGAAGGTCAGCGCGTCGGCGGTGATGCGCCCTGGGGCGTCGATCAGGCCCATCAGGGCCATCATCGTGACCGACTTGCCCGAGCCGGACTCACCGACGATGGCCAGGATTTCACCGGCTTCCACCGTCAGGTCCAGGCCGTCGACCACCGGTACGGCATTGGCGTCGCCGAAGCGCACGTTCAAATTGTTGATTTGCAACAGTGACATGGCGTTCTCCTCAGGCGGCGTTCTTGAGTTTCGGGTCCAGCGCATCGCGCAGGCCGTCGCCCATCAGGTTGATTGCCAGCACACTGAGCAGAATGGTCAGGCCGGGCAGGCTCACCACCCACCAGGCGCGCTCGATGTAGTCACGGGCCGACGCCAGCATGGTGCCCCATTCGGGAGTCGGTGGTTGCACGCCGAGGCCGAGGAAGCCCAGGGCCGCGGCATCGAGAATGGCCGAAGAGAAACTCAGGGTGGCCTGCACGATCAAGGGCGCCATGCAGTTGGGCAGCACGGTGACGAACATCAGCCGGGGCAGGCCGGCACCGGCCAGGCGCGCGGCGGTGACGTAGTCGCGGTTCAGCTCGCCCATCACGGCGGCGCGGGTCAGGCGCACATAGGAGGGCAATGAAACGATGGCGATGGCGATCACCGTGTTGATCAGGCCTGGGCCGAGGATGGCGACGATGGCCACCGCCAGCAGCAGCGAAGGCAGGGCCAGCATCACGTCCATCAGGCGCATGATCGACGGGCCGAGCAGTTGCGGGAAGAAACCGGCCAGCAGGCCCAGCAGGATGCCTGGGATCAGCGACATCACCACCGACGACAGGCCGATCAGCAGCGACAGCCGCGCGCCCTGGATCAGCCGCGAAAGCAGGTCGCGGCCCAGTTCGTCGGTGCCGAGAATGAACTGCCAGCTGCCGCCTTCCAGCCACACCGGCGGAGTCAGCAGGAAGTCGCGGTACTGCTCGCTCGGGTCATGCGGGGCGACCCACGGCGCGAACAGCGCGCAGAACACCACCAGGCACATGAAGGCCAGGCCCAGCACCGCGCCTTTGTTGCGCGCGAAGGCTTGCCAGAATTCTTTGTACGGCGAAGGGTAGAGCAGGCTCTGGTCCACCGGGCTGGCCGGTGTGACGGATTTCGGAATCGGGCTAGTCATGGCGAAGGCCTCAGCGCTGATGACGGATGCGTGGGTTGGCCAGGCCGTAGAGGATGTCCACGACGAAGTTGACCAGGATCACCAGGCAGGCGATCAACAGGATGCCGTTCTGGACCACGGGGTAGTCACGGGCACCGATAGCTTCGATCAGCCATTTGCCGATGCCCGGCCAGGAAAAGATGGTTTCGGTCAGCACCGCACCGGCCAGCAGCGTGCCGACCTGCAGGCCGAACACGGTCAGCACCGGGATCAAGGCATTGCGCAGGCCGTGCACGAATACCACGCGGGCCGGCGACAGGCCTTTGGCGCGGGCGGTGCGGATGTAATCCTCGCGCAGCACTTCGAGCATCGACGAACGGGTCATGCGGGCGATTACCGCCAGCGGGATGGTACCGAGCACGATGGCGGGCAGGATCAGGTGCATCAGCGCGTCCTCGAATGCGCCTTCTTCGTCGCTGAGCAAGGTGTCGATGAGCATGAAGCCGGTCTTCGGCTCGATGTCGTAGAGCAGGTCGATGCGCCCGGACACCGGGGTCCAGCCCAGGCTCACCGAGAAGAACATGATCAGGATCAGGCCCCACCAGAAGATCGGCATCGAGTAGCCCGCCAGGGAAATCCCCATCACCCCATGGTCGAACAGCGAACCGCGCTTGAGCGCGGCGATCACCCCGGCCAGCAGGCCGACGATGCCGGCGAACAGCAGGGCGGCGAAGGCCAGCTCGAGGGTGGCCGGGAACAGGGTGAGGAACTCGTGCCAGACGCTTTCGCGGGTACGCAGCGACTCACCCAGGTCGCCCTGGGCCAGCTTGCCGACGTAATCCAGGTACTGGACCGGCAGCGGCTTGTTCAGCCCCAGGCGCTCCATGGCCTGGGCATGCATTTCGGGGTCGACCCTGCGCTCGCCCATCATCACTTCCACCGGGTCACCGGGGATCAGGCGTATGAGCGCGAAGGTCAGCAAGGTGATGCCGAAGAACGTCGGTATCAACAGGCCAAGGCGCCGGGCAATAAAACTCAACATTGTCGGGGTTACCTCATCAGGCCGTGGGGCGGGCAGCCCGTTACGGCGGGGCCGCCGGGCCCCGTGTGGGCGGCCGGCGGTCGTTGTTGTTCTACTTCACCTTGGTGGTGGCGAAGTTGTTGTTGGTCAGAGGGTTGATCACGTAGCCCTCCACGTTGTCACGCATGGCGGTGAACATCTTCGGATGCGCCATGCTGATCCAGGGTTGTTCGTCATCGTACACTTTCAATGCCTCGTTATAGAGCCTTGCACGCTCGTCGTTGTCGATCACTTCGCGGGCGCGGCTGATCAACTCCTGGAACTTGGGGTTGCACCAGCGCGCATAGTTCTCGCCGCTTTTGGCGGCATCGCAACTGAGCAGCGGGCTGAGGAAGTTGTCCGGGTCGCCGTTGTCGCCGGCCCAGCCGGTGGACACCAGGTCGGCCTCGCCCTTCTTGGCCCGGCGCAGCATCTCGGCCCACTCCATGACGCGGATATCCAGTTTGAGGCCGATCTGTTTGAGGTCGGCCTGCAGCATTTCGGCGGACAGGCGCGGGTTGGGGTTGGTCGGGCCGCCGCCGTTGCGGGTGAACAGCGTGAGCACGGTGCCCGGCGGTACGCCAGCCTGGTCAAGCAGTTCGCGTGCCTTGGCCAGGTCACGGGGCGGGTTCCTGTTCTCATTGTTGTAGCCGATCATGGTCGGCGGGTAAGGGTTCACGCCGACCAGCGCGTTGCCCTTGCCGAACAGCTGGTCAACGTGGGTCTGGCGGTCGAAGGCCATGTTGATGGCTTTGCGCACGCGCACGTCGCTCAGGTACTTGTGTTCGGTGTTCATCGAGATATAGCCGGTGACCAGGGCCTCGATCTCTTCGACCTTGAGTTTCGGGTCCTGCTTGATCGACGGCACATCATCGGGCTTGGGATAGAGCGCCACCTGGCACTCGTTGGCGCGCAGTTTCTGCAGGCGCACGTTGCTGTCGGTGGCGATGGCGAACACCAGCGCATCGGCCGGCGGCTTGCCACGGAAATAGTCCGGGTTGGGCTTGAAGCGAACCTGGGCGTCCTTGTTGTAACGCTGGAAGATGAACGGGCCGGTGCCGATCGGCTTGCTGTTCAGCTCGGCGGTCTTGCCAGCCTTGAGCAACTGGTCGCCGTACTCGGCGGAGTAGATCGAGGTAAAGGCCATGGCCATGTCACGCAAGAATGGCGCTTCCGGTCGGCTGAGGGTAATCACCACGGTGTGCTCGTCAGCCTTGCTGACCGACTTGAGCAGCTCTTTGAACCCCATGCTTTCGAAGTACGGGTAGCCGACGCTGGTCTTGTCATGCCATGGATGGTTCGGGTCGAGCTGGCGGTTGAGGCTCCACAACACGTCATCGGCGTTGAAGTCGCGGGTCGGCTTGAAGTAGTCGGTGGTGTGGAACTTCACCCCCTGACGCAGATGGAAGGTGTAGGTCAGGCCGTCGGCTGAAATGTCCCAGCGCTCAGCCAGGGCCGGCTGGATCTCGGTGGTGCCGGGCTTGAAATCGACCAGGCGGTTGAACACTGTCTCGGCCGAGGCATCGGCGGTGACCGCAGTGGTGTACTGGACGATGTCGAACCCTTCCGGGCTGGCTTCGGTGCAGACCACCAGCGGTTTGGCCGCCAGTTGCGTGGCGCCGCCCAGTAGCAGCGCGGCCAGGGCCAGGCGCAGTGGCCGGGACTTCATGAAAGCTCTCTGCATGGGTGAAAACTCCCTGCTTGCATTGGTTCCAGCGTAGCCGCCCCGGCCCGCAGCGAAACGGGCCGGGGCGCCGACGGTCAGAGAATGTTGAACGGAATGGTGGTCACCACCCGGAACTCGTCCAGGCTGCCATCGCCCTGGGCCTTGCTGGCGCGGTGCGCGGTGTAGGTGGCGCGAATGCTGGTGTCTTTCAGCGGCCCGCTCTGCACTGCGTAGCTGGTGCCGATGCCCCACTCGTAGTGGGTTTCGCCATCCAGGCCGTTCACGTCATAGGCGGTACCACGGTAATGGGTACCGTCGATGCCCCAGCCGCGGGCGTTGTACAGGTTGAATTTCAGCCCCGGCACGCCGTAGGGCGCCATGTTCAGCACGTAGGAAAGCTGCAGCGATTTCTCGTTGGGGCCGTTGAAGTCCGACAGCAGCGAGTTGGCCAGGTAGATGCCGTTGGTTTCGTGCAGGTAGTCGAAGTACTCGTTGCCGTTGACCTGCTGCCACGAGGCGCTGACGGTGTGGGCCTGGTGGGTCAGGCCGAGCGACAGGCTGTAGGTGTCGTTGTCGATTTTACCCATCTTCTGGCTGCCGGCGTCGACGGTCTTGTAGTAGTTCAGGCCGGTGCTCAGGCTGAGCACTGCGCTGTCGCCGAGCACGTGGTTGGCGCCGAAGTAGTACTGGTTCCAGAAGTCGTCGACCTTGGTGGCGTACAGGCTGGTGGTCAGGCTCTTGAACGGCTGGTAGTTGATACCGGCGGTGCTGGCGCGGTCGGTTTCCACGCCGGTGGCACTGTACTCGCTGCGGAACTTGCTGAGGCTCTGTTCGGTGCGTGGCGAGACGCGGTCGAAGGTGCCCAGGTCGAAGCTCAGGTTGTCGAATTCGGCGCTGTGCAGGAACGCACCCTGGAAGCTCGAGGGCAGGGCGCGGTTGCCGATGTAGGCGATCATCGGTGTGTCCACCGATTGGCGGCCGACGGTCAGGGTGGTGTTGGACACGCGTGCCTTGACGTTGGCCAGGCCCATCTTGCTCCACTGGCCGACCGGGTCGCCGTCGCTGTGGGTCAGGGTGCGGTTGTTCGGCCCGGCGATCGCGGCACGGCCCTGTTCCAGGGCAATGGCGTTGTAACCGGCGGCCTCGACGGCGAAGCCGACGGTGCCCTGGGTGAAGCCGGAGCTGTAGTTGAGAATGGTGCCCTGCACCCAGTTGTCACGGCTGTGGGTGTCGTGGCGGGTGCCGTCGCTCTTGTAGTACTTCCATAGCGGCGCGCGCGTGGCGCGTTCGCGCGCGTACCAGTTGCGGGTGCTGCCGGACAGGCTCTGGCCATCGATGAAGCCGCTCGCCTGCTCCTGCTCGCTGCTGCCTTTGAGGGTGACGGGCACATAGTCCTGGCTCTGCGGGTCGGCCTGGGTCACGGTGGATAAGGCACTGATGGATAAAGCCAGTGCGGTCAAGGTGAATAGTCTCAAGGTAAAAGCTCCCTTTCTGTTCTTCTAGTTATTCCCTGGCCTTGTGGGCCGGGGCTCTTGCTGCGGTGTTGCCAGGGTCGCCCGGGGTTTCCGGGCTGAATCGGGGGCGCTGTGTTGCCAGTGCCGGCCTCTTCGCGGGTAAACCCGCTCCCACAGGGGCTGTGCGGCCCCTGGCTTGCGGCTACCTGTGGAAGCGGATAAGCCCGCGAAGCGGCGGCTGCAGGCTGGAGATCAGTCAACACTCACACCGGAAAAATCATTGCGCCCGAACGGGCTGACCTTGAAATCGGACACCTTGACGCTGAGCGGCTGGTTCACTGTGGAGTGCGCTACCGGGGTAATCGGCACCTGTTGCTTGAGCCGCTGCTGGGCCTGCTGGTACAGGGCGGTGCGCTGGGTGCGGTCGGTGACCTGCTTGGCCTGCTTGACCAGGCTGTCGTACTGCGGGTCGCACCACAGCGAATAGTTGTTGCTGCCGATCGCATCGCAGTTGTAAAGGGTACCCAGCCAGTTGTCCGGGTCACCGTTGTCACCGGTCCAGCCGATCAGGGCAATATCGTGCTCGCCGCTTTTCATGCGCTTGAGGTACTCGCCCCATTCGTAGCTGACGATACGCACCTTGAAGCCGAGCTTGCTCCAGTCGGCCTGGAGCATTTCCGCCATCAGCTTGGCGTTGGGGTTGTACGGGCGCTGCACCGGCATGGCCCACAGGGTGATTTCGCTGCCGGGCTTCACGCCGGCCTGCTGCAGCAGCTGCCGGGCCTTGTCCGGGTCGTAGGGCGCATCCTTGATGCTGCTGTCATAGGACCACTGGGTCGGTGGCATGGCGTTGACGGCCAGTTGGCCGGAATCCTGGTACACCGCCTGGAGGATCGCCTGTTTGTTCACCGCCATGTCCATCGCCTGGCGCACTTCCAGGCGGTCGAACGGCGGGTGTTGGGTGTTGTAGGCGATATAGCCGAGGTTGAAGCCCGGTTGCTGCAGTACCTGCAGCTTGCTGTCGGCCTTCAGCGCCGGCAGGTCGGCCGGGCGCGGGTGCAGGGTGACCTGGCATTCGTTGCGGCGCAGCTTCTGGATGCGCACCGAAGGGTCGGTGTTGATCGAGAACACCAGGTTGTCGATCTTCACCTCATCGGGTGCCCAGTAGGCCCGGTTGCCCTTGTAGCGAATCTGCGAGTCCTTCTGGTAGCGCTGGAACGCGAACGGCCCGGTGCCGATCGGTTGCTGGTTGATGTCGCTGGCGCGCCCGCTGGCCAGCAACTGCTCGGCGTATTCGGCGGAAAGAATCGAGGCGAAGCTCATGGCCAGGTTCTGGATGAAGGCAGCATCGACCTTGTTCAAGGTGAAGACCACGCTCATGGGGCCGGTCTTCTCGACGCGGGCGATGTTCTTGTCCAGGCCCATGCTGACGAAATAGGGAAACTCGGTGGGGTAGGCCTGGCGGAACGGGTGGCCCTTGTCGAGCATGCGGTTGAAAGTGAACAGCACGTCGTCGGCGTTGAAGTCGCGGCTGGGCGTAAATGCCTTGTTGCTGTGGAATTTCACCCCTTCGCGCAGGTGGAAGGTGTAACGCAGGCCATCGTCGGACACCTCCCAGCGCGTCGCCAGGGCGGGTTGCACGGCGGTACCTCCACGCTCGAACTCGACCAGGCGGTTATAGATGGGTTCGGCGGCGTCGTTGTCGGTGGCGCTGGTGTATTGCGCGGTGTCGAAGCCGGCGGGGCTGCCTTCGGAGCAGAACACCAGGTTGTTGGCCAGCGCGGCCGGGGCCTGGCTGATCAGGCCCAGGGCGAGCAGGGCGGAAAGACGAGTGACAGGGCGCATGGCAAGTCCTTTTACGTCTGTTGGCGCCGCCTCTCGGTACGAATGGCGGCAACAGGTCGCCGACCCCGCCACGGATAGCGGCGGGACGACATGAAGGGGGGGTGGATCGGCGGGGCACCCGCCGCTCAGCGGGTGCCGTGGCTAGCCTATTTGTCCACGCTGACGCCGTAGAAGGAGTTCAGGCCGAACGGGCTGATCTTGAAGTCCTTCACCTTGGCGCTCATGGGCTGGTACACGGTGGAGTGGGCGATCGGGGTGATCGGCACCTGCTCCTTGAGGATGTGCTGCGCCTGCTTGTACAGCTCGGTGCGCTTGGCCTGGTCGGGAGTGGCCTTGGCCTGCTTGATCAGGTCGTCGTAGGGTTTGTAGCACCACTTGGAGAAGTTGTTGCCGTTCATGGCATCGCAGCCGTACAGGGTGCCCAGCCAGTTGTCCGGGTCACCATTGTCACCGCTCCAGCCGATCAGCATGGCACCTTGTTCGCCCCCCTTGGAGCGTTTGATGTATTCACCCCATTCATAGCTGACGATCTTCGCCTTGATGCCCACCTTGGCCCAGTCCGATTGCAGCATTTCGGCCATCAGCTTGGCATTGGGGTTGTACGGACGCTGTACCGGCATGGCCCACAGGGAGATCTCGGTACCTTCCTTGATGCCGGCTTCCTTGAGCAGTTGCCTGGCCTTTTCCGGGTCGTACGGAGCGTCCTTGATGCTGTCGTCATAGGACCACTGGGTTGGCGGCATGCCGTTGACGGCCAGCTGGCCGGCGCCCTGGTACACCGACTCGATGATCTTTTTCTTGTCTACGGCCATGTCCAGCGCCTGACGGACTTTCAGCTGGGCCAGCGGGTTGGCCTCGTTGCTGCCCTTGACCTTGTCCATCACGTTGTAGGCGATGTAGCCGAGGTTGAAGCCGGCCTGGTCCGGCATCTGCAGCTTGGGGTCCTGCTTCAGCGGCTGGATGTCGGCCGGGCGCGGGAACAAGGTGACCTGGCATTCGTTCTTCTTCAGCTTCTGCATGCGCACCGAGGCGTCGGTGGTAATGGCGAAGATCAGGTTGTCGATCTTCACGTCGTCAGGTTGCCAGTAGTCCTTGTTGCCCTTGAAGCGGATATGCGCGTCCTTCTGGTACTTGCTGAACACGAACGGGCCGGTGCCGATCGGTTTCTGGTTGATATCGGCAGCCTTGCCGTCCTTGAGCAACTGCTCGGCGTATTCGGCGGACTGGATCGAGGCGAAGCTCATGGCCAGGTTCTGGATGAAGGCGGCGTCGACCTCGTTGAGGGTGAACCTCACCGTGTGTTCGTCGAGCTTCTCCACTTTGGCAATGTTCTTGTCCATGCCCATGTCGGTGAAGTACGGGAACTCGGTGGGGTAGGCCTTGCGGAACGGGTGGTCCTTGTCGAGCATGCGGTTGAAGGTGAACAGCACGTCGTCGGCGTTGAATGCGCGGGTGGGCTTGAAGTAGTCGGTGCTGTGGAACTTGACCCCTTCGCGCAGGTGGAAGGTGTAGGTCTTGCCGTCGTCGGATACTTCCCACTTGGTCGCCAGGCCCGGGATGACGGCGGTGCCGCCGCGTTCGAACTGGGTCAGGCGGTTGAACACGGTCTCGGCAGAGGCGTCGAAGTCGGTCCCTGTGGTGTATTGCCCCGGGTCGAAGCCGGCCGGGCTGCCTTCGGAGCAGAACACCAGGTTGGACGCGGCGAGGGCCGACGGTGCGCCGGAGAGCAAGCCTGCGCCTAGCAGGAACGGAATGACTGCGTGTTTGAGCATGGTGGCCTCATTGTTGTCATTTTTCGATTTGAGGTGGCCTCGTGAGCCGACCTGCGGATACTTATGCAGGGGGTATACCCAATGCAATATGGCAAGGGTTCATTGGTGTCAGAAAAGTGGAACGGCCGTACATGGATGTCGCATTGGTATAACTTTTCACGAAGTTGAACGTTTGCGTGGGCAAAATGATGGCTTTTTGCGGGATATTTCGGGGCGGGAAAGGCCGTAGGAAGCACCTTAATGGTGCGTAGGAATGTTCTGAAAATGTTGAAATTGACGTGTTCTTCGAGGGAGCGGGCATGCCGCTCCCTCGAACGGGTCAAGGCATTTGCACTTCGATCAGGCCATCGGCATTCATGCTGACTTCACTGGTACCGGCTTCGATATCTGGCGCCGGCGCCGCCTCATCAGCCCCCATTGCCTTCATCGCCATTGGCGCACTGCGCAGGTATGGGCGTGGGTAACCGCTGCTGTTGAGGTTCAGGCTGACCACCTTGTAGCCTTTGCCGCCTAGCGCCTCGGTCGCCAGCTGTGCACGTGCCTTGAAGGCATCCACTGCATCCTTGAGCAGTGCATCCTCGCTGGCCTTGCGCGTGGCCGGAGCGATGGAAAAGTCCATGCCGCCCATTTTCAACTCTTGCAGCAGGTCGGCAGTGAGTTGCGACAGGGCCGGGAAGTTGGCGCTTTCCAGGCGCAGTTCGGCACGCTCGCGCCAGCCGGTGATCTTCTGGCCCTTGCTGTCATACACCGGGTAGCTGTTGCGGCTGCCCTGGCTGATCTTCACGTCCTTGACCTGACGCGACTGCTGCACCGCCTTGTTCATGGTCTCGGTGATCTGCTGGGCCAGCTTGCCGGGGTCGCTGTTCTGCGCTTCGCTGTACAGGGTCACGACCATCAGGTCGCGCGCCACTTCCTTGCTGACTTCGGCACGCAGCGATACCTGGTTGTAGCGAGGTTCATCGGCAGCCAATGCCGGCAGGCTGGCGAGCAGGCCGCAGGACAGGATCAGCGCGGCGCCGCGACGAGGGTTTTGCATGGGATACTCCTTGGCAATAAAAGGCGTGGGCTCTGGCCATCCATTCCACGCATGGGCCTTCAGACCGGCAACAGTGTAGTGGGTTCAAAAGTGCCATCATGGACTTGTGACAAAGTGTGGCGCTTTGCCGCATCGCTGCAGCGAGGTGCCAGGCTTCGGTATACTCCAGCCGATTTTTCTGGAGCACTCATCAGGAGAGCTCATGCTCGCCGCCGTACAACCGCTGTCCGCTACCCGCCAGAACCTCTGGCGCCTGACCGTCATTCGCGTCCTGGTCCTGGCTGCCCAGGCCGGCTCCGTGGGTGTCGCCTACTGGACCGAACTGCTGCCGCTGCCCTGGCTGTCGCTGGCCGGCACCTTGGCCCTGTCCTCGCTGCTGTGTGCGTTCACGGCCCTGCGCCTGCGCCTGTCGCTGCCGGTCACCGAGCTGGAATATGCCCTGCAGCTGGCCTGTGACCTACTGATCCACAGTGCCTTGCTGTACTACTCCGGTGGTTCGACCAACCCGTTCGTCTCGTATTACCTGGTGCCGCTGGCGATCGCTGCGGTGACCTTGCCGTGGCTGTATTCGCTGATTCTTTCCGGCATTGCGCTGACCGCCTATAGCCTGCTGCTGGTGCAGTTCTACCCGCTCGAAGGCTTGCCGATGGCGCGGGACAAGATGCAGGTTTATGGCATGTGGCTGAGCATCGCGCTGGCCGCTGCAGTCATCACCTTCTTTGCCGCACGCATGGCCGAAGAGTTGCGCCGCCAGGAGCAGCTGCGCTCCGAGCGGCGCGAGGAAAGCCTGCGCGATGAACAGCTGCTGGCCGTGGCCACCCAGGCCGCCGGCGCGGCCCATGAGCTGGGCACGCCGTTGGCGACCATGAGCGTGTTGCTCAACGAAATGCGCCAGGACCACGCCGACCCGCTGCTGCAGGAAGACCTGCAGATCCTTCAGGACCAGGTGAAGCTGTGCAAGGAAACCTTGCAACAGCTGGTGCGTGCCGCCGAGGCCAATCGGCGCCTGGCGGTGGTGGAGCAGGACGTGACCGCCTGGCTCGACGAAGCGCTCAACCGCTGGCACCTGATGCGTCCGGAGGCCAGCTACCGCTTCCAGCGCCTGCGCGACGGCCAGGTACCGCGCCTGACCCCGCCACCAGACCTGACCCAGGCGCTGCTGAACCTGTTGAACAATGCCGCTGATGCCTGCCCCGATGACCTTGAAGTGCGTCTGGACTGGGACGCTCACGACATCGTCATCAGTATCCGTGACCATGGCCCTGGCGTGCCGCCGGCCATTGCCGAAGCCATCGGCAAACCCTTCATTACCACCAAGGGCAAAGGCTTCGGCCTTGGCCTGTTCTTGAGCAAGGCCAGCGTGACCCGTGCGGGCGGTTCGGTGAAACTCTATAGTCATGAACAGGGTGGCACCCTGACCGAACTGCGCCTGCCCCATGGCAAGCGAGGAGATGAATGATGAGCGAAGAAAACCAGGTCGAAAGCGAAGAGCTTCCGCACCTGCTGCTGGTGGACGACGATGCCACCTTCACCCGGGTCATGGCCCGTGCCATGAGCCGCCGCGGTTTCCGCGTGAGCACCGCCAGCTCTGCCGAGGAAGGGTTGCTGCTGGCCCAGCAGGACTTGCCGGACTACGCCACGCTGGACCTCAAGATGGAGGGTGACTCCGGTCTGGTGCTGCTGCCCAAGCTGCTGGAGCTGGACCCGGAAATGCGCGTGGTGATCCTGACCGGCTACTCAAGCATTGCCACCGCCGTGGAAGCGGTCAAGCGTGGCGCCTGCAACTACCTGTGCAAACCGGCCGATGCCGATGATGTGCTGGCGGCGTTACTGTCGGAGCACACTGACCTGGATACCCTGGTGCCGGAAAACCCGATGTCGGTCGACCGCCTGCAGTGGGAACATATCCAGCGTGTGCTGAACGAGCACGAGGGTAATATCTCGGCCACTGCGCGGGCGCTGGGCATGCACCGGCGGACCTTGCAGCGCAAGCTGCAGAAGCGCCCGGTCCGGCGCTGATTCCTGCCGGGCTTGTACCGGCCCTTTCGCGGGCTCGCCCGCTCCCACAGGTACTGCACAGGTCTTGGGCTTGTGGAATACCTATGGGAGCGGGCAAGCCCGCGAAGAGGCCGGTATTGGCAGAAACTTCCTGATAAAGCCCGTCGATCTCCGCAATTCCTGATGCGTTGGCGTATCATTAGCCGCCTGACGGCAACTCCTCCAGGATCGCTTGCGCATGCTCGCCCTTCTTATTCAGACGCTGAACATCACGGCACCGGTCTTCGCCATGCTGTTCATGGGTGTGCTGCTCAAACGCATCCGCCTGATCGATGACAACTTCAACCGCGTCGCTTCGCAGCTGGTGTTCAACGTGTGCATGCCGGCGCTGTTGTTCCTCGGCATCTACCACGCCGACCTGGGCGCAGCGGTCAAACCCGGGGTTCTGCTGTATTTCATCGCCGCCACTCTGGTCGGTTTCGCCATCGCCTGGGGCCTGGCGGTCTGGCGCTGCCCCGCGGCGGACCGGGGCATCTACACCCAGGGCGCCTTCCGTGGCAACAACGGTGTGATCGGCCTGGCCCTGGCCGCCAGCCTTTACGGCGACTACGGCATTTCCCTGGGGGCGGTGCTCGCCGGCCTGGTGATCCTCCTGTACAACTCGCTGTCGGCGGTGGTGCTGGCGGTGTACAGCCCGGACCTGAAGTCCGACCCGTGGAGCATCTGCAAGAGCATTTTCAGCAACCCGTTGATCATCAGCGTGCTGGTGGCCACGCCAATGGCCTACGCTCAGGTGCCGCTGCCCAACTGGCTGCTCACTTCGGGCGACTATCTGGCCCAGATGACCTTGCCGCTGGCGCTGATCTGCATCGGTGGCACCCTGTCGCTGGCGGCGCTGCGCGACAGCGGCAGGCTGGCCATCGACGCCAGCCTGGTGAAAATGGTCTGGCTGCCGCTGGTCGGCACCTTGGGCGCCTGGCTCTGCGGCTTCCGCGGTGCCGAACTGGGCATCCTGTTCCTGTACATCGGGAGCCCGACCGCAGCAGCCAGCTACGTCATGGCGCGGGCAGCCAACGGCAACCATGAGCTCGCCGCATCGATCATCGTGGTTACCACGCTGATGGCGGCGATCACCACCAACATTGGCATTTTCATCTTGCAGTGGGGCGGATGGATCTAGATCCTTCACTGCAAATAACACAACAACACTGCCTCACTGAGCTAAAGGACACTTCATGCAAGACCAGAGCACGCCCGAGCGCTTGCAGCGCGGGCTGAAGAATCGCCATATCCAGCTGATTGCGCTGGGCGGGGCTATCGGCACCGGGTTGTTCCTGGGCATCGCGCAAACCATCCAGCTGGCCGGCCCTTCCGTGCTGCTGGGCTATGCCATTGCCGGCCTGATGGCCTTCCTGATCATGCGCCAGCTGGGCGAAATGGTGGTGGAAGAGCCGGTGGCCGGCAGCTTCAGCCACTTCGCGCACCAGTACTGGAGCGAGTTCGCCGGTTTCGTCTCGGGCTGGAACTACTGGGTGGTATACGTGCTGGTCGGCATGGCCGAACTCACTGCAGTGGGCATCTATGTGCAGTACTGGTGGCCGGGCTTCCCCACCTGGGCCACGGCAGCGATCTTCTTCGTGGTGATCAACCTGATCAACCTGACCCAGGTGAAGGTCTACGGCGAGATGGAGTTCTGGTTCGCCCTGGTCAAGGTGGTGGCCATCGTCAGCATGATCGGTTTCGGCGCCTGGTTGCTGACCAGCGGCCATGGCGGCCCGGATGCCAGCGTGGCCAACCTGTGGCAGTACGGCGGCTTCTTCCCCAATGGCATCACTGGCCTGGTGATGGCGCTGGCGGTGATCATGTTCTCGTTCGGTGGCCTGGAACTGGTGGGCATCACTGCTGCCGAGGCCGACAACCCGCGCCAGAGCATCCCCAAGGCCACCAACCAGGTGGTGTACCGTATCCTCATCTTCTACATCGGCGCCCTGGCGGTGCTGCTGTCGCTGTACCCGTGGCAGAAGGTGGTGCAGGGCGGTAGCCCGTTCGTGATGATCTTCCACGAACTGGACAGTGACCTGGTGGCGACCATCCTCAATATCGTGGTGCTGACGGCCGCGCTGTCTGTGTACAACAGCTGTGTATACGCCAACAGCCGCATGCTGTTCGGCCTGGCCAGCCAGGGCGACGCGCCACGGCAATTGCTGAGGGTCAGCCGCAGTGGCGTGCCGCTGACCGCGCTGGGCGTGTCGGCGCTGGCGACCGGGCTGTGTGTGCTGATCAACTACCTGATGCCGGGCGAAGCCTTCGGCCTGCTGATGGCCCTGGCGGTGTCGGCGCTGGTGATCAACTGGGCGAGCATCAGCATTACTCACCTGAAGTTCCGCAAGGCCAAGCTGGCGGCCGGGATCACCCCGTTCTACAAGAGCTGGGGGCACCCATTGACCAACTACCTGTGCCTGGCGTTCATCGTGCTGATCCTGGTAGTGATGTACCTGACCCCGCCGATTCGCATTTCGGTGATGCTGATTCCGGGGTGGATCCTGGTGCTATGGGTGGCCTTCAAGATGAAGAAGGCTCGCCAGGCCAGGTAGGTAACACAGTACTGGCCTCTTCGCGGGTAAACCCGCTCCCACAGGGTTACGCAGGCTCCGAAAGCTGTGCGATACCTGTGGGAGCGGGTTTACCCGCGAAGAGGCCGGTACAGGCTACCTACTGATAACTGTCGATCACTTCCTGGGCTGCACGGAAAGCATCGATCGCCGCCGGCACCCCGGCGTACACCGCGCAATGCAGCAGCGCTTCGCGAATCTCCTCCACGGTACAACCGTTATTCAACGCCCCGCGTACATGCCCCTTGAGTTCCTGCGGGCATTTGAGTGCCGTGAGCGTGGCCAGGGTAATCAGGCTGCGAGTCTTCAACGGCAAGCCGTCGCGCGCCCACACACTGCCCCACGCGTGTTCGTTGACGAACTCCTGCAGCGGCCGGGTAAAGTCAGTGGCATTGCCCAGGGCGCGGTCGACGAACGCATCGCCCATTACCTGGCGGCGAATCTGCTCGCCGGTCTTGTCGCTATCAGCCATGTTGTTCTCCTTAGTGTTGGCGGCGCCAGGCACGCACGGTGGTGTACAGCAACACCATGGCGAGCACCGGCAGCACGTAGAACATCAGCCGCTCCAGGCGGCCGGCCAGCGGCAGGCCCATGGTAAACGCTGCCACATGCAGGCCATAGGCCAGGTACAGGCAGAGGAACACCAGGCCCTCGGCGCGGGTAATGCGGTAACCGGAATAGAACACCGGCAGGCTCAGCGCGGCAACGCCGAGCATCACCGGCAGGTCGAAGGCCAGGGCGTTGGGTGAAATCGACAGCGGTTCGGGGGTGACCAGTGCGGTAAGGCCCAGTACGGCCAGCAGGTTGAACAGATTGCTGCCGATCACCGTACCCACGGCGATTTCCCGTTCCCCGCGCAGGGCGGCGATCAGCGCGGCGGCCAGTTCCGGCAACGAGGTACAGATGGCGACCACGGTCAGGCCGATGATGCGCTCGGACAGGCCGAGGTCGGTGGCCACTTCCACCGCGGCTTCCAGCAGCAGATGGCCGGCCAGGCTCAGCAGGCCCAGGCCTGCCAGCACCTGCAGCAGCGTGCCTGACCAGAAGCGCCCGGCGCTGGCGACGACGCTGGCCGGGGCAGGGTAGGTGCGCGCGTAGTGACGGGACTGGTGCCAAAGCGTCGCCAGGTAGCCGGCCAGGCCCACCAGCAGCAATGCCCCTTCGGTCCGGCCCAGGTGGCCGTTGGCGGACAGCCCGTAGACCAGCCCGCTGGCTGCGATCATCAGTGGAATGTCCAGGCGTACCAGCTGCCGCGACACCCGCAGCGGAATGATCAGCGCAGCCAGGCCGAGAATGACCAGCACGTTGAAGATGTTGCTGCCGATCACGCTGCCAACCGCCACATCCGGCGCCCCCTGGTAGGCGGCCTGCAGGCTCACGGTCAGTTGCGGCGCGGTACTGCCGAAGGCGACCAGGCTCAGGCCGATGATCAGTGGGCGTACGTGCAGGCGCTGGGCCAGGCGCAAGGCTGCGCGTACCAGCAGTTCGGCGCCAGCCACCAGCAACAACAGGGCAATGCCCAGTTGCAGAAGGCTGAAGGTGGCAAGGGTGGCCAAGTCGAAAATGGTCGGACTCCTGTCGCGTCAGTCGCTAAGCCCTTGTACTCGCACCCGCGCGGTTCCGCTACGGATCATGCCGATTTTTTCCGCCGCAGCACGTGACAGGTCGATGAGGCGGCCGCGGGTATGCGGCCCACGATCGTTGATACGCACTACCACGCTGCGCTGGTTGGCGGTGTTGGTAACCAGCACGCGGGTGCCGAAGGGCAGGCTGCGGTGGGCGGCAGTGAGGCCGTTTTGGTTGAACGGTTCGCCGCTGGCGGTGCGTTTGCCGTGGTGGCGCGAGCCGTAGTAGGAGGCGGTGCCCGTCTGGTCGTAGCCGCGCGGGTCGATGTCATGGCTGGCGCAGCCGGCCAACAGGGAATAGAGGGCGAGGGTGCTCAGGGATCGTTTTAGCAAGTCAGGTGCTCCGCTGCTGCAGTTGGGGCCGCTGTGCGGCCCATCGCCGGCAAGCCGACTACCACAGGGAACCCGCAGCCCTTGAGAGCGGTGCTGTACCTGTGAGAGCTGGCTTGCCGGCGATCGAGGGCGGAGCCCTCGCCGCATTTTCAAATCACCCTTCGAGCTTGGCCTTGAGCAATTGGTTCACCTGCCCGGGGTTGGCCTTGCCTTTGGAAGCTTTCATCGCCTGGCCGACGAAGAAGCCGAACATCTTGCCACGCTTGGCCTCGTCGGCGGCGCGGTACTGTTCGACCTGCTCGGCGTTGGCCGCCAGCACTTCGTCGAGCATCTTGTCGATCGCACCGGTATCGGTGACCTGCTTCAGGCCTTTACTGTCGATGATGCTGTCGGCGTCACCTTCACCGGCGGCCATGGCCTCGAACACGGTCTTGGCGATCTTGCCGCTGATGGTATTGTCGCGGATACGCAACAGCATGCCACCCAGTTGCGCGGCGCTGACCGGCGCCTGGTCGATCTCGATGCCCAGCTTGTTGAGCAGGCTGCCCAGCTCGACCATGACCCAGTTCGCAGCCAGCTTGGCGTCGCCACCAATTTTAACTACTTCTTCGAAGTAGTCCGCCTGTTCGCGGCTGGATGCCAGCACATTGGCGTCGTAGGCCGACAGGCCGTACTGCTTCTGGAAGCGCTCCACCTTTTGCGTCGGCAGCTCTGGCAGGCCGGCGCGGACAGTTTCCAGGAAGCTGTCCTCGATCACCACCGGCAGCAGGTCCGGGTCGGGGAAGTAACGGTAGTCGTTGGCTTCCTCCTTGCTGCGCATGGAGCGGGTCTCGTCCTTGTTCGGGTCGTACAGGCGGGTTTCCTGAACCACCTTGCCGCCGTCCTCGATCAGGTCGATCTGCCGCTGGATCTCGCTGTTGATCGCGCGCTCGATGAAGCGGAACGAGTTGACGTTCTTGATCTCGCAGCGGGTGCCAAATTCGGCCTGGCCTTTCGGCCGGATCGACACGTTGCAGTCGCAACGCAGCGAGCCTTCGGCCATGTTGCCGTCACAGATGCCCAGGTACCGCACCAGCGCGTGGATTGCCTTGACGTAGGCCACGGCTTCCTTGGCGCTGCGCATGTCCGGCTCGGAAACGATCTCCAGCAGCGGGGTGCCGGCACGGTTGAGGTCGATGCCGGTGGAGCCGCTGAAGTCTTCGTGCAGGCTCTTGCCGGCGTCTTCTTCCAGATGCGCACGGGTTACTCCGATGCGCTTGATGGTGCCGTCTTCCAGGGCGATGTCGAGGTGGCCCTTGCCGACGATCGGCAGGTCCATCTGGCTGATCTGGTAGCCCTTGGGCAGGTCGGGGTAGAAGTAGTTCTTGCGCGCGAACACGTTGCGCTTGCCGATCTCGGCGTCGATGGCCAGGCCGAACATGCACGCCATGCGCACGGCTTCCTGGTTCAGCACCGGCAGTACGCCGGGCATGCCCAGGTCAACCAGGCTGGCCTGGGTGTTCGGTTCGGAACCGAAGGTGGTGGCGCTGCCGGAGAAGATCTTCGACTGGGTGGCGAGCTGAGTGTGGATTTCCAGCCCGATCACAACTTCCCATTGCATGTGTGAATTCCTCAGAAGCCGTTGGGGGCGCGGGTGTGCCAGTCGGTCACTTGCTGGTAGCGGTGCGCGACATTGAGCAGGCGGCCTTCCTGGAAGTACGGCGCCAGCAGTTGCACGCCGACCGGCAGGCCGTCGACGAAGCCGGCTGGCATCGACAGGCCCGGCAGGCCTGCCAGGTTGGCGGTGATGGTGTAGACGTCTTCCAGATAGGCGGCGACCGGGTCGCTGCTCTTGGCGCCGAGTTTCCAGGCCGGGTTTGGCGTGGTCGGGCCGAGGATCAGGTCGACGTCGTTGAACGCGGCCATGAAGTCGTTCTTGATCAGGCGGCGGATCTGCTGCGCCTTCACGTAATAGGCATCGTAGTAGCCAGCCGACAGGGCATAGGTACCGACCATGATGCGGCGCTGCACTTCGATACCGAAGCCTTCGCCCCGGGAGCGCTTGTACAGGTCGGTCAGGTCTTTCGGGTTTTCGCAGCGGTAACCGAAGCGCACACCGTCGAAACGCGACAGATTGGACGAGGCTTCCGCCGGGGCGATCACGTAGTAGGCCGGAATGGCGTGCTGCATGTTCGGCAGGCTGATTTCCCTGACCACCGCGCCGAGCTTTTCCAGCTCCTTGACGCTGGCCTGGACCAGGTCGGCGATGCGCGGGTCGAGGCCGGCACCGAAGTACTCCTTCGGCAGGCCGATGCGCAGGCCCTGCAGCGAGGCATTGAGGCTGGCGCTGTAGTCCGGCACCGGCTCCTCGATGCTGGTGGAATCCTTGGCGTCGAAGCCGGCCATGCCTTGCAGCAGCAGGGCGCAGTCTTCGGCGGTGCGTGCCAGCGGGCCGCCCTGGTCGAGGCTGGAGGCGTAGGCGATCATGCCCCAGCGCGATACGCGACCGTAGGTCGGCTTGAGGCCGGTGAGGTTGGTCAGCGCCGCCGGCTGGCGGATCGAACCGCCGGTGTCGGTGCCGGTGGTGGCCGGCAGCAGGCGCGCGGCCACGGCTGCGGCCGAACCGCCCGACGAGCCGCCAGGGACGTGCTCGAGGTTCCACGGGTTCTTCACGGCGCCGTAGTGGCTGGACTCGTTGGCCGAACCCATGGCGAACTCGTCCATGTTGGTCTTGCCCAGGGTGACCATGCCGGCTTCGGCCAGCTTGGCGACCACGGTGGCGTCATATGGCGCCTTGAAGTTGTCGAGCATCTTCGAGCCGCAGCTGGTGCGAACGCCGTTGGTGCAGAACAGGTCCTTGTGGGCGATCGGGGCACCCAGCAACGCACCGCTTTCGCCGGCGGCGCGACGGGCGTCGGCAGCACGCGCCTGGCCCAGGGCCAGGTCTTCGGTGACGCTGATGAAGCTGTTGATCTGCGGGTCGAGCTGCTTGATGCGCGCCAGCAGGGCGCCGGTCAGCTCTTCGGAGGAAAACGACTTGTCGGCGAGTCCGCGGGCGATCTCGGCCAGGGTCAGTTGATGCATGGCAGGCTCTATCCCTTACTCGATGACTTTGGGTACCAGGTACAGACCGCTTTCGGTCGAAGGCGCGATGGCCTGGTAGGCGTCGCGCTGGTTGCTCTCGGTGACCTGGTCGGGGCGCAGGCGCTGGCTGGCCTCCAGGGGGTGGGCGAGGGGCTCGATACCTGTGGTATCGACCGCTTGCATCTGGTCGACCAGCCCGAGAATGCTGTTGAGGGCGTCGGTAATTCGTGGCAGTTCGCCATCATTCAGCCCCAGACGGGCCAGATGGGCGATCTTTTCCACGTCGCAGCGTTCAAGCGCCATGGGGATCTCCAGGGGAAACAAAGAACGGAATTTGGGTCCGCAGTGAGGAACATGTCAGCTTTCTGACGGTCTATCGGCCGCGATCATCTGCTGGCTTGCTCGGAAAAACAGCCAATTTAACATATTGGCTCCTTGCCCAAAATCCCTGCCATTGTTAGAGTTTGCCGCACTTTTTACCCACGCTTTCCCCAGGGTCACTTTCCCATGTTCAAGAAACTGCGTGGCATGTTTTCCAGCGATCTGTCCATCGACCTGGGTACTGCCAACACCCTTATTTACGTGCGTGAGCGCGGTATCGTCCTGAATGAGCCCTCGGTTGTTGCCATCCGTACCCATGGCAACCAGAAAAGCGTCGTCGCCGTCGGTACCGAAGCCAAGCGCATGCTGGGCCGTACGCCTGGCAACATCGCTGCCATTCGTCCGATGAAGGACGGCGTCATCGCCGACTTCAGCGTTTGCGAAAAAATGTTGCAGTATTTTATCAACAAGGTTCACGAGAACAGCTTCCTGCAGCCGAGCCCGCGCGTGCTGATCTGCGTGCCGTGCAAGTCGACCCAGGTGGAGCGCCGCGCCATTCGCGAGTCGGCCCTGGGTGCCGGTGCCCGTGAAGTGTTCCTGATCGAAGAACCGATGGCCGCCGCCATCGGTGCCGGGCTGCCGGTTGAAGAAGCCCGCGGTTCGATGGTCGTCGACATCGGTGGCGGCACCACCGAAATCGCGCTGATCTCGCTGAACGGCGTGGTCTATGCCGAATCCGTCCGCGTTGGCGGCGACCGCTTCGACGAAGCCATCGTCACCTACGTGCGCCGCAACTACGGCAGCCTGATCGGCGAATCCACCGCCGAACGCATCAAGCAGGAAATCGGTACCGCCTACCCGGGCGGCGAAGTGCGCGAAGTCGATGTCCGTGGCCGCAACCTGGCCGAAGGCGTCCCGCGTGCCTTCACCCTGAATTCCAACGAAGTGCTCGAAGCACTGCAGGAATCCCTGGCGACCATCGTCCAGGCAGTCAAGAGCGCCCTGGAGCAATCGCCGCCGGAGCTGGCCTCGGACATCGCCGAGCGCGGCCTGGTGCTGACCGGTGGTGGCGCGCTGCTGCGTGACCTGGACAAACTGCTTGCCCAGGAAACCGGCCTGCCGGTAATCGTTGCCGAGGACCCGCTGACCTGTGTTGCCCGTGGCGGCGGTCGTGCCCTGGAAATGATGGACAAGCACGCGATGGACCTGCTCTCCAGCGAGTGATTCCGCTCGCTGTTCACGAGCGCCCGGTTTACAGGTAGCACGCACAGTGCTACCTGTATGTGCTGGGCTGGCGCCCTTGTGGGCGCCGTATCCATCAACCCGCAACCAGGCTGGTGCGTTGTCCCATGTCCAATGACCTCCTGAGTCGTCCACGAGGAACGGCCCATTAAACCGCTTTTCTCCAAGGGCCCTTCGCTGGGCGTTCGCCTGCTCGTCCTGGTGGTGCTGTCGGTCGCGTTGATGGTGGTCGACGCGCGCTTCGACGTGCTCAAGCCGGTACGCAGCCAGATGGGCCTGGTGCTCATGGAGTCGTACTGGATCACCGACCTGCCGCAGCGTGCCTGGCAAGGTGTGGCCGGCCAGTTCGGCAGCCGCACCGAACTGATCGCGGAAAACGAAAAGCTCAAGACCGAAGCCCTGCTGTTGCAGGGGCGCCTGCAGAAACTGGCGGCGCTGACCGAGCAGAACGTGCGCCTGCGCGAGCTGCTCAACTCGTCGGCGCTGGTCAACGAAAAGGTCGAAGTGGCCGAGCTGATCGGGGTCGACCCCAACCCCTTCACCCACCGCATCCTGATCAACAAGGGCGAGCGTGATGGCGTGTTCCTTGGCCAGCCGGTGCTCGATGCGCGCGGCCTGATGGGCCAGGTGGTCGAGTTGATGCCCTATACCTCGCGGGTGCTGTTGCTGACCGATACCACCCACAGTATCCCGGTGCAGGTCAACCGCAACGGCCTGCGCGCGATTGCCAGCGGCACCGGTAACCCGGAGCGCCTGGAGCTGCGCCATGTGGCCGACACCGCCGATATCAAGGAAGGCGACCTGTTGGTCAGTTCCGGCATGGGCCAACGCTTCCCCGCCGGCTATCCGGTCGCCACGGTCAACGAAGTGATCCACGATTCCGGCCAGCCGTTTGCCATCGTGCGTGCCATCCCGACTGCCGCGCTCAACCGCAGCCGCTACATGCTGCTGGTATTCAGTGACCGGCGGAGCCCGGAGCAGCGTGCCACCGATGCTGCCATCGCCCAGGAAGAAGCTGACCGCAACGGCGCCTCGGCACCTGGCCAGCCGGCACCGGCAAACGGGCAAGGGGCACCCGCCGCTGGCACACCGGCGACATCAGCGGCCCCGGCAACTCCGACAGCGTCGCCAGCAGCCCCGGCAGCCGCACCCGCCACGCCGGCCGCCGCACCAGCTCATACCCGGAGGCAATGATGGCTGTATCGCGCCGCAACCACGGCTGGGTCATCTGGCTGACGTTTGCCCTCGGCCTGCTGCTCAGTGTCTCGCCCATGCCGCAGTTCATGGAAGTGTTCCGGCCCATGTGGCTGGCCTTGCTGGTGTCGTTCTGGACCCTTGCCGTGCCGAACAGGGTCGGCATGACCACCGCGTTCGTACTGGGCCTGGCCGAGGATGTGCTGTATGGCACCCTGCTCGGGCAGAACGCGCTGATCCTCACCCTGATCACCTTCCTGGTGCTGTCTTTGCAACAGCGCCTGCGCATGTTCCCCATGTGGCAACAGAGCCTGGTGATCCTGGTGATCTTCGGCATCGCCCAGCTGATCCAGCTGTGGCTCAGCGCGCTGACCGGCAACCGCCTGCCGACCCTGGCGCTGGTCTGGTCGGCGGTGATCAGTGCCTTGCTCTGGCCATGGATCAGCTTCGCCCTGCGCGACCTGCGCCGACGCTTGCATATCAACTGACGGCGCCGCCGCAACCGACAGGGAGTTGTCTGCATGATCCCGCTATTCCTGGCTTCCGGCTCGCCCCGTCGTCGCGAACTGCTGACCCAGATCGGCGTGCCGTTCAGCGTCGTCAGTGCCCCTATCGATGAAACCCCGCTTGCCGGCGAAGGCGCCCCGGCCTATGTCGAGCGCCTGGCCCGGGCCAAGGCTACGGCCGGCCTGGCCAGCATCGCGGGCCCGGCGGTGGTGCTCGGGGCAGACACCGCCGTCGTGCTCGATGGCCGCATCCTCGGCAAGCCAGAAAGCCGCGAAGAGGCATTGGCCATGCTGGCCAGCCTGTCCGGCCGCGAGCATCAGGTGCTGACCGCTGTCGCCCTCGGCGATGGCCAGCGCATGCACAGCCTGTACGTGGCCAGCACGGTGCGTTTCCGCGCGATCAGCGCCGATGAAGCGCAACGCTACTGGGCCAGCGGCGAGCCGGTGGACAAGGCCGGCGGCTATGCCATCCAGGGCCTGGGCGCGGTATTCGTCACCGGCCTTTGCGGCAGCTATTCGGCGGTGGTCGGCTTGCCCCTCAGTGAAACGGCCGACCTGCTCGGCCAATTCGGCAGCGCCTGCTGGCAATCCCTCGCGCATTCGCCAGAGGTAACAAACCAGCGGTAGCCAGCACTGCATACGCCGTCCATCATTACAAAAGACCTTTGACGAGAGCCTGCCATGAGTGAAGAGATCCTGATCAACATCACCCCGATGGAGTCACGCGTGGCGGTGGTGGAAAACGGGGTGCTGCAGGAAGTGCACGTCGAGCGTACCCAGCGCCGGGGCATCGTCGGCAATATCTACAAAGGCAAGGTGGTGCGCGTACTGCCAGGCATGCAGGCGGCGTTCGTCGACATTGGCCTGGAGCGTGCGGCATTCATCCACGCCTCGGAAATCTCCCAGCGCGAAGGTTCGGCGGTGGAGAACATCACCGCACTGGTGCACGAAGGCCAGGCCCTCGTGGTACAGGTGACCAAGGACCCGATCGGTACCAAGGGCGCACGGCTTACCACCCAGCTGTCGATCCCGTCGCGCTACCTGGTATACATGCCGCGCAGCAGCCATGTCGGCATTTCCCTGAAGATCGAAGACGAAACCGAGCGCGAGCGCCTCAAGCAGGTGGTCAGCAATTGCATGGACAGTGAGAACATCAAGGACGCCGGTGGCTTCATCCTGCGCACCGCTGCCGAAGGTGCGCGCGCTGAAGAAATCCTGCAGGACATTCGCTACCTGCGCCGCCTGTGGGAGCAGATCGGCACGCAGATCAAGACTTGCGGTGCGCCCACGGTCATCTACGAAGACCTGGGCCTGGCCCTGCGTACCCTGCGCGACCTGGTCAACCCGAAGATCGAGAAGATCCGCATCGACTCGCGGGAAACGTTCCAGAAGACCACGCAGTTCGTTGGCGAGCTGATGCCGGAGATCGCCGATCGCCTCGAACACTACCCGGGTGAACGCCCGATCTTCGACCTGTACGGCGTCGAGGACGAAATCCAGCGCGCCCTGGAGCGCAAGGTGCCACTCAAGTCGGGTGGCTACCTGGTGGTCGATCCGGCCGAAGCGATGACGACCATCGACGTCAATACCGGTGCCTTCGTTGGCCACCGCAACCTGGAAGAGACGATCTTCAAGACCAACCTCGAGGCCGCCACCGCCATCGCCCGGCAGCTTCGCCTGCGCAACATCGGTGGCATCATCATCATCGACTTCATCGACATGGAAGACGAGGAGCATCAGCGCCAGGTGTTGCGCACCCTGGAAAAACAGCTGGAGCGTGATCACGCCAAGACCAACATCATCGGCATCACCGAGCTGGGGCTGGTGCAGATGACCCGCAAGCGCACCCGCGAAAGCCTTGAGCAGGTGCTGTGCGAGCCCTGCCTGGCTTGCCAGGGCCGCGGCAAGCTGAAAACCCCGGAAACCATCTGCTACGAGATATTCCGCGAGATCCTGCGCGAGGCCCGGGCCTACCAGGCCGAAGGCTATCGCGTGCTGGCCAACCAGAAGGTGGTCGACCGGCTGCTGGATGAAGAGTCCGGCAACGTGGCCGAGCTGGAGGCCTTCATCGGCCGAACCATTCGCTTCCAGGTCGAGTCGATGTATTCCCAGGAACAATACGATGTGGTGCTGCTCTGACTCCTTCTGAAATGCGCCGCGGGTGGGCCAGCGTGGCTCAACCGGTACTACCGGCAATCATCGCCAAACGACCTGGAGGGCCCTGGCCATGGGACGTCTGAACCGCGTTCTGGTCGCCCTGACCCGCTGGGGGCTGGGCATCTGCGCCCTGCTGGCAGTATTGGTGGCGCTGTATGTCAGCCTTGGCCGCGAGCTGGTGCCATTGGTGGCCGAGTACCGTGCCGATGTGGAAAGCAAGGCTGAACAGGCCCTGGGCCTGCCGGTGCACGTGGGTGGCCTGGAAGGCCGCTGGAGCGGGCTGGCGCCAATGTTGCTGGTGCGCGACCTGCAGCTGGGCGAGGGCGGCACGGCCCTGCGCCTGGACGAGGTCAAGGTAGTCCCTGATATCTGGGCCAGCCTGAGCGCACGCGAGGTGCGCCTGGCACGCATACAGCTGGGCGGCCTGCAATTGATCCTGCGCGAGAACGAGCAAGGCCAATGGGCGCTTGAAGGCCTGCCGAAGAAGGACGATGCGCCGCTCGACCCCGCCGAGCTGTTGCAGCGCCTGCGCCAGCTCGGCCGCATCGATGTGTTCGACAGCCAGGTCACCCTGCACCCTTGGCAGCGCGACCCTCTGACCCTCACCTATGTCAGTGCCGGCCTGCAGGCCGGTGCTTCGCGCCAGGCCCTGGACCTGCGCGCGACCTTGCCCGATGGCCAGCCCATGGCGCTGAACCTGCGCAGCCGGGCCTCGGCCAGTGCCTGGCGCGATGGCCAGATCGAAGCCTACCTCAGCTTGCCGCAGAGCGACTGGGCGCGTTGGCTGCCGCCACAGCTGCTGGGCCAATGGCATGCCGACGCCTTGCGGGCGGGGGGCGAGTTCTGGGTCGACTGGCAAGCCGGGCAGTTGCAACAGGCCGTGGTGCGCCTCAATGCTCCGGCGCTGCAGGGCGCTTATGCCGGGCGCCAGGCAGCCAAGCTGAACAACCTGGCCCTGGGGGCCTGGTTCCAGCGCCGTGAGCAAGGCTTCGACGTGGTGCTCGATTCGCTGGCCATGGATATTGGCAAGACCCGTTGGGAATCGCACCTGCAATTGCAGCAACGCCCTGGCGACAACCCTGCCGAGGAAAGCTGGCGGTTGCAGGCCGACCGCCTCGACCTCACGCCGCTGACCCCGTTGATCGATGCCCTGGCGCCACTGCCGGACAAGGTGATGGCAGTGGTCGATGGCCTGAAGGTGACCGGCGCGCTGCGCAATGTGCGTCTGGAGGCCCGGCCCAAGGCCGAGGGAGACCAGCGTCTGCAGTTCGAAGCCAACCTGGACAAGGTCGGCTTCGACGCCTATCACAATGCCCCGGCTGCCGGTAATGTCAGCGGCAGCATCAGCGGTGACCTGGGCCACGGTGAGCTGCGCCTGGATACCGATGCGTTCATGCTGCATCTGTACCCGATATTCGCCAAACCCTGGCACTACCAGAAGGCCAATGCGCGCCTGACCTGGACCCTCGACCAGCAAGGTTTCACCTTGGTCGCGCCCTACCTCAAGGTGCTGGGCGAGGAAGGCAAGATCGCCGGTGATTTCCTGATCCGCCTGTTGTTCGAGGAAGGGCGCGAGGACTACATGGACCTGCGTGTCGGCCTGACCGAAGGCGATGGCCGCTACACCGCCAAGTACCTGCCCGAGGTACTCAGCCCGGCGCTCGACGAATGGTTGCGCAGTGCAATCGTCAAGGGCATGGTGGATGAAGGCTACTTCCTGTACCAGGGTTCGCTGAACCATGGGGTCGCGCCGGAAGCGCGCAGCATCAGCCTGTTCTTCAAGGTGCGGGATGCGGCGCTGGACTTCCAGCCCGGCTGGCCGCAGGTGCAGCACGTGGATGGCGACGTGCTGATCGAGGACAGCGGTGTGCGCATCAAGGCCCAGCGCGGAGTACTGCTCGATACCAAGGTCAGCGATGTGAGCGTCGATATCCCGCACGTCGAGGCGGGCCAGCCCAGCCATCTGTACCTCGATGGCGACTTCGATGGCAGCCTCGGCGATGGCCTGAAGATTCTCAAGGAAGCACCTATCGGCACGGGCGAGATCTTCGCTGGTTGGGAAGGCGAAGGGCCACTCCTGGGCAAGGTCAAGCTTGATATTCCTCTGGCCCATGGGCAGCGGCCGAAGGTACAGGTGGACTTCACCACTCATGATGCCCAGCTGAAAGTCGCGCCGCCGAGCCTGGAGCTCAGCCGTCTGAAGGGCGACTTCAGCTTCGATTTCGACAAGGGCCTGAGCGGCAAGGGCATCAGCCTGCAGGCTTTCGGCAAGCCGGTGACGGCGCAGATTCGCGCCGAAGGCCAGCCCGGGCAGATGCAGACCCGCATCAGCGCCAATGGCCAGGTGTCGCTCAAGGCGCTGACCGACTGGTTGCAGTTCAAGCAGGCCTTGCCGGCCTCCGGCGAACTGCCGTACCAGCTGCAGCTGAGCCTGGGTAGCCGGGACAACCGCTTGAACGTCAACTCCAGCCTCAAGGGCGTGGCCATCGACCTGCCAGCACCGTTCGGCAAAACTGCGGCCGAAACCCGTGACAGCCGGTTCAGCATGACGTTGCAGGGGCCGGAACGGCGCTTCGATGCCGCATACGTCGACCTTGCCCGCTTTGCCTACGCTGCGCCGGCCGACAAGCTGGCCCAGGGCCGTGGCGAGCTTCTGCTGGGCACCGGCGATGCGCAGCTGCCGGCTGGCCAAGGCCTGCGTGTGCGCGGCCGCCTGGAGACGCTGGACCTGGCGCCCTGGCAGGAACAGGCCGCGCGCCTGGCTGGCGGCGACCCGGGTGGCAGCGCGCGGCAGAATCTGCAGGGTGTCGACCTGAGCATCGGCCAGTTGAAGGCGTTCGGCATGGACCTGAACCAGGCCGTGGTACGCCTGGCCCGCAGCGGCCCGGCGTGGGACGTGCGGCTGGACAGCAAGGAAGTCATCGGTAATGCCCGGCTGCCGGATGCCAAGGGCGCGCCACTGGTGGTGCGCATGCAGACCTTGCGCCTGCCGGCTGCCAGCGCTGCCGAACAGCAGGCGGAAGAAGGGCCGGACCCGTTGGCCGCGTTCGACCCGCGCAAGGTCCCGGCGCTGGACCTGAGCATCGACAAGCTGTACCGCGGTGATGACCTGTTCGGCAGCGCATCGCTCAAGTTGCGGCCAACCGCGCGTGGCGTGACCGCCAGTGACATCGACCTGGCCTTCAAAGGTCTGCATATCAACGGGGGTGGCGGCTGGGAAGGCGAACCTGGCAGCACCGGCAGCTGGTACAAGGGGCGTCTGGACGGCCAGAACCTGGCCGACGTGCTCAAGGCCTGGGGTTTTGCCCCTACCGTGACCAGCCGCGATTTCCGCCTGGATGTGGATGGCCGTTGGCCGGGTTCGCCGGCAGCAGTCAGCCTCAAGCGCTTCTCCGGCAGCATGGACGCTGCGCTGCGCACCGGCCAGTTCGTCGAGGTCGAAGGCAGCGCCCAGGCGCTGCGGGTATTCGGCCTGCTCAATTTCAACTCGATCGGGCGACGCCTGCGCCTGGACTTCTCCGACCTGTTCGACAAGGGCCTGGCCTACGACCGGGTCAAAGGCCTGCTGGTGGCCAGCGATGGTGTCTACGTGACCCGCGAGCCGATCGCGGTGACCGGTCCGTCGAGCAATTTCGAGCTGGATGGCACGCTGGACATGGTGAACGACCGGGTCGATGCCAACCTGCAAGTGAGCCTGCCGGTGACCAACAACCTGCCGCTGGCGGCGCTGATTGTCGGTGCGCCAGCGGTTGGGGGGGCGCTTTTTCTGGTCGACCGGCTGATCGGTGACCGCGTGTCGCGTTTTGCCAGCGTGCACTACCGTGTCGAGGGACCGTGGAAAGAGCCTAGAATCACATTTGTGAAACCGTTCGAAAAATCCCGTCAGGAGTCCCCATGAAGGTTGCAGTCATCCAGATGGTCAGCCAGGACGATGTGCTGGCCAACCTGCAACGCGCCGGTGCCCTGCTGGAGCAGGCAGCATCCGGCGGCGCGCGCCTGGCCGTGCTGCCGGAAAACTTCGCCGCCATGGGGCGCAAGGATGCCGCCGCCATCGGCCGCGCCGAAGCGCTGGGCGAAGGGCCTATCCTGCCATGGTTGAAACGCACCGCCCGCGACCTCAGGTTATGGATTGTCGCCGGTACCTTGCCGTTGCCACCGGTCGGTCAGCCCGAAGCCAAGGCCCATGCCTGTTCGTTGCTGATCGACGAACACGGCGAGGTGGCGGCACGCTATGACAAGCTGCACCTGTTCGATGTGGACGTCGCCGACAACCGTGGCCGCTATCGGGAGTCCGATGACTATGCCCATGGCGCCCAGGTGGTGGTAGCGGATACCCCGGTGGGGCGGCTGGGGTTGAGCGTGTGCTACGACCTGCGCTTCCCCGAGCTCTACAGCGCATTGCGTGCTGCGGGTGCGGAGCTGATCACGGCGCCGGCCGCCTTCACCGCGGTAACCGGCGCGGCTCACTGGGAGGTGCTGGTGCGCGCCCGCGCCATCGAAACCCAGTGCTACCTGCTGGCGGCAGCGCAGGGCGGTACCCACCCGGGGCCACGGGAAACCCATGGCCATGCGGCGATCATCGACCCTTGGGGGCGCATCGTCGCGGAACAGGCGCACGGCGAAGCGGTACTGCTGGCCGAGCGCGACATCGACGAACAAGCGTCCATCCGGGCGCGCATGCCGGTGCTGTCGCACCGGCGCTTCTTTTCGCAGGACGCGTTGCGGCCTGCGCACACCTCGGAGTGACTATGAGCCAGATGTTATCCACCGTCAGCGAACAGCTCCTGGCCCCAGGCGGCTTGACCCTGGACAGCCTGCAGAGCGTGCTCGGTGAGTTGGCCGGCCCCGGCATCGACGCCGCCGACCTGTATTTCCAGGGCCAGATCTCGGAAACCTGGGCGCTGGAAGACGGCATCGTCAAAGAGGGCAGCTTCAACCTGGACCAGGGCGTGGGCGTGCGTGCCCAGTCCGGCGAAAAGACCGGTTTTGCCTACAGCAACGCGATCAACCTCGAGGCGTTGACCTCGGCGGCCCGCGCCGCCCGTTCGATTTCGCGCGCCGGGCAGGACGGCAAGGTGCAGGCCTTCCGCAGCCAGGATGTAGCCGCCCTGTACCCCGCGGACAACCCGCTGGATGTGCTCAGCCGTGCCGAGAAGGTCGAGCTGCTGAAGCGGGTCGATGCCGCAACCCGTGCCCTTGACCCGCGCATCCAGCAGGTCAGCGTGAGCATGGCAGGGGTCTGGGAGCGCATCCTGGTCGCTGCGGCCGATGGCAGCCTGGCCGCCGATGTGCGCCCGCTGGTGCGCTTCAACGTCAGTGTCATCGTCGAGCAGAATGGCCGCCGCGAGCGGGGCGGGCAGGGCGGTGGCGGGCGTACCGATTACCGCTTCTTCACCGAAGAGCGGGTCATGGGCTATGCCCGCGAAGCGCTGCGCCAGGCGCTGGTGAACCTGGAGGCGATCCCGGCGCCGGCCGGTACCTTGCCGGTGGTGCTGGGGTCGGGCTGGTCGGGCGTGCTGCTGCACGAGGCCGTCGGCCATGGCCTGGAGGGCGACTTCAACCGCAAGGGCAGTTCGGCGTTCAGTGGCCGCATCGGCGAGAAAGTGGCGTCGAGCCTGTGCACCATCGTTGACGACGGCACCTTGGAGGGCCGCCGCGGTTCGCTGAGCGTGGATGATGAAGGCACACCGACCGAGTGCACCACGCTGATCGAAAATGGCGTGCTCAAAGGCTACATGCAGGACAAGCTGAACGCCCGCCTGATGGGCATGGCGGTGACCGGCAACGGGCGCCGGGAATCCTACGCCCACCTGCCGATGCCACGCATGACCAACACCTACATGCGTGCTGGCGAAAGCGACCCGCAGGAAATTATCGCCTCGGTGAAAAAAGGCATCTACTGCGCCAACCTGGGCGGCGGTCAGGTGGATATCACCAGCGGCAAGTTCGTGTTCTCGACGAGTGAGGCCTACCTGATCGAAGATGGCAAGATCACCGCGCCCGTGAAAGGGGCGACCTTGATTGGCAATGGCCCGGAGGCAATGAGCCGGGTGTCGATGGTTGGTAACGACCTGGCGCTGGACAGCGGAGTCGGGACGTGTGGCAAGGACGGGCAATCGGTGCCGGTCGGGGTCGGGCAGCCGACCTTGAAGCTGGATGCGATCACGGTGGGTGGTACGGGGGCGTGATGGCCTTGGGGGCCGCAAAGCGGCCCCATAGGGGTCAGCGCAAGCCGCGCTGCAATTCGTCGAGGTCGCGGATGTACTTGAACACCTTGCGCGCAGCGGCTGGCGGCTTGTTCCGCGCCTTTTCGTGCTGGGCATGGCGCACCAGTGAGCGCAACTGCTGGCGGTCGGTATCGGGGTACTCGTTGACGAAGCGTTCGAGGTCTTCATCGTTACCGTCGATCAGCCGGTCGCGCCAGCGCTCCAGGCTGTGGAAACGCTCGTTGTACTGGCGCGTGGAGCTGTCCATCTGTTCGAGCAAGGCGTGGATCGCGTCCAGGTCCTGCACGCGCATCAGCTTGCCGACGAACGACATGTGCCGTTTGCGGGCGCCGTGGGCGGTATGCTTGCTGGCCTCGGCCAGGGCCTTGCGCAACTCGTCGGTCAACGGCAGGCGCGCCAAGGTATCAGCCTTGAGCGTGGTGAGGCGCTCGCCGAGTTCGACCAGCGCATGCAGTTCACGCTTGATCTGGGTTTTGCTTTTTTCGCCGTCGAAGGCGTCGTCGTTTGAATCAACCATGGTGGCAGTCCGCTAGAAATCGCCGCCATGATAACCAGTCGGGGGCCGCTTGTCCGGCCCGGTCGTAGAATGATCCTTGCCGAACGCAGAATTTGAGTGGAGAGAACCATGAGTGCAGTCCAGAGCGTAGGTCCCAAGGACCTGCCAGCTTTGCAGGAGCAGGTCGAGGCGATCATCGCCGAGGCGCGCCGCCAGGGGGCCAGCGCCTGCGAAGTGGCGGTGTCGCTGGAGCAGGGCCTGTCCACCACGGTACGCCAGCGCGAGGTCGAAACGGTCGAGTTCAATCGCGACCAGGGCTTTGGCATCACCCTCTATGTCGGCCAGCGCAAAGGCTCGGCCAGTACCTCGGCCAGTGGCCCGGAGGCCATTCGCGAGACCGTCGCCGCTGCCCTGGCGATTGCCAGGCATACGTCCGAGGACACATGTTCCGGCTTGGCCGATGCGGCGCTGATGGCCCGCGAAATTCCCGACCTTGACCTGTACCATGACTGGGATCTGGAGCCCGAGAAGGCGATCGAGATGGCGCTGGCCTGCGAGGCGGCGGCATTCGACGCCGACCCGCGCATCCAGAACGCTGATGGCACCACCCTCAATACCCATCAGGGATGCCGCGTATATGGCAACAGCCATGGCTTCATCGGTAGCTACGCTTCTACCCGGCACAGCCTGAGCTGCGTGATGATCGCCGAAGGCGATGGGCAGATGCAGCGCGACTACTGGTACGACGTGAACCGTCAGGGCAACCTGTTGGCCGACCCGCGTAGCATTGGCATGCGCGCTGCCCAGCGTGCCGCCAGCCGGCTGGGGGCGCGGCCAGTGCCGACCTGCGAAGTGCCGGTGCTGTTTTCCGCCGAACTGGCCGGTGGCCTGTTCGGCAGCTTCCTGTCGGCCATTTCCGGCGGCAACCTGTACCGCAAGTCGTCGTTCCTTGAGGGCACCCTCGGCCAACGCCTGTTCCCTACCTGGTTGACCCTCGACGAGCGCCCTCATATTCCGCGCGCATTGGGCAGCGCAGCGTTCGATGGCGACGGCCTTGCGACCTATGCCAAGCCGTTCGTGGACAATGGTGAGCTGGTGTCCTACCTGCTGGGTACCTATTCCGGGCGCAAGCTGGGCCTGCCAAGTACGGCCAATGCCGGCGGCGTGCATAACCTGTTCGTCAGCCATGGTGTCGAAGACCAGGCGGCGCTGATCCGGCGCATGGGCCGCGGGTTGCTGGTGACCGAGCTGATGGGGCATGGGCTGAACATGGTGACGGGCGATTATTCGCGTGGTGCGGCGGGCTTCTGGGTCGAGAATGGCGAGATCCAGCATGCGGTGCAGGAAGTGACCATTGCCGGCAACATGAAGGACATGTTCCAGCAGATTGTGGCGATTGGCAGCGATCTTGAGACCCGCAGCAATATCCACACCGGCTCGGTGCTGATCGAGCGGATGACGGTGGCGGGTAGCTGATCAGCAGAAGACAATTCAGTCCCGGCCTTCGAGCCGGGATTTTTGTTTCCGCACCTTTCCCTTGAATTGATACAGATTATCAATTAATAATGAATATCATTACCTAGCAACCCGGCGATGATGTTCATGAAACCCGTCTTCCGCGAATTGCCCTACCTGGACAACTGGCGTTGGCTCAGCCTGCGCATCCGCTGCGCGCTCGAGCCCGACGAGCCGCGCCTGATCGAGCACTACCTGGCTGAAGGGCGCTATCTGGTGTGCTGCACCGAAACCTCGCCGTGGACAGTGGCTTTGAGCGCCTTCCGCCTGCTGCTGGATACCGCCTGCGACCGCATGCTGCCGTGGCATTGGCGCTGCCAGTGCCTGGACCAGGCCTGGCGCCCGCTACTGGACCTGCGCAACCTCGACCGCCAGGCCAACAACCAGCGGTGGCAACCTTACGCCCTGCAGCTGGCCAATTGCCGCCTGCTGCCGTCGATTTCCCCCGATGAACTGATGCAAGGATCTGAACATGAGTGATACCCGTATCGAGCGTGACAGCATGGGCGAACTGCAGGTACCGGCCCAGGCCCTGTACGGTGCCCAGACCCAGCGCGCGGTCGACAATTTCCCGATCAGCGGCCAGCGCATGCCCGCCCAGTTCATTCGTGCGCTGCTGTTGGCCAAGGCTGCGGCGGCCAAGGCCAACGTCGAGCTGCAACAGCTGTCCATGGCGCAGGGTGGGGCCATCGTCAGCGCCGTCGAACAACTGCTGGCGGGGGATTTCATCCAGCACTTCCCGGTGGATGTGTTCCAGACCGGTTCCGGCACCAGCTCGAACATGAACGCCAACGAGGTGATCGCCACCTTGGCCAGCCGTGCCCTGGGTGACACTGTCAGCGCCAACGACCATGTCAACTGTGGGCAGAGCAGCAATGACATCATCCCCACTACCATCCATGTCAGCGCTGCCTTGGCCCTGCACGAGCAGCTGCTGCCCGCCTTGGCGCATCTGGTGCAGGTGATCGAGGTCAAGTCGAAGCAAGTGCATCAGTACGTCAAGACTGGCCGCACGCACCTGATGGATGCCATGCCAGTACGCATGAGCCAGGTGCTGGATGGCTGGGCTGCACAGCTCAACGGAGCCAAGGCACATATCGAAGCCACCCTGCCGAGCTTGCAGGCGTTGGCCCAGGGTGGGACCGCAGTGGGTACCGGCATCAACGCGCACCCGCAATTCGCTGCCAGCTTCGCCCGTCAGCTCAGCAGCCTGACCCGGATCGAGTTTTCCCCTGGGCAGAATCTGTTCGCCCTGATCGGCTCGCAGGACACCGCCGTAGCCCTGTCCGGCCAGCTCAAGACGGCTGCGGTGGCGTTGATGAAGATCGCCAACGACCTGCGCTGGATGAACTCCGGGCCCCTGGCCGGCCTGGGTGAGATCGAGCTGCAAGGCCTGCAGCCGGGCTCATCGATCATGCCAGGCAAGGTCAACCCGGTGATTCCGGAAGCCACCGCGATGGTCGCCGCCCAGGTGATCGGCAATGACGCCACCATCGCCATTGCTGGTCAATCCGGCAACTTCGAGCTGAATGTGATGCTGCCGGTCATTGCCCGGAACCTGCTGGAAAGCATCGAGCTGATGGCCAATGCCAGCCGCCTGCTGGCCGACAAGGCTATCGCCAGCTTCAGGGTCAACGACAGCAAACTCAAGGAGGCCCTGGCGCGCAACCCGATCCTGGTCACGGCGCTGAACCCGATCATTGGCTACCTTAAGGCCGCCGAAATCGCCAAGACTGCCTACCAGCAGGGGCGCCCGATCATCGATGTGGCACAGGAGCATACCGATCTGTCGCGTGAGCAACTGGAAACGCTGCTGGACCCGGAGAAGCTCACCGCTGGCGGTCTCTGACCCTGCATCGCTGCCCAGGGTTGCCAGGCGTCGAGCCGCTGCCCTGGGCGGGTTTACTCGCCTTCGTCGAAATAGTTGTTGATCAACTCGACCAGCGCTTGCATGGCTTCGTCGTCCTGATCCCCTTCGGTATGCAGGTACACCTGGGTGCCTTTGCCTGCCGCCAGCATCATTACCGCCATGATGCTCTTGCCATCCACCAGCTTGTCCGGCGCGCGGCCGACCCTGACCTGGCAGGGGAAGCGGCCGGCCACGCCGACAAACTTGGCTGCCGCCCGGGCGTGCAGCCCCAGCTTGTTGATGATGGTGATTTCACGGGCGGGCATCGTGGGGCGGATCCTTGGGCTAGAGGTCGCGGTGGCGAACCTGGACGTTTTTCAGGGATTGCTGCAGCAACTGGCCGAGGCGTTCGGTGAGGTATACCGAACGGTGGTGGCCGCCAGTGCAGCCAATGGCAATGGTGACATAGGCGCGGTTGCTGGCAGCGAAGCGGGGCAGCCACTTGAGGAGGTAGCTGGAAATGTCGTTGAACATTTCTTCGACGTCCGGCTGGGCGGCCAGATAATCGATCACCGGTTGCTCGAGGCCGGAATGCTCACGCAACTCGGGCTTCCAGTAGGGGTTGGGCAGGCAGCGCACGTCGAACACCAGGTCGGCATCGACCGGCATGCCGCGCTTGAAACCGAACGACTCGACCAGGAATGCCGTGCCAGGCTCGGGCTGGTTCAGCAGGCGCAGCTTGATCGAATCCCGCAACTGGTAGAGGTTCAGGCTGGTGGTGTCGATTTTCAGGTCGGCCAGGTCGGAAATCGGCCCAAGCAGTTCGCTCTCCACGCGGATTGCCTCTGCCAGCGAACGGTCGGCATTGGTCAGCGGGTGGCGTCGGCGGGTTTCCGAAAAGCGCTTGAGCAGGGTGTCTTCGTCCGCATCCAGGAACAGTACGTCGCACTTGATATGCCGGGCGCGGGCCTCCTCGAGCAACTCGGGGAAACGGGACAGATGGCTGGGCAGGTTGCGTGCGTCGATCGACACGGCGACCTTGGGTTGCAGCAGCTCGGTATTGATCAGGGCATTTTCCGCCAGCTGCGGCAACAGCCCGGCGGGCAGGTTGTCAATGCAGTAGAAACCATGGTCTTCCAGGACGTCGAGGGCGGTGCTCTTGCCGGAGCCGGAGCGGCCGCTGACGATGATCAGGCGCATGTCTCAGTGCTCGTTCTGTACGTCCAGGACAACCTGGAACAGGGCCTCGCTGCTGGTGGCCGCACGCAGGCGATCACGCACCTCCTTGCGATCAAGCATGCTGGCAATCTGGCGCAGCAGTTCCAGATGAGCATCGGTGGCGGCTTCTGGCACCAGCAGGACGAACAGCAGGTCCACCGGAGCACCATCGATGGCGTCATAGTCGATCGGGGCTTCCAGGTGCAGCAGGGCGCTGACCGGAGCCGAGCATCCGTGGAGCCGGCAGTGGGGAATGGCAATGCCATTGCCGAAACCGGTCGAGCCGAGTTTTTCCCGGGCAACCAGTTTTTCGAAGATGTCCTGCATCTCCAGTTCCGGCACTTGTTCGGAGATGATGGTGGCGACCTTTTCCAGGGCGCGCTTCTTGCTGCCACCCGGCACGTTCACCAGGGAACGGCCGGGGGTCAGGATGGTTTCAAGTCGGATCATGGATGAGGGGGATCAGCGGGCAGCTGCACCTTGCAGCAGGCTCTGCTGTTTTTCCTTGTGTTTTTTCAGTTGGCGGTCGAGCTTGTCGGCCAAGGCATCGATCGCTGCATACATGTCTTCGTGTTCGGCGTTGGCAACCACTTCGCCGCCGGGAATCTGCAGGGTCGCCTCGACCTTCTGCTGCAGCTTCTCGACCTTCATGATGACCTGCACGTTGGTGATCTTGTCGAAGTGACTTTCCACGCGGGCGAGCTTTTCAAGCACGTAATCGCGCAGTGGCTGGGTGACTTCTACATGCTGTCCACTGATATTGACTTGCATACAGCTTCTCCTTTGTTGCCCGTGCATAAAGAGGCAGGTCTTGCACCTGCCCCACAAACGCTGTGGCGCATCTCAGGGGCTACATCAGTCGCTTGCGTTCGCTCGACGGTGCGATGCCGAGAGACTCGCGGTACTTGGCGACGGTGCGACGGGCTACCTGGATGCCTTGTGCCTCCAGTAAACCAGCGATCTTGCTGTCACTCAATGGCTTTTTCTGATTTTCCGCCGCAACCAGTTTCTTGATGATCGCGCGGATCGCCGTGGACGAGCATTCGCCGCCTTCGGAGGTGCTCACGTGGCTGGAGAAAAAGTATTTCAGTTCGTAGATGCCACGCGGCGTGTGCATGTATTTCTGCGTGGTAACCCGCGAAATGGTCGACTCGTGCATGCCCACGGCCTCGGCGATGTCATGCAGCACCAGGGGTTTCATCGCTTCGTCGCCGTGGTCGAGGAAGCCGCGCTGGTGCTCGACGATCTGCGTGGCCACCTTCATCAGGGTCTCGTTGCGGCTTTGCAGGCTCTTGATGAACCAGCGCGCTTCCTGCAGCTGGTTGCGCATGAAGGTGTTGTCGGCACTGGTATCGGCCCGGCGCACAAAACCGGCGTACTGCGGGTTGACGCGCAGGCGCGGGATGGCCTCCTGGTTCAGCTCCACCAGCCAGCGGTCATTGTTCTTGCGCACGATGACGTCGGGCACCACGTATTCAGGCTCGCTGGACTCGATCTGCGACCCCGGGCGCGGGTTGAGGCTCTGCACCAGCTCGATGACCTGGCGCAGCTCGTCCTCCTTGATTTTCATGCGCCGCATCAACTGGCTGTAGTCGCGGCTACCGAGCAGGTCGATGAAATCGGTGACCAGGCGCTTGGCTTCGTTCATCCACGGGGTGTTGGCTGGCAGCTGGCGCAGTTGCAGCAGCAGGCATTCGCCGAGGTTGCGAGCGCCGACGCCGGCCGGCTCGAACTGCTGGATACGGTGCAGTACCGCTTCGACTTCGTCCAGCTCGATATCCAGCTCAGGGTCGAAACCGGCGCAGATTTCCTCGAGGGTGTCTTCCAGGTAGCCCTGGCCATTGATGCTGTCGATCAGGGTGACGGCGATCAGGCGGTCGGTATCCGACATCGGTGCCAGGTTCAGCTGCCACAGCAGGTGGCTTTGCAGGCTTTCACCGGCCGATGTCCGCGTGGTGAAGTCCCATTCGTCATCGTCGCTGCTCGGCAGGCTGCTGGCGCTGGTCTGGTAGATGTCTTCCCAGGCGGTGTCGACCGGCAGCTCGTTGGGAATGCGCTCGCTCCACTCACCGTCTTCAAGGTTATCGGCACTGCTGGTGCTTTCCTGGAAGCTGTTGTCCTGGACTTCGGCGACCGGTTTGTTCTCGGCGTTGTCCGCCATCGGGTCGCTGTTATCGAAGTCGTCGCCGTCTTCCTGACGTTCGAGCATCGGGTTCGACTCCAGCGCTTCCTGGATTTCCTGTTGGAGGTCCAGGGTGGAGAGCTGGAGCAGGCGGATGGCCTGTTGCAACTGCGGCGTCATCGTCAGTTGCTGGCCCATTTTTAGGACGAGCGATGGTTTCATGGCTGGGGCTTAATACCTTGTTCGCCGGCGCGCATGCGCCATCCACTACACGGGGGCGCCGGAGCGCCAGATCAAGCAAGTTTTATGCCTTAAATTGTAGCGTTTGCCTAGAGCACCGTAACAACTTTACCCCCCGTTGCAGGGCGAATTGCCAGCGCTCCAGGCGCGTGCCAGGGTCAGAGCCGGAACTCGTGGCCCAGGTAAACCTCTTTGACCAGGTCGTTGGCCAGGATGGTCTCGGCATCGCCTTCGGCGATGAGGCGGCCATCATTGACGATATAGGCGGTTTCGCAGATATCCAGGGTTTCGCGGACGTTGTGGTCGGTGATCAGCACACCGATGCCCTTGGCCTTGAGGTGGTGGATGATCTGCTTGATGTCGCCGACGGAGATCGGGTCGACACCGGCAAACGGTTCGTCCAGCAGGATGAACTTGGGCGCGGTCGCCAGTGCACGGGCAATCTCGACGCGGCGGCGTTCGCCACCGGACAGGCTCATGCCGAGGTTGTCGCGAATGTGGCTGATGTGGAACTCCTGCAGCAGGCTTTCCAGTTCCTTGCGCCGGCCTTCGCGGTCGAGGTCCCTGCGGGTCTCGAGGATCGCCATGATGTTGTCGGCCACCGACAGTTTACGGAAGATCGAGGCTTCCTGCGGCAGGTAGCCGATACCGGCGCGGGCGCGACCGTGCATGGGCTGGTGGCTGACATCGAGGTTGTCGATCAGCACGCGGCCCTGCTCGGCCTGGACCAGGCCGACGATCATGTAGAAGCAGGTGGTCTTGCCGGCGCCATTGGGGCCGAGCAGGCCGACGATCTGGCCGCTGTCGATCGACAGGCTGACGTCACGTACGACTTGCCGCCCCTTGTAGCTCTTGGCCAGGTGCTGGGCTTTGAGGGTTGCCATTTACTCGGCCTTCTTCTTGGGCTGGATCACCATGTCGATACGCTGACGCGGCGAAGTCACGTTGCCACCACGACCGGCGGTCGCCACCTGGGTCTTGGTGTTGTAGACGATCTTCTCGCCTTCGGTGGTGTTGCCTTCGTTCTCGACCTTGGCGCGATCGGTGAGGATCACCATGTCCTTTTGCGCCTGGTACTGGATGGTGACCGCCCAGCCTTTCATCTTGTCCGGCTTGGCTGCGCTCTGCTGCTGCTCGAAGTAGGCCAGGTTGCCCACCGAGGTCACCACGTCGATGTCGCCGGAGGCGGAGCGGGTGATGGTCACGGTGTTGCCTTTGATCATCATCGAACCCTGGGTGATGATCACGTCGCCGGTGTAGGTGGCCACGCCCTGCTTGTCGTCCAGGTGGGCGTTGTCGGCCTGGATGCGGATAGGCTGGTCACGATCATTCGGCAGGGCGAGGGCGCTCGCGCTTCCCAGTGCTGCGCTCAGGCTGAGCAAAAGGGGGAGGGTTTTAACGAGCCTCATACTGTCCTCTTACGTTAGAGAGCAAGTCCATCTTGCCTTCTTTCAAATACGCTTTCATTCCTTTACCCGTAGTCGTGCCACCGGCGCCGTCGATTCTAACGGCTTGCTCGGTCTGCGCATATTGCTTCTGCGGGAACACGGTCATGCGTGAGCTGGTAATGATGGTTTCACGCTGCTTTTCGTCGGTACGGGCCACCCGCACGTTGTCGATCAGTTCGACTTCGCTGCCGTCCGGGTTGACCTCGGCGCGGGTACTCTGCACATGCCACGGGAACGCGGTGCCGCGGTACAGGTGCAGGTCCGGCGTGGTCAGCAGGGTGATTTCGCTGGCCTTGAGATGTTCGACCTTGTCGGCGGTCATTTCGTACTGCAGCTTGCCGTCGGGCAGGAACTGTACGCTGTGGGCGTTCACCGCATAGTAGTCGATGGCGCTTTCGTCGGTCTGGGCCACCGGCTTGTCGAGGAAGCTTTCCGGGCTGACATTCCAGTAGCCGATCGCCACCAGCAGGGCGGCGATCACCGCGAGCAGCGCAATGTTGCGGGCTTTCTTGCTGAACATGGGCAGCCTTACAGGTAATTGGCGTTGGCAGCGTCCAGGGTGCCCTGGGCCTGCATGATCAGTTCGCAGAATTCACGGGCTGCGCCTTCGCCGCCGCGTGCCTGGGTCACGCCGTGGGCGTGCTGGCGAACGAATGGAGCGGCGCTGGCCACCGCCATGCCCAGGGCGACCCGGCGAATCACCGGCAGGTCGGGCAGGTCGTCGCCGAGGTAGGCCACTTGAGCATAGCTCAGGCCCAGCTCGGCGAGCAGGCCGTCAAGCACCACCAGTTTGTCCTCGCGGCCCTGATAAAGGTGCGGAATACCGAGGTTCTTTGCCCGGCGCTCGACCACCGGGGTCTTGCGCCCGCTGATGATCGCGGTGGTCACGCCCGAGGCCATGAGCATCTTGATGCCCTGGCCGTCGAGGGTATTGAAGGTCTTGAATTCGCTGCCGTCCTCGAGGAAGTACAGGCGCCCGTCGGTGAGCACGCCGTCCACGTCGAACACTGCCAGCTTGATGTGCTTGCCGCGTTGCATGAGGTCCTGGTTCATTCCATCGCTCCTTTACATTACGCCGGCGCGCAGCAGGTCGTGCATGTTCAGGGCGCCGGTCGGGCGGTCCTCGCGGTCTACCACAACCAGGGCGCCGATCTTGTGGTCTTCCATGATCTTCAGGGCCTCGGCCGCGAGCATTTCGGCGCGGGCCGTCTTGCCGTGCACGGTCATGACCTGGTCGATCAGGGTGGTGTGCACATCGATGTTGCGGTCCAGGCTGCGGCGCAGGTCGCCGTCGGTGAAGATCCCGGCGAGCTTGCCGTCGGCTTCGACGATCACCGTCATGCCCAGGCCTTTGCGGGACATTTCCAGCAGGGCGTCCTTGAGCAGGGTGCCGCGCGGGACCTGAGGCAGCTCATCGCCGGCGTGCATCACGTTCTCGACCTTCAGCAGCAGGCGGCGGCCCAGCGCACCACCCGGGTGCGAGAAGGCAAAGTCCTCGGCGGTGAAGCCGCGGGCCTCGAGCAGGGCGATGGCCAGGGCGTCGCCGAGCACCAGCGATGCGGTAGTGGAAGAGGTGGGGGCCAGGTTCAGCGGGCAGGCCTCTTGCTCGACGCGCGCGTCGAGGTTGACCTCGGCGGCCTGGGCCAGGGGCGAATCCGGGTTGCCGGTCAGGCTGATCAGCTTGATGCCCAGGCGCTTGATCAGTGGCAGCAGGGTGACGATTTCGGCGGTGCTGCCGGAGTTCGACAGGGCGAGAATCACGTCATCGCGGGTAATCATGCCCATGTCGCCATGGCTGGCTTCGGCCGGGTGCACGAAAAATGCCGGGGTACCGGTGCTGGCCAGGGTGGCGGCGATCTTGTTGCCGATGTGCCCGGACTTGCCCATGCCGACCACGACGACCCGGCCCTTGCTGGCCAGGATCAGTTCGCAGGCCTTGACGAAATTGTCGTCGATGCGCGCCAGCAGGGCCTCTACGGCCTCGAGTTCCAGGCGCAGGGTGCGTTGGGCGGATTGGATCAGCTCGCTGGATTGGCTCATGTCGAAAAAGCAATGCCTGATGAAAAGGCCGCGATTATACGCGCAATGATGAAAACCCTCACCCTTTCGATTGTGTGGCGAAAGTCCTCAATGCCTGTCCCAGGGCTGAACGACTGCTTGCATGGCCTTGGGGCGGTGCCGTCAGCGGTGCTATAGTTCGCCGCTATTCGGCCTGCCAGGGGTGCGTGTGCCTTCCTGAAGGAGGCCGGCGTCCATTAGGACGAGGCTGCATCAGCAAGGAGTCTAGATGAGTGTGGATAGCGCCTACGCGGTCGAGTTGAAGGGGGTTACCTTCAAACGCGGTTCGCGCAGCATTTTCAGCAACGTCGACATTCGCATCCCGCGCGGCAAGGTCACCGGTATCATGGGGCCATCGGGGTGCGGCAAAACCACGTTGCTGCGCCTGATGGGCGCGCAGTTGCGCCCTTCCAGCGGTGAGGTCTGGGTGGCCGGGCAGAACCTGCCGACCCTGTCGCGCAGCGATCTGTTCGACGCCCGCAAGCAGATGGGGGTGCTGTTCCAGAGCGGCGCGCTGTTCACCGACCTCGATGTGTTCGAGAACGTCGCGTTCCCGTTGCGCGTGCACACCCAGCTGCCGGATGAGATGATCCGCGACATCGTGCTGATGAAGCTGCAGGCCGTGGGCCTGCGCGGTGCCATCGACCTGATGCCGGACGAGCTGTCCGGTGGCATGAAGCGCCGGGTAGCGCTGGCCCGGGCGATTGCCCTGGACCCGCAGATTCTCATGTACGACGAACCGTTCGTCGGCCAGGACCCGATCGCCATGGGCGTACTGGTGCGCCTGATCCGTCTGCTCAACGACGCGCTGGGCATCACCAGTATCGTGGTCTCCCACGACCTGGCGGAAACCGCCAGCATCGCCGACTACATCTATGTGGTGGGTGACGGCCAGGTGCTGGGCCAGGGTACTCCTGACGAGCTGATGGGGTCGGATAACCCGCGCATTCGCCAGTTCATGAAGGGCGACCCGGACGGCCCGGTTCCTTTCCACTTTCCCGCGCCTGACTACCGCGCCGACCTGCTGGGGGCGCGTTGATGCGCAGAAAATCCTTACTCGAACGTGTGCGCCTGCTCGGGCGTTCGGCAATCGACGTGCTGGCGGTGCTGGGGCGTTCCTGCCTGTTCCTGTTCCATGCCCTGGTCGGCCGCGGCGGCATCGGTGGCGGCCTCCAGCTGCTGACCCGGCAGCTGTACTCGGTAGGCGTGTTGTCGCTGGCGATCATCGTCGTGTCCGGCGTGTTCATCGGCATGGTGCTGGCACTGCAGGGCTACAGCATCCTGACCAAGTACGGTTCGGAGCAGGCGGTGGGGCAGATGGTTGCCCTGACCCTGCTGCGTGAGCTCGGCCCGGTAGTGACCGCCTTGCTGTTCGCCGGCCGTGCCGGTTCCGCGCTGACCGCTGAAATCGGCAACATGAAGTCGACCGAGCAGCTGTCGAGCCTGGAAATGATCGGCGTTGACCCGCTCAAGTACATCGTCGCACCGCGCCTGTGGGCCGGTTTCATCTCGCTGCCGTTGCTGGCGCTGATCTTCAGCGTGGTCGGCATCTGGGGTGGCTCGTGGGTCGCCGTGGACTGGCTGGGCGTCTACGAGGGCTCGTTCTGGGCCAACATGCAGAACAGTGTTTCGTTCACCGACGACGTGCTCAACGGGCTGGTCAAGAGCCTGGTATTTGCCTTCGTCACGACCTGGATCGCCGTATTCCAGGGGTACGACTGTGAGCCCACCTCAGAAGGGATCAGCCGTGCCACCACCAAGACCGTGGTCTATGCCTCGTTGGCAGTGCTGGGTCTGGACTTTATTCTGACCGCCTTGATGTTTGGAGATTTCTGATGCAAAACCGCACCCTGGAAATCGGTGTCGGCCTGTTCCTCCTGGCCGGGATCCTGGCGTTGCTGCTGCTGGCCCTGCGTGTCAGCGGCCTGTCGGCCAGCCCGAGCAGCGATACCTATAAAGTTTATGCGTACTTCGACAATATCGCCGGTTTGACGGTCAGAGCTAAAGTGACCATGGCCGGTGTGACCATCGGCAAGGTGACCGCCATCGACCTGGATCGTGATTCCTACACCGGTCGGGTGACGTTGCAGCTGGACAAGTCGGTGGACAACCTGCCGGTCGACTCCACTGCCTCGATCCTGACTGCCGGGCTGCTGGGCGAGAAGTACATCGGCATCAGCGTGGGTGGTGAAGAACAGGTGCTCAAGGATGGCGCAACCATCCATGACACCCAGTCGGCGCTGGTGCTGGAAGATCTGATTGGCAAGTTCCTGCTCAACTCCGTTGGCAAGGAACCGAAAGAAGCGCAACCGGCTAATTGAGGAGTTTCCATGATTTCGATCCTGCGACGTGGCCTGCTGGTCCTGCTGGCGGCCTTCCCCCTGATGGCAATGGCCGCGCAGTCGCCGCACGACGTGGTGCAGAGCACCACCACCGAGCTGCTGGGTGAGCTCAAGGCCAACAAGGAGCAGTACAAGACCAACCCGCAAGCTTTCTACGACACCCTTGACCGGATCCTCGCGCCCGTGGTCGATGCCGACGGTATTTCCCGCAGCATCATGACCGTCAAGTACTCGCGCAAGGCCACCCCAGAGCAGATGCAGCGCTTCCAGGAAAACTTCAAACGCAGCCTGTTCCAGTTCTACGGTAACGCGCTGCTGGAGTACAACAACCAGGGTATCGTCGTGGACCCGGCCAAGGCCGATGACGGCAAGCGCGCCTCGGTAGGCATGAAGGTCACCGGCAACAATGGTGCCGTTTACCCGGTGCAGTACACCCTGGAAAACATCGGCGGCCAATGGAAGGTGCGTAACGTGATCGTCAATGGCATCAACATCGGCAAGCTGTTCCGCGACCAGTTTGCCGACGCCATGCAGCGCAACGGCGGCGACCTGGACAAGACCATCGACGGCTGGGCCGGTGAAGTGGCCAAGGCCAAGCAGGCCGCCGACAATTCGCCAGAGAAGACCGTGAAATGAGTGAGGCCGCTGTTAGCATGGCCGAGCCGGGCGTACTGCACCTGGCCGGTGTGCTGGACTACCGCAGCGGGCCGGCCCTGCGCAAGCAGGGCAAGGCGCTGATCGGCGCCTGCCGCGAGGCACAGCTGGTGCTCGATTGCTCGGCGGTGCAGCGATCCACCAGTGTCGGCCTGTCCTTGCTGCTGGCCTTCGTGCGTGATGCCCAGGCCGCCGGCAAGGGCTGCCAGGTGCGCAACATGCCTGACGACATGCGCGAAATTGCCGAGGTCTATGACCTCGACGAAGTACTGGCAACCTGATGCTGCAACAGGAATGATGGCCCCTCGGTCAGCGAAGCCCTCGTTGGGCTTCGCAGGCGAGGGGCTTTTTTGTATGATGGCCGACCCGTGCGCATCGGGCGCCGATTGAGGTTGAGCATGCAGGCCGTAGAAGTTAAAAGCTTCCTTGAAGAGAAATTGCCGGGTTCCCGGGTCGAAGTTGAAGGCGAAGGCTGCAACTTCCAGTTGAACGTGATCAGCGACGAGTTGGCTGGCCTGAGCCCGGTCAAACGCCAGCAGGCGATCTATGCTCACCTGAATCCGTGGATCGCCAATGGCAGCATCCATGCGGTAACCATGAAATTTTTCAGCAGCGCAGCCTGGGCTGAGCGCACCTGAGCCAACGTGGCGGCGAGATTCCAATGGACAAACTGATTATTACTGGCGGCGCTCGCCTTGATGGCGAGATCCGCATTTCGGGCGCGAAGAACGCAGCCCTGCCGATCCTGGCGGCGACCCTGCTGGCTGACGGCCCGGTCACCGTAGGCAACCTGCCACACCTGCACGACATCACTACCATGATCGAGCTGTTCGGGCGCATGGGCATCGAGCCGGTGATCGACGAAAAGCTGGCGGTCGAGATCGACCCGCGCACCATCAAGACCCTGGTCGCGCCGTACGAACTGGTCAAGACCATGCGCGCCTCGATCCTGGTACTGGGCCCGATGGTCGCCCGCTTCGGCGAGGCCGAGGTGGCCCTGCCGGGCGGTTGCGCCATCGGCTCGCGGCCGGTCGACCTGCACATCCGTGGCCTCGAAGCCATGGGCGCGAAGATCGAAGTGGAAGGCGGCTACATCAAGGCCAAGGCGCCTGAAGGTGGCCTGCGCGGTGCGCACTTCTTCTTCGACACCGTCAGCGTGACCGGTACCGAGAACATCATGATGGCCGCGGCCCTGGCCAAGGGCCGCAGCGTGCTGCAGAACGCCGCGCGCGAGCCGGAAGTGGTCGACCTGGCCAACTTCATCAACGCCATGGGCGGCAAGATCCAGGGCGCCGGTACCGACACCATCGTCATCGATGGCGTCGAGCGCCTGGCTTCGGCCAGCTATCGGGTGATGCCGGACCGTATCGAGACCGGTACCTACCTGGTTGCCGCTGCCGTGACCGGTGGCCGCGTCAAGGTCAAGGACACCGATCCGACCATCCTCGAAGCGGTCCTGGAAAAGCTCAAGGAAGCCGGCGCCGACATCAATACCGGCGAAGACTGGATCGAGCTGGATATGCATGGCAAGCGGCCGAAAGCCGTCAACCTGCGTACCGCCCCGTACCCGGCATTCCCGACCGACATGCAGGCGCAGTTCATCTCGCTCAACGCCATTGCCGAAGGCACCGGCGCCGTGATCGAGACGATCTTCGAAAACCGTTTCATGCACGTCTACGAAATGCACCGCATGGGCGCGCAGATCCAGGTCGAAGGCAACACCGCGATCGTCACCGGCGTCAAAGCGCTCAAGGGCGCCCCGGTCATGGCCACCGACCTGCGTGCGTCGGCCAGCTTGGTGCTGTCGGCACTGGTTGCCGAAGGCGATACCCTGATCGATCGCATCTACCACATCGACCGTGGTTACGAGTGCATCGAAGAGAAACTGCAGATGCTGGGCGCGAAGATCCGTCGCGTACCGGGCTAGTTATCTGCCTGGCACATCCTGTGGGAGCGGGCATGCCCGCGAAGAGGCCTCCGCGGTGCATGGCACCGGCTATGCCGGTGTTCGCGGGCTAGCCCGCTCCCACAGGGTGGGCCTGATGAATTGAATGCGGTCGGGCTTGTGGCCCGGCCGGCAGTAGCCGCTTGAGGACCGACGTTCCAATGTTGACCATCGCGCTTTCCAAAGGCCGTATTCTCGACGATACCCTGCCGCTGCTGGCGGAAGCCGGTATCGTGCCGACCGAGAACCCGGACAAGAGTCGCAAACTGATCATCCCCACCACGCAGGACGATGTGCGCCTGCTGATCGTGCGTGCCACCGACGTGCCGACCTATGTCGAGCATGGTGCCGCCGACCTGGGCGTGGCCGGCAAGGACGTGCTGATGGAGTACGGCGGCCAGGGCCTGTACGAGCCCCTGGACCTGCAGATTGCCCGTTGCAAGCTGATGACCGCTGGCGTGGTCGGCGCACCCGAGCCCAAGGGCCGTCTGCGCGTGGCTACCAAGTTCGTCAACGTAGCCAAGCGCTACTACGCCGAACAGGGGCGCCAGGTCGACATCATCAAGCTGTATGGCTCGATGGAGCTGGCGCCGCTGATCAACCTCGCCGACAAGATCATCGACGTGGTCGACACCGGCAACACCCTGCGTGCCAACGGCCTGGAACCGCAGGAGCTGATCGCCACGATCAGCTCGCGCCTGGTGGTCAACAAGGCCTCCATGAAAATGCAGCACGCCCGTATCCAGAGCCTGATCGACACGCTGCGCGGAGCAGTCGAATCGCGACACCGCGGCTGACTCTCTACCGACCGCGCGCGGCCTTCGCTGTCGCGCCCGTCTATCCGCGTCATAGCCATTTTTCTCGGGTGCCCGCGCGGATGGACTGGTAGCCTAGGGCGCCTGAGCATTCGCCAATAATCGAGGCCCTCGCCATGACCGTGTCCACTGCAATCGCCCGTCTCAACGCTGCTGATCCGGATTTCGCCCGACATCTGGATCATCTGCTGAGCTGGGAAAGTGTGTCCGATGACGCGGTCAACCAACGCGTGCTCGATATCATCAAGGCAGTGCGCGAGCGCGGCGATGCGGCGCTGGTGGAGTTCACCCAGCGTTTCGATGGTGTGGATGCCAAGTCGATCGACGACCTGATCCTCAAGCGCGACCGCCTGGAACTGGCCCTGACCCGTATTACCCCAGCCCAGCGCGAAGCCCTGGAAAAGGCCGCCAACCGTGTGCGCCTGTACCACGAGCGGCAGAAGCAGGACTCCTGGCAGTACACCGAAGCCGACGGCACCGTGCTCGGTCAGAAGGTCACCCCGCTGGACCGCGCCGGTCTGTACGTGCCGGGCGGCAAGGCGTCGTACCCGTCGTCGGTGCTGATGAATGCCATCCCGGCCAAGGTTGCCGGCGTGGCCGAAGTGGTCATGGTGGTGCCGACCCCGCGTGGCGAGGTCAACGAGCTGGTGCTGGCGGCAGCCTGCATCGCCGGTGTCGACCGGGTATTCACCGTTGGTGGCGCCCAGGCCGTCGCCGCGCTGGCCTACGGTACTGAGAGCGTGCCGCAGGTGGACAAGATCGTCGGCCCGGGCAACATCTACGTCGCCACCGCCAAACGCCACGTGTTCGGCCAGGTGGGCATCGACATGATCGCCGGCCCGTCGGAAATCCTCGTGGTGTGCGACGGCCAGACCGACCCGGACTGGATCGCCATGGACCTGTTCTCCCAGGCCGAGCACGACGAAGACGCCCAGGCGATTCTGGTCAGCCCGGATGCCGCGTTCCTCGACCGTGTTGCCGCCAGCATCGACAAGTTGCTGCCGACCATGGAGCGTGCCGCGATCATCGAAAAATCGATCAATGGCCGTGGTGCGCTGATCCAGGTACGCGACATGCAGCAGGCCATCGAAGTGGCCAACCGCATCGCACCGGAGCACCTGGAGCTGTCGGTAGCCGACCCGCAGGCTTGGTTGCCGCACATCCGCCACGCGGGCGCGGTCTTCATGGGTCGCCACACCAGCGAAGCGCTCGGCGACTACTGCGCCGGCCCCAACCACGTGCTGCCCACTTCCGGTACCGCGCGGTTCTCGTCGCCATTGGGGGTATATGACTTCCAGAAGCGTTCGTCGATCATCTTCTGCTCCGAGCAGGGCGCGTCCGAACTGGGCCATACCGCCTCGGTCCTGGCCCGTGGCGAGTCGCTGACCGCCCACGCCCGTAGCGCTGAATACCGTATCCTGACCCAAGAGAAGGGGAACTGAGCATGAGTCGATTCTGGAGCCCCTTCGTCAAGGACCTGGTGCCTTACGTACCGGGCGAGCAACCCAAGCTGGCGCGTCTGGTCAAGCTGAACACCAACGAGAACCCCTATGGCCCGTCGCCCAAGGCGCTGGAAGCCATGCGTGGCGAGCTGAACGACAACCTGCGCCTGTACCCGGACCCGAACAGTGACCGCCTGAAGCAGGCGGTGGCCGAGTACTACGACGTGACCCCGGCGCAGGTGTTCGTCGGTAACGGCTCGGACGAGGGGCTGGCGCACATCTTCCACGGCCTGTTCCAGCACGCTCGCGGGCCTTTGCTGTTTCCCGATGTCAGCTACAGCTTCTACCCGGTGTACTGTGGCCTGTATGGCATCCCGTTCGAGCAGGTGGCGCTGGATGAGCAGTTCCAGATTCGCGTTGCCGACTACAACAAACCCAACGCCGGGATCATTTTCCCCAACCCTAACGCGCCGACCGGCTGCCTGCTGCCGTTGCAGGCGATCGAGCAGTTGCTGCAAGCCAACCGCGACTCGGTGGTGGTGGTGGACGAAGCCTACATCGACTTCGGCGGCGAGACCGCGATCAGCCTGGTGGATCGCTACGACAACCTGCTGGTGACCCAGACCCTGTCGAAGTCACGCTCGCTCGCCGGCCTGCGGGTTGGCTTGGCAGTCGGCCACCCGGACCTGATCGAGGCGCTGGAGCGGATCAAGAACAGCTTCAACTCCTACCCGCTTGATCGCATGGCGATCGTAGGCGCTGCGGCTGCCTTCGAGGACAAGGCCTACTTCCAGGCAACCTGCCGCAAGGTGATCGACAGCCGTGAAGCGTTGGTCGAGCAGCTGGTCGGCAAGGGCTTCGAGGTATTGCCATCGGCGGCCAACTTCATCTTCGCCCGCCATCCCCAGCAGGATGCTGCACAGCTGTCGGCGCGCCTGCGCGAGCAGGGCGTGATCGTGCGTCACTTCAAGCAGGAGCGCATTGCCCAGTTCCTGCGTATCACCATTGGCACGCCGGAAATGAACCAGGCGTTGCTCGATGCGTTGAGTTGAGCCTGGTGTCCTGCGGGGGCTGATGCTATTCGTCCCTGCAGGGCATACCGTACTCAGTATCTGATTTCCTCGATGTCCAGTGGCGTGCTGGCTGGCCGGGTGCGCACCGCTACCGGCGTCTCATCGAGTTTAAGCACATAGTCGTTGGCCTGGCGCATCCCCTCGGGATCGGTCCACTGCTGGTGGAAAGCCTGCACGGTGGCAACGACCTGACCATTCTTGTGAATGGTCACGGTCCCTGGCAAGTCGCTGTTCCACAACAATTTGCTTTCGGCTTCGATGGCCCGTGCCTTGCGTACGCCGGTAGCGCCCAGCAGCGGCGTACCGTCGAGCAGCCATTCCGGCAGCAAGTCGAGCCCCATATGCCTGAGCACGGTTGGGGCTACCGATGTCTGCGCTGCGTAGCCATACAAGCCATTGGGCCCTGGGTTGTCCTCTGGAATGCTGGGTTGGTTCAGCTCTTCATTCAACGGCTTGTTGCTGGCAATGAATACCGTCTTCTCCTGCTCGGTCACACCACCATGGCCAGCGCCCCAGTAATCCCGACCGTGGTCAGTGCAGACAATCACCAGCCAGTCCTCCTGCGGGTCCTGGGTCATTCGCTGTTCCACCTTGTCCAGCAAGCGCCCCAGGCGCTCGTCAGCTTCGCGCAGGGCTGCCTGGTAGGCCGGCCCGAAGCCACTGGCGTGGCCGGCCTGGTCGGGTTCATCAAGCTGAATGAAGGTGAAGTCGGCCGGGGTATTGCCCAGTATTTCCAGGGTTCGCGTGATGACCTGCTCATCATTCAGGCCGCTTTCGCGCAGGTTGTTACCTTGCGCGTCGACCAGCAGATAGGCAGTGTTGATCGGCGACCAGTTGACGATGCTGGCAATGTAGGCGTTTGGCCGTGCATCGCGTAGGCGCTTGAACAGGCTGGGGAACTCGGGAGCGATGCGCAAGGCTTCGGAGTTGGAGACCACCTTGTGCTTGTTGGCCCACACACCTGACAACAGGGTGATCCACCCCGGGCCGCTGACCGTGGCCTGCTAGCTGGCCCGCCCGGTTATGCCGCCGGCATAGGCCTTGCCATAGAACAGGCGCTTGTGCAGGTTGGTATCGGCGCCCAGCTGTTCGTAATGCTGAAGTTGGACGCCGTCCATGCCGATGATCAGCGTCTTCGGTTGCGTTTGCAGCGGTTTGACGTCGCAGCCATTGACCAGCAGCGCAGCCAGCAGCAGGGCGGTCCAGCGTAGGGCTCTGATGATCGACATAAGTCATGCCTTGATGAGGTCGGGCTCAAGCGTTGCAACAACCCCACGCGCTGACAACTGGTAGAAATGCCAGTTGAATTGCCGTGCGCAAGGCTTTCCATTAAGCTCCACGAATTCATCGGATGATTGGTTGAGTGAAATGAGCAGCGAATTGACCAGGCGCTCACTGGTCGAACTTGCCGTCGAGCGCATGCGCGAACGCATCCTCCAGGGCGACTGGCAAATCGGCCAACGTCTGCCCACCGAACCGGTGCTGGCCGTGGAGCTGGGCATCAGCCGTAATACCGTGCGCGAGGCCATGCGTGTGCTGGCTTTCAGCGGCCTGGTGGAAATTCGCCAGGGTGACGGCAGCTACCTGCGCACGGCCCAGGACCCATTGCAGGCGGTGCTGGCAATGTCACGCTGCTCACCTGAACATGCCCGTGAAACCCGCCACATCCTCGAAGCAGAGGCCATCGGCCTGGCTGCGCTGCGGCGTACCGATGCCGACCTGCAGGCGTTGCGTGATGCCCTGGCAGTCAGTGCCGGGCATTTTCATGGCGATGTTGCAGCCTACGTGGCCTGCGACCTGGTGTTCCACCAACGGCTGGTCGATGCCGCCCACAATCCGGCACTCAGCGAGTTGTATCGCTACTTTTCCGGGGTGGTGGCTGCCGCGCTGCAGCACAACATGACCACCGTTCCGCGCTGCCAGGCCACGTTCGACCTGCACGGGCAGATTCTCGAGGCCATCGAGCAACGCGATGCGGAGCGGGCCAAGCGCCTGAGCCGTACCCTTATCGAATCCTGACCCGAGAACGCCATGGCTGAATCCATCACCCGTAATACCCCGCCACCTGAGCGAGATCTCGATGAGCTGCTGATCGATGCCGAGGCTGACGACGAGCAGGTCCAGCAGCAGCCCGTGCCGCTGCGGCGGCCATGGCTGCTGTTGCTCGGCCTGGTGCTGGTGGCGCTGAACCTTCGCCCGGCGTTGTCGAGCATGGCGCCGGTGCTTGGCCAGGTGTCCGCAGGCCTGGGGCTGAACGCCTCGCTGGCTGGTTTGCTGACCACCTTGCCAGTGCTGTGCCTGGGCCTGTTCGCTCCGTTGGCGCCAGTGCTGGCGCGTCGCTTCGGCAGTGAGCGGGTGATCCTCGGCATCCTCGCCAGCCTGGCGCTGGGCATCGTGGTACGCAGTAGCTTCGGTGCTATCGGAGTGTTCCTCGGCAGCCTGATGGCCGGGGCCAGCATCGGCATCATCGGCGTGCTGTTGCCGGGTATCGTCAAGCGCGACTTCCCGCAGCACGCCGGCACGCTGACCGGCGTGTACACCATGGCGCTATGCCTGGGCGCGGCCATGGCAGCAGGGGCCACCGTCCCTCTGGGGCAACACTTCGACGGCAGCTGGGCGCTGGGGCTGGGCTTCTGGGCGCTACCGGCGTTGCTGGCCATGCTGGTCTGGCTGCCCCAGGCCCGCCAGGGGCATGGCTTGCACAAGGTGGCGTATCGCGTGCGTGGCCTGTGGCGTGATCCGTTGGCCTGGCAGGTGACCTTGTACATGGGCCTGCAATCGTCGCTGGCCTACATCGTGTTCGGTTGGTTGCCGTCAATCCTGATCGGTCGCGGCCTGAGTCCGACCGCGGCGGGGTTGGTGCTGTCGGGATCGGTGATCGTGCAGTTGGTCAGTTCGCTCAGTGCGCCGTGGCTGGCCACGCGCGGCAAGGACCAGCGGCTGGCGATCGTGCTGGTCATGCTGACCACCCTGGCCGGCTTGTTCGGTTGCCTGTATGCGCCGATTGCCGGGCTGTGGGGCTGGGCGGTACTGCTGGGCCTGGGGCAGGGCGGTACCTTCGCCCTGGCGCTGACCTTGATCGTGCTGCGTTCGAAAGACGCCCATGTGGCAGCCAACCTGTCGAGCATGGCCCAGGGCGTGGGCTACACCTTGGCATCGATGGGGCCGTTTGCGGTGGGGTTGGTGCACGACCTGAGCGGGGCTGGGCCGCCGTGGGCTGGATCTTTGCCGTGCTGGGGGTTGGCGCCATCATCTTCGGGCTGGGGGCTGGGCGGGCTTTGCATGTGCAAGTGACCAGCGAGAAGGTTTGAAGGTGAACCTGCCAGTACCAGCCTCTTTGCCAGTACCGGCCCGGGTACTGGTATAAGCCAGTGGGGCAGATTATCGTGCTGCTTTCGACCCCAGGACGGACCAGCCCTCATGAGCGACGCCAACCGTGAACTCATCACCCGCTTCTACCAGGCCTTCCAGCGCCTTGACGCCGAGGCCATGGTGGCCTGCTACAGCGACGATATCGTCTTCAGCGACCCGGTATTCGGAACCTTGCGCGGCGAGGACGCGGGTGACATGTGGCGGATGCTCACCACCCGGGCCAAGGATTTCACCCTGACGTTCGACGGCGTGCGCGCCGATGAGCGCAGTGGTGGCGCGCACTGGGTCGCCACCTACCTGTTCAGCCAGACCGGCCGCACCGTGGTCAACGATATCCAGGCGCGTTTCCTGATCCGCGACGGGCTGATCTGCCAGCATGACGACACGTTTGATCTGTGGCGCTGGTCGCGGCAGGCACTGGGTATCCCCGGGGTGTTGCTGGGATGGTCGCCGTGGTTGCAGAACAAGGTGCGCCTGCAGGCATTCAAGGGCTTGCGCGGGTTCCAGCAGGCCAAAGGTGAGTGACGTCGTCGAAACCAGCGCTGGCAAGCCCTGGTACGTGTATCTGGTCAGGGCTGCCAATGGTTCGCTGTATTGCGGCATCAGCGATGATCCGCAACGGCGCTTTCTGGCACACCAGAAAGGGCAGGGGGCACGTTATTTCAAGACCAGCCCGGCCCAGGCGCTGGTGTATGTTGAGCAATGGCCGGACAAAGGCGAGGCGTTGCGCCAGGAGCGGCTGGTGAAGCGCCTGCGCAAGTCGGCGAAGGAGGCGTTGGTCGCCGCCTATGGCAGCGCTTCTGCGCCCTAGGGCCGCTTCGCCGCCCAAGGCGACACAAGGCCGCTGCTTGTATCTCGACTTTCGCCTCGCAAGAGGCGGTCTTAGCAGCGCCTTCAGTCCTTGCGCCGCTTCAGCTGGTCCACCAGGGTGGTCGGCAGTCCCTTGATGATCAAGGTTCCGGCCGCTTCGTCATACTCCACCCTGTCCCCCAGCAGATGCGCTTCGAAGCTGATCGACAGCCCTTCGGCACGTCCGGTGAAGCGACGGAACTGGTTGAGGGTGCGTTTGTCCGCAGGAATTTCCGGTGACAGGCCGTAATCCTTGTTGCGGATGTGGTCGTAGAACGCCTTCGGCCGGTCCTCGTCGATCAGGCTGGACAGCTCTTCCAGGGTCACTGGCTCGCCCAGCTTGGTCTGGGTGGTGGCGTAGTCCACCAGGGTCTGGGTCTTTTCGCGGGCAGATTCTTCCGGCAGGTCTTCGCTCTCGACGAAGTCGCTGAAGGCCTTGAGCAGAGTGCGGGTTTCGCCCGGGCCGTCGACACCTTCCTGGCAGCCGATGAAATCGCGGAAGTAGTCGGAGACTTTCTTGCCGTTCTTGCCCTTGATGAACGAAATGTACTGCCTGGAGTTCTGGTTGTTCTTCCATTCCGACAGGTTGATCCGCGCCGCCAGGTGCAGCTGCCCGAGGTCGAGATGACGCGAAGGCGTCACGTCAAGTTCGGCGTTCACCGCCACGCCTTCGCTGTGGTGCAGCAGGGCGATCGCCAGGTATTCGGTCATGCCTTGCTGGTAATGGGCAAACAGGATGTGGCCGCCGGTGGACAGGTTGGACTCTTCCATCAGCTTCTGCAGGTGCTCCACTGCCACGCGACTGAAGGCGGTGAAATCCTTTTCTTCGTCCAGGTACTGCTTCAGCCAGCCGCTCAGCGGGTAGGCGCCGGACTCACCGTGAAAGAAACCCCAGGCCTTGCCTTGCTTGGCGTTATAGCTGTCATTGAGGTCGGCCAGCAGGTTTTCGATGGCATCGGAGGCGGCCAGCTCGGACTCGCGGGCATGCAGTACGGCGGGGCTGCCATCGGGCTTTTTGTCGATCAGGTGAACGATGCAATGACGGATTGGCATGGAATTCTCGGCGGGCTGCAAAAAGTGCCAAGTTTACCCCAGACACCAGATGATGCAGTGGCCGGATGTTGGCAGAAATGCCGGTTGTTCGTTTTTTGTCCAGATTTGTACGTTTAAGGCGAAAACCCCCGAAAAACCTGTATTAAAACGAAGTGCGCAGCGGATATTTATCCGTTCCTGTGGTAGCTTTGCGCGGTCTTGCGCCCTGCATGTGGCGCATTGCTGGCAACGTGCTGCCGGCGTGTCGAACCAAACGCCGATTTGCGTATCTACATACGCGATTGGCGCGGCCCTCCACTTTCAGGGGCTGGCCCGATAACGCCGTTAGCCCGCTGCATAACCATCGAATTTGATAGGGAAGGAACACCACCATGGCATTGACCAAAGACCAACTGATTGCCGACATCGCCGAATCGATCGCCGCGCCAAAAGCCACCGCCAAGAACGCTCTGGAGCAACTGGGCCAGATCGTTGCCGACCAGCTGGAAAACGGCGCTGAAATCACTCTGCCAGGCATCGGCAAGCTGAAAGTCACCGAGCGTCCTGCCCGTACCGGCCGCAACCCTTCGACTGGCGCTGCCATCGAAATCGCTGCCAAGAAAGTCGTCAAATTCGTTCCAGCCAAAGTGCTGACCGACGCCATCAACAAGTAATTGTTGAAGCTTTGACGAAACCGCGCCCGGCTTGCCTGGGCGCGGTTTTTTCATGCCTGTTGTTTACGCCGGGCGTGCCAGGCCTGGCGCGCTGCCTCGTCGAGGAAGCTCCAGGCGACCATGCGGCTGTGTTTCTGCCCCTGGCCCATTTCGGCGACGTGCACGGCCTTGGCGCCGGCCCTCTTCAGCGCGGCTTCGATTCCTGGCAGGTTGCTGGCCTTGGACACCAGACTGGTGAACCACAGCACCCGTTCTGCGTACTGCACGCTTTCGCCAACCAGCTGGGTGACGAAACGGATCTCGCCGCCCTCGCACCACAGTTCATTGTTCTGGCCACCGAAGTTCAGCACCGGCAGCTTGCGCTTGGGGTCCTGCTTGCCGAGGTTCTTCCATTTGCGCTGGCTGCCGCGGGTGGCTTCGTCGCGTGAGGCATGGAAGGGCGGGTTGCACAGGGTCAGGTCGAAGCGTTCGTCGTTCTGCAGCAGGCCGCTGAGGATGTGTGCACGGTTGGCCTGCTGGCGCAGGGTGATGACCTTGTCCAGGCGGTTGGCCTGGACGATGGCCTTGGCCGAGGCCAGGGCCACCGGGTCGATGTCCGAACCCAGGAAGCGCCAGCGGTAATCACTGTGGCCAAGCAGCGGGTAGATGCAGTTGGCGCCGACGCCGATGTCCAGGGCGCGGACCTGCGCGCCTTTGGGGATCTCACCGGCGTTATCGTCGGCCAGCAGGTCGGCCGCCACGTGGATGTAGTCGGCACGACCAGGAATGGGCGGGCACAGGTAATCGGCCGGTATGTCCCAGTGCTGGATGCCGTACTGGGCCTTGAGCAAGGCGCGGTTGAATACCCGCACGGCTTCGGGGTTGGCGAAGTCGATGCTGGGTTTGCCGTGAGGGTTGGTGATGGTAAAGCGCGCCAGGTCAGGGTGGGCCTTGATCAGGCTGGGAAAGTCATAGCGGCCCTGGTGGCGGTTGCGCGGGTGCAGGGTGGGTTTGTTCGCGGTCATGGCAGTGTCCAGCCCTATACGAGCGGTGGCTGATAGAGCCTGGGGCTGCTTTGCAGCCCTTTCGCGACACAAGGCCGCTCCTACAGGATAGCGGCGCCCTTCAAACCGGCGCCGTCCCTGTAGGAGCGGCCTTGTGTCGCGAAAGGGCCGCACAGCGGCCCCAGCTGTTTCTCTAGTGATTAAAGCGCAGCAATCCGCGCGTGCTGCTCGGTAAAGTTGGCCAGGGCCTGTTCGGACTCGGCCAGCTTGGCGCGTTCCTTCTCGATCACCGCAGGCGGGGCCTTGTCGACGAAAGCCGCGTTGGACAGCTTGCCACCCACGCGTGCCACTTCACCCTGCAAGCGCTGGATTTCCTTGTTCAGGCGCGCCAGCTCGGCATCCTTGTCGATCAGGCCGGCCATTGGTACCAGCACCTGCAGGTCACCGACCAGGGCGGTGGCCGACAGCGGGGCTTCGTCGGCATCGCTCAGCACGGTGAACGACTCGACCTTGGCCAGCTTCTTCAGCAGGGCTTCGTTTTCCTGCAGGCGACGCTGGTCATCGGCGTTGGCGTTCTTCAGGAACAGCGGCAGCGGCTTGCCCGGGCCGATGTTCATCTCGGCGCGGATGTTGCGCAGGCCGACCATCAGCTCCTTGAGCCATTCGATGTCGCCTTCGGCGGCCGGGTCGATGCGGCTTTCATTGGCCACTGGCCATGGCTGCAGCATGATGGTCTTGCCGCTGATGCCCGCCAGCGGCGCGATGCGCTGCCAGATTTCTTCGGTGATGAACGGCATGAACGGATGCGCCAGGCGCAGTGCTACTTCCAGCACACGCACCAAGGTGCGGCGGGTGCCACGGGCGCGCTCGACCGGTGCGTTCTCGTCCCACAATACCGGCTTGGACAATTCCAGGTACCAGTCGCAGTACTGGTTCCAGATGAACTCGTACAGTGCCTGGCTGGCCAGGTCGAAGCGGAACTGCTCCAGCTGGCGGGTCACTTCGGCTTCGGTGCGCTGCAGCTGCGAGATGATCCAGCGGTCGGCCAGCGAGAGCTCGACGGCTTCGCCGTTCTGGCCGCAGTCCTCGCCCTTGTCCAGCACGTAGCGGGCGGCGTTCCAGATCTTGTTGCAGAAGTTGCGGTAGCCTTCGACGCGGCCCATGTCGAACTTGATGTCGCGGCCGGTGGAGGCCAGCGAGCAGAAGGTGAAGCGCAGGGCATCGGTGCCGTAGCTGGCAATACCTTCCGGGAACTCGGCCTTGGTCTGCTTGGCGATCTTCTCGGCCAGCTTCGGCTGCATCATGCCGCTGGTGCGTTTTTCCAGCAGCGCGTCGAGGGTGATGCCGTCGACGATATCCAGCGGGTCCAGCACGTTGCCCTTGGACTTGGACATCTTCTGGCCCTGGCCGTCACGCACCAGGCCGTGCACGTACACGGTCTTGAACGGTACCTGCGGGGTGCCGTCCTCGTTCTTGATCAGGTGCATGGTCAGCATGATCATGCGCGCAACCCAGAAGAAGATGATGTCGAAGCCGGTCACCAGCACATCGGTGGAGTGGAACTTCTTGAGGAACTCGGTCTGCTCCGGCCAGCCCAGGGTGGAAAAGGTCCACAGGCCCGAACTGAACCAGGTGTCGAGTACGTCGTCGTCCTGACGCAGGGCAACGTCGGCGCCCAGGTTGTGCTTGGCGCGCACTTCTTCCTCGTTGCGGCCGACATAGACCTGGCCGGCCTCGTCGTACCACGCCGGGATGCGATGGCCCCACCACAGCTGACGGCTGATGCACCAGTCCTGGATGTCGCGCATCCAGGAGAAGTACATGTTCTCGTACTGCTTGGGCACGAACTGGATGCGGCCATCTTCCACGGCGGCGATGGCGGGTTCTGCCAGCGGTTTGGTGGAAACGTACCACTGGTCGGTCAGCCACGGCTCGATGACGGTGCCCGAACGGTCGCCTTTCGGCACCTTCAGGGCGTGGTCATCGATGCTCACCAGCAGGCCCTGGGCGTCGAGGTCGGCGACGATCTGTTTACGCGCGACGAAGCGGTCGAGGTTGGCGTACTGGGCCGGCAGGCGGGTATCGACCTGCTCGTTGACGCTGCCGTCGAGGTTGAAGGCCTGGGCGCTGGCCAGCACGAAGGCGTTCTTGTCGAAGATGTTCAGCAGCGGCAGGTTGTGGCGCTTGCCGACTTCGTAATCGTTGAAATCGTGGGCCGGGGTGATCTTCACGCAGCCGGTACCGAACTCGGGGTCGCAGTAATCGTCGGCGATGATCGGGATGCGACGGCCGACCAGCGGCAGTTCGACGAACTTGCCGATCAGTGCCTGGTAGCGCTCGTCGTTCGGGTTGACCGCTACGGCGGCGTCACCCAGCAGGGTTTCCGGACGGGTGGTGGCGACGACCAGGTAATCCTTGCCTTCGGCGGTCTTGGCGCCGTCGGCCAGCGGGTAGCGCAGGTTCCACAGGTGGCCCTTCTCGTCGTGGTTTTCCACCTCGAGGTCGGAGATGGCCGTGTGCAGCTTGGTGTCCCAGTTGACCAGGCGCTTGCCGCGGTAGATCAGGCCGTCCTCGTGCAGGCGCACGAAGGCTTCCTTGACCGCTTCGGACAGGCCGTCGTCCATGGTGAAGCGCTCGCGGCTCCAGTCCACCGACGAGCCCAGGCGGCGGATCTGCCGGCTGATGTTGCCGCCGGACTGGTCCTTCCATTCCCAGACCTTTTCCAGGAACTTTTCGCGGCCCAGGTCATGCCGGTTCTGGCCCTTGGCCTCAAGCTGGCGCTCGACCAGCATCTGGGTGGCGATACCGGCGTGGTCGGTGCCGGGCTGCCACAGGGTGTCGCGGCCTTGCATGCGGCGGAAACGGATCAGGGCATCCATGATCGCGTTGTTGAAGCCGTGGCCCATGTGCAGGCTGCCGGTCACGTTCGGCGGCGGGATCATGATGGTGTAGGACTCGCCTGCACCTTGTGGGGCGAAATAGTTCTCGGACTCCCAGGTGTTGTACCAGGAAGTTTCGATGGCGTGCGGCTGGTAGGTCTTATCCATGCGCGGCGGGACCCTGTGCATTTATTCGGGAAAGCCGGGAAGTATAACCAAGCTGGGGGCCGCAGGCGACAAGCTGCTGCTATCTGGCACGGCAGGGATGGCCTATTCGCGGGTAAACCCGCTCCCACAGGACCGGCGCAAGTCTCAAAGCTTGCGCCGGCCCTGTGGGAGCGGGTTTACCCGCGAAGAAGGTACCGCCGAATTTCGGTTTTACTCGGAACGCTTGATCAACCGCTCGATCCGCGCATCCAGCCGGCGTTTGATCTCGTTCTCGATATGCGGGGTAAAGTCGTTGATCACGTCCTGCATGATCATCTGCGCGGCCGCACGCAGCTCGCTTTCCAGGTGCAGCAGGGTGTCCTGGCGGCGGGTCTGCGGGTCATCCGCGGCGCCGGGTTCGACCGCTTCGGCTAGCGGCGCGGTGTTGTCGGGCGCTGCTTCCAGCAGCAGGGGAATCTGCTCGACCGTCTCGGTCAGCAATGGCGGTTGCAGGTCGGCGTCGCCAAGCAGCTGGCGGATCGACTCGAGGTCATCGAGCAGATGGGCGGAATCGGGTAGCGGGGAGGGTTTGTCCATCGTCGTCAAAGTCGCTGTAAGCGGTGGTCTTGCAGAGCATAGCCCTGTTCACGGTAGAAACGGAATCGCTCACGTGCCGATTGGCGGATGCCAGGTTCCTCGACGACGATCTCGGCCACCCGCTCGAACTGGCCAACGAAACCCGGCACACCGGTGCCCAGGTTGATCAGCAGGTCGCGATGGTCGCCGGCATCGTCGGCCAGGCCCAGGGCCACGCGCGCGTCAGCGTGCAGCTCTGCCAGGTCGTGGGGCACGAAGGCCTCGCCCTTGAAGCGCCACAGACGTTGGTCCAGCTGGTCGCGCTGGTCGGCATCCTGGCAATGCAGGTAGACCCGGTGGCCAAGACGCCAGGCTTTTTCACACAACTTGCAGGCGAAATCCAGGCGCGCCGGCAGCGAATCGGTGGGCAGGATGTAGAAGTCGACTTTGCTCATGGTGGTATCGCCGGCCGATGGCGCGCAAGGCGCCACCGGCTGCCCGGCGTCAGGCGCCAGCGCGGTCCAGCAGGTACTGGGTCAGCAGCGGTACCGGGCGACCGGTCGCGCCTTTGTCCTTGCCACCACTGACCCAGGCCGTGCCGGCGATGTCCAGGTGCGCCCAGTCGTAGGCCTTGGCGAAGCGCGACAAGAAGCAACCGGCGGTGATGGTGCCGGCTTTCGGCCCGCCGATGTTGCCCATGTCGGCGAACGGGCTGTCCAACTGCTCCTGGTACTCATCGAACAGCGGCAACTGCCAGGCGCGGTCGTCGGCACGCTTGCCGGCGTCGAGCAGCTGGCCGACCAGGTCGTCATTGTTGCCCATCAGGCCGGAGGTGTGGCTGCCCAGGGCGACGATGCAGGCGCCGGTGAGGGTGGCGATGTCGATCACCGCCTGCGGCTTGAAGCGTTCGGCGTAGGTCAGGGTGTCGCACAGCACCAGGCGGCCTTCAGCGTCGGTGTTGAGGATTTCCACGGTCTGGCCGCTCATGGTGGTGACGATGTCACCCGGGCGGGTGGCGCCGCCGCTCGGCATGTTCTCGGCACAGGCCAGCAAGCACACCAGGTTGATCGGCAGCTGTAGTTCGAGCACCGCACGCAGGGTACCGAGCACGCTGGCGGCGCCGCACATGTCGTACTTCATCTCGTCCATGCCGGCACCGGGCTTGAGGCTGATGCCGCCAGTGTCGAAGGTGATGCCCTTGCCCACCAGCACGAACGGCTTGTCGGCTTTCTTGCCGCCCTGGTAGTTGAGCACGATCAGGCGTGGTGGCTGCTCGCTGCCCTGGCCGACGGCGTAGAACGCGCCCATGCCCAGGTCCTTGATCTTCTTCTCGTCCAGTACCTCGACCTTCAGCCCCTTGTGCGCCTTGCCCAGGTCCTTGGCCTGTTCGGCGAGGAAGCTTGGGTGGCACAGGTTGGGCGGCAGGTTGCCGAGGTCGCGGGTGAAGGCCATGCCGGTGGCGATGGCGCTGGCGTGCCTGACTGCGCGTTCGACGTCGGCCTGGCCGGCCTTGTCGGCCACCAGGGTGACCTTTTTCAGGGCGCGCGGCTCGGCCTTCTTGCTCTTGAAACGGTCGAACGCGTATTCGCCGTCGAGCAGGGTTTCAGCCAGCAGGCGGTATTTGCCGTAGTGGGCATCGCGGTTGCTGACCGCAATGTCATCCAGGGCCAGCACCGCATCGCTGCCGTTCAGGCCCTTGAGCACAGCGGCGACGCTGCTGACCAGCTTGCGCCAGGCGCGGTCGCCCAGGGCTTCGTCCTTGCCGCTGCCGACCAGCAGCACACGTTCGGCCTTCAGGCCGGGAAGGCTCTGCAGCAGCAGGGTCTGGCCCGGCTTGCCGGCCAGGTCGCCACGCTTGAGCACGGCACTGATGGCGCCTTCGCTGGCCTGGTCGACGGCCTTGGCCACGGCGCCGAGCTTGCGGTTTTCACCCACCGGAATGACCAGGGTGGCGGTTTTTACGGATGCAGCAGCTACGCTTTTTACAACCAGTTCCATGTCAGGATCCCCGAATGATCGATACGCTTGGCGCTGTGTGTTCCAGCGCTCTGGACAGGCCGGGCTGCGTCATCGCGCGCCAGCGGAAAAGCGTCCAGTTTGAGCCTGCGGCGAGTGTGCTGACAACCCCGTTGTACGCCTTCATGCGCGGCGAAGTGACAGGGGCGTTCAATCACAGGATAATGCGCGCACTTTACATGGAGGTTCGCCTTTGGCGAACCGGCATTGGTCTTGGATGTACTAAGTCATTGTCTGGCGCCATTGCTTGGCAGTCCGCCCTGACAACCCAGGAGTGTCTGGTTTGATCGTCTTTCGTTATCTGTCCCGCGAGGTCCTGGTGACCTTGAGCGCCGTCAGCGCCGTGCTGCTGGTGATCATCATGAGCGGGCGCTTCATCAAGTACCTGGCCCAGGCTGCCCAGGGCGTGCTCGACCCGAGCGTGCTGTTCCTGATCATGGGCTTCCGTCTGCCGGGGTTCCTGCAGCTGATTCTGCCACTGGGCTTGTTCCTCGGCGTCCTCCTGGCGTACGGGCGCCTGTACCTGGAAAGCGAGATGACCGTGCTCTCGGCCACTGGCATGAGCCAGCAGCGCCTGCTCGGCCTGACCATGGCACCGGCCGCCCTGGTCGCCCTGCTGGTGGCCTGGCTGAGCCTGAGCCTGGCGCCACTGGGCGTTGCCCAGGTGCAGCAGATCATCAGCCAGCAGGATGCCCTGACCGAATTCGATACTCTGGTGCCGGGCCGCTTCCAGACGCTGCGCGACGGCTCGCGGGTGACCTACACCGAACAGCTGTCTGACGACCGTATCAACCTGGCCGGGGTGTTCATCTCCGAGAAACGCTTCAACCAGGACAAGACCAAGGACCGCGCGCCGTCGGTGCTGGTCGCCGAAAGGGGCCACCAGGAAATCCAGGCCGACGGCAACCGTTACCTGGTGCTGGAAAACGGCTACCGCTACGACGGCAACCCGGGCCAGGCCGACTACCGCGCCATCAAGTACGACACCTACGGCGTGCTGCTGCCCAAGCCGGAAGTCAGCGAGGAAGTGACCGAGCGCGAAGCCATTCCTACCTCCGAACTGATCGGCAACAAGGGCCTGCGTGAGCGCGCCGAGCTGCAATGGCGGTTGTCGCTGCCCATCCTGGTGTTCGTCGTCACCCTGCTGGCGGTACCGCTGTCCCGGGTCAACCCGCGCCAGGGCCGCTTCCTCAAGCTGCTGCCGGCAGTTCTTCTGTACATGGCCTATCTGACAATGCTGATTTCCGTACGCGGCGCCCTCGAGAAGGGCAAACTGCCAATCGCCCTGGGCATGTGGTGGGTCCACGGCCTGTTCCTGCTGATCGGCCTGGGCCTGATGTACTGGGAGCCGCTGCGCCTCAAGCGCGCCGCGCGCCGTGCGGGGGTGGCCCATGGCTAAGCTCGACCGTTACATCGGCCAGAGCGTGCTGCTGGCCATTCTTGCTGTATTGGGGATCATCCTTGGCCTGGCCTCGCTGTTCGCCTTCATCGATGAGATGAGCGACCTGAGCGATACCTACACGGTGATGGAGGCGGGCAATTTCGTTTTGCTGACCGCCCCACGGCGCCTTTACGAAATGCTGCCGATGGCGGCCCTGATCGGTTGCCTGATCGGGCTCGGTAGCCTGGCCAGCAGCAGCGAACTGACCATCATGCGTGCGGCCGGGGTCTCGATCGGCCGCATCGTCTGGGCAGTGATGAAGCCGATGCTGGTGCTGATGCTGGTCGGCCTGCTGATCGGTGAATACGTGGCACCGGTAACCGAGAACAAAGCCCAGGCCGACCGTTCGTTGGCCCAGGGTGGCGGTGAGGCGCAAAGCTCCAAGCGCGGCATGTGGCACCGCCAGGGTGACGAGTTCGTGCACATCAACGCGGTACAACCCAACGGTCTGCTGCTGGGCGTGACCCGCTACCGCTTCGACAGCGAACGCAAGATCGTCACCTCAAGTTTCGCCCGTCGTGCTCAGTATCAGGACGACCACTGGCTGCTTGCCGACGTGCGCACCACCTTCTTCCGGGGCGACCATACCGAAGTGGTGAACACACCGCAGGAGCGCTGGGACGTTTCGCTCACCCCGCAGTTGCTCAATACGGTGATCCTGGCGCCTGAGTCGCTATCGATTACCGGCTTGTGGGATTACATCCACTACTTGTCCGACCAGGGCCTGAACAACGCCCGTTACTGGCTGGCGTTCTGGACCAAGGTGCTGCAACCGATGGTGACTGCTGCGCTGGTGCTGATGGCGATCTCCTTCATCTTCGGCCCGCTGCGCTCGGTGACCCTTGGCCAGCGCGTGTTCACCGGTGTGCTGGTGGGCTTCGTGTTCCGCATTGCCCAGGACCTGCTGGGGCCATCGAGCCAGGTGTTCGGCTTCCCACCGCTGTTGGCGGTGGTGATCCCGGCCGGCATCTGTGCGCTGGCAGGAATGTGGCTGTTGCGCCGGGCGGGGTAATGGCCTGAACTGTACAAAAAAGCCGACCTCAGGGTCGGCTTTTTGCTGGCTGGCATTTGTGTTGGCTTCTTCGCGGGCGTGCCCGCTCCCACAGGTTCATCACAGTCCCCGGGCTTGTGAGGTTCCTGTGGGAGCGGGCGAGCCCGCGAATAGGCCGGAAGCAGGCAATACAGGTCTCAGCTCATTTCTTCTGCTTCGGCACCCGCACCAGCTGGCTTTCCGAGTAGATGTCATGCCAGCCGCGCTTGCGCTTGTCGATCAACGCCCAGAAGAAACCCAGCCCCAGGCACAACCACGAGGCGATCGATACCACGAACCGCAACAGCGCCTGCCACAGGCTGATGGCCGTGCCGTCGGCATTCTGCACCCGCACCCCCCACACCTGCATGCCCAGGGTCTGCCCGCCATGGGTCCAGAACTTGGCAAAGAAGCCGAACAGGGCAAACAGCAGTACCGTCGACAGCAGCGGGTCGCCATCCAGCGCGCCGGCCTCGGTCAGCTCGCGCATGCGTGCTTCGCCAATGATCGCCATCTGGATCATCTTGTAGGCGCCAGCGGTCACGATCAGCAGCGCCGTGCACAGCAAAAAGTCGTAGAACATCGCCGCCAGGCGTCGGCCCAGGCCGACCGGCGGAAAATCCCCTTGGGGTACGAGCTGAGGCTTGGACATGCAGGGCGGCTCCAGAAAACGAAGCGGCTATTCTACGGGCAAAAAAAAGCCCCTGCACTTGGCAGGGGCTTTTTTCGAAGTCGGGTTCGGCTTAGCCGGCAACCTGAACCTTGTCAGCTTGCATGCCTTTCTGGCCCTGAACTGCTTCGAAGGTTACTTTCTGGCCTTCTTTCAGGCTCTTGAAGCCGTTGCCTTCGATAGCGCGGAAGTGCACGAACAGATCCGGACCGCTTTCTGGGGTGATGAAGCCGTAACCTTTTTCGTCATTGAACCACTTGACGGTACCGTTCTGACGCTCAGCCATTGTCTTATTTCCTATGAAGCTTGAATTTTGATGACAGTTTCTTTTGCAATAAATTGGCAGCAAAAGATTACTGGGCTGGGTTGCAGGAAAGTAAGAGACGTCAAACGGGTTGTAGCAGATTGCGGCTACTGGCCCAGGTCACGAACTGTTGCGACCCATGCAAACACAGTGCAGTGACTCTACGCCAACTCCCGAGCGAAAAACAAGCCCTTGGTCGTCTGGAAAATCGGCCGTCTGCCGATAACCGACCGGTTTGTCGGAAACGGCATGGCGCCTGGCCTGGCGCCATGTTCAAAAGTTATTAAACAGGTTCGAAAACGAATAAGACGAACCGGCTCGCACGCTTCACAAAGCGGTTTCAACCCCGATAGTAACGCTGCGTCACAAAAGGCATTTTGCTGACTTTAAGGGCGACCTTCTTGCCACGCACCATGGCAAACAGCGCTGTGTCGATTGCTGCCTGTTCGCTGTCGATATAACCCATCGCCACAGGTGCGTTGAGAGACGGGCCAAAGCCACCACTGCAGACTTTACCGACCGGTTTGTCGTTGGCATCGACAATATCAGCGCCCTCGCGTACCGGCGTACGCTCCTGCGGCAACAGGCCTACGCGTTTACGCTCTACGCCGTCGCGCTGCTGGGCGAAGATGGCGTCGGCGCCGGGGAAGCCGCCGGCACGCGCGCCATCGGCACGGCGTACCTTGGAAATGGCCCACAGCAGGCTGGCTTCGACCGGAGTGGTTTCGCTGTTCATGTCGTGGCCGTACAGGCACAGGCCAGCTTCCAGGCGCAACGAGTCGCGCGCGCCCAGGCCGATCGGCTGCACTTGCGGCTCGGCCAGCAGGCGGCGAGCCAAGGCTTCGGCGGCGTGTGCCGGAACCGAAATCTCGTAGCCGTCTTCGCCGGTGTAACCCGAGCGGCTGACGTAGCAGTCTTCACCCAGCAACTTTACTGCGCGGAACTGCATGAAGGTCATGCTGGCGACTTCCGGGGCTAGGCGCGCCAGCACCTCGACTGCGGCCGGGCCTTGCAGGGCCAGCAGGGCGCGCTCCTCGAACAGCGCTTGCACTTCGCAGCGGCCACCGATACGCGCTTGCAGGTGGGCCAGGTCCTGGTCCTTGCAGGCCGCGTTGACGACCAGGAACAGCGTTTCGTCGCCCAGGTTGGCGACCATCAGGTCGTCGAGGATGCCACCCTGCTCATTGGTGAACATGGCATAGCGCTGCATGCCCACCGGCAGGTCGATGATGTCCACCGGCACCAGGCTTTCCAGGGCCTTGGCGGCGTCGCTGCCGCGCAGGGTGATCTGGCCCATGTGCGAGACATCGAACAGGCCGGCCTGCTCGCGGGTGTGCAGGTGTTCCTTGAGCACGCCCAGCGGGTACTGCACCGGCATGTCGTAGCCGGCGAACGGCACCATGCGCGCACCCAGTTCCAGGTGCAAAGCGTGCAGCGGGGTCTTGAGCAGTGTTTCGGACATCGGTGACTCCTTGCTGTAGTTGTCGGGTCAACATTCGATGATGTTGACGGCCAGGCCGCCGCGGGCGGTCTCTTTGTATTTGCTTTTCATGTCGGCGCCGGTCTGGCGCATGGTGCGGATCACCTTGTCGAGCGACACGTAGTGCTGCCCGTCGCCGCGCAGGGCCATGCGCACCGCATTGATCGCCTTCACCGAGCCCATGGCGTTGCGCTCGATGCAAGGCACCTGGACCAGCCCGCCGATCGGGTCGCAGGTCAGGCCCAGGTTATGTTCCATGCCGATTTCGGCGGCGTTTTCCACTTGTTGCACGCTGCCACCCATCACCTCGCACAGCGCCCCGGCGGCCATCGAGCAGGCCACGCCGACCTCGCCCTGGCAGCCCACCTCGGCGCCGGAGATGGAGGCGTTTTCCTTGTACAGGATGCCGATGGCCGCAGCGGTGAGCAGGAAGCGCACCACCCCGTCTTCGTTGGCGCCTGGCACAAAGCGCATGTAGTAGTGCAGCACTGCCGGCACGATGCCTGCCGCACCATTGGTGGGGGCGGTGACCACACGTCCGCCGTTGGCGTTTTCCTCGTTCACGGCCAGGGCGTAGAGGTTGACCCAGTCGAGTACCGACAGGGCGTCGCGCAGGCTGGCTTCCGGATGGCCGCTCAGTTGGCGGTACAGGGCCGGTGCCCGGCGCTTGACCTTCAGCCCGCCCGGCAGGATGCCTTCATGCTGGCAGCCGGCGTCAACGCAACCCTGCATTACCTGCCAGATGCGCAGCAGGCCGGCACGGGTTTCCGCCTCCGGACGCCAGGCAGCCTCGTTGGCCAGCATCACCTGGCTTATCGACAGGTTGTGCGCAGTGCAATGGCCGAGCAGCTCCCTGGCGGTCTTGAACGGGTAGGGCAATGGCGTGCTGTCCTCGACGATGCGATCGTGGCCGGCAGCATCCTCGTCGACCACGAAACCACCCCCCACCGAGTAGTACTCACGGCTGCGGATCTGCAGGCCGGCCTCGTCGAAGGCGCGGAAGATCATGCCGTTGGGGTGGTAGTCCAGTGGTTTGCGGATCATCGCCAGGTGCTGCTTTTCGATGAACGCGATGCTGTGCTCGCCGAGCAGGCTGATGCGGCCGCTGGCGCGGATCGCCTGCAGGCGGGCGGGAATGGTGTCGGTATCGACGCTGTCGGGGTGTTCGCCTTCAAGGCCCAGCAGCACGGCCTTGTCGCTGCCGTGGCCCTTGCCGGTGGCGCCGAGCGAGCCATACAGCTCGGCCTTGACGCTGGCGGTACGGGCAAGCAGGCCATCACGCCGCAGCCCCTCGGCGAACCGCGCAGCGGCGCGCATCGGGCCGACCGTGTGGGAGCTGGAGGGGCCGATGCCGATCTTGAACAGGTCGAAGACGCTGAGTGACATGCTGGGTCCTCCTGAAGATGCTGGGGCCGCAAAGCGGCCCCAGCGTTGCTACAAGCCGCCTCAGGCGTCCTGATAGCTCTCGATCGACGGGCAGGCGCAAACCAGGTTGCGGTCGCCGAACACGTTGTCGACCCGGCCGACCGGCGGCCAGTACTTGCCTTCCACCAGGCTCGGCAGCGGGTACACCGCCTGCTCGCGGCTGTAGCCGTGGGTCCATTCGCCAACCAGCTCGGCCGCCGTGTGCGGCGCGTTCTTCAGCGGGTTGTCGTCCTTGTCCAGGCTGCCGTTCTCGACCGCGCGGATTTCTTCGCGGATCTGGATCATCGCGTCGCAGAAGCGGTCCAGTTCTTCCTTGGACTCGCTTTCGGTCGGTTCGATCATCAACGTGCCGGCCACCGGGAAGGACATGGTCGGGGCGTGGAAGCCGAAGTCGATCAGGCGCTTGGCCACATCGTCGACGCTGATGCCGCTGGTGTCCTTCAGCGGGCGCAGGTCGAGGATGCACTCGTGAGCCACCAGGCCATTGCCGCCGGTGTACAGAACAGGATAGTGCTCTTCCAGGCGGCGAGCGATGTAGTTGGCGTTGAGGATCGCCATCTGCGAGGCACGCTTGAGGCCGGCACCGCCCATCATGCGAATGTACATCCAGGTGATAGGCAGGATGCTGGCACTGCCGAACGGTGCGGCACAAACCGCGCCCTCGGTGTTTTCCAGCTGCGCGTGGCCGGGCAGGAACGGTGCCAGGTGCGACTTGACGCCGATCGGGCCGACGCCCGGGCCACCGCCACCGTGCGGAATGCAGAAGGTCTTGTGCAGGTTCAGGTGGGACACGTCGCCGCCGAACTTGCCCGGGGCGCACAGGCCGACCATGGCGTTCATGTTGGCACCGTCGATGTACACCTGGCCGCCATTGTCGTGGATGATCGCGCAGATTTCGCCGATCGCCTCCTCGAACACGCCGTGGGTCGACGGGTAGGTGATCATGATCGCGGCCAGGCGCTCGCGGTGTTCGATGGCCTTGGCGCGCAGGTCCTCGACATCGACGTTGCCGCGGGCGTCACAGGCGGTGACCACTACGCGCATACCGGCCATGTGCGCAGTGGCCGGGTTGGTGCCGTGGGCCGACGACGGAATCAGGCAGATGTCGCGGTGGCCTTCGCCACGGCTGCGGTGGTAGGCGCGGATGGCCAGCAGGCCTGCATACTCGCCCTGGGAGCCGGCGTTGGGCTGCAGCGACACGGCGTCATAACCGGTGGCGGCGCACAGCATGGCCTCCAGTTCGCTGGTCATCTGCAGGTAGCCCTGGCTCTGCTCGGCCGGGGCGAACGGGTGCAAGTTGCCGAACTCGGCCCAGGTGACCGGGATCATTTCGCTGGCGGCGTTGAGTTTCATGGTGCACGAGCCCAGCGGGATCATGCTGCGGTCCAGCGCCAGGTCCTTGTCGGCCAGGCGGCGCAGGTAACGCATCAGCTCGGTTTCGCTGTGGTAGCGGTTGAACACCGGGTGCTGGAGGATGGCTGACTGGCGCAGCAGCGCGGCAGGCAGCAACGAGCCGGCGCTGCTGGCCAGGGCGTTGAAGTCTGGCTGCGCCTGGTCGCCACCGAGCAGCTGCCACAGGGCCTCGACATCGGCCTGGCTGCTGGTTTCGTCAAGCGACAGGCCGAGGTGCTCGGCGTCGATCTGGCGCAGGTTGATGCCTTGGCCGCGGGCCTGTTCATGCAGGCGGGCGGTGGCGTTGCCGGTGGCCAGGGTCAGGGTATCGAAGGCGCTGCTGCCGATTACCTGAAGGCCCAGTGCCTTCAGGCCAGCGGCGAGGATTGCGGTCAGCGCATGGGTGCGTTCGGCGATGCGCTTGAGGCCGGCCGGGCCGTGGTACACGGCGAACATGCTGGCGATGTTGGCCAGCAGCACCTGGGCGGTGCAGATGTTGCTGGTGGCCTTCTCGCGGCGGATATGCTGCTCGCGGGTCTGCATGGCCAGGCGCAGGGCGGTCTTGCCGAAGCGGTCGATCGATACGCCGACCAGGCGGCCCGGCATGTCGCGCTTGAACGCATCGCGGGTGGCGAAGTAGGCCGCATGCGGGCCGCCGAAGCCCAATGGCACGCCGAAGCGCTGGGCGCTGCCGATGGCCACGTCGGCGTCGAACTCGCCCGGCGGGGTCAGCAGGGTCAGGGCCAGCAGATCGGCGGCCACGGCGACCAGGGCATTGGCCGCGTGGAAGCGCTGCACCACCTCGCGGTAGTCGAACACTTCACCATTGCTGGCCGGGTATTGCAGCAGGGCGCCGAAGAACGCGCTGACATCATCCAGTTCGCGCTCGTCGCCGACCACGATCTCGATACCCAGCGGCTCGGCACGGGTGCGCAGCACGTCGAGGGTTTGCGGGTGGCAGTGCACCGAGGCGAAGAAGGCATGGCTGGCCTTGTTCTTCGACAGGCGCTTGCAGAACGTCATGGCCTCGGCCGCGGCGGTGGCTTCGTCGAGCAGCGAGGCGTTGGCGATCGGCAGGCCGGTGAGGTCGCTGATCAGGGTCTGGAAGTTCAGCAGCGCTTCCAGGCGGCCCTGGGAGATTTCTGGCTGGTAGGGGGTGTAGGCGGTGTACCAGGCCGGGTTTTCCAGCAGGTTGCGCAGGATTGGCGCCGGCGTGTGGGTGTTGTAGTAGCCCTGGCCGATGTAGCTTTTGAACAGCTGGTTCTTGCCGGCGATGGCCTTGAGCGCGGCAAGCGCGTCGGCTTCGCTCTGGCCGTCGTGCGCGCCCAGCACGCTGGTGCCCTTGATGCTGTCAGGGATGACCGCGTCGGTCATGGCTTCCAACGAGTCGAAGCCGAGGGTAGCCAGCATGGCCTGTTCGTCAGCGGTGCGCGGACCTATGTGGCGGGCGATGAATTCGTTGGCGGTGCCGAGGTTGATGGTCATGGCGGGTTCCTCAGGCGTCGTCGTTGGCTTTGATCAGGCGGTCGTAGGCATCCTGGTCGAGCAGGGCGGAGACGGCGCTGGCATCGGCGGGAATGAAGCGGAAGAACCAGCCTTCACCCAGCGGGTCTTCGTTGACCAGCTCCGGGCTGTCTGCGAGCTGGTCGTTGACCTGCACCACTTCACCGGTCAGCGGCATGTACACGCCGCTGGCGGCCTTGACCGACTCGACGGTGGACGCTTCGCTGCCTTTCTCATACTGCTGCAACTCTGGCAGTTGCACGAAAACCACATCGCCAAGGGCGTTCTGGGCGTAGGCGGTAATGCCCACGGTGACGCTGCCATCGGCTTCGATGCGCAGCCATTCGTGGTCTTCAGTGAAACGCAACTCGCTCATGGGGAATCCTCGGGAAGCAGGGGCGTTGGGCGCGGTGGCTCCGCGCTCTTGGGTTGGGATTCCCTTAGCAATAATGCGGCCAATCTTGAAAATTGGTTATTAATCAATGAATTAGGTAGTCATTGGAGGCGGTGCGTCCTTTGCGTGGAATGGAAACGCTACAGCACGTGTTGGAAGTAAAAGGGTTTGAGGATCAAACCCTTGCACAGCCGCACCTCGACTACCGGTGTATCGATATGCGTACGCTGTAATGAAATCAATACATCATTGACTGCACGTGACCAAGTTCTTTAGTGCTGGCTGCTCCAGCAGCCACTGCGCTATGGCCTTGCTTCCTTCTGCACCCGGATGCAGATGGTCGCCCGAGTCGTAGCTGCCAAGCAGCCGCCCTGGGTGCTGCGGATCACGTACAAGTGCATCGATATCGAGCACGGCGTCAAAACCACTTTCTTCGCGGATCCAGCGATTCAGACGCTGGCGTAGGCATTCCTTCTCTGGTTGATGGAACGCAGCGAATGGCGTGCCGGCGAACGCGCCTTCGAACGGGCTCAGGGTCATGCCGAGCAGGCGGATTCCCCGTGCATGGGCCGCCTCGATCAGCCAGGTGTAGGCGTCGATCAGGGCTTCGTAGCTTGGCAGGCAAGATCCTGGGTCTACCACCGAGTCTGCCCAGCCCAGGTCATTCAATCCCACCTGAACGACCGCCAGCGTAACCCCGGGCTGGCGCAGCACATCGCGCTCGAAACGGCCCAGTACAGCCCTGGAGGCAAGGATGCAATCGGAATCTACAGTGTTGGCGATGTGACCCGCGACCCCAGCACCAGTCGTTCCCCGAGCGAGGCCGAAAGGCTGCAGGCCATGGTCCGCATCGCCCTCAAGGCCGAGGAAATCGGCCTCGACGTGTTCGCGACAGGAGAGCACCATAACCCGCCATTCGTGACGTCGTCGCCCACGACGCTGCTGGCCTTCATTGCCGCGCAGACTTCACGGCTGATCCTTTCCACCTCGACCACGCTGATCACCACCAACGACCCGGTGCGCCTGGCCGAGGAATATGCCGTGCTGCAGCATCTCTCGGGCGGGCGCATGGACCTGATGCTGGGGCGCGGCAACACGGCGCAGGTCTACCCCTGGTTCGACAAGGAGATCATGCAGGCGCTGCCGCTGGCGCTGGAGAACTACGACCTGCTGCACCGGCTCTGGCGAGAGGAAGAGTTCGACTGGGAAGGGCGTTTTCGCGCACCGCTTCGTCAATTCACGTCCATTCCGCGCCCACTGGATGGGCTGCCGCCGTTCGTCTGGCATGGTTCGATTCGCACACCGGAAATCGCTGAACAGGCGGCGCGCTACGTGGACGGCTTTTTTGCCAGCCATATCCTCTGGCCAAAAGGCCATTTCCAACGGCTGGTTGCGTTCTACCGCTCGCGCTACGCCTACTACGGCCACGGCACCGAGCAGGACGCTATCGTCGGCCTTGGGGGCATATCTTCGTCAACCGTCAGTCCCAGGTCGCACGCGAGCGTTTCCGTCCGTTCTTCGACAACGCACCGGTGTATGGCCACGGTCCATGGCTGGAAGAGTTCATGGAACAGACGCCACTATCGGTCGGCAGCCCTCAGGAGATCATCGACAAGACCTTGACTTTCCGCGAGCAGTTCGGCGATTACCAACGGCAACTGTTCCTGTTCGACCATGCCGGTATTCCATTGCCCGAGGTGCTGGACATGCTCGAGCTTTTCGGTAGCGAGATCCTTCCGGTGCTGCGCCGTGAAACAGCCAGGGCGCGTGACTCCAGAGCAGCCCCGGCGCCGACTCATGCGCGGCGCCTGGCAAGCACGGCCGCGCTCCAGTAGGGCCGATGTTCGTTCACTCAAGCCTTGCCCGGTATTCCATATTTGCGCAGGCGCTGGGCAATGGCGGTATGTGAGGTTTGCAAGCGCCCGGCCAGTTGCCGCGTCGATGGGTAGCTGGCGTACAGGCGCTGCAACAACTCGCGCTCGAAATCAGCCACGGCCTGCTCCAGGCTGGCCACTTCGCCATCCTGTCCACGCGCGACCGAGGTGCCGGCGATGTCCAGGTCGCCGATATCCACCAGGTTGCCCTCGCAGATGGCAGCAGCGCGGAAGATCACGTTCTGCAACTGGCGCACGTTGCCTGGCCAAGGGTTGGCCAGCAATGCGGAATGGGTGGCCGGGGTCAGCCGGCAGGGCGGGCGCTGGATCTGCGTGCAGGCCTGCTGCATGAAGAAATGCGCCAGCATCAGGATGTCCTGGCCACGGTCGCGCAACGGCGGCACCTGCAGATTGAGCACGTTGAGGCGGTAGAACAGGTCTTCGCGGAAGCTGCCGTCGGCGACCATGCGTTCCAGGTCACGGTGGGTGGCGCTGATGATGCGTACATCCACCTTCACTTCACGGTCTCCGCCCACCCGGCGGAAACTGCCATCGCTGAGAAAACGCAGCAGCTTTGCCTGCAGGTACGGCGACATCTCGCCGATTTCATCGAGAAACACCGTACCCTGGTTGGCCAGCTCCATCAGCCCGGGCTTGCCCCCTCGTTGCGCACCGGTGAAGGCGCCCGGGGCGTAGCCGAACAGTTCGCTCTCGGCCAGGCTTTCGGGCAGCGCGGCACAGTTCAGCGCCAGGAAAGGCGCCGCGTGGCGGCTGCTGATGGCGTGGCAGGCGCGGGCCACCAGCTCTTTGCCGGTGCCGGTTTCGCCGTGCACCAACAGCGGCGCATCGAGCGTCGCCACGCGCAAGGCGCGGGCCTTGAGGGTGCGGATCGCCGATGATTCGCCGAGCAACGCATCGAAGCCCTCGGCATGGTCGTGATGCAACGCCGACAGGCGTTCACCCATGCGCGTGGGCGGGTACAGCGTCAGCAGGCCACCGGCGTTGGTAATCGGCGTGGCGTCCAGCAGCAGGCTCTGGCCGTTGAGCTGCATCTCGCGCATGGGCAGGTGGAAGTTGTTGTCCTGCAGGGCCTGCAACAGTGCCGGGTCGCCGAACAGCTCATCCACCGAGCGCCCCGCGGATTCGCGGCCGCACAGTTCGATCAGCGCCGGGTTGGCCAGCAGCACCTTGCCGGCACTGTCCACGGCCAGTACCGGGTCGCTCATCGCCGCCAGCAGGGCGTCGAGCTGCAGGTGGCGGCGTTGCCCGGGGAGAATGTCGACTACATCCACCGACTGCACGCCCTGGACCTCGAACAGTGCGTCGTGCAGTTCTTCGAGCACGGCGGGGCTGAGGGTGGGAGCGTCGATGTAGACGTTCGGCGGGACCATCTCCACTGCGTCCAGGTTGAGGTTGCGGGCCCCGAGCAGGGCGAGTACTTCCTGGGTGATGCCGACGCGGTCGATGAAGCTGACGTGGATGCGCATGGGGGGCTGCGGTGGTGGCTGGGGAGGGGAGTAGTATGCCTTAACATCGTCGGGGCCGCTTTGCAGCCCCGAAATGGTGGCATCACTCCAGGTGTTCAGGCTTGATCGGGTCGCCCGACTTCACATCGAGTTTTTCGCGAATGTCCGCGAACATGTGGTCATAGAGCTTGTGCGGCGAACCCAGATTCTCGAATTTCTTGGGCGGCGCCAGGTACGACTGGGCCTTGCGGCTCAGCACCATGAGAAAGCTGGGCAGTACCTGATCCTTGGCCAGGAAGAATTTTTCATCGACTGTCTTGCCTTCGATGCTGCCATGCATCTTGAACTGGATGCCTCGGCCTTCCTTGGGGTCAGATACTGCCTCGTATTCGATGTTCAGGTCATAGCTGTGGTCGTTCTTGTTCAGCGCGGTGCGCTCGATGTGTACATGACCGGGGTGGTACTGGGCCATGGCAAGCTCCTCTGGAAGGTCGAAAATGGCGGGCGTCAAGCGCCCGCCCACTGCTTTCAACGGTAGCTGATACCCGGCTTCGCGGTGGAAACCCGTGTACCGGCAGTGCCTTTGACGATGTCTTCGATGTTTTCCAGCGAACTGATCACCGCCACCTTGCCCGTGTGGCGGGCAAAATCGCAGGCGGCCTGCACCTTCGGGCCCATGGAACCGGCGGCGAAACCAAGGCGTTCGAGTTCGTCGGGGTGGGCCTGGGCGATGGCTTTCTGCGTGGGTTTGCCCCAGTCGATGTAGGCGGCATCGACGTCGGTGGCGATGATCAGCAGGTCGGCATCCAGCTGCTCGGCCAGCAGGGCCGAGCACAGGTCCTTGTCGATCACCGCCTCGATACCTTTGAGCTTGCGGTTTTCGTCGTACATGGTCGGGATGCCGCCACCGCCGGCGCAGATTACGATGCTGTTCTTTTCCAGCAGCCACTTGATCGGGCGAATCTCGAAGATGCGCTTGGGTTTGGGGCTGGCCACCACACGGCGGTACTTGTCGCCGTCGGCCTTGACCACCCAGCCTTTTTCCTTGGCCAGGCGCTCGGCCTCTTCCTTGGCATAGACCGGGCCGATGAACTTGGTCGGGTCCTTGAAGGCGGGGTCGTTGGCGTCCACCTCCACCTGGGTCAGCAGGGTGGCGAACGGCACTTCGAAGGCCAGCAGGTTGCCCAGTTCCTGCTCGATCATGTAACCGATCATGCCCTCGGTTTCGGCACCCAGCACGTCCAGCGGGTACGCCTCGTCGGGCTTGTAAGAGAGGCCCTGCAGCGACAACAGACCGACCTGCGGGCCGTTGCCGTGGGCAATGACCAGCTCGTTGCCAGGGTGGATCTTGGCGATCTGCTCGGTGGCGGTACGGATATTGGCGCGCTGGTTCTCAGCGGTCATGGGCTCGCCGCGACGCAGCAGGGCGTTGCCGCCCAATGCAACAACGATACGCATGGGGAATGTCCTTTAACGAAAAGAAGGGAGCGCTGTATTCGACCGGTATCGCCGCCCCCTTGTGGGAGCGGGTTTACCCGCGAAAGCGTCAGCCCATGCAACGCGGCTGGTGCTACTGATGCATTCGCGGGTAAACCCGCTCCCACAGGGATCCGGGTTGCCCGGCTTGCCGAGTCAGCCTTTACAGGTCAGCCAGGGTCGACACCAGGATCGCCTTGATCGTGTGCATGCGGTTTTCCGCCTGCTCGAAGGCGATGCAGGCCGGCGACTCGAACACGTCGTCGGTCACTTCGATACCGTTGGCCAGGTCCGGGTACTGTTCGGCGATCTGCTTGCCCACCTTGGTTTCCGAGTTGTGGAACGCCGGCAGGCAGTGCATGAACTTGGTCCGCGGGTTGCCGGTGGACTTCATCAGCTGGCTGTTGACCTGGTACGGCTTGAGCAGCTTGATGCGCTCGCCCCAGGCTTCGATCGGCTCGCCCATCGATACCCAGACGTCGGTGTGCACGAAGTCCACACCCTTGACTGCGGCAAGCGGGTCTTCGGTGAGGGTGATGCGCGCGCCGCTTTCCTCGGCGTACTTGCGGCAACGCTCGACCAGGTCGTCATGTGGCCACAGCGCCTTGGGCGCGGCGATGCGCACATCCATGCCGAGCTTGGCACCGATCAGCAGCAATGAGTTGCCCATGTTGTTGCGGGCATCGCCCAGGTAGGCGTAGCTGATGTCGTGCAGCGGCTTGTCGCTGTGCTCGCGCATGGTCAGCACGTCGGCAATCATCTGCGTCGGGTGGTATTCGTCGGTCAGGCCGTTGAACACCGGCACGCCAGCGTACTTGGCCAGCTCTTCGACGATTTCCTGCTTGAAGCCACGGTATTCGATGGCATCGTACATGCGCCCGAGCACGCGGGCGGTGTCCTTCATGCTTTCCTTGTGGCCGATCTGCGAAGAGTTGGGGTCGATGTAGGTAACGTTGGCACCCTGGTCATAGGCGGCCACTTCGAAGGCGCAGCGGGTACGGGTGGAAGTTTTTTCGAAGATCAGGGCGATGTTGTTGCCCTTCAGGTGCTGTTGCTCGGTGCCGGTGTACTTGGCGCGCTTGAGGTCGCGGGACAGGTCCAGCAGGTAGCGCAGCTCACGGGTGGTGTGGTGTTCCAGGCTGAGCAGGTTGCGGTTGTGAATGTTGAACGCCATGACTTTTCTCCTTGAGTTTGGTGAACGCACCGGCCGCCGCTTCGTGAGGGCGGCCGGGAGTAATGGTCGTTAGTAATCGATTGGGTCGCGCACGATCGGGCAGGTCATGCAGTGGCCGCCGCCACGGCCACGGCCCAGCTCACCGGCACTGATGGTGATGACTTCGACCCCGGCCTTGCGCAGCAGGGTATTGGTGTAGGTGTTGCGGTCGTAGCCAATGACAACACCCGGCTCGATGGCCACTACGTTGTTGCCGTCGTCCCATTGCTCACGTTCGGCGGCGAAGCTGTTGCCGCCAGTTTCGACCACGCGCAGCTTGACCCCCAGTTGCTCGCCCACCACTTCGATGAACGACTTGTGTTCGCGGCGCACGTCCATGCCGTACGGCTTGCTCTCGTCCGGGCGGATGATGAACGGCACGATCTCCCTGACCACTTCCGGGAAGACCGTGACCAGGTCGCGGTCGCAGAAGCTGAATACGGTATCCAGGTGCATGGCGGCACGCGATTTTGGCAGGCCGGCAACAATGACCTTTTCCACAGCACCCTTGGCGAACAGGTTCTGTGCCAGCTGGCCGATGGCCTGGCGCGAGGTGCGCTCGCCCATGCCGATCAGCACGATGCCCTTGCCGATCGGCATGACATCGCCGCCTTCGAGGGTGGACTGGCCGTGTTCCTTGTCCGGGTCGCCGTACCAGACCTGGAAGTCGGCGTTGGTGAACTGTGGGTGGAACTTGTAGATGGCGGTGGTCAGCAGTGTTTCCTGGCGTCGCGCCGGCCAGTACATCGGGTTCAAGGTGACGCCGCCGTAGATCCAGCAGGTGGTGTCACGGGTGAACTGGGTGTTCGGCAACGGTGGCAGGATGAAGCTGGAGTGGCCCAGGTAGTCGTTGTACATCTTGACCACGTCGGCACCTTCGCTTTGCGGCAGGTCCTGCCCGGCGACGCCGCCGATCAGGAACTCGGCCAGGTGGCGCGGTTCGAGGCCCTCGAGCCAGCTGCGCACTTCGTTGGTCAGGCCGACACCGACGGTGTCGGGGGTGATCTTGCGGTCGAGAATCCACTTCAACGCTTCGGGTTGCTGGACGATGTCGGTCAGCAGGTTGTGCATTTCCAGCACGTCCACCCCACGTTCGCGCATCTTGGTGACGAAGTCGAAATGGTCGCGCTTGGCCTGGTCGACCCAGATCACATCGTCGAACAGCAGCTCGTCACAGTTGCTCGGCGTCAGGCGCTTGTGCGCCAGGCCCGGCGAGCAAACCATCACTTTGCGCAGTTTGCCGGCTTCGGAGTGGACACCGTACTTCTGTTTTTCAGCGGACATGGTTTCATTCCTCCAATTGAACGAAGACGTGGGTCAAAGGGTCAGGAAGCCGTCGTACAGGCCGAAGGCTGCCACCAGGGCACCGATGACCACGGCTGCGAAGATCAGTTTTTCCACGTTGGTGAAGACAGGCTGGCCAACCTCACGCTTGGCCTTGGCGAACAGGATCGCGCCAGGGGCATAGAGCAGGGCCGAGAGCAGCAGGTATTTCACGCCGCCGGCGTACAGCAGCCAGATGGCGTAGACCAGGGCGATGGCACCGATGATCAGGTCCTTGCGCCGTTCGGCCAGGGCCTGTTCGTAGGTTTCGCTGCGCACTGCCAGCAGCACGGCATAGGCTGCCGACCACAGGTAGGGCACCAGGATCATCGACGTGGCCAGGTAGATCAGCGACAGGTAGGTGCTGTTGGAGAACAGCGTGATCACCAGGAAGATCTGCACCATGGCGTTGGTCAGCCACAGGGCGTTGGCCGGCACCTGGTTGGCGTTCTCGCGGCGCAGGAACTCCGGCATGGTGTGGTCCTTGGCCGCAGCGAACATGATCTCGGCGCACAGCAGCACCCACGACAGCAGGGCTCCGAGCAGCGAGATGATCAGGCCGACGCTGATCAGCACCGCGCCCCAGTGGCCGACCACGTGTTCAAGCACGGCGGCCATCGACGGGTTCTGCAGCTTGGCCAGTTCCGGTTGGGTCATGATGCCCAGCGACAGCACGTTGACCAGTACCAGGAACAGCAGCACGGTGACGAAGCCGATGACCGTGGCCTTGCCCACGTCGGAGCGCTTTTCCGCCCGCGAGGAGAAGATGCTCGCGCCCTCGATGCCGATGAACACCCACACGGTGACCAGCATCATGTTGCGTACCTGGTTCATCACGCTGCCCAGCTCCGGCGTGCCCAGGCCCCATATGTCGGCGGTGAAGATGTCGAGCTTGAAGGCGAACAGGCAGATCAGGGCGAACAGCCCCAGCGGTACGACCTTGGCCACGGTGGTGACGAGGTTGATGAATGCCGCTTCCTTGATGCCGCGCAGTACCAGGAAGTGCACCGCCCACAGCAGCACCGAGGCGCCAATGATGGCGGCCGGCGTGTTGCCTTCACCGAAGATCGGGAAGAAGTAGCCCAAGGTGCTGAACAGCAGCACGAAATAGCCGACGTTGCCCAGCCAGGCGCTGATCCAGTAGCCCCAGGCTGAAGAGAAGCCCATGTAGTCGCCAAAGCCGGCCTTGGCATAGGCGTATACCCCGCCATCCAGGTCAGGCTTGCGGTTTGCCAGGGTCTGGAACACGAACGCCAGGGTCAGCATGCCGACCGCGGTGATGGCCCAGCCGATCAGTACCGCCCCGACGCCCGCGCTGGCCGCCATGTTTTGCGGCAGCGAGAAGATACCGCCGCCAATCATCGAGCCGACGACAAGTGCAACTAACGCGCCGAGCTTTAGTTTTCCGGATGCATCAGACATTTAACAACTCCTGCCAGGAGAAAGTTGACGACAGGGTAAGTCCGCCGCCGCTGCCATACGCTGACTTGGATCAGTTCATGGCGACGTGAAGTAGGAAATTTCCTTCACGTTGCTCCTGGAGAGTGCCGACAGCTTGTGCTGCAGGCCTTGCACGCTGGCACCTCCGTGTCCCTTCTAGAGCAAACGCTCTGTTCAGCCTGCGATGCTTGAAGCTAGCCGCTTTTGTCGCTTTCGCAAATTTTTGCGGAGAATTTTCAGTTTTAACCAGTTGCTTTCCTAGTTGCATTCCAGCTGCTAGTTTTATCACGAAGGTGTTATAGACAAAGTAGTTATGAGTGCTATAGCTTCCTTGCTTATTATCAGTATAAGTAACAGATCCATATGGCCCGAGTGGCCGTTTCAAAACTATGACAGCGCGCAAAAAAGGAGGCGCATGAGCGAACCGGGACAGAAGCTGCGCCTGGGCGCGCTGATCGCATTGGTGGTCGGCTCGATGATTGGCGGCGGTATCTTCTCGCTGCCGCAGAACATGGCGGCGCGTGCGGAAGTGGGGGCGGTGCTGATCGGCTGGGCCATCACTGCGGTCGGCATGCTGGCCCTGGCGTTCGTGTTCCAGACCCTGGCCAACCGCAAGCCAGAGCTGGACTCCGGGGTTTACGCCTATGCCAAGGCCGGCTTTGGCGACTACATGGGCTTCTCTTCGGCCTGGGGCTACTGGATCAGCGCCTGGCTGGGCAACGTCGGCTATTTCGTGCTGCTGTTCAGCACCTTGGGCTTCTACTTCCCGGCGTTTGGCGAGGGCAACACGCCGCTCGCCATCGGCTGTGCCTCGCTGCTGCTGTGGGCGGTGCACTTCCTGGTGCTGCGCGGCATCAAGGAAGCGGCGTTCATCAACCAGGTGACCACCGTGGCCAAGGTCGTGCCGCTGCTGATCTTCGTGGTGATCGCGCTGTTCGCCTTTCGTGTCGATATCTTCACCCGCGACATCTGGGGCCTGGGCAACCCGCAGTTCGGCAGTGTGCTGGAGCAGTTGCGAAACATGATGCTGGTGACCGTGTTCGTGTTCATCGGCATTGAAGGCGCCAGCGTGTATTCCGGGCGTGCCCAGCGCCGTTCGGATGTGGGCAAGGCCACGGTGATCGGCTTTCTCGGGGTGCTGGCGCTGCTGGTGCTGGTGAATGTGCTGTCGCTGGGGGTGATGACCCAGCCAGAGCTGGCCGGGTTGCAGAACCCGTCGCTGGCCTCGGTGCTGGAGCATATCGTCGGGCCCTGGGGCGCCTTGCTGATCAGTATCGGCCTGGCAGTTTCGTTGCTCGGCGCACTATTGTCGTGGGCACTGCTCTGTGCCGAAATTCTCTATGCCACGGCGCGGGACAAGACCATGCCGCGGTTCCTGGCCAAGGAAAACGCCAACCAGGTGCCGGCCAACGCCCTATGGCTGACCAACTGCATGATCCAGGGCTTTCTGCTGATCACGCTGGTCTCTGCCGGTACCTACACCAGCCTGATCTACCTGGCTTCGTCGATGATTCTGGTGCCGTACCTGTGGTCGGCGGCGTACGCCGTACTGCTGGCGGTGCGTGCGGAAACCTATGCCGGGCAGCCGGCGCTGCGTCGCAAGGACCTGCTGGTGGCACTGGTTGCCTTGCTGTATGCCATCTGGCTGCTCTACGCCGGTGGCCTCAAGTACCTGTTGCTGTCAGCGCTGCTCTATGCCCCCGGGGTGATCCTGTTTGCCAGGGCCAGGCATGAGCAGGGCCAGGCGCTGTTCACCCGTTGGGAAAAGCTGATTTTCGCCGCCGTGCTGGCAGGCGCCGCGTTCGCTGCCTATGCCTTGTATTCAGGGTTGCTGAGCCTGTGATGGGGCAGGGCCAGGATGTTCCGGACGTGACCAGATCCACAGGTTGCCCAAGACCATGCCGGCGATGGCCAGGTACACCGGCCAGTGGTGCTGCAGAAGCGTCAGCATCAGCCCTGCGCACAGCAACATGCTGAGTGTCGCGCTGACTTTCGCGCGCCGCCGGATCACCTTGCCATTGCGCCAGTTGGACAGGGTCGGCCCGAACAGCCGGTGGTTTTCCAGCCAGGCCGACAGGCGTGGCGAACTGCGGGTAGCCGCCCAGGCGGCCAGCAGGATGAATTCGGTGGTTGGCAGGCCCGGAATCACAATCGCGACCAGGCCCACGCCCAGGCTGACATAAGCCAGGATCGCATACAGCACGCGGGCGAGTTTCGAGCGGGCGGGTCGGGTCATGGTCTCACTGCATAAAAAGCGGTTCGGCCACCGACAGGGTGGCCGGGTATGGCGTATCAAGCCAGCGCGGCATCCGTAGCATAGGCGTGCCTGAGCAGCTCGGTGAAGCGTTCGAAGGCAGCCACCGCGCCGCGTTCTGCCGCAGCCTCGTCGTCGGCCGACAGTGCCAGGCCATCAAGAATTCGGGTGAAGTGTTTCCAGCCTTCGGCCCGGCCACCGGCCGGCTCGCCCAGGTGGCGAGCACCGAAACTGTCGGACAGCTCCAGGGCCATGGCACGCTTGATCAGAAACGCCGCGCCCAGTTTGGAGCCTTCGGAGACGAAGATCCAGCCCATTGCCTCGCCCAGGCCTGGATTGCGCAGCGCACCGGGTAGCGCGGGTGGCACTTCGGTGGCCAGGTCGGCGAGGTCCAGACGGGCCTGTTCGGCACGGCAGCGCTCGGCCAGGTCGGGAACGATGGCGATCAGTTGCGGGTCGTTGTAAAGGGGCTGCAATTCGGCCTGGAACAGGTACTGGGCGACCACGAAACGGGCAAAGCTCTCGCGGCTGTCGAAGGGAGCGTGGGATTTGACCAGGGCATCCAGTTCGGCGTGCGGGGCATGGGTGATCTGGTTCAGGCGTTGGGAGCGCAGGGCTGGGCGGTCGGTCATGGGAAATCCTTGGAATAAAGGGCTCTAGAGACAAGACGAAACAGTACGGGGGCGACGGTAAAAAAATCTGCGATCTGAGCCTGCAGTGCCGGCCTCTTCACGGGTGAGCCCGCGGCGAGGCCGGCACTGAAGAAACAACCTGTCAGTGCCAGTCCAGGTCAGATATCCCAGACCACATTGATGCCGAAGTTGCGCCCCGGCATGCTCAGGCGGTCGATGTTGGCTGGCTGGGTCACGGCCGCTTCACCCTGGCCGTCGTAGCTGCGCACCGAATCCCACTGCCAGTACTTCTTGTCGGTGAGGTTGTACAGGCCAGCATTGAAGGTGATGTCGTCGCTGACCCGGTAGTAGCCGGTCAGGTCCAGCACGCCGTAGCCCGGGGTGCGGAACTTGCTGCCGGAGCCGTCGGGCGAATGAAAGGTGCTGTCGTCGATGCGGGTCTTGCGCTTGACCAGTGTCCAGCTCAGCAGGCCACCGTATTGCTGCTGCTCGTAACCGAGGCCGAACACACCCTTGAGCGGGTTGACGCTGTTCAGCGGCGCGCCGCTGTCGTCGTTGCGGCCGTAGGCGTAGGCAAGCGAGCCCTGGCCATACAGCCCCTGCGGCGCGCCGAAGCGGTCGAGGTTCAAGCGGCCCTTGAACTCGGCGCCCTTGATGGTGGCATGCTTGATGTTGCTGGCGCGGAACGTCTGCTCCAGGTTGGCGCTCTGCACGGCGTCTTCATCGATGAAGTCGCGGTACTTGTTGTAGAACACCGCCACATCGAAGCTGCCGGCGTCGAAGTTGCCGCGCAGGCCGGTTTCATAGCTCTTGCTCTTCTCCGGCTCCAGGCCTGGGTTGCCTTCCACGCGGTAGCCCTGGTCGAGGTTCTGGAATTTGCCGAACATGGCTTTGGCGGTCGGCGTGCGGAAGCCTTCCGCGTACTGGCCGTACCAGGTGTAGTTTTCGTTGAAGGCGTAGGTGAGGCCGAACTTGGGCGAGACACGGTGCCACGTCCTGGTGGAGTCGTCCAGGGAGGTGGGCGCCGCACCGGTGGATTCGAGGCCGCGCAGGTATTCCTCGGTGAACCTTGGCTCCATGTGCGTGTAGTCGTAGCGTGCGCCGGGCAGGAAGGTCCAGTCGTTCCAGCGGATTTCATCCTGCACGAACAGGCTGTAGGTGTTCACGGTCGGGTCCGGGAAGTCGCTGACCAGGGCCTGGCCATCGGCCGGGCGGTCGGCACCGGCGGCAGGGCAGCCTGCGCCAACGGCCAGGCAGGTACCGGTGCCGCTGCGCGAGCCGGTGACCTTCTCATGCCTGAGGGTGGTGCCGTAGGTCAGCAGATGGTCGGTGGCAGCCAGGCTGAAAGCCTTGTCCAGTTGCGCGTCGAACACCCATTGGCGGTCCTTGTAGAGGGTATCGCGGGTGCGCAGTACCTGGCGGGTGAAGGGCGCATAGATTTCCTCGGTGTGCTGGTCGGTCTTGGCGATCTGGTAGTTGAGGCTCCACTTCATGTGGTCGGCCAGCGGCGATGCCAGGCCAAACTCATGACTGATGCCGAAGCGCTCACGGGTGATGGTGTCGTTGCCGGTACGTGCCTTGTAGAAGCCCATGCCATTGGCGCCGCCGGTGAACGGCCCGCCCACTGCGCTGAGGATGTTCTGGTCGCGGTCATCCTTGTAGCGCTCGTAGGTGAAACCGAGGCGAGCATCGTCGGCGTAGTCCCAGCCCAGCTTGGCCAGCACGTTGGTGGTGCGCGCGTCCATCGGGTTGGCTTCGCTACGCGACAGCCCTTCGCCGCCGTGGCCGCCATGGGTCTCGGTTTCGTGGCCGTTGCGCTGGCTCAGGTGCAGCAGGCCGTCGAAGTCACCCTGGCGAGCGGCGACTGTGGCGGAGGTCAGCCAGCTTTCGTCGGCCGAGCTGTAGCCGCTCTTCAGGCGGGCACCAGCGTCCTGGCCGGGCTTGATGATGTCGTCTGGGTCGAGGGTGAAATAGCTGACCGCGCCGCCGATGGCATTGCTGCCGTACAGCACCGAGGCCGGGCCGCGAAGGATTTCCACGCGTTTGACGATTTCCGGGTCGACGTAGTTGCGCTGGGTCTGGGCGTAGGGCCCGTAGAAGAAACTGTCGGGAATCGACACGCCATCGACCTGGGTGAGGATTCGTTCGCCGTCGATACCACGGATGTTGTAGCCATTCAGGCCGCTGCGCTGGCCGGTGCCGGCCACTGACACGCCGGGTTCGTAGCGCACCAGGTCTTGGATAGTGTTGACGTTCTGCCGGTCCAGTTGCTCGCGGGTCTGCACGCTGACGGTACTCGGCACCTGGCTGACGTCCTGGGCGCTGCGGGTGGCGCTGACGGTGACCTGCTGCAGGGCGACCACGCTGCTGCCTGCCTGGCGTTCGAGCACCACATTGCCGTTGCCGATCTTGCGTACGCCCAGGCCGGTGCCTTGCAGCAGGCGCTTGAGTGCGGCTTCCGGCTTTAGCGAACCCTGCACCCCTGGCGAGACTACGCCGTCGGCCAGTTCGGCGTTGAAGCCGACTTGCCAGCCGGTGGCCTGGCTGAACGCATTGATGGCCGTCACCAGCGGCTGCTGGCCGATGTTGAAGCGGTATTCGCCCATGCGCGGGCTGCTGGCCTGGGACGGCTCGGCGGCCAGCGCCGGCAGGCTGCAGGTACCGCTGGCGAGCAGGGCCAGTGTGAGCAGGGACAGTGGCCCTGTACGGCGGGTAAGGGTGGAGGGGCGGGTAGGACCTGTGGACATCGAAAGCGCTCCCTGACGCGCGGACTGTTATAGGTGTTGGCTGTTCTCGTTATCAAACAAGAATCAGTCGCATTGGCTATAACGAGACGAGCGAGGCGGCGCGACCGCGTAAAAATAAATACAAGAAGCCAGCGCTTTACCTGTAGAAGCGGATTTATCCGCGAACCAGGCGACGCGGTGGATGGCACCGGCTGTGCCGGTGATCGCGATTGAAGCCGCTTGTAGGTGGTATTTGAAGGCGCAGTGGGAGCGGGCTCGCCGGCGATCGGGCCGGGCAGGCAGAGGATCAGTTCAGGATGACCAGCGCCGGGTACTCGTGCAGCCGGGCCGAGGTGATGTGGGCCAGCGCACGCAGGGTTTCCAGGGGCTGATCGAGGCGGTAGTTGCCGGTCACCGTCACGTTTTCCAGCTGCCTGTTGCGGTTGATGATCCAGCCTGGGTAATAGCGCCGCAGTTCGGCCAGCACCTGGCTGAGCGGGCAGTTCTCAAATACCAGGCGGCCATCGACCCAGGCCAGGTCCTTGTGCAGGTCGGGGCGCTGGCGCTGGCCGAAGCCATGGGGGCCGACACTGATACTCTCGCCAGCACCCAGGCTGATGCGTTGGTCGCGGTCGCCCTGCAGGTCGATATCGCCGCGCTGCACTCGCACTTGTGCCTCACCGTCGAGATAACGCACGGCAAAGTCGGTGTCGCGCACCTGCGCGCGCAACGGCCCGGCCTGCACTTCCAGCGGTCGCCGTGCACCCCCGGCCACCTGGAAATAAGCCTCGCCTTGCAGCAGACGGGCAACCTGGCGACCGTCGTGGTGCTCGCTGGCGAATGCCGTATCGGTGTTGAGCAGCACGTTCGCCCCGTCGTCCAGTTGCAGGCGCTGGCGTTCGCCGACCACTGTCAGGTGGTCCGCCTGCAGGCGCATGGGCAGGTTGCCGAGCGTGCACAGCCCTGCCAGCAACAGCGCCGCCGTAGCCAGTGGCTTCCAGTGACTGCGCAGGCGTCCGCGCCATGAGCGGCGCTGTTGCTGATGCAGCTGTGTGGCCAGCTGGTGCAGCGGTGCGCCATTCCACAGGGCTTCTGCCGCCACATAGGCTTCGGCGTTTTCCGGCGCCGCGCTGAGCCAGGCTGCAAAGGCCTGGGTATCCTCGGCATCCGCGCATTGCAGGCGCACCAGCCAGTCCAGCGCCTCGTCCATGGCACGAGCACGGGCGCTGGGCCCGGCGGGTGATGGGCGGGGGGCGGGGCTATCGGTCACGGTAAATCCCTGAATGGTCTTTTTGCGAATGATCAAGGCTGCGGCGGGCAGTGGCAAGGGCTTGGCATGCCTTACTTGAGTCGGTCGGCAACACCCATGCAGATCGCCATGATCAGTTTCAGTTCCTTTTGCACCGTGCTGGGCGAAACCTTCAGCTGTTCGGCGATTTCCAGGTAGGTGGCGCCATGCAGGCGGCTTAGGATGAAGATACGCTGCTGGCGTTGGCTCAGCTGGCCAAGGCTGACGCTCAGTTGCCTGAGCAATTGTTCGGCGTGGGCGGCGTCTTCGCTGCTGCTGGCTGGCGCAGCCACGCTGTGCAGGACCTCGTCGGACACGTTGTCGACCAGCATGCGCGACTGCACCCGACGTGCGCGCAGGTGGTCGAGGGCCAGGTTGCGCGCGGTCTGGAAGACGAACGGTTCGATGTGTTCGACCGGCCGCTCAGCGAGGGCGCGCGACACCCGCAGGTAGGTCTCCTGCAGCAGGTCCTCGGCCGTGTTCGAGTTGCCAACCATACGCTGCAAGGTGCGCAGCAGGCTCAGGCGCTGGACAAGGAAGACGGAATTGAACCGGGACTGACTCACGAGGTGACCTGGCCGACAAAAGGCTAATGATAATGCTTATCATCCGTGTCAGAGGTCAAGCTTGGAAATGTTAGGAAAAGGTAAAGATTGTGAGTACCGCACCTTGCGCGGTCCCTATGCAGCAGCGGCCTTGCGTCACGATGGGGCGCAAGGCCGCTCCCACCCGACGCTCAGCCGGCGCGGCACAGCGCCAGGCAGTTATCCAGCATACGGTTGGAGAAGCCCCACTCGTTGTCATACCAGGCCAGCACCTTGAGCATGCGCCCGTTGGCCCGGGTATGGTTGGCATCGAAGATCGACGACAGCGGGTTGTGGTTGAAATCGCAGGAAACCAGCGGCAAGGCGTTGTAGCCCAGCACCCGCGAATGTTTGCTGGCTTCGAGGAACAGCTGGTTGACCTGCTCGGCCGTGGCCTCGCGCTTGAGGTTGACAGTGAGGTCCACCAGCGACACGTTGATCACCGGCACGCGCACCGCCATGCCGGTCAGCTTGCCGGCCAGTTCCGGCAGCACCAGGCCCACCGCCTCGGCGGCCCCGGTCTTGCTGGGGATCATCGATTGGGTCGCCGAGCGTGCGCGATACGGGTCGCCATGGTACACGTCGGTCAGCACCTGGTCGTTGGTATAGGCATGGATGGTAGTCATCAGGCCCTGCTCGATACCGAACTCGCGGTGCAGCACCTGGGCGATCGGCGCCAGGCAGTTGGTGGTACACGAGGCGTTGGAAATGACCTGGTGCGAGGCCCGCAGGACATCATGGTTGACGCCGTATACCACGGTGGCATCGGCGCCTTTGGCGGGGGCGGAGACGATCACCTTACCTGCCCCCGCAGCCAGGTGCGCTGCGGCCTTGGCGCGCTCGGTGAACAGCCCGGTGCATTCGAACACCACGTCGATCGCCTCGGCCTTCCAGGGCAGTTCGGCCGGATTGCGGATGGCGCTGACGGCGATACGGTCGCCATTGACCGTCAGGCTTTCGTGGTCGGCCTCGACGCTGGCGTCAAAGGTGCCATGCACGCTGTCGTATTTGAGCAGATGGGCGTTCATGGCGCTGTCGCCCAGATCGTTGATGGCGACGACCTGCAGGTCCTGGCGGTAGCCTTGGGTATACAGTGCGCGCAGGACGTTGCGCCCGATGCGGCCGAATCCATTGATGGCGATGCGTAAAGTCATGGCAGTACCTCTGGCAGTCCGAGTGAAACCTGTGGCACAAAGGAGCTTCACTGAAACGGTTTTGTTGTTGGAATTACAAGATTATTCACTGGCTGATAGAAAACAAGCCTTTTTAGTGGCAATATTTTGTTTAAACATACAACGAGTGGTCGGGCGACGCGCCTCCACCGATGCAGCGGGCTCCTCTACCTTGAGCCTAGGCCGCAATCGTTTGGAGGGGAAATGCCTGGTAAACCGCCCTTACAATTAGCCTGGAGTCCAGTACATGCATCCGCGCATCCTTGAGGTCACCCAGCGGCTGGTCGAGCGCAGCCGTGCCACCCGCGAACGCTACCTGCAGCTGATTCGCGGCGCGGCCAGTGAAGGCCCCATGCGTGCCAGCCTGCAATGCGCCAACTTCGCCCACGGCGTGGCCGGTTGCGGCAGCGAGGACAAGCAGACCCTGCGCCTGATGAACGCGGCCAACGTGGCCATCGTCTCGGCCTACAACGACATGCTCTCGGCGCACCAGCCCTACCTGCACTTCCCCGAGCAGATCAAGCAGGCCCTGCGCGAGGTCGGTTCGGTCGGCCAGTTTGCCGGTGGCGTACCGGCCATGTGCGACGGCGTGACCCAGGGCGAGCCGGGCATGGAACTGGCGATAGCCAGCCGTGAAGTCATCGCCATGTCCACCGCCGTGGCCTTGTCGCACAACATGTTCGACGCCGCGCTGATGCTGGGCATCTGTGACAAGATCGTCCCCGGGCTGATGATGGGCGCACTGCGCTTTGGCCACTTGCCGACCATCTTCGTCCCCGGTGGGCCGATGGTTTCCGGCATCTCCAACAAGCAGAAGGCCGACGTGCGCCAACGCTACGCCGAGGGCAAGGCCAGCCGCGAGGAGCTGCTGGAATCGGAAATGAAGTCCTACCACAGCCCGGGCACCTGTACCTTCTACGGCACGGCCAACACCAACCAGCTGGTGATGGAAGTGATGGGCCTGCACTTGCCCGGTGCTTCCTTCGTCAACCCGTACACGCCGCTGCGTGACGCGCTCACTGCCGAGGCCGCGCAGCAGGTCACGCGCATGACCAAGGCCAGCGGCAACTTCATGCCGCTGGGCGAAATTGTCGATGAGAAGGCGCTGGTCAACTCCATCGTTGCCCTGCATGCCACTGGCGGCTCGACCAACCACACCTTGCATATCCCGGCAATTGCCCAGGCGGCGGGGATCCAGCTGACCTGGCAGGACATGGCCGACCTCTCCGAAGTGGTGCCGACCCTGTCCCACGTCTACCCCAACGGCAAGGCCGACATCAACCACTTCCAGGCGGCTGGCGGCATGGCTTTCCTGATCCGCGAGCTGCTCGATGCCGGGCTGCTGCACGAGGACGTCAACACCGTGGCCGGTCATGGCCTGCGTCGCTACACCCAGGAACCGTTCCTCGACGACGGCAAGCTGGTGTGGCGCGAAGGGCCGCAGCACAGCCTGGACGAAAGCATCCTGCGCCCGGTGGCCCGACCGTTCTCGGCCGAAGGCGGCCTGCGGGTGATGGAAGGCAACCTTGGTCGAGGGGTGATGAAGGTGTCGGCGGTGGCCCCGGAGCATCAGGTGGTCGAAGCCCCGGCGCGGGTGTTTCACGACCAGCAGTCGCTGGCCGATGCGTTCAAGGCCGGCGAGCTGGAGCGCGACTTCGTCGCCGTGGTGCGCTTCCAGGGCCCGCGCTGCAACGGTATGCCTGAGCTGCACAAGCTCACGCCGTTCCTCGGTGTGTTGCAGGATCGCGGCTACAAGGTGGCGCTGGTCACCGACGGGCGCATGTCTGGCGCCTCCGGCAAGATCCCGGCGGCCATTCATGTCTGCCCAGAGGCGTATGACGGTGGCCCGCTGGCGCGGGTGCGCGACGGTGATATCGTGCGGGTTGATGGTGTCGAAGGCACGCTGCGGGTGATGGTGTCGGCCGAAGAACTGGCCAGCCGCGACCTGCCGCCAGCGCCCCAGGGCAACGACCTGGGCTGCGGGCGCGAGCTGTTCGGCTTCATGCGCATGGCGTTCAGCCCGGCAGAGCAGGGCGCCAGCGCCTTCACCTCGGCCCTGGAGAACCTCAAATGAAGGACCTGCTGGTTGGCGACATCGGCGGCACCAATGCCCGTTTCGCGTTATGGCGTGACAACCAGCTACAGGCGGTGAAGGTCTTCGCCACCGAGGACTACACCAGCCCGGAACAGGCCATCGAGGCTTACCTGGAAGGCTTGGGCATCGCTCGCGGCGGCGTGGCTGCTGCCTGCCTGGCGGTGGCCGGGCCGGTCAATGGCGACGAGTTCCGCTTCACCAACAACCATTGGCGCCTGAGCCGCCAGGCGTTCTGCCAGCGGCTGCAGATCGGGCAGTTGCTGTTGATCAATGACTTCACCGCCATGGCGCTGGGCATGACCCGCCTGCGCGATGGCGAGTTCCGCGAAGTGTGTCCCGGCCAGGCCGACCTTTCGCGCCCGGCATTGGTCATCGGCCCGGGTACTGGTTTGGGTGTCGGTTCCTTGTTGCGAGTGGGCGAGCGCTGGTGCGCCTTGCCAGGCGAGGGCGGGCACGTCGACCTGCCGGTGGGCAATGCCCGCGAGGCAGCGATTCACCAACAGATTCACGCCCAGATCGGCCACGTCAGCGCCGAAACCGTGCTCAGTGGCGGTGGCCTGCTGCGCCTGTACCAGGCCATCTGTGCACTGGACGGCGACACTCCCCGACACAATACCCCGGCGCAGATCACCGATGCTGCGCTGGCCGGCGAACCGCGGGCGCTGGCGGTGATCGAGCAGTTCTGTCGATTCCTCGGCCGCGTGGCGGGTAACAATGTGCTGACACTGGGTGCACGCGGTGGGGTCTATATTGTCGGCGGTGTGATCCCGCGGTTTGCCGAGCTGTTCCTGCGTAGCGGGTTCGCCACCAGCTTTGCCGACAAGGGCTGCATGAGCGGTTATTTCGCCGGGGTGCCGGTATGGCTGGTGACGGCCGAGTTTTCCGGGTTGCTGGGGGCAGGGGTGGCCTTGCAGCAGGCGCTGGAACACTGATTGGTGATGGGGGGCCGCTGCGCGGCCCCGATAGCAGGCAACGAAGACCTGTAACCAGACGAAAGGAAGGACCACCTTGAGCACTGCCGGTAAATCGATCCTGATGGTCGACGACGACCAGGAAATCCGCGAACTGCTGCAAACCTACCTGAGCCGCTCCGGCTTCCAGGTGCACGCCGAAGCCGACGGCAAGGGCTTTCGCCGCGCCCTGGAAACCACCCCTTGCGATCTGGTCATCCTCGACGTCATGTTGCCCGATGAAGACGGCTTCAGCCTGTGCCGTTGGGTACGCCAGCATCCGCGCCAGGCACGGGTTCCGATCATCATGCTCACCGCCAGCTCGGACGAAGCCGACCGGGTCATCGGCCTGGAACTGGGCGCCGACGACTACCTGGGCAAACCGTTCAGTCCGCGCGAATTGCAAGCACGGATCAAGGCCCTGCTGCGCCGTGCCGAGTTCGGCCAGGCGGCGCCGGGCAGTGCCGTGCTGGCCTTCGACGACTGGCGCCTGGACACGGTCAGCCATCGCCTGTTTCATCGCGACGGCGAGGAGGTGATGCTCTCCGGCGCCGATTTCGCCCTGCTCAAGCTGTTCCTTGACCACCCCCAGCAGATCCTTGACCGCGACACCATCGGCAACGCCACCCGCGGCCGCGAGCCGATGCCGCTGGACCGCATCGTCGACATGGCGGTGAGTCGGCTGCGCCAGCGCCTGCGCGATACCGACAAACCGCCCCGGCTGATCCGCACCGTGCGCGGCAGTGGCTACCTGCTGGCTGCCCATGTCTGCAGTGCCTCCTGAGCGGCGCTGGCGGCTGCTGCCGCGCTCTTTGCTGGGGCGCATGCTGCTGCTGACCTTGCTGGTGGTGCTGCTGGCCCAGGGGCTGTCCAGCATCATCTGGGTCGCCCAGTTGCGCGCCAGCCAACTGCAAGGTCTGCGTGCCAGCGCCAGCAGCCTGGCCCACTCGATGAGCGCCAGCGTCAGCTACTTTCGGTCGTTGCCGGTGGGCTACCGGCCCATGGTCCTCGACCAGCTGCGCAGCATGGGCGGCACGCGCTTCTTCGTGTCGCTCAACGCCAAGCCGCTGGACATGCCAGTGCTGCCTGTCACCCCGCGCAAGCAGGCGGTGATCGACGTGTTCCAGCAGGTGCTGCACGAGCGCCTGGGTCCGCAGATGGAGATTTCCGTGGCTTTCGTCGGCCCTGACGACCTGCGCATCTTCAACAGCGGGCTCAAGCTCGACGAGTTGCCACGCTCCTGGGCGCATTACTCATTGACCCTCGAACCGCTCAACCCGCCGGTGCTGGTGACCCAGATCCGCCTGGGCGAGGGCGAGTGGCTGTACATTGCCTCGCTGCTGCCCGAGCCCTATACCAGCCTGGAAGCCGAACGCCTGCCGCGCCAGCAGATCGGCTTCATCGTGCTGACCACCGTACTGCTGCTGTTGTTCATCGGCCTGCTGGTGCACTGGCAGAGCTGGCCGCTCAAGCGCCTGGCACGCGCCGCGCGGGAGATGTCGCTGGGTGCCGATGTGGCGCCGGTGGCGGAAGGCGGGGGAAGTGAGGTGGTGGAAGTGGGGCGGGCGTTCAACAGCATGCGCGAACGTATCAGCCGTTACCTGACCGAGCGTAGCCAGCTGTTCAGCGCCATTTCGCATGACCTGCGCACCCCGATCACCCGCCTGCGCCTGCGCGTCGAGCTGCTGGAGGACGAACGCCTGCAGGCCAAGTTCAGCCAGGACCTGGATGAACTGGAGTTGCTGGTCAAAGGTGCCCTGCAATGCGTGAAGGACACCGACATTCACGAAAACATCGAGCCGGTCGATCTCAACCAGGTACTGGAGATCCTTGCTGAGCCATACCTGGGCGATGGCCGCATAACCCTCGAAGGTCGGGCGCTGGCGCCGTACCCGGGCAAGCCGCTGGCGCTGCGACGGTGCATCGGCAACCTGATCGACAATGCCATCAAGTACGGCGAGCGGGCTCGGTTACGCATCATCGACAGCGCCGAGGGTTTCGTGCTGCAGGTCGACGACCAGGGGCCGGGTGTGCCCGAGCAGCAGCTGGAGCAGGTGTTCGAGCCGCACTTTCGCCTGGCGGGGCAGCAACAGGGCTACGGGCTGGGATTGGGGATCGCACGCAACATCGCCCATAGCCATGGCGGTGAGGTGAGTCTGCTCAATCTGCGCAAGGGCGGGTTGCGGGTGACCTTATACCTGCCGCGGGGCATGGACTGAGGGTCTGTATCACCGGTTTCGACAAGCGAAATGTCACTGCATGGTGACAATCCGCCGGCCCTTCGTGACATCCCGCCCGACCGCGCTGACTAGAATTCGCCCACGACTGGCAAGGATCAAGCTGGCCCATGAATACTCATAACCTGCCTGCCACCCACTGGCTCGACACCCCGGCCCACAGCGCCTGGCGCCTGGCCGAAGCGCAGCGCCTGCTGGCGTTCGCCAAGGCTGCGAAACTGCCCGACGGCTATGGCAGTCTCGATGCCAGGGGGCAGCTTCCCCCCGGCGCGCGCGCCGACACCCTGAACACCGCGCGCATGACCCACTGCTTCGCCCTGGCCCACCTGCAGGGTCTGCCCGGTTACCTGGCTTATGTCGAACACGGCGTGGCGGCTCTGCGCGGCGCCATGCGGGATGTCACCTACGGCGGCTGGTTCGCCCACCCCGAGGGCGATACCGACAGCGGCAAGACGGCCTACCTGCATGCCTTCGTCGGCCTGGCCGCCAGCTCGGCCGTGCTGGCCGACGCTGTCAATGCCTCTGCCCTGCTGGAAGACGCGGTGCAGATGCTTGACGCGCATTTCTGGAGCGAAGAGGAGGGTGCCCTCAGGGAAACCTTCTCCCGGGCCTGGCAGTTGCCCGAGCCGTACCGTGGCGCCAACAGCAACATGCACGCGGTGGAAGCCTTCCTGGCCCTGGCCGACGTCACCGGCCACAGCCTCTGGCTGCACCGCGCCCTGCGCATCGCCGAGCGCATCATCCATAGTCATGCCGCTGCCAACGGTTACCGTGTCATCGAGCATTTCGACGCTCTCTGGCAGCCACTGCCGCACTACAACCAGGAGCGCCCTGCCGACCAGTTCCGGCCTTATGGCAGCACGCCCGGGCATGCGCTGGAATGGGCGCGGCTGCTGCTGCACCTGGAGGCCAGCCTCGATCAGGCCGGCCTGGATGTCCCGGGCTGGCTGCACGACGACGCCCGCGCGCTGTTCGACACGGCCTGCCTGCAGGCGTGGAACGTCGATGGCGCGGAGGGGTTCATCTACACCCTAGACTGGGCCGATCGCCCGGTGGTGCGCGCGCGCCTGCATTGGGTGCACGCCGAGGCCTGCGCCGCTGCGGCGGCCCTGCTGCAACGCACCGGTGAGGCGCAATACGAGCAGTGGTATCAGCGCTGCTGGGACTTCATTGCCAACCATTTCATCGACCTGGTTGCGGGAAGCTGGCACCACGAACTCGATGCGCACAACCAGCCGGCCGGGACGCTGTGGCCGGGCAAGCCCGACCTCTACCATGCCTACCAGGCGCTGCTGTTGCCAGGCCTGCCATTGGCGCCGAGCCTGGCCAGCTGTCTGGCTGGCAATGTAACCAAACGATGACATTCGCGCGTCGCTTCGTTACCTGACGAGGCGTGCTCGCTGTTTAGACTCAATGCAACGCAAGCGACCGACTTGCACGGCATAACAACAAGAAAGGTGCTTCGATGAACTCCACGTTTCGTCTCGCTGCCGCAATTTCCATCGCCTCGCTCGCGGCTTCGCTGTTTCCACTGACTGCCTTGGCTGCCGATTCCAAAGGCAGTGTCGAGGTGGTGCACTGGTGGACATCCGGTGGTGAAAAAGCGGCGGTCGATGTGCTCAAGGCCCAGGTCGAGAAAGATGGCTTCACCTGGAAGGACGGCGCTGTCGCCGGCGGCGGTGGTGCCACGGCCATGACCGTACTCAAGAGCCGCGCCGTGGCGGGCAACCCGCCGGGTGTCGCGCAGATCAAGGGCCCGGACATCCAGGACTGGGCAGCCACCGGCTTGCTCGACGCCGATGTGCTCAAGGATGTGGCCAAGGAAGAGAAGTGGGACACGCTGCTCGACAAGAAGGTCGCTGACACCGTGAAGTATGAGGGTGATTACGTCGCCGTACCGGTGAACATCCATCGTATCAACTGGCTGTGGATCAACCCCGAAGTCTTCAAGAAAGCCGGCATCGACCAGGCGCCGACCACCCTCGACGAATTCTATGCCGCCGCCGACAAGCTCAAGGCTGCCGGCTTCATCCCACTCGCCCACGGCGGCCAGCCATGGCAGGACAGCACCGTATTCGAAAGCGTGGTGCTGGCGGTGATGGGTGTCGATGGTTACAAGAAGGCCCTGGTCGACCTCGACAATGCGGCACTGACCGGCCCGCAGATGATCAAGGCGCTGACCGAGCTGAAGAAGGTCGCCACCTATATGGACCCGGATGGCAAGGGCCAGGACTGGAACCTAGAAGCGGCCAAAGTCATCAACGGCAAGGCCGGCATGCAGATCATGGGTGACTGGGCCAAGAGCGAATGGACCCTGGCGAAGAAAACCGCCGGCAAGGACTACCAGTGCGTGCCATTCCCCGGTACGGACAAGGCGTTCCTGTACAACATCGACTCGCTGGTGGTGTTCAAGCAGAACGACGAAGGCACCGCCGCCGGCCAGCAGGACATTGCACGCAAAGTGCTGGGCCAGGACTTCCAGAAAGTTTTCAGCACCAACAAGGGTTCCATCCCGGTACGCAACGACATGCTGGCCGACATGGGCAAGTATGGCTTCGATGCGTGCGCGCAAACCTCTGCCAGGGACTTCCTCGCCGACGCCAAGAGCGGCGGGCTGCAGCCGAGCATGGCGCACAACATGGCCACCACGCTGGCCGTGCAGGGCGCATTCTTCGATGTGGTGACCAACTACATCAACGACCCGAAGGCCGACCCGGCCGATGCGGCGAAGAAGCTGGCGGCGGCGATCAAGGCAGCCCAGTAAAGCAGACGCGGTTGCCGTTGTTGGAGCGGCCTGGCGTCGCGACGGGCTGCACAGCAGCCCAATACCTGTGCACTCGAACTTCCTGTCAGGTGTTGGCCTTGAGTCCTTTGGGTCTGCTGCGCAGCCCGTCGTGACACAAGGCCACCCCTACCGGCGAGTGCAGCGCCTTCGAGGTGAACATGAGCACAATTACCGCCCAATTGCGGGCCTCACCCCTGGACGCGCTTCAGCGCTGGCTGCCCAAGCTGGTACTGGCGCCAAGCATGTTCATCGTCCTGGTGGGCTTCTACGGCTACATCCTCTGGACCTTTGTCCTGTCCTTCACCACATCGACCTTCCTGCCGACCTACAAGTGGGCCGGCCTGGCCCAGTATGCCCGGCTGTTCGACAACGATCGCTGGTGGGTGGCGAGCAAGAACCTGCTGCTGTTCGGCGGCCTGTTCATCGCCATCAGCCTGGTCATTGGCGTGCTGCTGGCAGTCCTGCTGGACCAGCGTATCCGCCGCGAAGGCTTCATCCGCACCATCTACCTGTACCCCATGGCGCTGTCGATGATCGTCACCGGCACTGCCTGGAAGTGGCTGCTCAACCCGGGCATGGGCCTGGACAAGCTGCTGCGTGACTGGGGCTGGGAGGGTTTCCGCCTGGACTGGCTGATCGACCCGGACCGGGTGGTGTACTGCCTGGTGATCGCTGCGGTCTGGCAGGCATCGGGCTTCATCATGGCGATGTTCCTCGCCGGCTTGCGCGGTGTCGACCCGTCGATCATCCGCGCTGCCCAGATCGACGGCGCCAGCCTGCCGCGCATTTACTGGCGTGTGGTGCTGCCCAGCCTGCGCCCGGTGTTCTTCAGCTCGCTGATGATTCTCGCGCACATTGCCATCAAGAGCTTTGACCTGGTGGCGGCGATGACTGCCGGCGGACCGGGTTATTCCTCCGACCTGCCGGCGATGTTCATGTATTCATTCACCTTCAGCCGCGGCCAGATGGGCATGGGCTCGGCCAGCGCCATTCTCATGCTCGGGGCGATCCTGGCGATCCTCGTGCCTTACCTGTACTCGGAGCTGCGGAGCAAGCGCCATGCATAGCCCTGTCGACAAACCAGTGCTGAGCCTCAGCCGCATCGCCATCCACGCGGTACTGTTGCTGGCCGTGTTGCTGTACCTGGTGCCGCTGGTGGTGATGCTGCTGACCAGCTTCAAGACCCCGGACGATATCAGCACCGGCAACCTGCTGAGCTGGCCGGTGGTGTTCAGCGGTATCGGTTGGGCCAAGGCCTGGGCCACGGTCAGCGGGTACTTCTGGAACTCGATCATGATCACCGTGCCGGCGGTACTGATTTCCACCGCCATTGGTGCGTTGAACGGCTACGTGCTGTCGATGTGGCGCTTCCGCGGCTCGCAGCTGTTCTTCGGCCTGCTGCTGTTCGGCTGCTTCCTGCCGTTCCAGACCGTGCTGCTGCCGGCCTCGTTCACCCTCGGCAAGCTCGGCCTGGCCAGCACCACCAGTGGCCTGGTACTGGTGCACGTGGTCTATGGCCTGGCCTTTACCACGCTGTTCTTCCGCAACTTCTACGTCAGCATCCCTGATGCGCTGGTCAAGGCTGCGCGGCTGGATGGCGCCGGGTTCTTCACCATCTTCCGCCGCATCATCCTGCCGATGTCCACGCCCATCATCATGGTCTGCCTGATCTGGCAATTCACCCAGATCTGGAACGACTTCCTGTTTGGCGTGGTGTTCTCCAGCGGCGACTCGCAACCGATCACCGTGGCCTTGAACAACCTGGTCAACACCAGTACCGGGGCCAAGGAATACAACGTCGACATGGCGGCGGCGATGATCGCCGGCCTGCCAACCCTGCTGGTCTATGTGGTGGCAGGCAAATATTTCGTCCGCGGCCTGACGGCTGGCGCGGTAAAGGGGTAAGTCATGGCAACGCTCGAACTTCGCAATGTGAACAAGACCTACGGCAGCGGCCTGCCGGACACCCTCAAGGACATCCAGCTGTCGATCAAGGATGGCGAGTTCCTGATACTGGTCGGCCCGTCGGGCTGCGGCAAATCGACCCTGATGAATTGCATTGCCGGCCTGGAGCAGATCACCGGCGGGGCGATCCTCATCGACCAGCAGGATGTCAGCGGCATGAGCCCCAAGGACCGCGACATCGCCATGGTGTTCCAGTCCTATGCGCTGTACCCGACCATGAGCGTGCGCGAGAACATCGAGTTCGGCCTGAAGATCCGCAAGCTGCCCCAGGCTGCCATCGACGAGGAGGTGGCGCGGGTGGCCAAGCTGCTGCAGATCGAGCATCTGCTGGCGCGCAAACCGGCACAGCTGTCCGGCGGCCAGCAGCAGCGCGTGGCCATGGGCCGGGCGCTGGCGCGGCGGCCGAAGATCTACCTGTTCGATGAACCGCTGTCCAACCTCGATGCCAAGCTGCGTGTCGAGATGCGCACCGAAATGAAGCTGATGCACCAGCGCCTGAAGACCACCACCGTGTACGTCACCCATGACCAGATCGAGGCCATGACCCTGGGCGACAAGGTGGCGGTGATGAAGGACGGCATCATCCAGCAGTTCGGCACCCCGCAACAGATCTACAACGACCCGGCCAACCAGTTTGTCGCCAGCTTCATCGGTTCGCCGCCGATGAACTTCATCCCGGTACGCCTGACCAAACAGGATGGCCGCCTGCTGGCGCTGCTCGACAGCGGCCAGGCGCGTTGCGAACTGCCTCTGGGGCTGGTTGCCGACGAACACGAGGGGCGCGAGATCATTCTGGGTATCCGCCCCGAGCAGATCGCGTTGGGCACCGCAGAGGGCAACGGCTTGCCGGGCATCCGCGCCGAGGTGCAGGTGACCGAGCCTACCGGGCCGGACCTGCTGGTGTTCGTCACCCTCAACCAGACCAAGGTCTGCTGCCGCCTGGCGCCCGATGTGGCGTGCCAGGTAGGTGACAACCTGAACCTGCAGTTCGACCCGGCCCGGGTGCTGCTGTTCGACGCCGACAGCGGCGAGCGCCTGCCCCTGGCCAGCTCCGCCGCAGCAGTAAAGGACAACGTGGCTCACTTCAAGGGCCGTTGATTCGTCTACACCATCAATAAGAAAAAAGAGGACGCAAAGGGATGGAACAGCGCAAACGCATCAGGACATTGGGTTCGCTGGCCTTGCTTGCCATCGTTGGCAGCAGCGGCGCGCAGGCTGCCGAGGCCTTTTCCAGCGAATCGAAATGGATGACCGGCGACTGGGGCGGCACCCGCACCGAACTGCTGGAAAAAGGTTACGACTTCACCCTGGATTATGTCGGCGAGGTAGCCGGCAACCTGCACGGCGGCTACAACGACGACAAGACCGCGCGCTACAGCGACCAGTTCGCCCTGGGCGCACACCTCGACCTGCAGAAAATCCTCGGCTGGCACGATGCCGAGTTCAAACTGGCGATCACCGAGCGCAGTGGCCGCAACCTGTCCAACGACCGCATCAGCGACCCGCGCGCCGGGCAGTTCAGCTCGGTGCAGGAAGTGTGGGGCCGCGGCCAGACCTGGCGCCTGACCCAGATGTGGATCAAGCAGAAGTACTTCGACGGCGCGCTGGACGTGAAATTCGGCCGCTTCGGCGAAGGCGAGGATTTCAACAGCTTCCCTTGCGACTTCCAGAACCTGGCCTTCTGTGGCTCGCAGGTGGGCAACTGGGTCGGTGGCATCTGGTACAACTGGCCGGTGAGCCAGTGGGCACTGCGGGTCAAGTACAACATCACCCCGGAATTCTTCGTCCAAGTCGGCGCCTTCGAGCAGAACCCTTCCAACCTGGAAACCGGCAACGGTTTCAAGCTCAGCGGCAGCGGCACCAAGGGCGCGATATTGCCAGTGGAAGCGGTGTGGTCACCCAAGGTCAACGGCCTGCCGGGTGAGTACCGCCTGGGTTACTACTACAGCACGGCCAAGGCCGATGATGTGTTCGACGATGTCAACGGCAACCCGCAGGCGCTGACTGGCGAAGCCTTCAAGTCGCACTCCAGCAAGCATGGCTGGTGGGTCGTGGCACAGCAGCAGGTGACCGCCCACGCTGGCGATGTCAACCGCGGCCTGAGCCTGTTTGCCAACTTCACCGTGCACGACAAGGCCACCAACGTGGTCGACAACTACCAGCAGGTCGGGTTGGTCTACAAAGGCGCCTTCGATGCCCGGCCCAAGGACGATATCGGTTTTGGCGTGGCACGCATTCATGTGAATGACGACGTGAAGAAGCGCGCCGAGCTGCTCAATGCCCAGAGCGGTATCGACGATTATGACAATCCCGGCTTCGTGCCGCTGCAACGCACTGAGTACAACGCCGAGCTCTATTACGGCTTCCACGTCACCAACTGGCTGACCGTGCGGCCCAACCTGCAATACATCAAGAGCCCCGGCGGAGTCGACGAGGTGGACAATGCGCTGGTCGCGGGCTTGAAGATTCAGTCGTCATTCTAAGGGCAATTGTTGTAAATTTACGCCAATCCAATTTCGGCTTCCGGCACCCACTGGCCTGCAGTGGGTGTCGGGGATAGGCCGAGACAGCGCTATCTCAAACAACAAGAGCCCTGAACATGCCCGAACATCCGCTTCATCGCTTCTTCACCTCGCAGCGGCCCCGGCCGACTTTCGAGTGGGAGCGTTACCAGCAGCGCGATGTGCTGATCATCGACCACCCACGCTGCCAGGCGGTGTTCAGCCGCCAGGGCGCGCAACTGCTGCACTTCCAGCCGACCGGCGAACGGCCCTGGCTGTGGTGTGCCGAGCAGTGGCCGCAGGTCGGGGCGATTCGCGGTGGCGTGCCGGTGTGCTGGCCCTGGTATGGCCGTCACCCCAGCGAAGACCTGTGGCCGGCCCATGGCTGGGCGCGCCTGCTGGACTGGAAACTGGTCGACAGCCGCGAGGACGAGGAGGGCGTTACCCTGAAGTGGCGGCTGGACCTGTGCGACTGGCAGGTCGACCTGCATGCCCGGCTGGGCAGCCGCATGGAGCTGAGCCTGAGCACCGAGCACCAGGACAGCGAACCCTGCCAGCTGAGCCATGCCCTGCTGGCCTACTGGTGTATCAGTGACGTGTCCGAGATAGCGCTGTCCGGGCTCGAGGACATCGAAGGCTATGACCGCCTCAACCGCCAGGCCTGCCGCGAGGATGGCGCGCTGAAGCTCAAGGGCGGGTGCCAGAAGGTCTACCCCGGCACGCCACGGGTGCAATTGCAGGACCCGGCCTGGCAGCGTGAGCTGTGCATCGATACCAGCGACAGTGACGACACCGTGGTCTGGCACCCGGGCAATCGCCCGTTGATGGGGGTGAGCGGCCGCGAATGCCAGCGCTTCGTCTGCGTCGAGGCCGCCAGCGGCAGTGGCGAAGGCCTGAGCCTGGCGCCGGGGCAGCGTGCCCACCTGCGTTTGCAGGCGCACCGGCTCAGTTGAGTTCGTCGTCCTCGATCGGGTAGCGGCTGGCGTTGAGGCTTTCCTTGATCTTGCGCAGGTGCGGCTGGAAGTCCACGCCACGCCGCAAGGTCATGCCGGTGGCCAGCACATCGAGCACGGTCAGCTGGATGATTCGCGAGGTCATTGGCATGTAGATATCGGTGTCTTCCGGCAGCGGAATATGCAGGCTCAGACTGCAGGCATTGGCCAATGGCGAACCGGCGGCCGTCAGGCCCAGCACTGAGGCGCCGTTTTCCCGGGCAAGGCGCGCCACTTCGACCAGTTCGCGGGTACGTCCGGTATAGGAAATGATCACGAACAGGTCGCCGGTGTGGGCGACCGAGGCCAGCATGCGTTGCATCAGTACGTCGGCGTGGGCCGACACCGCCAGGTTGAAGCGGAAGAACTTGTGCTGGGCATCCAGCGCCACCGGGGCCGAGGCGCCCAGGCCGAAGAAGTGGATCTGCCGCGCCTGGATCATCATGTCCACGGCACGGCTGACCTGCTGTGGGTCGAGCTGCTGGCAGGCGCTGTCGAGCGAGGCGATGGCGCTGGCGAAGATCTTCTGGGTATAGGCTGCCGGATCATCGTCGGCCTCTACCGCGCGGCTCACATAGGCAGCGCCGCTGGCCAGGCTCTGCGCCAGTTGCAGCTTGAGTTCGGGGTAGCCGCTGACGCCGAACGAGCGGCAGAAGCGGTTGACGGTCGGCTCGCTGACCTTGGCCGCCTGGGCCAGCGCAGCGATGCTGAAACGGGTGGCTTGTTGCGGGTTGAGCAGGATGACTTCGGCGACTTTGCGTTCGGCCTTGTTCAGCTCGTCGAGGCGTCCCTGGATCTGTTCCAGGAGGTTTCGCACGCGGTCCATGGGTGTGTCCTTGGGTCGGGAAGACAGCCGGCTGTGGGAGCAGCAGGCTTTTTGCACGGTCGTCTATCGTACTGTCGGCGCGGTTGGCGTACCACTTGTCTGTAACACTTGTGTGGAATGTTGTGGTTTTTACTACATTATCCCTTGAAAACCGTATGTGAAAGCGGTATTCCTAGACCAACTTTAGGAAAGAACCAACATCATGGCTGCGATCAGTGTCGAACCTTGCACCTTTGCCCTGTTTGGCGCCCTCGGCGACCTGGCATTGCGCAAGCTGTTTCCAGCGCTCTACCAACTCGACCGGGCCAACCTGTTGCACCCGGATACCCGCCTGCTGGCCCTGGCCCGCGAGGCCGGTACGGCACAGCAGCACCTGGACAGTATCGAAGCGCACCTGCGCCGGCATGTACCCGAGGCTGATATAGAGCCTGCGGCGCTGGGGCGCTTCCTTGGCCGGCTGAGCTACCTGCATCTGGACTTCCTCCAGCCAGAGGGCTATCAGGCGCTGGCTGAACAGTTGCAGGGCGAGCAGCCGCTGATTGCCTATTTCGCCACGGCGGCGGCGGTGTACGGCGCCATCTGCGAGAACCTCGACAAGGCCGGTCTGGCCGAACGCACCCGGGTGGTGCTGGAGAAGCCCATCGGCCACGACCTGGAGTCGTCGCGCCGGGTCAATGACGCCGTGGCGCGGTTCTTCCCCGAGAACCGGGTCTACCGCATCGACCACTATCTGGGCAAGGAGACGGTGCAGAACCTGATCGCCCTGCGCTTTGCCAACAGCCTGTTCGAAACCCAGTGGAACCAGAATTCCATTTCCCATGTGGAGATTACCGTCGCCGAGAAGGTCGGTATCGAAGGCCGCTGGGGTTACTTCGACAAGGCCGGGCAGCTGCGCGACATGATCCAGAACCACCTGTTGCAGCTGCTCTGCCTGATCGCCATGGACCCGCCCAGCGAACTGTCTGCCGATGCCATCCGTGACGAGAAGGTCAAGGTGCTCAAGGCCCTGGCACCGATCACCGGTGAAGGCCTGAGCACCCGTGTGGTGCGTGGCCAGTACATTGCCGGCTACAGCGATGGCAAGCCGGTGCCCGGCTACCTCGAGGAAGACAACGCCAACGCCCAGAGTGACACCGAAACCTTTGTCGCCCTGCGTGCCGACATCCGCAACTGGCGCTGGTCGGGCGTGCCGTTCTACCTGCGTACCGGCAAGCGCATGCCGCAGAAACTGTCGCAGATCGTCATCCATTTCAAGGAAACGCCGCACTACATCTTCGCCCCGGAACAGCGTTTGCAGATCGGTAACAAGCTGATCATCCGCCTGCAACCGGACGAAGGCATTTCCTTGCGGGTAATGACCAAGGAGCAGGGCCTGGACAAAGGCATGCAACTGCGCAGCGGCCCGTTGCAGCTGAATTTTTCCGACACCTGGCGCAGCGCGAGGATTCCGGATGCCTACGAGCGGCTGTTGCTCGAGGTGATGCGCGGCAACCAGAACCTGTTCGTGCGCAAGGACGAAATCGAATATGCCTGGAAGTGGTGCGACCAGCTGATCGCCGGCTGGCGTAATGCGGGCGATGCGCCCAAACCTTATGCGGCCGGTTCCTGGGGGCCGATGAGCTCGATTGCTCTGATCACACGCGACGGGAGGGCGTGGTATGGGGATATCTGAACTGAAACTGCCAGGCTCGGTGAACGTACACGAGCTGGCGAATGCCAAGGCCCTGGCCATGCGCCAGGCGCATGACGTGGCTGCACGCCTGCGTGAGGCGATCGCCAGCAAGGGCCAGGCTTGCGTGGTGCTGTCAGGCGGTCGCAGCCCGGTACCGTTCCTCGAACAGCTGGCCAGCGAAGACCTCGACTGGGCCAGTGTTACCGTCAGCCTGGCCGACGAGCGTTGGGTGCCGGTGGAGCACGCTGACAGCAATGCCGGCCTGCTGGCCCGTCATCTGTTCAAGGGCGCAGCGGCCAAGGCCCGTTTCATTGGCTTGTACCAGCAGGCGGAAAACCTCGACGCCGCCGCCATCAAGGCCGACCAGGCCCTGGCCGAGCTACCGCCGATCGATGTGCTGGTGCTGGGCATGGGCGACGATGGCCATACCGCCTCGCTGTTCCCCGCCAGCCCCAACCTGGAGGCCGGCCTCGACCTGGCCAACCCGCGCCGCTGCCTGCCTTTGCTGGCACCGAGCGTACCGCGCCAGCGCCTGTCGATGACCCGCGCACTGCTGGCCAGTGCCGCTTTCACTGCGCTGTCCGTGCAAGGGCAGGGCAAACTCGCTACCCTGCGCGCCGCGCTGGCTGGCAGCGACCTTACGGAAATGCCGATTCGCGCTTTTCTTCACGCCCCCCTGGACATCTACTGGTGCCCATGAGCCAAGGATCCACAGTCATGACCACCCTCGAACGCCCACAGCCCAAGCTCTCGATGGCCGATAAAGCCGCACGGATCGATGCCATTTGCGAAAAGGCGCGCATCCTGCCGGTGATCACCATCGCCCGCGAGGAAGACATCCTGCCCTTGGCTGATGCTTTGGCCGCCGGCGGTATCCGTACCCTGGAAGTGACCTTGCGCTCCCCGCATGGCCTCAAGGCCATCCAGGTACTGCGCGAGCAGCGCCCGGAGCTTTGTGTTGGTGCCGGCACCGTGCTCGATCGCCGCATGTTCGCAGCAGTCGAAGCTGCCGGAGCGCAGTTCGTCGTCACCCCCGGCATTACCCAGGACATTCTCGAAGCGGGTGTAGACAGCGAGATCCCGTTGCTGCCGGGCATCAGCACGCCATCCGAAATCATGATGGGCTACGCCCTGGGTTATCGCCGTTTCAAGCTGTTCCCGGCGGAAATCTGCGGCGGCGTCGCGGCTATCAAGGCCTTTGGCGGCCCGTTCGGCGACATTCGCTTCTGCCCGACTGGTGGGGTCAACCCGGGCAACGTGCGCAACTACATGGCGCTGCCGAATGTGATGTGCGTGGGGGGCACCTGGATGCTCGACAGCAGCTGGATCAAGAACGGCGACTGGGCGCGGATCGAGGCGTGCAGTGCAGAGGCGATCGCGTTGCTGGACGCCAACTGAATCTGTTGTGTGCTTTACGGCTTATGGGGCGCTTGGTCGGCGCCCCTTTTTTTGCCTGGAGATCTTGCAGCGCCTGTACCGGCCCTTTCGCGGGTGAACCCGCTCCCACAGGTACTGTACAGATGCTGAGTGCAGCGCGATCCCTGTGGGAGCGGGTTCACCCGCGAAGAGGCCGGCACTGGCCAACAAAAAAGCCCGCATCAGACGATGCGGGCTTTCTTGTTCATCATGGTAGGGCTCAGGCCGCCTTGGCTTCCTGCTGGCTCAGCGAGCGGTTCAATGCGCTGAACAGGGCCTTGAAGCTGGCCGTGGTAATGTTTTCATCGATGCCCACGCCGTGTACCGGGCGGCCACCGGCCACGCGCAGTTCGATGTAAGCCGCAGCCTTGGCATTGGTACCGGCGCCAATCGCGTGTTCGTTGTAGTCCATGATCTCGACGGCAATCGGCAGGCCGGCCACCAGGGCTTCCAGCGCGCCATTACCCTTGCCACGCCAGTGCAGGGTGGTCTCGCCTTCGCCGGCCACTTCCACTTCCACGGAACTGTTGCCGTTTTCTTCCTGCAGGCGGTGGCTGACCAGCGCATACGGCGCGTTGGCCTGGAGGTATTCCTTGTGCAGCAGGCTGTAGATCTGCTGGGCGGTCATTTCAAGGCCCAGACGGTCGGTTTCACCCTGCACCACCTGGCTGAACTCGATCTGCATGCGACGTGGCAGGCTGATGCCGTATTCCTGTTCGAGCAGGTAGGTTATGCCGCCTTTGCCCGACTGGCTGTTGACGCGAATCACTGCTTCATAGCTGCGACCGATATCGGCCGGGTCGATCGGCAGGTACGGCACTTCCCACAGCTCGCCTTCCTGTTGCTTGGCGAAGCCCTTGCGAATGGCGTCCTGGTGCGAGCCGGAGAAGGCGGTGTGGACCAGGTCGCCCACGTACGGGTGGCGCGGGTGCACCGGCAACTGGTTGCACTCTTCGACTACCTTGCGCACGCCGTCGATGTCGGAGAAGTCCAGCAGCGGGTCGATGCCCTGGGTGTAGAGGTTCAACGCCAGGGTCACCAGGTCGACGTTGCCGGTACGTTCTCCGTTGCCGAACAGGCAACCTTCGGCGCGGTCGGCACCGGCCATCAGGCCCAGCTCGGTGGCGGCGATGCCGGTGCCACGGTCGTTGTGGCAGTGCAGGCTGATGATCACGCTGTCGCGACGGTTGATATTGCGGCAGAACCACTCGATCTGGTCGGCGTACACGTTCGGCGTGGAGACTTCCACAGTGGCCGGCAGGTTGAGGATGATCTTGTGTTCAGGCGTGGGGTTCCATACTTCGATGACCGCGTCACAGACTTCCTTGGCGAACTCCATTTCGGTGGCGCTGAAGGTTTCTGGCGAGTACTGGAAGGTCCACTGGGTTTTCGGCTGCTGCGCGGCATATTTGACGAACAGCTTGGCCGCGTTCACCGCGATGTCCTTGACGCCTTGCTTGTCCTGGTTGAAGACGATGCGGCGGAACGACGGGCTGGTGGCGTTGTACAGGTGGACGATGGCCTTCTTCGCGCCGCGCAGCGACTCGAAGGTGCGCGCGATCAGGTCTTCACGGGCCTGGGTCAGCACCTGGATGGTGGTGTCGTCCGGGATGTGGCCGTCTTCGATCAGCATGCGCACGAAGTCGAAATCGGTTTGCGAAGCGGACGGGAACGAGGCTTCGATTTCCTTCACGCCAACTTGCACCAGGGTCTTCCAGAAGCGCAGTTTCTTCTCCGAATCCATCGGCTCGATCAGCGACTGGTTGCCATCACGCAGGTCGGAGCTGCACCAGATCGGCGCGGCAGTGATGGTCTTCGACGGCCAGGTACGGTCAGGCAGGTCGATGGTCGGGAAAGCACGGTACTTCTTCGAAGGGTCTTTGAGCATGGTCATGGAAGCAATCCTTTTGTGTGCGGCCGAGATCGGGCCTGCCGAGCGATAACGAGATGAATGGGCGAGGCGACGCGATTCAGCCTGGTAGTCGGGCGCTGACCAGGCAGAGGCTGCAATGTTGTCGGAGCAGGATGAGGGTGCTGAAGGTTTTCATGCCCTCAACCCTAACCAGTGGGTTGGGGGATGGCAAGCGTTCAGAAAAAATTGAGAGGAATGCTTAAAAAAAGCTGTTGAGCGAGATTTTATGGCATGAAAGAAAGTTTGGCTTCGTGATTGTTGCGCAGTATTTTTCGATGGCGCAACACAGTTGAAGTGATGTCGACTGTGCTTGCCTCTTCGCGGATAAACCCGCTCCCACAGGTGCAGCACCGTCCCTGTGGGAGCGGGTTTACCCGCGAAGAGGCCGGCACAGGCAGTACCGCTCTCAGGGCTGGAACGCACCAATGAAAATCGCCGGATCCACTCGTGCATCGTTCAGGCTGACGTTCCAGTGCATGTGCGGCCCGGTAGCCCGCCCGGTCGAGCCCACCCGGCCGACCACCTCACCCCGGCGCAACGGCTGGCCCACCTGCACATCGATTTTCGACATGTGGCAGAACATGCTGATGAAGCCCTGCCCATGGTCGACGAACACGGTGCGGCCATTGAAGAAGTAGTTCCCCACCAGGATCACCTTGCCGTTGGCCGGGGTCTTGATCGGCGTGCCGGCCGGCACCGCGAAATCCAGCCCGGCATGCGGGTTGCGTTCTTCGCCATTGAAGAAGCGCCGTACGCCGAACTTGCTCGACAGCGGGCCATTGACCGGCTTGTCGAGAATCAGGTTGCTCGGCAGGGCCGGGCTGAAGCTGCGGTAGGCCGCGATCTGCTCCGCCAGTTCGCGGTCGATGCGTTTGAGGTCGGCCGGGTTCGGGTTGACCTGGCGGGTATTCTTCAGGGTGATGTGCTGTTCGGGGTATTTCTTGCTGCCGACGGTAAACGGCAGGGTGCGGTCGCCCTGGCTCAGCAGCGCAGTACCCGGCTTCTGGGTCAGCGGAATGCCGACGATGGCCAGCCAGTTGTCGTGCTCCTTCACCACCAGCACCGGCTTGCCGTCGAAACGCGCGCTCGGCGCGCTGGCGGCGGGGCCCAGGTCGACCACCGCAACGCCGCCGGGTACCGGCTTGTTCAGCGTGCGGGTGATATAGCTGGCCTGGGCGCCGCCGGCCAGCAGCAGGAGGGAGAGGGCAAGCAAGGGCGCGAGCAGGCGAGGCATGTGTCAGTCCAGAAGTGAGAGGGTGACCGGGGTCAGGTGGTTGTCTTCGACCCGCACCGTCAGCTCGCCTTCGTTGAGGCGGGCGGTCAGGCGCTGGCCGTTGCGGGTCTGCTGCGCGCTGCGGATGGCCCGGCCCTGCTCGTCCAGCAGGATGCTGTAGCCGCGGGCGAGGGTGGCCAGCGGGCTGACCACCTGCAGCGTCTGCAATTGGGCCTGGAAACGCTGGCGGCGGTCCTTGAGTACCTCGCGCATGGCCCGTGGCAGGCGTTCGGCCAGGCTGTCCAGGCGCTGGCCCAGCAGTTTCAGGGTGCGCCCCGGGTGCTGTGCAGCCAGGCGGGTATCCAGCCGTGCCAGGCGTTCGTGGCGCTTGTTGAGGCTGAGCATGAATGCCCGGCGCAGACGCATGTCCAGGTCATCCAGGCGCTGCGCCTGCTGGCGCAGGCGCTCGCCCGGGTGACGCAAGCGCCGGCTCAGCGATTCGAGGCGCAGGCGGTCGTGGCTCAGGCGGTTCTGCATGCGCAGCAACAGGCGCCGTTGCAGGCCATCCAGACGTTGCTGCAGGCCGCTGCTGTCGGGCGCCAGCAGCTCGGCGGCGGCCGACGGCGTGGGCGCGCGCACGTCGGCGACGAAGTCGCTGATCGAGACATCGGTTTCATGGCCCACGGCGCTGACGATCGGCGTGACGCAGGCCGCCACGGCGCGTGCCACCGCCTCTTCGTTGAAGCACCACAAGTCTTCCAGCGAGCCGCCACCTCGGGCCAGGATCAGCGCATCGAAACCGAGGCTGTCGGCCAGGCGGATGGCGCGCACGATCTGGGCAATCGCTTCGCGCCCCTGCACGGCGGTGGGGATCAGGTTCAATTCCACCTGCGGGGCGCGGCGAGCGAATACGCTGATGATGTCGCGGATCACCGCGCCGGTGGGTGAGGTAATGATGCCGATGCGCTGCGGATGGGCGGGCAGCGGCTGCTTGCGTTCGGCGCTGAACAGCCCTTCGCCGCCGAGCTTTTCCTTCAGCGCCTCGAAGGCCAGGCGCAAGGCGCCGTCACCGGCCGGCTCGACGGTGTCGAGGATCAGCTGGTAGTCGCCGCGCCCCTCGAACAGCGAAACCTTGCCCCGTACCCGCACCGCCAGGCCGTCGCGCAGGGCCTGGCGCACCCGTGTGGCGTTCTGCCGGAACAGCGCGCAGCGCACCTGGGCGCCGCTGTCCTTGAGGGTGAAGTACATGTGGCCGGACGCCGGGCGGGCGAGGTTGGAAATCTCGCCTTCCACCCACACGCTGCGGAACACGTCTTCCAGCAGCACGCGGGCGCGGCCGTTGAGTTGGCTGACGGTCAGAACCTCGCGGTCCAGGCCGAGTCGTTCGAAGGGGTCTCTGATCATGCCGGGCATCATAAAGGACATTGGCCCCGGTTGTCTGTCCCGGCCCCGTGGTCGGATTTGCGCAATCCCTGCGGGAGCGAGTCAACCGCGAACAGCGGCGTAGCCTTTGCCATCAACCCCGCATCGCTGCCACGAATTGACTGACCATCTGCCCCGCATCTCGGCGGCAAGCCAGCGCCACAGTGCTCTCACAGCCGCCCTCCAAGGCAACAAAACTGACCGACGCCGGCGCAATCTCACGCATGCATTCCGGCAACAGCGCTACCCCGAAACCCGCCTGTATCAGCTGCAATTGTGTGGTCTTGCGCGACAGCACCTGCGCCGCCTGCGGAAAGAAACCTGCCGCCATGCACAACGAGGCCGACAGGTAGCTCAGCCCGCCACGGTCCCGGTGCGGGATGGAAATGAAGCGTTCCTCGCGCAACTGCTCCAGCTTCACCTGTGCTGCGCCAGCCAGGGGATGCCCGGCGGCGGTCGCCAGCAGCAGCGGCTCACTGAACAGTTCCTGCAGCATTACCCCTTCATGCTGGCGCAGCACCGGCAGGCGCAGCAGGCCAATATCCAGCCGGCCGGCGGCGATATCCTCGAGCTGCGCCTCCGAAGATTGCTGGGCGATTTCCAGCGCAATGCCCGGATTGCCGCTCAGGTAGCTGCCCAGGCGAGCCAGCAGCGGGCCGGTCAGCGGCACCGTGCTGGAGTGGTTCAGGCGCAGGCTGCCTTGACGCCCCTCGCCAATGTCGCGGGTGACCCGCTCGGCTTGCGCCAGTTCCGCCAGCAGCCGGCGCGCCCGTTCCAGGAACGTCTGGCCAGCCAACGTCAGGCGTGGCAGGCGTGCCGTGCGCTCGAACAGCGAAGTGCCCAATTGCTGTTCCAGTTCCTTGATCTGCCGGCTCAGTGCCGACTGGGCGATGTACAGCCGTTCGGCCGCCGCACTGAAGCTGCCGCTTTCGGCAATTTCCACGAAGTAACGCAACTGGCGAATCGACGTCATGTCATGCCTTTTCGAGATGGCTGTGGTGATAAAGGTATATTAGTCGGCATGGCTCATGGCTGGCTAACCTTTGCCTGTCTTCTCTGGAGCTGCTGCCATGCTCGCGCAACTGTCGTTTTCCGGCCTCGACTGGCTACCCATCCTGCTTGGCGTGGGCGTCGCCTACATCGTGTTCGGCATTGCCGGGTTCGGCACTGCGCTGGTGGCCGGGCCGATTCTGATCCACTTCATGCCGTTGTCGCGGATCATCCCGTTGCTGGTACTGCTCGACTTCGTGGCCGCCTTTGGCAACCTGCTGCCCTCGCGCCGCGATGTGGTGCGCGGCGAGCTGCTGCGGTTGCTGCCATTCATGGCCATCGGTTGCTCGCTGGGCGTGGTGTTCCTGTTGCAGTTGAAGTCCGACCTGCTACTGCTGCTGATGGGGCTGTTCGTGACCGCCTATGCACTGTACGGGCTGGCGGTGAAGGTGCGGCCGGCCAGCCTGTCCGGCTTGTGGGCGGCGCCGATGGGTACGGTGGGCGGAATGTTCGGCGCCTTGTTCGGCAGCGGCGGCTTCCTTTACGCGCTGTACCTGAGTGCGCGGCTGGAAGCGAAGGAACAGGTCCGCGCCACCCAGAGTGCGCTGATCAGCTGCAGCACGGTGGTGCGCCTGACGCTGTTCCTGGTCGCCGGCGTGTATGCCGACCAAGGTCTGTTGCTGCTTGCTGCCTGCCTGCTGCCGGTGATGGGCGCCGGGCTCTGGGCCGGGCGCAGGCTGACCCACCGCCTGTCCCGCGAAGCCTTCGTGCGCCTGGTCACCTGGTTGGTGCTGGCCAGCGGGCTGGCGCTCATCGGTCGCTACCTGAGTACCTGAGCAGGCGGTAGAATTGCAGCACAACCGCAGTTTTCAGGCTTGCCCCGTTCATGAACACCCAGAGCATCATCGTTCCCAAACTGTCCACGGTCCCGGTGCACGAAGCCCGGGCCCGCGCCATCCTGCGCTGGCTGGTGCGCGAAAAGGTCGTCGAGGAGCAGCTGTCCACCTGTGGCCGCACCGGCAACCGCATGGGCCATGCCTTGGCCGAAGGCGCCCGCAAAGTGGCCCTGCACCCGGAAAGACTGCCCTTCGGCGAGCCGGTCAACGGCCTCGAAGTGATGCTCAAGCGCTGCATCTATACGCCCACCGAAGGTTTCCTCGAAGAAGCCGGTTGCCCGGAGTGCCGGCGCGAGGTGGGCGAGCCGCTGTTCGAAAGCCTGGAAGAATGGATGCCGGCGGTAAGCGACAACTTCACCTGCCCGCTGTGCGGCTTCGAAGACGACATCAATGGCTTCATTTTTCTGCAGCCATGTGCCTTTTCCAACCTCGGGTTCATCTTTAACAACTGGGGCGAGGCCGGGTTCACCCCGGCCTTTCTCGACAGCTTCGCCGAGTGGCTCGACCAGCCGGTGGCGGTGGTACAGGTAAAACTGCCACAAGGCTGACCGAAGGCCCTTATTTTGCATTGAGCGGCGCGCCGTGCATGAGTATAATGGCGCGCTTCCATTTTTCCCGCCCGGGAGCCCCCGCGATGCTGCGTATCAGCCAAGAAGCCCTGACCTTCGACGATATCCTCCTTGTACCTGGCTATTCCGAGGTACTGCCCAATGAAGTCAGTCTCAAGACCCGTTTGACCCGCGGCATCGAGCTGAACATTCCGCTGGTTTCCGCCGCCATGGATACCGTGACCGAAGCGCGCCTGGCCATTGCCATGGCCCAGGAAGGCGGTATCGGCATCATCCACAAGAACATGACCATCGAACAACAGGCCAGCGAAGTCCGCAAGGTCAAGAAGTTCGAGGCTGGTGTGGTCAAGGACCCGATCACCATCGACGCCGACGCCACCGTGCGCGACCTGTTCGACCTGACCCGCCTGAACAACATCTCCGGCGTTCCGGTGCTGGCCAACGGTGACCTGGTCGGTATCGTCACCTCCCGTGACGTGCGCTTCGAAAGCCGCCTGGACGCCAAGGTGCGCGAGGTGATGACCCCTAAAGAGCGTCTGGTCACCGTCCGCGAAGGCGCCGACAAGAACGAAGTCCGCGAGCTGCTGCACAAGCATCGCCTGGAAAAAGTCCTGATCGTCGACGACAAGTTCAACCTCAAGGGCATGATGACTGTCAAGGACATCGAGAAGGCCAAGGCCTACCCGCTGGCCAGCAAGGACGACCAGGGTCGCCTGCGCGTCGGTGCCGCCGTCGGTACCGGCAAGGACACCGGCGAGCGCGTTGCCGCCCTGGTTGCCGCCGGCGTTGACGTGGTGGTCGTCGACACTGCCCACGGTCATTCCAAAGGCGTTATCGACCGCGTTCGCTGGGTGAAGGAGAACTACCCGCAAGTGCAGGTGATCGGCGGCAACATCGCCACCGGCGCTGCGGCCAAGGCCCTGGCCGAAGCCGGCGCCGATGCCGTCAAGGTCGGTATCGGCCCAGGCTCGATCTGCACCACCCGTATCGTTGCCGGTGTCGGCGTGCCGCAGATCAGCGCCATCGCCAACGTCGCCGCAGCACTGGAAGGCACTGGCGTGCCGCTGATCGCCGACGGTGGCATCCGTTTCTCCGGTGACCTGTCCAAGGCCATCGTCGCCGGTGCTTCCTGCGTGATGATGGGTTCGATGTTCGCCGGTACCGAAGAGGCCCCGGGTGAAGTCGAACTGTTCCAGGGCCGTTCCTACAAGGCCTATCGTGGCATGGGTTCGCTGGGTGCCATGGCACAGGCGCAAGGCTCGTCCGACCGCTACTTCCAGGACTCCTCGGCCGGTGCCGAGAAGCTGGTACCGGAAGGCATCGAAGGTCGCGTTCCCTACAAGGGCGCCCTGGCGGCGATCATCCACCAGCTGATGGGCGGCCTGCGTTCGTCCATGGGCTACACCGGCAGCGCGACCATCGAAGAGATGCGCACCAAGCCGGAGTTCGTGCGCATCACCGGTGCCGGCATGGCCGAGTCCCACGTGCATGACGTGCAGATCACCAAAGAAGCCCCTAACTACCGCGTAGGCTGAGGCTTCCGGCACTACCTGTTAGCGGGGCTGTCACGACAGCCCCGCGTCGTTTCCGATTTCCACTGACGAGATTGAGTCATGGCCCTCGACATTCACGCTCACCGCATCCTGATCCTCGATTTCGGTTCCCAGTACACCCAACTGATCGCCCGCCGCGTGCGCGAGATCGGCGTGTACTGCGAACTGCACCCGTTCGACATGGACGATGAAGCGATCCGTGCATTCAACCCGCGCGGCATCATCCTCGCCGGCGGCCCCGAGTCGGTCCACGAAGCCAACAGCCCACGTGCCCCGCAGGCCGTGTTCGACCTCAACGTACCGGTGCTGGGCATCTGCTACGGCATGCAGACCATGGCCGAACAGATGGGCGGCAAGGTCGAAGGTTCCGACCTGCGTGAATTCGGTTATGCCCGCGTGGACGTGGTCGGCAAGAGCCGCCTGCTCGATGGCATCGAAGACCACATCGACGCCGACGGCCTGCTGGGCCTGGACGTGTGGATGAGCCACGGCGACAAGGTCACCCAGATGCCGAGCAACTTCCATGTGCTGGCCAGCACCCCGAGCTGCCCGATCGCCGGCATGTTCGACGATGCGCGTGGCTACTACGGCGTGCAGTTCCACCCGGAAGTGACCCACACCAAGCAGGGCGGTCGCATCCTGTCCCGCTTCGTGCAGGACATCTGCGGCTGCGAAGCCCTGTGGACGCCTTCCAACATCGTCGAAGACGCCATCGCCCAGGTGCGTGAGCAAGTCGGTTCGGCCAACGTCCTGCTGGGCCTCTCCGGCGGCGTCGACAGCTCGGTGGTTGCCGCACTGCTGCACCGTGCCATCGGCGACCAGCTGACCTGCGTATTCGTCGACAACGGCCTGCTGCGTCTGCACGAAGGCGACCAGGTAATGGCCATGTTCAAGGAGAACATGGGCGTCAAGGTGATCCGCGCCGACGCTGAAAAGCAGTTCCTCGACAACCTGGCCGGCGAAGCCGACCCGGAGAAGAAGCGCAAGATCATCGGCCGCACCTTCATCGACGTGTTCGACGCCGAAGCCAGCAAGCTGGAAAACATCCAGTTCCTGGCCCAGGGCACCATCTACCCGGACGTGATCGAGTCGGCTGGCGCCAAGAGCGGCAAGGCCCACGTGATCAAGTCGCACCACAACGTGGGTGGCCTGCCGGAGGAAATGAACCTCAAGCTGGTCGAGCCACTGCGTGAACTGTTCAAGGACGAAGTGCGCAAGATCGGCCTGGAGCTGGGCCTGCCGTACGACATGGTCTACCGCCACCCGTTCCCGGGCCCGGGCCTGGGCGTGCGTATCCTCGGTGAAGTGAAGAAGGAATACGCCGACCTGCTGCGTCGTGCTGACCACATCTTCATCGAAGAGCTGCGCAAGGCGGACTGGTACCACAAGACCAGCCAGGCCTTCGTGGTGTTCCAGCCGGTCAAGTCGGTGGGTGTCGTCGGCGATGGCCGTCGCTACGCCTGGGTCGTGGCCCTGCGCGCCGTCGAAACCGTGGACTTCATGACCGCGCGCTGGGCGCACCTGCCGTACGAGCTGCTGGAAACCGTCAGCGGCCGTATCATCAACGAAATCGACGGTATCTCGCGCGTTACCTACGACGTGTCGAGCAAGCCGCCAGCGACCATCGAGTGGGAATGATCCCACCTCGCGGTTGAATGAAACGGGCCTGCACTGCAGGCCCGTTTTGTTTTACCCCGGGCAAACCCTACTCAGCCCCGGGCGTATGCCCGAAATAGGCCTTGTAGGCATGGCAGAAGTTGGCCGGGTTGGCATAGCCGACATGATAGGCAATCTGCGAGACCTGCCAGCGACGTTCCAGCAGCAGGGCACGGGCCAGTTCCAGGCGCTGTTGTCGCACGTATTGCAGGATCGAGCGGCCATATTCCTGGCTGAACGCGCGGCGCAAGGTGGTCTCGCTCACGCCCAACTGGCGGGCAAGGGTTGCAGCCGTAGGCGTGGCGCTCAGGTTGGCATCGAGCTGACGACGCGCTTCGATGGCCAGGTCGCGCCACCCCCGGTCCCGGGGTTTTCCGCTGAACCGGTGGCCGATGAGGTGGTTGGCCAGCTCCAGTACGATGGCCAGGCTCAGGCTTTCGCAATGCAGGCGCCGGAGCCCGCCTGTGTAGGGTGACAGGTACAGCTGCTGAAACAGACGGCTCGCCGTTGGCCACTGCGGCAACTGGTCGAAGCGCATGCCATCGGCGGACAGTGCCAGCAGCGGCTTCAGTTGCACGTCGTCGCGGACCAGTTCGAGCAGGTAATCACCGGCAAGACGAACCCCCGCCATGCGGGCGTGGCTATTGGCGGGTAGCTGGTCCTGCGCTTCCAGGCTTTCACCCAGGCCCAGCATGTGCAACCGGCCAGGGGCATAGCGGTTGAGCTGGCCGTCGATCCTGTGTTGCCACGCACCATCGAATACCTGCACGAAACACAGGCTCTGTGGCAGCACCTTGTCGATCCTCAACGGCTCGGGGAACTGCAGGTTGCAGTCGAAGTACTGCAACCCGCCGTGCACCGTCTGCGCCTGATAATGGCCGGTCGCGCTGCCCATCACCCGCGCGCTGCGCGCATCCAGCACCCCGGCCTCGGCAAGTGAGCCGGGGCTGTCGAAGGAAAAGGCGGTGTCAAGGTAAGGGCTGATCGATCGCATGTGCGCTTCGCATCCTTGGCTGAGGGCGGCATGGCCGTAAATGGTAACGCGTGCACATATTCAGCGACAGCGATTGTGCGCAAGGCGCTGTCTGTTGTGCGAACCGGTCAGCGGGGTTGGCAGCGCGCGCCAGGCTTATTTCAATGTGCGTTTGTTCCAGTTCAGGATGAAAAAACATGCTCGCTTATCGCAAATTTGCAGCTCTGCTGGTGGCTTCGCTCACCCTGTGGCTGGGCCAGGCTCACGCTGAACAACGGCCGCAAGTGGCCGACCAGGTGGTGGCTTACACGGGCGCGCAAGGGGTCAAGGTATGGACGCTGCGCATTGGTGAACGCGCCGCCAACGAGGCGCTGGTGCAGGTTGAAGGCGTCGACCACGACTGGAACCTGCGCATTCAGAAAATGCAGGTGGAGAAGACCAGCCGGGATACCCGTTATTCCACCACCGTGGATGGCAAGAAATTCGTCGTCCTGATCGTCCAGGGCAGCTGGGGTGGCGAACTCTACCTGCCGGGCGAGGCGCAAGCGCTGCAAGTCGGCTATTCGCAAGAGCTGTCGCAGCAGGGTAATGCGCAGGCATTCCTTACCGATTACCTGGCGGCACAGAACCAGGAGGGGCAATGAGCATGGGCGAATTCACCGACCCGATGTCTGACCTGTCCGGTTCGCTCGGCCAGGACTACGAGCATACTCGTGCCGCCCAGCGCGACCGGGTGATTGCCGAGCTCAAGCAGGTGATCGAGCGCGTGCCCGAGCAGAGCGAGTTCACCAACTCCCGGCGTTACCGGGTCTGGGGGCCGATACTGTTGCTAGGGTCACTGATCATCACGGCCATCACCTTCAACCCGGAGCGCTTGGGGGCGGTGGCAGCGGGTGTCTTCATCACCCTGATTGCTGCAGCGGTGACTTGGCAGCACCGCAATGCCGGCACCCAGGTATTCATGCGCCTGACCCGCCGGCAGTTGTTCGTCGATACCCTGGATGCGCCGGTAGACCTGGCGGAAGTGGAGGATATTTCGGTCAAGGATGAAGGGCTGGTCACCGTGCAGACGCTGGAGATGAGCAGCGAAACCGTCCTGCCGAAGCATCATGTGGTGAAACTGCAGTTCTTCGGCAACCAGGCCATGGTGCTGAAAAAACCGCGCCCGCAGATCCGCATCATGTCCGCCGGCCTGGCGAGCAACGGGCGCAAGCTGGACAACGAGGAAGTGCTGGCGGTGCTGGCAGCCTACCGCGATGCGGCGCATGCACAACGGCAACTGGAGTTGCTGCAGGCCGATGGATAACGACGAACGCGCAGCCCACCTGGCGTACCTGCAAGCGCAGGCTGACGGCCCCAGCGACAGCTTCGAACTGCTGGAGCACTCGCTCGGCAAGGCGCTGGTCTGTGCCGTGATTGGCCTGTTGCTCGGCGGACTGGGGGTATGGCTGGTCGCCCTGGCGGTACAGTTCAGTGCCAATGCCAGCAGCGCTGCCATCTGGCTGATGTCTGGTGTCGGCCTTGGCCTGGCCGGCGCCGCGGTGCTGGTGCTGACCGGCGCCGCCTTGCTATACCGCCGGCATGGCAAGCGGGTGCTTGGCGTGACGCCCGATACGCTGTGCTTTGCCAACGCGCAGGCACCGACACCCCTGCATGACTTTGACGGCTTCGAGGTCGAGCAAGGCTATTTCACCACGCGGCTGATCTTTACCGTGTCGGCGTTCAGCCACGCGCCAGCCCTGACACCGGCCTGTTTCAAGGCCCTGGCCTCGCCTGACGCGGTGACCTTCGCGGGCGGCTTGCGGGTCAGGCTGTGGCTGTGCACGCCCGTCGTGGGCGGGCGCCGCCTGAGCCTGCAGCAATTGGTGGATCTGCTTTATGCCTATGTGCAAGCGGCCCAGGCCAGGCGTAGCTTGGCGCAACTGTTTCCGGGCGTTGCGCGCCTGGGTGAAACGGCCAGATGAGCCGGGTCTGGACCTACGGCGCTGGCTGGCGATGAGGCGCCTTGGTTGGGGCTTGGCCATGCTGTTGCTGCCGCTGGCGTTGTTCGGCTGGAGCCATGTGCAGTACTGGCGCGCCGATTCGGCGCAGGAGCAGGCGCGGGTCATACGCCAATGGTTGGCTGCACCCAGCGATGCCTTGCTGCAAAGCCTGCCTTGGGCCGCGCGCAAGCAGCTCAACGGGCGGGTCGACAGGCGAGAGGCGCTGCAGGCGCAATTGGCCGTGCTCGACGCCGACCGTTACTGGCTGGGCCTGCGCAAGGGCACGGCCAGCCTCGGCGGCTGGTTGGCGCTGGGGGCTTTGTTCACAGGTGTCGGCGCCTGGCTCCGGCTGAGGGTAGACGCTTGGCGGGCGCTGCGATCGGCGCATTACCTGCACGGCCGCATGAGCGCCAGCTGGTTGGTGCTGGGCCGCTGGCTGAGTACCTATCTGGTCCTCCTGGCAGGCTCGCTGAGCCTGTCATTGCTCTATGAGACCAGCTTCGGGCTGAGCCATATGGCGCAAGGCGGCCTGACCGTTCTGATCGTGGTGCTGCCGCTGACGTCTGTGCTCCTCGTCTGCATGCGAACCCTCTGGCGATTGCGCCAACAGTGGCCGGGTATGGGCGCGCCAAGTGCGAGCTTCCTTGGTCGGCAGCTCCACCGGCAGGCGGCGCCGGCGCTGTGGCGCTGGGTCGAAGGCCTGGCTGCGCAATTGCATGCACCCGTGCCCGACCATATCGTGGTCGGGCTTGACCAAGGCTTTTTCGTTACCAGTGTACCCGTCGTGCTGCAACCCAGCGGGAGCCAGCTCAGCGGGCGGACCCTGTATCTGCCGCTACCTTGTCTGGCGGCCATGAGCCAGGTAGAGGCGGCCTCGCTGATCGGCCATGAGCTGGGCCATTTCCGCCGCCGTGACACCGAGCGAGGCAGCGAAATCTGCGCACGTTTCAGCCTGATGTGCGCGCACTACCAGGCCATGCTCGGCGCTGACAGTGCCCCGCCGTGGGCTGTGCGCCCGGTCCTGTGGATGGCCGGGCAGTTCCTGCACCACTTCCAGGTCGCGGTGCACCACTGGGGGCGGGCGCAGGAATTGCTGGCCGACCGGGCGGGTGCCGAGGTCGCTGGGCCGAAGCTGTTCATCCAGGCGCTGCTGCGGGCCATTGCCCTTGGCCGAGTGATCGATGGGTTACTGCATGTTCGCGGTGGCGAAGGCCTGCCACAGGCGTTGGCGTTGCACTTGCAACGCACCCCGTTGCAACTGGGTGAAGAGGCGCTGGGGCTGACCATTACCCATCCGTTCGATACCCACCCCGACACCGCCACGCGCTTGCAGAACCTGAACATCCTGCTCGACCCGCAATTGCTGCAGGCAGCCTTGCGCGTGCCGTCCAGCGCTGACCAGAGGTGGTTCAACGAGCTTTGCCTGGCCTCCGACGGCGGTGCCGATGGCAAGGCTGCGGGTGGTGTTGCCAGAGACTTCACTTAATCTTTCCCATTTGCAGGTGTATCGTATTCGCCCTTCATCGCCAGCCATGCTGGCAGCTTGATTGCGCAGAACATGAGGTACCCGCAGCGATGTCCTTCACCCGTCGACAAATGCTCAAGGGCCTGACCGGCCTGGTTGTGGTTGGCCTGGGCGCCGGTGGCGCGGCGCGTTACTGGCTGGGCCGGGTCGAGGACGAGAACGCCGGGCATGATTACCAGCTGATCGCCGCACCGCTGGACGTCGAGCTGGTACCGGGGTTCAAGACCGAGGCCTGGGCGTTCGGCCCCTCGGCCCCGGGCACCGAGTTGCGTGTGCGCCAGGGTACCTGGCTGCGGGTGCGCTTCATCAACCATCTGCCGGTGGAAACCACCATCCATTGGCACGGCATCCGCCTGCCGCTGGAAATGGACGGTGTGCCTTATGTGTCGCAGCTGCCAGTCAAGCCGGGCGAGTACTTCGACTACAAGTTCCGCGTGCCGGATGCCGGCAGCTACTGGTACCACCCGCATGTCAGCAGCTCGGAGGAGCTGGGTCGTGGCCTGGTCGGCCCGCTGATCGTCGAGGAGCGCGAGCCGACCGGGTTCCGCCATGAGCGCACGCTGAGCCTGAAAAACTGGCATGTGGACGAGCAGGGCGCCTGGCTGCCGTTCAGCATCCCCCGCGAGGCCGCGCGCAACGGCACCGCCGGGCGGCTGATCACCGTCAATGGCCAGGCCGATTCGGTCACCGAGCTGCCGGCCGGGCAAGTGGTGCGTGTACGCCTGTTGAACCTGGACAACACCTGGACCTACCGCATCAACCTGAAGGGCAATTGCGAGGCGATGATCTATGCCCTGGACGGCAACCCGGTGACGCCTCGGCCGCTGGACGACGATTACTGGCTTGGCCCGGGCATGCGCATCTGCCTGGCCATCCGCATTCCCCAGGCGGGCGAGGAAATTTCCCTGCGGGACGGCTTTGTCCGCCTGGGCACGCTGCGTTCGCTGCCCAGCAACGACGCACCAGGAAACTGGCCGCCGGCGCTGCCGCCCAACCCGATTGCCGAACCGGACCTGGAGAACGCCGAAAAGCTCAACTTCAATTTCGAATGGGCGGCGAAGGTTTCTGTCAGCACAGACCAGGACAAGCCCTCGAGCATGTGGCAGATCAACGGCCAGGCCTGGGACATCACCGACAAGACCTGCGCCGACCGACCGATCGCCACGTTGAAGAAGGGCAAGAGCTACATCTTCGAGCTGAAGAACATGACCCAGTACCAGCACCCGATCCACCTGCATGGCATGAGTTTCAAGGTGATTGCCTCGAACCGCCACGACATCAAGGAGCCGTGGTTCACCGACACCTACCTGCTGGGCCGGAACGAGCGCGCCCAGGTGGCACTGGTAGCGGATAACCCGGGTACCTGGATGTTCCACTGCCACGTCATCGACCACATGGAAACCGGCCTGATGGCCGCGATCGCGGTGGTCTGATGCGCCCGCAGATCATCGATCGCAGCCGCGATCATGAATTCATGCGCCTGGCCCTGGCCTTGGCCGCCGAGGGCGCGGCCCTGGGCGAAGTGCCGGTGGGCGCGGTGCTGGTGCAGCATGGCCAGGTCATCGGCCAGGGTTTCAACCGGCCGATCATCGACAGTGACCCCAGCGCGCATGCCGAAATGGTGGCGATCCGGGCGGCGGCCAGGTCGGCCAGCAACTACCGCCTGCCTGGCAGCACCCTGTACGTGACCCTGGAACCGTGCAGCATGTGTGCGGGGCTGATCGTGCATTCACGGGTCATGCGGGTGGTGTACGGGGCGCTGGAACCCAAGGCGGGGATCGTGCAGAGCCAGGGGCAGTTCTTCGGCCAGGGCTTCCTGAACCACCGGGTGATGGTGGAGGGCGGGGTGCTGGCGCAGGAGTGCGGGCAGATCCTCAGTGATTTCTTCAAGGCGCGCCGGGCCAAGTCTTGACCTGTGCCAGCCTCTTCGCGGGCAAACCCGCTCCCGCAGGAATACCACTCTCTTCAAAACCAGTGATTTACCTGTGGGAGCGGGTTTACCCGCGAAGAGGACGGTGCCGGCCTACATTGGCGGCGACTGTTCCGCCGGCTTGTCCTTGTTCACGCCGGGCACATGCAGGTTGCCTTCGGCCACCTGACCTTCGAGCTGCGGCTGGGTCACCCAGGTGAGGATGTCGTAGTAACGGCGGATGTTGGCCACGAAATGCACCGGTTCGCCGCCACGGGCATAGCCGTACTTGGTCTGCCGATACCACTGCTTCTGCGACAGGCGCGGCAGCATCTTCTTCACGTCCAGCCACTTGTTCGGGTTGAGCTTCTCGCGCTTGGCCAGGGTGCGGGCGTCTTCCAGATGGCCGGTGCCGACGTTGTAGGCGGCCAGGGCGAACCAGGTGCGGTCCGGTTCCTGGATGCTGTCGTCGAGCTCTTCCTTGATCTTCATGAAGTACTTGGCGCCGCCCTGGATGCTCTGTTTCGGGTCCAGGCGGTTGGACACGCCCATTGCCTGGGCGGTGCGCTGGGTCAGCATCATCAGGCCGCGCACGCCGGTCTTGGAAGTGACTTCCGGCTGCCACATCGACTCCTGGTAACCGATGGCCGCCAACAGGCGCCAGTCGACCTGCTCGACCTTGGCGTAGCTCTTGAAGTGCTTCTCGTACTTGGGCAGACGCTGCTGCAGGTGCTGGGCGAAGGTGTAGGCGCCGACATAGCCGAGTACGTCGACATGCCCGTAGTAGCGGTCCTTCAGGCGTTGCAGGGTGCCGTTCTTCTGCGCCTTGTCGAGGAACTCGTTGACCTCGTTGAGCAGGCTGTTGTCCTCGCCTGCGGCTAGCGCCCAGCGCTGGTCGCGGGTGTCGCCCAGGTCGAAGGCCACCCGTACGTTGGGGAAGTACACCTGGTTCATTGCCAGCTCGTTGGAATCGACCAGGGTCAGGTCGATCTGCCCTTCGTCGACCATGCGCAGCAGGTCGACCACCTCGACGGCGTCGGATTCTTCGTATTCCAGGCCCGGGTACTGTTTTTTCAGCTCGGCCAGTTGGTCGGCATGGCTGCTGCCCTTGAGTACCATGATCTTCTTGCCGACCAGGCCCTTGGCGTCGGTGGGGCGGGAGCGGCCGTTGCGGTAGATGACCTGGGGTGTCACTTCCAGGGAGGGGGGGGAATATTTCACCTGGGTTTGGCGCCGTTCGCTGCTGACCAGGCCGGCCGCCGCCAGCACCGGGCCGGAGGGCTTGCCGAGGGCGTCGTACAACTCGTCGAGGTTGTCGGCGGTCTCGATCTGCAGCTTTACGCCGAGATCGTCGGCGAAATGCTGGACCAGCTCGTACTCGAAGCCGGTTTCGCCGTTGCGGTCCTGGAAGTAGGTAGCCGGGCTGTTGCGGGTGATCACGCGCAGCACGCCATCCTCCTTCACGCGCTCGAGGGTGCTGGGTTTTTCAACGCAGGCACCGAGCAGCAGAAAGAGTCCGGTTGCGAAAAGCCATCTGGCGCAACGCTGGCGCAAAGCAGTGTGGGCGAACATAGGTTGCAGTATACGCAAAGGACTGGCCCAACCATATCTCGACAACTGTTAGCTTGTCTGGTAGCGGGTTGTGTGGTTGGAGGGGATCGCGTCAAGGCCGCCAGGCGCTCGCCTCGACACATTCAGCGCTCGGTCTCCCAGGCACAGAATGCGTCGAGGCGAATACCCCCCCCCCAGAAATCTGACCCCGAAGTCCGGTTCCGCCGCCCGGCAGTCGTGGCTTAGAGCGGGTGCCGAAACCCTTCGAATTAGGCTAGAATGCACGGCCTCTAAGCACACCCCTTCCTGAGGCTGTCCCGACGATGTTGATCCTGCGCGGCGCTCCTGCCCTTTCTGCCTTTCGCCACGGTAAATTACTCGAGCAACTGAGCCAGAAAGTCCCCGCTGTTACTGGTTTGTATGCCGAATTCGCCCACTTCGCCGATGTCGACGGCGAGCTGACCGCCGACCAGCAGCAGGTGCTGGGCCGTCTGCTCAAGTACGGCCCGAGCGTGCCGGTACAGGAGCCGAGCGGCCGCCTGTTCCTGGTCGTACCGCGCCTGGGCACCATTTCGCCGTGGGCCAGCAAGGCCAGCGACATCGCCCACAACTGCGGCCTGCAAGCCATCCAGCGCCTCGAGCGCGGTATCGCCTACTACGTCGCTGGCGACCTGAGCGCCGCCGATGCCGAGCTGATCGCTGCCGAACTGCACGACCGCATGACCCAGCGCGTGCTCGGCCAGCTGGAGCAGGCCGCCGACATGTTCAGCCACGCCCAGCCCAAGCCGATGACCTCGGTGGACATCCTGGCCGGCGGCCGTGACGCCCTCGCCAAGGCCAACATCGACCTGGGCCTGGCCCTGGCCGAAGACGAGATCGACTACCTGGTCAATGCCTTCCAGGGCCTCAAGCGCAACCCGAACGACATCGAACTGATGATGTTCGCCCAGGCCAACTCCGAGCATTGCCGCCACAAGATCTTCAACGCCAGTTGGGACATCGACGGCCAGGCCCAGGAAAAAAGCCTGTTCGGCATGATCAAGAACACCTACCAGATGCACAGCGAAGGCGTGCTGTCTGCGTACAAGGACAACGCCTCGGTGATCGTCGGCAACGTGGCCGGCCGTTTCTTCCCGAACCCTGAGACCCGCCAGTACGGCGCGGTGCAGGAGCCGGTGCACATCCTGATGAAAGTGGAAACCCACAACCACCCGACCGCCATCGCGCCGTTCTCCGGTGCGTCCACCGGCTCGGGTGGCGAAATCCGCGACGAAGGCGCCACCGGCCGTGGTGCCAAGCCCAAGGCTGGCCTGACCGGTTTCACCGTGTCCAACCTGCGCATCCCGGGCTTCGAACAGCCGTGGGAGCAGAACTACGGCAAGCCAGGCCGTATTGTCGACGCCCTCGACATCATGGTCGAAGGCCCGCTAGGTGGCGCCGCGTTCAACAACGAATTCGGCCGCCCGGCCCTGACCGGCTACTTCCGTACTTTCGAGCAGGCCATCAACACCCCCCGCGGTGAAGAAGTACGCGGCTACCACAAGCCGATCATGCTCGCCGGCGGCATGGGCAACATCCGTGAAGACCACGTACAGAAGGGCGAGATCACCGTCGGCGCCAAGCTGATCGTGCTCGGTGGCCCGGCCATGCTGATCGGCCTGGGCGGTGGTGCCGCTTCGTCGGTGGCCACCGGTGCCAGCTCGGCGGACCTCGACTTCGCTTCGGTACAGCGCGAAAACCCTGAAATGGAGCGCCGCTGCCAGGAGGTCATCGACCGTTGCTGGCAGCTGGGCGACAAGAACCCGATCGCCTTCATCCACGACGTCGGCGCCGGCGGTATCTCCAACGCCTTCCCCGAACTGGTCAACGATGGCGGCCGTGGTGGCCGCTTCGAACTGCGCAACGTGCCCAACGACGAGCCGGGCATGGCCCCGCACGAAATCTGGAGCAACGAGTCGCAGGAACGTTACGTGCTGGCCGTCAGCGCCGAGGACTTCGAGCGCTTCCAGGCCATCTGCGAGCGCGAGCGCTGCCCGTTCGCGGTAGTCGGCGAAGCCACTGCCGAGCCGCACCTGACCGTTACCGACAGCCACTTCGGCAACACCCCGGTGGACATGCCGCTGGACGTGCTGCTGGGCAAGCCGCCGCGCATGCACCGTTCGGTTACCCGCGAAGCCGAGCTGGGCGATGACTTCGACCCGAGCCAGCTGGACCTCGACACCGCCGTACAGCGCGTGCTCAGCCACCCGGCCGTGGCCAGCAAGAGCTTCCTGATCACCATCGGCGACCGCACCATCACCGGCCTGGTGGCCCGCGACCAGATGGTCGGCCCGTGGCAGGTTCCGGTGGCCGACTGCGCTGTCACCGCCACCAGCTTCGACGTCTACACCGGTGAAGCCATGGCCATGGGCGAACGTACCCCGCTGGCCCTGCTGGACGCCCCGGCGTCGGGCCGCATGGCCATTGGCGAGGTACTCACCAACCTGGCTGGCGCGCGTATCGAAAAACTCTCCGACATCAAGCTGTCGGCCAACTGGATGTCCGCTGCCGGCCACCCCGGTGAAGACGCCCGCCTGTACGACACCGTCAAGGCTGTCGGCATGGAGCTGTGCCCGGAGCTGGGCCTGACCATTCCGGTCGGCAAGGACTCCATGTCGATGAAGACCAAGTGGAGCGAGGACGGTGTCGAGAAGAGCGTCACCGCGCCGATGTCGCTGATCGTCAGCGGCTTCGCCCCGGTGGTCGACATCCGCAGCACCCTGACCCCGCAACTGCGCATGGACAAGGGCGAGACCGACCTGATCCTGATCGACCTGGGCCGCGGCAAGAACCGCATGGGCGCCTCGATCCTGGCCCAGACCTACGGCAAGCTCGGCGCCGAGGCTCCGGATGTCGACGATGCCGAAGACCTGAAGGCGTTCTTCGCCGTGATCCAGGGCCTGAACGCCGACGGCCACCTGCTCGCCTACCATGACCGTTCCGACGGCGGCCTGGTCACCACCGTGCTGGAAATGGCCTTCGCCGGCCACTGCGGCCTTGACCTGCACCTCGACCCGCTGACCGACAGCAAGGCCGACGTGCCGGCCATTCTCTTCAACGAAGAACTGGGCGCGGTCATCCAGGTTCGCCAGGATGCCACCCCGGACGTATTGGCACAGTTCAGCGCCGCTGGCCTGGGCGAAGAATGCGTCGCGGTGATCGGCAAGCCGGTCAACAACGGTGAAGTGTCCATCAGCCTGAACGGCGAAGTGCTGTTCGACGATGACCGCCGCATGCTGCAGCGCCAGTGGGCTGAAACCAGCTACCAGATCCAGCGCCTGCGCGACAACGCCGACTGTGCCGACCAGGAATTCGACCTGCTGCTCGAGGAAGACAACCCGGGCCTGTCGGTGAAACTGGGCTTCGACGTCAACGAAGACATCGCCGCGCCGTACATCAAGAAAGGCATTCGCCCGCAAGTGGCGATCCTGCGCGAGCAGGGCGTCAACGGCCAGGTCGAGATGGCTGCCGCCTTCGACCGCGCCGGCTTCGCTGCCATCGACGTGCACATGAGCGACATCCTGGCTGGCCGTGTCGACTTCGAAGCGTTCAAGGGCCTGGTCGCCTGCGGCGGCTTCTCCTACGGCGACGTGCTGGGTGCCGGTGAAGGCTGGGCCAAGTCGGCGCTGTTCAACAGCCGCGCCCGCGACGCCTTCCAGGCCTTCTTCGAGCGTACCGACAGCTTCGCCCTGGGCGTGTGCAACGGCTGCCAGATGATGTCCAACCTGCACGAGCTGATCCCGGGCACCGAGCACTGGCCGCACTTCGTGCGCAACCGCTCGGAGCAGTTCGAAGCGCGCGTGGCCATGGTCGAGGTGCAGAAATCCAACTCGATCTTCCTGCAGGGCATGGCCGGTTCGCGCATGCCGATCGCCATCGCCCACGGTGAAGGCCATGCCGAATTCGCCAGCGAAGAGGCACTGCTGGCTGCGGACCTGTCCGGCTGCGTGGCCCTGCGCTACGTCGACAACCACGGCAAGGTCACCGAAGCCTACCCGGCCAACCCGAACGGCTCGCCGCGTGGTATCACCGGCCTGACCAGCCGCGACGGCCGCGTGACCATCATGATGCCGCACCCGGAGCGCGTGTTCCGCGCCGTGCAGAACTCCTGGCGCCCGGACGAGTGGCAGGAAGATGCCGCGCTGATGCGCATGTTCCGCAACGCCCGGGTGTGGGTGAACTGAGGCGTGTACAAGCTCGCCTTCTTCGTCCCTGCCAGCCACGTCGAAGTGGTCAAGGCTGCTGTGTTCGCCGCGGGTGGCGGGCGCATCGGCGACTATGACCACTGCGCCTGGCAAACCCTGGGCCAGGGCCAGTTCCGCCCGTTGGACGGCAGCCAGCCGTACCTCGGGCAAACTGGCCAGGTCGAGGTGGTGGAGGAGTGGAAGGTGGAGCTGGTGGTGGCCGACGAGCTGATTGCCCAGGCCGTCGCTGCGCTCAGGCAGAGCCACCCGTACGAGACGCCAGCCTACGAGGTCTGGCGGCTCGCCGAGTTCTAGATCGCATCAAGGCCGTTCGCGGGCAAGCCCGCTCCCGCAGGGACATCACCGTCTTCAGAACCCGTGATATCCGTGTGGGAGCGGGCTTGCCCGCGAAAGGGCCCTACAATCCAGCCACAATCTCCTTGCCCTGCTCGGGCCGCTGCAACCAGGCGCAAGCCAGCAGCCCCACCTCGAACAGCACCCACATCGGCACCGCCAGCATCGTCTGCGAAAACACATCCGGCGGCGTCAGGATCATCCCCACCACAAAGCAGCCAACGATCACGTAGGGCCTGCTACGGCGCAATGTCGCCACATCGGCCAACCCCACCCAGACCACGATGAAGGTCGCCACCGGGATCTCGAAGGCCAGCCCGAACGCCAGGAACAGCGCCAGGATGAAGTCCAGGTACTGGCTGATGTCGGTCATCATCGCTACGCCTTCGGGCGTCACGCTGGCAAAGAAGCCGAACATCATCGGGAACACCAGGAAGAACGCGAAGGCCATGCCGGCATAGAACAGCACGATGCTCGACACCAGCAACGGCAGGGCAATACGCCGTTCGCGACGGTACAGCCCGGGCGCCATGAACCCCCAGGCCTGGTGCAGCAGCAGCGGCATGGCGAGGAAAAGCGCACACATCGCAGTCAGCTTGAACGGCGTCAGGAACGGCGAAGTGACGCTGGTGGCGATCATGCTTGCGCCCTCCGGCAGAAAGCGCCGCAGCGGTTCGGATATCAAGGTGTACAGCGTCTGGGCGAAGGGGAACAGGCCGGCGAACAGCAGCGCGACCAGCCCCAGGCAGCGCACCAGGCGCTTGCGCAGGTCGCGCAGGTGTTCGGTCAGCGGCATGCTGGCCGTCGGGTCCATTGCCGTGCTCATTCGGGCATTCTCCCTGGCTGTGTCGTGGCCGCTCCATTGGCGGCATCTGCGCCGAGGCGGACGCCCTGGCGCAGTTCCTGCTCCAGGCGCTGCAAGGGCGCGTTATCGAAGCCAGGCAGCTCGATCTCCCGTTCCACTTGCGCGCGCAAGGCCTGCATGGCCCGGCGCGCCTGGCCCAGGCCACGACCGAAGGTGCGTGCCGCCAGCGGCAGGCGCTCCGGGCCCAGCACCAGCAGGGCGACGACGCCTACCAGCAACAGTTCGCTGAAGCCTACCTCGAACATCAGGCCTGGCGGTCCGTGTGCTGCTGCGCCGCCTGGCCGGTCAGCGGGCATTGCGGCACCTGCGTGGGGCCAGCCGCGCTGGCGTCGTTGTCGCCGCCCATGGACTTGCGAAAGCCCTGGATCGCCTCGCCCACATCGCTACCCAGGCCCTTGAGGCGCTTGGTACCAAACAGCAGGAATACGATCAGCAGTACGATCACCAGTTGCCAGATTCCAATGCCACCCATTGCGACCACTCCTGTAAGGTCATGAAAAGGAAGGGCAATCGTGCCTTGTGCAGATGACGGGCACATGACGATCGGTTGCTGCCATCTACCTGCAACACCCGACGTGTTGACTGGCGTTTTCATCTGCTTGTGGGTGTGCATGAATGGGTGGCAGGCAACAGCGGGGCGCGGCCCTGCTGATGGTAATGGTGGTGCTGGCGATGCTGGCCGCGGGCATGGTCTGGCTGGTGGAGGATGGCCGTCGTCAGGTGGATGAGGTGCGCCTGCTGCACCAGCGGGTACAGGCGCGGGCCATGGAACAGGCAGGCCTGGCCTATGCCGGGCAGGCCCTGCGTGACCCCGCCTGGCGGCTCAGCCCGCTGTTCTGGCAGGCCTTGCGCGGGCAGCCGTTGAATTACGACTTTGCTGCCGGCCAGGCGCAGCTGCGGGTGCGCGACCAGCACACCTGCTTCAACGTCAATGCCTTGCTCGGTGCCGACGGTGAGCGTGCCGAGCGCCAGTTGCGTTACCTGCTGGGCAATGACATGGCCGCCGAACGCCTGGTCGATGCCCTGGCCGACTGGCTCGATGCCGATAACGACACCCGCCTGCAAGGCGCCGAGAGCGCCCAGTACCTGCGCCAGCAACCCGCGCGGCTAGCGGCCAACCAGCCGATGCTGGACACCAGCGAACTGAACCAGTTGCTGGAGCCGGATGCCAGCCGCCAAGGGCGTTACCCCATGCTGTGCGCGCTGCCGCAAACTACCGGCTGGCGGCTGAATGCCAATGCCCTGGGGCTGGAGCATCTGCCCTTGCTGGAGGCGCTGTACGAAGGGCGTTATCCGCGTTCGCTGCTGAGCCGTATCGTCAGCGGCCGGCCGGCATCCGGCTATGTGGATGCCGCCGCACTGCGCCAGGCGCTGGGGGCGGTGGATGACGAAACGTTCGAGCGGCTGAGCGAAGGGTTGCTGTTGAACAGCGGCTATTACCTGTTGCAGCTGACCTTCGCGGAGGAGGGGCGGGTGATACGCAGCGAGTTCCAGGTGGAGGCGCTGGGGGTGGTGCAGTGGCATGCCCGGGTGCCGGCGCAGCAGGTGCGGGTGCGCAGCCGGGAGCCGATTGTCTGGTAATGTTCGCCGGCCTCTTCGCGGGTAAACCCGCTCCCACAGGGACCGCACAGTTTTTGAACCCTGTGCAGTACCTGTGGGAGCGGGTTTACCCGCGAAGAGGCCGGTACAGCCAGCACAAGGCTGACTGACCGGCGCCCTTTCAGGCGGTGCCGATCTCCCCGCCATCGATACGCTGGATCACCACCGTCGCGGCCCGCGGCCTTACCGTGGTCCCGGCCGGGGTGGCATCGGTGGCCTTGTCGGTATATGGCCAGTTGTCCGGGTGCTGGATGTTGACGAACAGCGTCTTGTTGTCAGGGGTGAAGGTAATGCCGGTCACCTCGCAACCATTCGGGCCGACGAAGAAGCGGCGCAGGTCCACCTGATTCTGCGCATTCACCGATACCTGCTTGCCGCTGGCATCGACCAGGTTGGTCGGGATCACCGCCAGCAGCTGGTCATTGGTGTAGTCGGTCACCGTGCTCTCGCCATTGTCGGTCTCGAACCACAGCACGCCACGGCTATCGAAGCTCATGCCGTCAGGGCTGGCGAACTGGTTCAGTTCGGTCAGGCCTGAGCGGTTGATGTCGGCGGTGCCGGCCGCATTGGCGCCGAATACGAAGATGTCCCAGGTGAAGCTCAGCTGGTCGTCGCTGTCGTGCCAGCGAATGATGTGGCCGTGACGGTTCGGGCCGCGCGGGTTGGCAGCATCGACCTTTTCCGGGGTGCGCGCGCTGTTGTTGGTCAGGGTCAGGTACACGTCGCCGTTCAGCGGGTTGACCGTGGTCCATTCCGGGCGGTCCATCGGCGTTGCACCTACGGCATCGGCGGCGCCGCGGGTGTTGAGGATGATCCCCGGCAGGTCGCCATACAAGGCGCCCAGGGTGCTGCCGGCAGTGGTCGTGGTGGCAACGTCGAGCAGCAGCCATACCCCGCTGCCGTCGGCATTGAAGCGCGCCACGTACAGCTTGCCCTGGTCGAGGTACTTGGCACCGGTGGCCAGGCGGTCGGCCGGGTTGGCGTCGGCGGCATCCCACACGGCGGTGGACACCCACTTGTACAGGTATTCGTTGTTCGAGTCGTCACCCATGTACCAGACCAGTGGCTTGCCGGCGACCGGCAGGCCCGGGGCGCAGCCCTCGTGACGGAAACGGCCCAGCGCGGTGCGCTTGGTGGCCAGGGTGGCGCTGTTGTACGGGTCGATCTCGACGATGTAGCCGTAGGTGCTGGCTTCGTTGCGGTAGTCGTCGGTTGCGCTGGCGCCTTTGACGGTAACGTCGAAACGGGCGAATTCGTCGGCCACCTCGCTGCTGTCACCCGCCGCGGTTTCCCATTTGTACTGGCCGCTGGAAGTGCCCACGCCAATGCGGCGCTGGTCTTCGGGACGGGTGCCTTTGTTGACGAAAATACCTGGCCAGTTCTCTTCACAGGTCAGGTAGGTACCCCATGGGGTATAGCCGTTGCCGCAGTTGTTGTTGGTGCCGCGGCAATGGGTGCCGTCCGGCGAATACTTGGTCTTGACGTGATCGGTGCCGCGCAGGGGACCGGTGATTTCCATGCGCGAGGCCGTGGTGAAACGGCGGTTCAGCGGGTCGTTGTCGACCACCTGCCAGCGGCCGCCGATTTTCTGCAGGCGCACCACACCGGCGCCGTGGGCGTTGATTTCCTTGCGCACTTCCTCGACCGGGCGCTTGCCGTTGCTATCGGTGGTCGGGCCGGCCGGGTGCAGGGCAGCGGTGTCGATGTACTCGAAGTTGATCGCCAGCAGGCCATCTTCCGAGCTGCCATTGATGGGGAAGAAGTGCATGCCGTCGTGGTGCATGCCCATGGCGTTGGCCTGGTCGGTCGAGGTATTGCTGCCGTCAGCCTTCCACGGGTTGCCGTTGCTGTTGAGCGGCGTGCCCCAGGGCGCCAGCACGTAGGCGCTGTAGCCGGCTGCAACCACGCAGGCGTCGGTGCGCGAGCCGGGGATGGACTGGAAGCCCAATGCCAGTTTTGGCTTTTCCGGCTCGGTCACCGGCGGTTCGGTGACGGGATCATCGTGATCCGAACCCCCACCGTCGAAGCAGCCTGTCAGGCCGGTACCGGCAATCATGGCGATGGCGGCGCCCAGGCTGCCGCGCATCACGCTGCGACGGCTCAGGTAGGCGTCCATGACGCTGGCCATCGGCAGGTTGCCGCTTGGGTTCCGGTCCAGGTTGTCGCCGGTATCTCGACTCATCAGGGTGTCCTTATGTTGGCTGAGTTGGAGGAAACCGCGACTTTAGTGGGCAAATATGATGATTCATTGGCAGAAATGTTAAGGGGCGCTTAAAACACGGCGCGCTTAAAACCGAGATTTACAGATCACTCTGAAACGGTTGTCGGATTTCTGCCATCAAACTGTAATGCCGACGCCGCAACATCCGGGGCCCAGAATGGACATGGAAAAGGATGGCGGCTTCGATGGCAAGCAGTGTGCACAGGCGCGAAGTGATCGGCTGGATGGGTGTCGGTGCCCTGGCGCCGTTGCTCGGCGCCTGCTCCGCCTTTCCTGGGCAACGGGGCGGCAACGCCAGCCTCGACCTGCTGTATGTAGCCGATACCCTCGATGCTCGCCAGCCCGGGCAGGCCGTGGTGCCGGCCACGCGTCTGGGGCCGGTCAGCCACCTGGGCCGCGCGCCTTGGATGACGGGCAGCAACGCCAGCCTCGCCTATCCGCAGCTGGCATCCCTGCTCGATGCCAGCCAGGCGGCCTCTGCCCAGCTGGGCGGCTATGCAGTGCTGGCGGCGTTGCTCGAGCAGTTGCGCAGCGAGGCCGGGGCAGGCAACAGCCTGACCCTGGAGAACGGCCAGGGCTGGAATGGCAGCGGCCTGGCCTACCTGACCCAGGGCGAAAGCGGCGTGCAAGGCAGCCACTTGCTGGGGATCGAAGCGCGGGTCAGCAGTGACGAGCGCGTGCTGTGGCCACAACGCTGCCCCGGCCTGTATCGCCAGGCCAGCGCCATTACGCTGGGGGCCGGGCTGGCAGAGGCACAGCGCCAGACCCTCGGCCTGGACAGCCTGCACCTGTTCGAGCGTGGCGGTGCACGGGTTGCCGTGGTAGGCGTGACCGATCCCTACGCCCAGGACCAGAAAGTCTCCCTCAAGCAGTGGTACCAGGCGCTGCAGCCAGTGTTCGAGCAGGCACGCCGCGAGGCCGACCTGGTGGTGGCCTTGGCCGATGCTGGCACGGGCCCCGGACTGTGGCTGGCCGAGCGGGTGCCGCAAATCGACGTGCTGTTGTGCGCCCGTGGCCAGGACCTGTGGCCGGCACCGGTCGAGGTAAGCCAGGCCAGCGGCCGCCGGGTACCGGTGCTGTTCGCTGGTTGCCGGGGCAGCGGCGCCTTCCGCCTGCGCTGTCGGCGTGTGGCCGGGTTGTGGCAGTTCGATGGGCGCTTCTTCCCGGCCTTCGAACAGCAGTTGGCCCCCGCTGCGCAGCTGCGTGTCGCACCCTTGCAGGCCGAGCTGCGTCAACAGCGCGCCGGCCATGCGGCCTGGCTCGATCAGCCCCTGGCCCGCGCGCCCCAGGCCCTGTGGCGCCGTGACACCCGCGGCGGCAGTTGGGACCGCCTGCTGCACCAGGCCCTGGCCGGCGACAGCGACATGCCGGTGCTGCTGCCAGGCCTGCGTTATGACTACCCGCTGCCAGCAGGGTCGGCCATTACCCGCGAACACTTGATCAGCCTCACCGGTGGCTACCCGGCGCCGGTGGTCGAAGCGCCAGCCCGGCAGGTCGAGCAGGTGCTGGAGAACGCTGCGGAGCAGCTGTTCGGCGACCCATTGCTGCTTGACAACAGCCAGGACCTGCCGCGCTGGCAAGGCCAGCCCTGGCGGGTCAGCTACAGCCCGCAAGGCAAGCGCATCAGCGACCTGGCACCGATACAGGGCCTGTGCCGCACCTTCGGCCTGCAATTCCAGGCCCAGGCCGGTGAGCCCCTGTGGCAAAGCGTTGAAGCCTGGCTCGCCCGCCAGCCAGCGGACTGGCAATTGGCGCCGCTGCAGTTGCCCGACGTGCGCTACGTACAGGGGCACCCGGGTTGGCACCCACGGCAGTTGGCCTCGTGATCCTCATCTCGCGCCTGCTCACCGGCGCTGGCCTGACCCTGGCCGGCTGGCTGGCCGCCCAGTGCGTGCTGCAACTGAGCCGCCAGCCGCAACCGGCCATTGCGCCCGGCATGGCCGACCCGCCGCTGCCCGGGTTGATGGCCGGCCATTGGCGGGTGCCCGTCGACGATGGAGCCATCGCCCTTACCCGCCTGCCGTTGCACTACCTCGGCGGCCTCAAGGCCCAGCCACTGGCCGCCAGCGTGGTGGTGTTGCGCTATGGCGAGCAGGTGCGCACCTTGGCCCGTGGCCAGCGCCTGGCACCGGGGATCGTGCTGCAGGACATCGACCACGATGGCCTGATTTTCAACAACCAGGGGCGGCGTGAACGCCTGCCCTGGCCGCCACGCCCCGTCGTGACCGGCTTCAAGCGGCAAGGATGAACGATGCCTGTCAGATATTGCGTAGCGGCCGCGCTGAGCCTGGCCTTGTCCGTGACCTTGCCGATGGCCAGAGCCGAAGAACCGGTGTTCGATGACAATGGCACGCCCCTGTACGAGGTGAACTTTGTCGACACCGATCTTGGCGAGTTCATCGACAGCGTATCGCGCATCACCGGCACGACCTTCATCGTCGACCCCCGGGTCAAAGGCAAGGTCACCGTGCGCACCGTCGATATGCACGACGCCGATGCGATCTACGACATCTTCCTGGCGCAGCTGCGCGCCCAAGGCTATGCCGCTGTCGACCTGCCCAACGGTAGCGTGAAGATCGTCCCCGATCAGGCTGCGCGCCTGGAGCCGGTGCCGGTGGAGCCGGCCGGGCAGCAGGGGGAGGGCAGCGACAGCGTGGCCACCCGGGTATTCAATGTGCGCAACGCGGCCAGCGAACAGGTGCTCGGCATTCTCAAGCCGCTGATCGACCCGCGCGTGGGTGTGATCACGCCGTATCCAGCAGCGCAGCAACTGGTGGTGACCGACTGGCGCAGCAACCTGGATCGTATCGCCAGCCTGCTGCAACATCTCGACCGCCCAGGCGAAGTGACGGACAACACTGGCACCCAGGTAATCTACCTGCGCCACGCCAGTGCCAGCGAAGTGGTCAAGGTGCTGCGTGGCCTCGGCCAGGAAGGCAGGGTGCCGGCCGAAGGCGCCAATGCAGCCGAGGCCAGGGATAGGCCGGTGACGGCTGTGGGCGGTGGCAGCGGTATCCGCCTGGAATATGAGGAAGGCACCAACGCCGTGGTCATGGTCGGCCCCGACAGCGAGCTGGCTGCCTACCGCAGCATCGTCGAGCAACTGGATATCCGGCGCGCCCAGGTGGTGGTGGAGGCAATCATCGCCGAGGTCTCCGACAGCAGCGCCCAGGAGCTGGGCGTGCAGTGGCTGTTCGCCGACGAGAAGTTTGGCGCTGGCATCGTCAACTTCGGCAGCAATGGGGTAAACATCGCCAGTATCGCCGGGGCGGCCGCCAGCGGCGACAGCGAGGCACTGGGCGACCTGCTGTCATCGACTACGGGAGCCACGGCGGGCATCGGTCATTTCGGCGGTGGTTTCAACTTTGCCATGCTGGTCAATGCACTGAAGGGCAAGAGTGGCTTCAACCTGCTGTCTACGCCCACCCTGCTGACCCTGGACAACGCCGAGGCGTCGATCCTGGTCGGCCAGGAAGTGCCCTTCGTTACCGGTTCGGTGACCCAGAACAACGCCAACCCGTACCAGACCATCGAGCGCAAGGAAGTCGGCGTGAAGCTGCGCATCAAGCCGCAGATCAACATCGACAACAGTGTGCGCCTGGATATCGTCCAGGAGGTGTCGTCGATCGCCGACTCGAGCGCGGCCAGCGACGTGATCACCAACAAGCGCGAGATCAAGACCAAGGTGATGGTCGAGGACAACGGCCTGGTGATCCTTGGCGGCCTGATCAGCGACGAGCTGAGTACCAGCGACCAGCGTGTGCCACTGTTGGGCGATATCCCTTACCTGGGCCGGCTGTTCCGCTCCGATGCCAGCAAGAACACCAAACAGAACCTGATGGTGTTCATTCGCCCGCGTATCCTGCGTGACGGGCCCAGCCTGGCCGGGCTCAGCGAAAGCAAGTACCGCAGCCTGCAACAGACCACGCCGCTGCAATTACCGGACCTTGCAGCCGGCAGCCCGCAGTTGCTGCAGGTATTCCCTGCCAGCCGCGCGCGCCTGGAAGGCGGTGACTGGTGATGCTGCCCTATCGCCAGGCGCGCCAGAGCGGGGTGGCCATGGCCCCGACCGAGCAGGGCTGGCAGCTGTGGCTGCGGCCCGATGCCGACAGCGCCCAGCTGCAGGAACTGTTGCGCGTGCATGGCCAGCCGAGCCAGCTCGAATACCTTGAGCCTGCGCTGTTCGATGAACGCCTGGGCCAGCTGTACCAGGCGGAGGCCAGCGCCACCGAGGCACTGATCGAAGGCATCGGTGAGCAGGTTGACCTGGACAGCCTGATGAGCGAGATGCCGCGCATCGAGGACCTGCTGGAAAGCGACGACGAAGCCCCGGTGATTCGCCTGATCAATGGCCTGTTCGGCCAGGCCCTGCGCCTGCGTGCCTCGGATATCCACATCGAAACCTTCGAGCAGAGCCTGGTGGTGCGCCTGCGGGTCGACGGCCACCTGCGCGAGGTGTTGCGCCCACCGCGGGCGCTTTCCGCCATGCTGGTGTCGCGGATCAAGGTCATGGCGCGCCTGGACATTGCCGAAAAGCGCCAGCCCCAGGATGGCCGTATCACCCTGCGTGCAGCCGGGCGCGAGGTGGACGTACGGATCTCGACCCTGCCTGGCATCCATGGCGAACGGGTGGTGATGCGCGTGCTCGACAAGCAGGCCAGCCTGCTGGCGCTGGGCAACCTGGGCATGCCGCCGGCGGTGCTGCAGGGCCTGCGTGGCTGCCTGGCGCGGCCCAACGGCATCGTGCTGTCCACCGGCCCGACCGGCTCGGGCAAGACCACCACCCTGTACGCCAGCCTCAACAGCCTCAACGATGGCAGCCGCAATATCCTCACGGTCGAGGATCCGGTGGAGTACGCCATCGCCGGCATTGGCCAGACCGCCATCAACCCGCGCGCCGGGCTGACCTTCGCCAGCGGCTTGCGAGCAATCCTGCGCCAGGATCCGGATGTGATCATGCTCGGCGAAATCCGCGACCAGGAAACCGCGCAGATCGCCGTGCAGGCCAGCCTCACCGGCCACCTGGTGCTGTCCACCCTGCACACCAACAGCGCGGTGGGCGCGGTGACCCGCCTGCGCGACATGGGCATCGAACCGTTCCTGATCGCCTCGTGTCTGCGCGGCGTTCTGGCCCAGCGCCTGGTGCGGCGCCTGTGCAGTTGCGCCGTGGCGCAACCGCTGCAGCCGGCTGAACGTGAGCTGTGGCCCGAGCTGGCGGCACTCGGCAGCAGCTACCACGCGGTAGGCTGCGAGCAGTGCCAGGGCAGCGGTTACCACGGGCGTCTGGGCCTGTACGAATTCATCGAGCTGGACGCCGGGCTGGTCGGCCTGCTGTATGACGGTGCCAGCGAACTGGCCATGCACGACTACCTGGCCGAACGCCGGCAAAGCCTGGTGGCGATGGCCAGCGACTGCCTGGCGCGTGGCGAGACCAGCCTGGCCGAAGTGCTGCGCGTGGTGCAGGGCTGAGCCATGCCGACCTATCGCTACCAGGCCGTCGATCTTGGCGGCAAGACCCACAAGGCCAGCCTGCAAGCCGACAGCGAACGCCACGCGCGCCAGTTGTTGCGCGAGCAGGGCCTGTTCGCCCGCCGGTTGCAGCGCCACGAGGCCGGTACCACGCAATCCCGGCGCCAGCGCCTGAGCCGCGCCCAGCTGTGCGAGCTGACCCGTCAGTTGGCCACCCTGACAGGTGCCGGCATCCCCCTGGTCGACGCCCTGGCGACACTCGAACGCCAATTGCCCCAGCCCGCCCTGCACAGCGTACTGGTAGCCTTGCGCGGCTCGCTTGCCGAAGGCCTGGGGCTGGCCCGCAGCCTGGCGCGCCAAGGCGCACCGTTCAGCGGCCTGTACTGCGCGCTGGTGGAGGCCGGCGAACGCTCCGGGCGTCTGGCCCAGGTGCTGGCCCGCCTGGCCGACCACCTGGAGCAGGTGCAACGGCAACAGCACAAGGCGCGCACTGCGCTGATCTACCCCACGGTGCTGATGGGGGTATCGCTGGCGGTGGTGGTCGGCCTGATGACCTTCGTCGTGCCCAAACTTACCGAGCAGTTCGCCCATGCTGGGCAGAGCCTGCCGCTGATCACCTCGTTGTTGATCGGCCTGAGCCAGGGGCTGGTACGTGCCGGGCCCTGGCTGCTGGGGCTGGCTGGGGGGCTCGCTGTGCTCGGCGGCTGGTTGCTGCGCAAGCCGCAGTGGCGCCTGCGCCGCGACCAGCTGCTGTTGCGCCTGCCACGTATCGGCGACCTGCTGCAGGTGCTGGAAAGCGCGCGCCTGGCACGCAGCCTGGCCATTCTCACTGGCAGCGGCGTGGCCCTGCTCGAAGCCCTGCAAGTGGCCACCGAAACCGTCGGCAACCGGCGTATCCACCAGGCCATGGAGCAGGTGCGCCTGCAGGTGCAGGGCGGTACCAGCCTGCACCGCGCGCTGGATGCCAGCCAGCAATTCCCGCCGCTGCTGGTGAACATGGTCGGCAGTGGCGAGGCCAGCGGCACCCTGGCCGAGATGCTCGAGCGTGTGGCCGACGACCAGGAGCGCGGCTTCGCCCGCCAGGTCGACACTGCCATGGCGCTGTTCGAACCCCTGATGATCCTGGTGATGGGCGCCGTGGTGCTGTTCATCGTGCTGGCCGTGCTGCTGCCGATCATGCAACTCAACCAGGGCCTGCAACTGTGAACGCAAGGAGTATTGCCATGCAGCATCGACGCCACCGCCAGCGCGGTTTCACCCTCATGGAAATCATGGTGGTGATCTTCATCATCGGCCTGCTCATCGCCGTGGTCGCGCCCAGCGTGCTCGGCAACCAGGACAAGGCCATGAAACAGAAGGTCATGGCCGACCTGGCCACCCTGGAGCAGGCCCTGGACATGTACCGTCTCGACAACCTGCGCTTTCCCAGCAACGAGCAGGGCCTGGCTGCGCTGGTGAAAAAGCCGGCCCAGGAACCGCTGCCGCGGGCCTGGCGCAGTGACGGCTACGTGCGCCGCCTGCCCGAAGACCCGTGGGGGACTCCGTATCAGTACCGCATGCCCGGAGAGCATGGCCGGGTCGACGTGTACTCGCTGGGTGCCGACGGCCTGCCGGGTGGCGAAGGCCAGGATGCCGACCTGGGAAACTGGGAGCTGTAACGGGTGCGCCGGCAGCAGGGTTTCAGCCTGATCGAATTGCTGGTGGTGCTGGCCATCGCCGGGCTGATGAGCGGCTTGGCGGTGGTCAGCCTCGGCAGCGGCCAGGCCAGTGTCGACCAGGCCTTGCAGCGGCTGGCGGCCGAGACCCGCAGCCAGGCCGCACTGGCCCGGCATGCCGGGCAACTGCGCGGCCTGCGCTGGAACGGCCAGCGCCCGGAGTTCGTGCGGCGCGAAGGCGCGGCCTGGGCGCCCGAAGCGGTTGCGCTGGGCGACTGGCCCGAAGGCCTGTACCCGGATTGGCCAGCCAGCCCGCAACCTCAACTGCTGTTCACCCCGCATGGCTGGGCGCAGCCGGGCAGCGTGCGCTGGCGCTGGGCCGATGGTAGCCAGCGCTGGACCTGGCGTCGTGATGGCCGTTTGCAGATAGCGGTGGTGCCATGAAGCGGCATCAGCGCGGCTTCACCTTGCTCGAGGTGACCGTGGCCCTGGCGATCGCTGCCGTGCTGGCAGTGATCACCAGCCAGGTGTTGCGCCAGCGCCTGGCCGTGCAGGACAACCTGCAACAACACCGCCTCGGCCTGCTGTGTGCCCGCGAGCTGCAAACCCGCTTCGCCGTCGAGCAGTTCTGGCCCGCCAGCGATCAGGTGAGCGGTGAGCTCAGCCAGGGTGGCCAGGCGTGCCACTGGCAGCTGCAACTGCGCCGCACTGGTGTGCGCGACCTGCGTCGCGGGGAACTACTGCTGTTCGCCGATCGCGACCAGCGCCTGCCGCTAGGCCAGTACACCGTGTTTCTGGAGCGCCCATGAGTTACAGAAACGGTGAAGTTCGTGCGGCCCCTGTGGGAGCGGACACGCCCGCTGCCACATCGGTTCAGCCCTCTCGCCAGCGCAGGCGCTTGCCAATGAAGCGCCGTCAGGCCGGCCTGACCCTGATCGAGCTGATGGTCGCCCTGGCCCTGACCGCCGTGCTCGGTATCCTGCTCGCCGCTTTGGTCAATGGCTGGCTCAAGGTGCGCGAGCGCTTGCAGGTCACCACCGGGGAAACCTCGGTGCTGGACTTTTGCCTGGCCCTGGAACGGCGCTTCGACAGCCCGGCAATGCGCCGCATCTACGAACAGCGCCTGCCCCTGGCCAGCCGCTGGCTCGACTGGCAGCCAGCCAGCAACCAGCTGCTCTGGGTCGCCTCCACCGGCCTGCCGGAAGCCGAAGGCGGTGCACACTTGCAACGTCAGCGCCTGCGTTTCGAGGCCCGTGAGCAACGCCTGTTGCTGGAAAGCTCGGCCGACCTGTACGCCGCTGGCGCGCCGCGCTGGCTCGAGCGTGAACGGCTAGAGCGGGTCAGCGCCATGAATGTTCTGTATTACCAGGGCGGCCGCTGGCTGGCCTGGCCTTCCGACCAACCCGCGCACCCCGGCCGTGGCGTGCGCCTGGAATTGCAGCGTGACGGGGCCCCCTATGTCTGCACCTTCGCGCTCCCATGGGGGCGCTCATGAAAGTTGAATGGCGACGGCGCACAGCGGCCCGGCCCTGGCTGTTGCTGCGACCGGGTGCTACCTGGCACTGGGCGCTGGTCGATGGCGGCGTTGTGCAAAGCCACGGGCAGGGCAAGCCGCCGCTGCCCCTGCAGGCGCGAGCCGCGCTGATTGTGCCGGCCGAGGCCTGCAGCCATTTCCGCGTGCCGGCGCCGCCCGGGCTCAAACGTGAAGAATGGCCGCTGCTGCTCGAAGACCGCTTGCTGCAGGCCGCGGATGAAGTGACTTGTGCCTGCCTGGCGCGTGAGCCCGGTTACCTTCGCTTGCTGGTGGTGGCGCGGCAGCAACTGGACGGCTGGCGAAGTCAGTGTGGCGAATGGGACTTGCCGGTGGAACGTTGCTGGGCGGAGTTGCAGCTACTGCCGACACCCGCGGCGGGCGCTGCCTGGCACTGGCAGCGCAGCGCCGATCTGCGCTTGTGCAAAGGGCTGGGCGCAGACGGCCAGGAACATTGGCTGGCCTGGCCGCAGGCATTGGGTGATGCGCTTCCACAACCGTGGTCGGGGCTGCACACGGTGTCGCTGGGCGGTGACTGGCCATCGGCGTTGCCATCGCTCGATAAATTGCCGGGCCTGTTCGAGGCTACCCGCAAACCGCGTGCATTGCCGCTGGTATCCCGGCCGCAGCGACGCCTGCTTGCCGCTTGCCTGGCATTGGCTGCTGTCTGGGCCGGTCTGTGGATGACCCAGCAATGGCGCCAGGCGCAACTCTGGCGCAGCCAGGTGGTGGCCGTGACCGGCGCCCAGCCCAGCCCGCGTCACGCCGCGCAGGCGCTCAGACGGCTGCGCGAAGGTGAGTTGCAACAACGCGTGCGCCTGCGCCAGCTCGAAGACCTGCAAGCGGCATTGCAGGCCTGGCTGGGTGAGCACCCCGGCTGGCACCTGCGCGCGGTGCGCTTCGATGGCCAGCGCTGGCACGTGCGCCTGGCGGGTGAGGGTAGTGCACCGCCATGGCACGACATGGCGACCGCTGCGGGTGCCACTGTTCAGGTGCAAGCGGGCCAGGCGGTATTCGACCTGGGGGCCGCCTCATGAACCGTGACTGGATACAGCGTCACCGTATCAAGTTCGCCTGGGCACTGATTGCCCTGTTGCTGGCCGTGCTGGCCCTGCGCGCGGGCCTGGCGCAATGGCGCGAGCTCAGCCAGTGGCGCGGGCTGGCGGAACAGGCCGCCAGCCTGCACGGCGGCACGGGGGTGAGCCTGGAACGGCTACGTCAGTCGGCCCAGGCCCGGCGTATCGAACTTGCTGAGGTCGATGCGCAAGGCAAGGTCTGGCAACTGCGTGGCCAGGTAGCTGACGAGCTTGTACTGCAAGGCTGGCTGCAGAGCCTGCGTGTCGAAGGCGTGCAGCCACTGCAATGGGGGCTGGAACAAGACGGCAAGGGCCTGCGCTTCGAGCTGGTGGTGCAACCATGAGCCGAACAAGTGTGGCCTGGGTGCTGCTGGTATTCGTCGTGTCGCTGCTGCTGGAGCTGCCGGCCAGCTGGGTGGTGAGAGCGTTCGGCCTGCCCGTGCGCGAAGCCAGTGGCAGCCTGTGGCGTGGCCAGGCACAACAGCTGGGGCCGGTCGGGCCGCTGCACTGGGCCGTGCACCCTTGGCGCCTGCAGGCTAGCGCGGAGCTGGGCTGGCAGGGCCAGGCCTGGCGATTGCGTGGTGAAGGCTGGCCATGGCGCTGGCAGCTGGAAGCGGCGGCCATGGGCGCGCAGGCGACGGTAGTCACGGATTACCGCGTGGCCGGGCAATGGCAGGGCGCGCTGCGGGTTCAGGGCGCCGGGCGCCGATGCCAGGGCAGCGATGGCCGCCTGGTCGTTACCGACCTGGCCCTGAGCGAGCCATGGTCGCTGGGCCTGGGGCAGGGCTGGCTGGAAATGGACTGCCGTAATGGCTGGCGCCTGCGCGGGCAACTGGCCCAACCGGGGCAGCATCACCTGGCAATGGAGGCAGACCTACAGGGGCGCCGGACCCAGCTAGTGTACGAATTGCAGCCCGACGCGGCGCTCACGCCTTTGCTGCGTGGGGCGCAGTGGCTCGGGCCGCAGGCGCTGGCCGGCCGACGAGACCTTCGCTGGTAGGCAAACAGATGCTGGGCAGTCATGGGAGCGGGCAAGCCCACTCCCATACAGGGCGCTTCACTTGCTCTTGCCCTGCACACTCGAAACCCACTGCTCGCTGCGACTATGCCCGCTGGTCCGCAACAACCCCAGGTCGAGCGCATTCTCCCCGTCTGCCGCGCCTTTGCCCTTGACCATCTCGGCAAGCGCCGTCCCCAGGTCCACCGGTGAGTTGGACGCATCGATCGACACGTCCCGGCGATAGTCATTGCCGGCAAGCGTCTCGCGGGTCACTGATTGCGCGTCGAGGGCCACATCCCCTCGGGCCGATTGCAGGCGAGCGCCAACCAGCTGCACGCTACCGCCGACCTGCAGCTCGATGCCTTCGCTGCCTTTGAGCGCAGTCTGTTGGCTCACGCTGTCGCGTTGCACATGGGCTACGTCGAGGCTGAAGGTTGGCGAGAAGCCCGGGTCCGCCTTGGTCAGGGTCGAGCCGGCCTTTTCCTTGACCTTGCCGCCCAATGGCCCAGCCACTGCAGTCGCGGCGTTGACGTAGCCTTGCGGGTTTTTTTCCTGGCTCAAGCGGGCATCGCCCTTGACGCTCAGCGTGTTGACGATGTCCTTGCGGCTGGCGATATACAGGTCGCCGTCGACCACCCCGGCGATGCGCCCTGCCTCCAGGGTGACACCTTCGATACGGGTGTCGCCGCGGCTTTGCAGGTCGATGCGCTCGGCACGCAGTTTGCCGGCGTTCCACTCGAGGTTGTCGCGCTTGTCCAGGTCGACCTTGAGGCGGCCATGCAGGCCACGGCTGTCCAGCTCGCCCTTGGCCATGTCGAAACCGGCGCCGGCCGTGATGTCGAGGTTGTTGCGTCGCTCCTGGTTGGCGGACGCCTCCAGGCGTATTCCGCCGCTTGGGGCCTTGACCGTCATTTCCCGAGCCGTAGCCTGCAGCCCCTGCAAGTGCACTGCGGTGTCCTCCTGGGCGCTGCTGCCCAGGCTCAGCGTGCCGTTGCTGGCGAACTGGGCGTCGACGGCCTGACGCGCCTCTTCGTCCTGCTTGCCGTGGCTGAAGTGCCCGCCGATGGCGCCGCCCCTGGTGTCGCCAGTCTTGACAGCCAGTTCCAGGCCACCGCCGAGCTTGCTGCCGGTGGCTTGCCGGGTGTTGCTGGCCGCCTTGACCGCGAGCTGGCCGCCGCTCTGCAACAGAATGTCGCCAGCCTTGGCCTGGGGGCTGCCGATCCGGGTACCTTCGAGCAGCAGGTCGCCGCCGCTGCTCAGTTGCACCTGGCCCTTGGCGTCGATCTGTGCCACCTGGGCGTTGCTGCTGGTGGTGTGCTGCTGCGCATTGTCGAGATAGCCGCGGCCATCGACACCGGTGCCACCGGGGCGGTTGCCCACCTTGGCCCAGGCGTTGCCGTCGAGCTGACCGGCCTGCTGTTCGGCGCGGTCGGTCGCCTGCGGCAAGGCCAGCGAGCCGGCACTGTTGATGACCACGTCACCCTCGCCGCCGTCGATGCGCGTGCCTTCGTAGCGGCCTTCACTGCCCAGTTGCACCTGAATACCCTGTTGCCCATACAGGCTGGCGGTTACTGCGGTGCTGGTGGTGTCCTGGGTGGTCAGCGAGCCGCCTTTGCCGGCGGCACGTACATTGAGGTCACTTCCGCTGCTGGTATCCACACGTGCATCACCACTGAACGCCAGGCGCTGCACGGAGGTTTGCCGGGTGTCCTGCGCCGCGCGCATGCGGTGTTCCTGGGCCTCGATGCCGAGCGTGCCGGCATTGGCACGCCAGCGGGTGCCCTGGTCGTCTAGGGTATCGGCCTTGACTTGCACCTGGGCCCCGGACAGTTCGCTCACCTGGGCGAAGCCGCGGCGTTGGTTCTCCAGGCGCTTGAGGTGGTCGACGGTCATGTCGCCGCCGACGCTGGGAGCCACCATGGCGTGTTCGGGGGAGGCCTGCTGGAAGCGTGCGGCTTCCTCTCCCAGCACCAGGCGTTCGATCGGGCGGGTGAGGTCACGGTATTCCACACTGGCGCCCAGGGAGCCTGCCCAGTTGTTGCGGTGCTGCTCTCGCTCCTCGGTCTGTTCGAGCGCACGGTTGTCGATGCGTTTGGCCTCTACCTGCAGGCTGTTGCCCGCCGCGACGCGCGCCGCTTCGGTAACCAGCGTGTCGGCTTGCAGCTTCAGGTCGCCGCTGGCCTGCAGGGTGCTGCGCTGTACCTCGCTGGCGCTATCCTTCAGCTGCTCGCGCTGGTGATGGCCTTCGAACAGGCTGCCTACCCGGTCGATGCCACCGGTAACCTGCAGCCCGCCACCGCTGCGGGTGGTGCGGGTGTCCAGGTCGCGCTCGTTGCGGGTAGCCCCCAGGGTGATGTCTCGCGCCTGAACATCAAGGTCGCCATTGCTGGCGGTTACCGTGGAGCCGTTGACCTGCAGGTTGGCGCCGCTATCCAGGCCCACCGAGGCCCCTGTGAGCACACTGGGCACCTGGTTGCCGGTGCGCTGCCGGCGGGTGGTGGTCACCACCTCATAAGCCACGCCTGCAGCGTATTGCCGGGACTCGGGCTTGCCGTCCCCGGCATCCTGGGTCTGCCCGGCGCTGGCGGTGAAGTTGCGCTGCTGGTCGCGGGATTCACCTTCATTGACCGCCTGCGCACTGGCAACCAGCAGGTCGCCCTTGGCTTCGACCTGCAGCTGCCCGCCCGCTGCGACCTTGGCGCCCTCGATGCGCATTTCGTCGGCACTGGCCAGGCGCAGGTTGCTGGACGAAGCCACATCACTGACCAGTACTTGCTGTTTGCGCTCGGTGTTTTCCTGGCTGCTGCCAATCAGGCCGAACAGCTTGCTGTCGCGGTTGCGGTCGGTCGAGGTGCTGCTGCCCCGGCCTGGCTCAATGGCCAGCGAGCCTTTTTCGCTGAACAGCACGGCATCCTGCTTGCCATGGACGGTGCTGCCCTTGATGGCGAGCTGGTCGGCTGTGACGGTGAGCTTGCCGTCGCTGGCGATGGTGCTGCCGGCAACGGTCTGGCCTTCACTGTCATTGTCTTTGCGGTCGGCGAAGAAGGCACCGGAAACCAGGTCGCCGCGATAGCCGTCCTGGCTGCCGCGGTGCTTCAGGGTGGTGGTGCCGATGTCGGCCTGCCTGGCACGAATGGCCAGGTCGCCGCGGCTGCGCAGGCTGCTGCCCTGAATGTCGAGGTTGCCGCTGGCCTGGACGCTTACCTGGCCACCATCGAGCGCGCTGCCGCGGGCATGTTCCTGGCGTATGTCGGTGTCGCTGTCACCACGCCACAAGTCCTTGCGATGGCGCACCTGCTCTTCGGTGCGCTGGCTGTCGATACCGGCGACGATGGTCAGGTCGGCACCGCTGTCCACTTTCAGCGCCTTGCCGGCGGTGACGGTGGCTGCGGTCATGCGCATGTCCTTACCCGAGTGCAAACTTATGCTGTCACTGGCAAGCAGTTGCGTGCCCTTTTGTTGCTGGCGGGTGGTGGTGGTGTCGCGGCTGTAGGTTTCGCGGGTAATGAACAGGAGCTTTTTTTTCCAGCTGTCCCTGTCACGCTCGATGCTCTCGATCGCCTTGGCGCCGAGGGTGAGTTTCTGGCCAGCCTTGACTTCAATGTGTGGCGCGCGGCCTTCGACGGCTTCCAGGGTGAGGTCGTCGGCTGCGCTGAGCCTCAGTAGGCCCCCTCCGGCATGCAGCTCGGTGGGGCTGTCAGCCTTGCCGCTGACCTGCAGCGCCCCGGCCGACTGGATGTCGACCCCCTCGCTGCCGAACACCTGCGGCGCAGCCACGCGCACACCGGCGCCTTCGGCCGTGCTCACGATGCGGATACGCCCGGCGCGCATCGCACCGAGAAAGCTGGCATCGATGCTCGACGCCGTGGCTGGCAGATGCTCGACGATTTCGCCGCTGGCCCGCTCGATACGGTTGCGCCCCACGGTGACATCGAGTGCTCGCCCCGCCCTGAGCAGCCCTTTGCTGTCGACCTGCGGGGCGATCAGCTCAAGGGCACCGTGGTCATTCCTCTGGCCACGCTCCAGCACGTGCAGGGTGCCACTGGCATTCAGCGTATCGAGGTACTTGAGCTGTTGCTCCTCGGATTGTGGCGTCCCCACCACGAAGCCGGCGCGGGTGGTGTTGATGAAACTGCCGCCATTCAGGGTTATGCCATTGGGGTTGGCCAGGATGTAGTCGGCAGGGCGACCGAAGATTTCCTGTGGTCCCTCGATCAGCGAGGCGTTGCGGCTGACCACTTCGTTGAGAATGGTCGAGGCGGCCTGGCCCTGGAATTGCGGGTTGGCCGCAAGGGCTCCTGCCAGCTCCGACTGCCCGGCCACGGTGGCGTTGTTCAGCACCACGCCAGGCGTGCCGACGTTGTAGTCGATGAACTGGTTGTGGGACAGCCCGCTGGCGTTGGGCGGCACGATGTCGATGACCGGTACCCCGTGGCCGCTGTTGATGATCGGGATACCACCTGGGCCCTGGGTTGCCTCCAGGCCGCCCTGGGCCAAGGCGGCACTGGACCCGAGCAATGCCAGGAAGATGGCCCAACGCAAGGTATCAGGGCGGATCGACGATAGCGGCGAGAGTGTCTGCATTTTCTCGTTCTCATTGTTGTGGATGAATCAGATGTTCAGGGTCCAGTCCAGCACCCAGAAGCCGGGTTCCAGCAAACGGTGGGGCAGATCGCTGGCGTAGAGGGCGCGCTGGTAGTCCAGCCGCAAGCGGCTGCTGCCGAGGCTCAGTTCCAGGCCGGCGGCGGCACCGGCCAGGCGCTGTGACGGTTTGCCTGCGGCGGTGCGGGCCCAGCCCAGGTCCAGGCCGATGTAGGGGCGTACCTGCAAGGGGGCAGTCCAGGTCGCTGGCAGTGCCTGGCTGAAGGTGTTGCGCCAGGCAGCGGCGCTGGCGCCGGAGTAGGTACGCAGGCGAAAGCCGCGCACGGCCGAATCATCACTGACCAGCAGTTGCTCCACGGCGGGCAGGGCGTCGCTGCTGTACTGCAGGCCCAGTTCGCTTTGCCAGCGCCAGGGGGCGGTGGGCGGGCCCTGGCGCAGGTGCAGCAGGTTGGCGCGGTACTTGCGAAAGTCCGGACGCAAGCGTTGCGCACCGAGTGGCGAGCGGTCGGCGCCGAACGCGTCGAGGCCCTGGCCAATCCCGAGGTAGCCATTCCACAGGCCGGCTTCGAGCCACAGCAGGTTGATACCGGCTTCGACGCTGCTCAATGTCGGGCTCTGCTGGACGATGACCGCGCCGGCGCTGCGATTGACCAGTTGCTTGCGGTCCAGCCGTACACTGGCGCTGAGCATGCCTTGCTGGTTGCGCCACAGCACGCGCTCGACGCTCAGGGCCTGATAGCTGCTGCTGCCATCGGCGCGCTTGTCGCTGCCGGGCAGTGGTGCCTCGTAGCGCAGCTGGCTGGCGCTGAGGGCAAAAGTCCAGGCGCCGTAAGGCACGCTGTAGTACAACGACAGGCCTTGGCTTTCGCCGGGGGCATGCAGCACGCTGTTGGTCAGCGACAGACGCAGGTCGTCATTCAGGCCCAGCGGGCTGTCCAGGCCGATGCCGAGGCTCAGGCGGTGCCGCCCGCTCAGCTCGCTGCCACGGTTGTCGAAGCGGCTGTCGACATGCCAGCGCGAGGCTACGCTGCGCGGCTGCACGATGACCCGCGTGCCGCCCTGCAGCTCGCCCGGCAGCAGGGCGGCGGTGAGGTCGTAGGCGCGCAGGCGGTTGAGTTGGTCGAGGCCTTGCTCCAGGTCCGGCAGGTACAGCGGCTGGCCGAGCTGCCCCGGGAAGGCACCTGCCAGCGACAGCGGCAAATCGGCGCCGGCCAGTTCGATGGACTCGACGAAGCCTTCGACGAGGGTGATATCCAGCGTCTCGCCGTCCTTTGGCGGTTGCCGCAGGTAGGGGCGGCTGGCCGGGTAGCCGGCCTGCAGGTACAGGCCGGTAATGGCCTTCAGCAGTTGGTTGATGTCGGTGACGCCCATGCAAGGCGAGACCAGCGCATGCAGGGTTGCCGTCAGCTCTGCGGTATCGAGCTGGCGGTTGCCTTCCACTCGCACGCCGTCGATAGCCCAGCAGTGCTTGTCCTCTGGCACGGGGGCGACAGTGGTAGGACGTTCGGCCGGGGAGGGCATGCGCTGCCAGCGCTCCAGCCGCTGTTGCTGCTCCAGCTGGCGGAGGGTGTGCTGCTGATCGAGCAGTTGTTGGCTGGCAGGGTCGTCGGCCAGTGCCAGTGGGCTGGACAACGTTGCGCCAAGGCAACCAGTTAGCGCCAGGACGGCAACATGGCGAATTTGGCACGGCATTCAGGCACCCCGCAAATGGTGTACGGCTTACGTACTCGTTTGCGTGGATGCTAAGAATTCGGGTGTTGGCCTGGATGCAGTACCCTGCCCAGGCGCTTGTCAGGCGAGTTCTCGCCTGTTTGAAAGATACTTCCTACAGAATCGCGGCGCTGGCTCTAGATCAAGGGCGGATCTCGATCAACGTCCCATCGCGCACCAGGTCCCACACTTCCTGCATGTCGCGGTTACGCATGGCAATGCAGCCATCGGTCCAGTCCAGCGTATGGAAGTACCACTCCGGGTATTCGTCGCTGATCGGCGTGCCGTGAATCATGATCATGCTGCCGGCACTTACCCCTTCACGGCTCGCGCGGGCGGCATCGCTGACGTTCGGGTAGTTGATGTGGATGGCCAGGTTGAAGCGGTCGCTTTGCTTGCGCCAGTCCAGCCAGTAAAGGCCCTCGGGGGTTTTCTTGTCACCCTCGCGTTCCTTGGCGCCCTTGGGCTGCTTGCCCAGGGAGATGCGGTAGGTTTTCAGCGGTTCGCCACGGCTGATCAATTGCAGACGCCGCTCGGACTTGATCACCAGCACCTTGTCGATCAACGGCTGCATCGCCTGCTGCGAAGGCGATGGAGTCTGCGCTGCCGGCTGGGGTTTGCGGATGATGGTTTCGGTGAACGCCGCCTGTGACACCGAGGTAACGCAAAGGCAGAAAACGGCAAGCAACCAGCGCATGTAACGGTATCCCTGAAAGCTTCTAGGTAGTGGTCGAGACAGTCATCGGCGGCAGGTATTCATGGCCTATGGGGTAGTGCTGCCCGATGCGGTCGCGATAGTAGCATTCTAGTGTGCGTGTGACTGTGCGGAAAGCCAGCTCGCCCCACGGTATCTCGTGTTCCTCGAACAGCCGCACCTCCAGGCTTTCGACGCCGATGGCAAAATCGAGGTCGGCCAGCTCGGCGCGGAAGAACACATGCACCTGATTGATGTGCGGCAGGTCGAACAGCTGGTACAGGGCCAGGCTGCCGACCCGGGCGCAGGCTTCCTCGACGGTTTCGCGACGGGCGGCCTGGTCGAGGGTCTCGCCATTTTCCATGAACCCGGCGGGCAGGGTCCAGAAGCCCCGGCGCGGCTCGATGGCACGGCGGCACAGCAGCACCTGGCTGCCCCAGGTCGGCAACACGCCAGCGACAATGTTGGGGTTCTGGTAATGGATGGTCTGGCAGGACTCGCAGACATAGCGCAGGCGGCTGTCGCCTGCGGGGATCCGCTGAGTGACCAGCTGGCCGCACGTGCTGCAGAATTTCATGTCGGGTTCCTTTCGCTCAGGCTTATCTTGGCGCGACAGCCTGGCCACCGCAAGCGTCCGGGGCTTGGGTGCTGCGCGGCTTTGGTGCATCATGCAGGGCAGGCCTTGGATACGAGCGTGCGCAATGCTGGACGAGCTACTTCGCCGAATGAGCAACCACCAACCCGCGTCACTGGAAACCGACCGACGGTTCCCCGAAGCGGCGGTGCTCCTGCCCATTACCCGTAGCGAAGCGCCCGAACTGGTTCTTACCTTGCGCGCCAAAGGCCTTTCCACCCATGGTGGCGAAGTGGCCTTCCCCGGTGGCCGCCGCGACCCGGAGGACCCGGACCTGGTGTTCACTGCATTGCGCGAGGCCGAAGAGGAAATTGGCCTGCCGCCCGGCCTGGTGGAAGTCATCGGCCCGCTGAGCCCGTTGATTTCGCTGCATGGCCTGAAAGTGACACCATTCGTCGGGCTCATTCCGGATTTTGTCGAATACCGCGCCAACGACGCCGAGATCGCGGCAGTATTCACCGTGCCGCTGGAATTTTTCCGTCAGGACCCGCGCGACCACACCCACCGTATCGATTACCAGGGGCGCAGTTGGTATGTCCCCAGCTATCGCTATGGCGAGTACAAGATCTGGGGGTTGTCGGCGATCATGATCGTCGAGCTGGTCAACCTGCTGTTCGATGCCGGCATCAGCCTGCACCAGCCGCCTGAGCGTTACATCGAAAACTGAGCGGGGCCTACCCGCCTTCTGCGTCGCAGCCTGAGGAACAAGCATGAAATACCGCCTGGGCGACCTGCGGGTCGAAAGCCACCCCACCAGTTGGGCCGCACCCACCGCCACCCTGATCGGCAAGGTACGCCTGCAGGCCAATGCCAGCGTGTGGTTTGGCGCTGTGCTGCGCGGCGACAACGAGCTGATCGACATCGGCGAAGGCAGCAACGTGCAGGATGGCACGGTGATGCACACCGACATGGGCTCGCCGCTGACCTTGGGCAAGGGCGTGACCGTCGGCCACAACGCCATGCTGCATGGCTGCACGGTGGGCGACTACAGCCTGGTGGGCATCAATGCGGTCATCCTCAACGGCGCGCGTATCGGCAAGCACTGCATCATCGGCGCCAATGCGCTGAGTGCCGAGGGCAAGGAGATTCCCGACGGTTCGCTGGTGATGGGCTCGCCGGGCAAGGTCGTGCGCGAGCTGACCGAGCAGCAGAAGCGCATGCTCGAAGCCAGCGCCGCGCACTACGTGCACAATGCCCAGCGTTATGCCCGGGAGTTGGTGGTTGACAATGAGTGATGCCGTGGAACGACCAGTGGCCTCGCCCTGCGTGAACGTGTGCGCGCTGGACGAGCAGGATATCTGCACCGGCTGCCAGCGCAGCGTGGCGGAAATCAGCCGCTGGGGGCGGATGGACAACGACCAGCGCCGTGCGGTGCTGCAGCTGTGTCATGCAAGGGCGAAAGAGGCCGGCCTGGTTTTCCAGGGCTGAATGCCCTGCAGGCCGCTCGTGCAGGGAGTACCGTTGCCTGCTCGGGACGCCAGCGGTAATCTGTGCGGCTTGCCCACAGACCAGTCGCCATGTTCTATCTGCTTGCATACATCAGCAGCGTAGTGCTGATCAACTACGCTTTCTCCAGCGCCCCGCACCTGGACATCATCTGGTCCGCCTGGGGCGGCCTGGTGTTCATCCTGCGCGACATGGTGCAGACCCGCTTCGGCCATGGCGCCCTGGTCGCCATGCTGGTGGCGCTGGTGTTGTCCTATGTCACCTCGGAGCCGGCCATCGCGCTGGCCAGTGCCACCGCCTTCTTCATTTCCGAACTGATCGACTGGCTGGTGTTCAGCATTACCCGCCGCCCGCTGCGCGACCGCTTGTGGCTGAGCTCGGCGTTGAGCATCCCGGTGGACACGTTCATCTTCTTCGGCATGATCGGGGCTCTGGCCCCGGCCGTGGTCGGTACGGCCATGGCCTCGAAGTTTGCCGGTGTCACCGCGGTGTGGCTGGCCATGGCATTTCGTGCCCGGCGGGCCGCTGCCGTCGGTTGATGGTGTAGAATAGCGGTCCTTTTTCAGCGGGCGGCGCCAAGCCTGGTGCGGCCCCGGACGCCTTCGAGGACCTGAAATGACCCGTATCGGAACCCCTTTGTCGCCCACCGCGACCCGTGTACTGCTCTGCGGCTGTGGCGAACTGGGCAAGGAAGTGGTGATCGAGCTGCAGCGCCTGGGCGTCGAAGTGATCGCCGTCGACCGTTATGCCAATGCCCCGGCGATGCAGGTGGCGCACCGCAGCCACGTGGTCAACATGCTCGATGGCGTTGCCCTGCGCGCCGTGATCGAGGCCGAGAAGCCGCACTACATCGTCCCCGAAATCGAAGCCATCGCCACCGCCACCCTGGTCGAGCTGGAAAACGAAGGTTTCAACGTGGTGCCGACTGCCCGCGCCACCCAGCTGACCATGAACCGTGAAGGCATCCGCCGCCTGGCCGCCGAGGAGCTGGACCTGCCGACCTCGCCGTACCACTTCGCCGACACCTATGAAGACTATGCCAAGGCCGTGGCCGATGTCGGTTACCCGTGCGTGGTCAAGCCGGTGATGAGTTCGTCGGGCAAGGGCCAGAGCCTGTTGCGCAGCGCTGGCGACCTGCAGAAGGCGTGGGATTACGCCCAGGAAGGCGGCCGTGCCGGCAAGGGCCGGGTCATCATCGAAGGCTTCATCGATTTCGAATACGAAATCACCCTGCTGACCGTGCGCCACGTCGGCGGCACGACCTTCCTCGAGCCGGTCGGCCACCGCCAGGAAAAAGGCGACTACCAGGAGTCGTGGCAGCCGCAGGCCATGAGCCCGAAGGCGCTGGCCGAGTCGCAGCGTGTGGCCAAGGCGGTCACCGATGCGCTGGGCGGCCGTGGTCTGTTCGGTGTGGAGCTGTTCGTGAAGGGTGACCAGGTGTGGTTCAGCGAAGTGTCGCCACGCCCGCATGACACTGGCCTGGTCACCCTGATTTCCCAGGACCTGTCGCAGTTTGCCCTGCATGCCCGGGCGATTCTTGGCCTGCCGATTCCGGCTGTGCGCCAGTTCGGCCCGTCGGCCTCGGCGGTGATTCTGCCGGAAGGCCAGTCGCAGCAGACCAGCTTCGCCAACCTGGGCGCAGCGCTGAGCGAGCCGGATACCGCCATTCGCCTGTTCGGCAAGCCGGAAATCAACGGTACGCGGCGCATGGGCGTGTGCCTGGCGCGGGACGAATCGGTAGAGCTGGCGCGGGCCAAGGCGACCCGTGCTGCGCAGGCGGTCAAGGTCGAGTTCTGATCGGAGATCGTATGGGGCCGCAAAGCGGCCCCAATCATTCAAAGTGCGGTATTACGGGTCTCTTTCAGGCACAGCACGGCAAGCAGGCTGATCACCGCGGCCGCCGATACATAGCCGCCAACCCAGCTCAACCCACCCATGCTCACCAGTTTCTGGGCAAAGAACGGTGCCGCCGAGGCCCCGACGATACCGCCCAGGTTATACGCCGCCGACGCCCCGGTGTAACGCACGTGGGTCGGGAACAGTTCCGGCAGCAATGCTCCCATCGGCGCAAAGGTCACGCCCATCAGGAACAGTTCGATGGCCAGGAACAGCGCCACGCCTGCGGTCGACCCCGAGGTCAGCAGCGGTTCCATGGTAAAGCCCGAGAGCACCGCCAGCAGGCCGCCGACGACCAGCACCGGCTTGCGCCCGTAACGGTCGCTGAGCCAGGCCGACAGGGGCGTGGCCAGGGCCATGAATACCACCGCGAAGCACAGCAGGCCGAGGAACGTTTCGCGGCTGTAGCCCAGCGTGGTCACGCCGTAGCTCAGCGAGAACACTGTCGAGATGTAGAACAGTGCGTAGCACACCACCATGGCCGCCGCGCCCAGCAGGGTCGGCCGCCAGTGTCTGGCAAACAGGTCGACCACCGGCATTTTCACCCGCTCGTGGCGGGCGACTGCCTTGGCGAACACCGGACTTTCCTCGAGTTTCAGGCGCACGTACAGGCCGACCAGCACCAGCGCCGCACTGAGCAGGAACGGAATGCGCCAGCCCCAGGCACGGAACTGCTCGTCGCTGAGCACCAGCGCCAGGGTCAGGAACAGGCCATTGGCGGCGAGGAAGCCGATCGACGGCCCCAGTTGCGGGAACATGCCGAACCAGGCGCGCTTGCCTTGCGGTGCATTCTCGGTGGCCAGCAACGCCGCGCCACCCCATTCGCCACCCAGGCCGAGGCCCTGGCCGAAGCGCAACAGGCAGAGGATGATCGGCGCCCATACGCCAATGCTGTCGTAGCCCGGCAACACACCGATGGCCGTGGTGGACACGCCCATCAGCAACAGCGAGGCGACCAGGGTCGATTTGCGGCCGATGCGGTCGCCAAAATGACCGAACAGTGCCGAACCCAGCGGGCGCGCCAGGAAAGCGATGCCGAAGGTGAGGAAGGCCGCCAGCATCTGCGCGGTGCCCGACCCGGAAGGGAAGAACACCGGGCCGATCACCAGGGCGGCGGCAGTGGCGTAGACGTAGAAATCATAGAATTCGATGGCGGTGCCGATGAAGCTGGCAGTGGCGACCCGCGCGGGCGAGTTGACCGGCGCGGCAGGCGCTTCGGCATAAGTGCTGCTGGTTGTCATTGAGTAGGTCCCTGACAGTCTGATCCGGCTCCATGGGCGTGGCCGGCGACGGTGTGCGAAGCAGAAAAGCCAGCACGGCTGCGCGGGCGCCGGAGCGTTTTGTTGTTGTGCACGCCAGACTGACGATAGCCCAAGGGGGTAGGGGCGGGGGCGGGCACTGTTCGGGGTGTTGAAGCAGGGCCGCAGGGCGTGTCAGTGGGGCGGACTGGCCGTGGAGCGCCGGGTGCGGATAGCAGGCGGGACGGCGAGGCTGGGTAAGCGTGGCCCGAGTATAGCTATCGGGTCACGGTCCACACCAGTACCTTGCTGGCACAATTGTCCTCTGTTTCGAGGATTTCCAGGCGATAGCGGCCGATCTTCAGGCAAACGGCGCTTTCCGGGATGCTTTCCAGCGCTTCGGTGACCAACCCGTTGAGGGTTTTCGGCCCACCGTCGCAGGGCAGGTGCCAGCCCAGGGTGCGATTGATTTCGCGCAGCGAAGCGGTGCCGTCGATGACGAAGGTGCCATCGGGCTGGGGGTGGACGTGGGGGTTGTCCAGGGTGTGCTCGTCCTCGAACTCGCCAACGATTTCTTCGAGGATGTCTTCCAGGGTGACGATGCCCAGTACTTCACCGTACTCGTCCACCACCACGCCGAGGCGGCGTTGCTGTTTGTGGAAGTTCAGCAGCTGCATCTGCAGTGGCGTGCTTTCCGGTACGAAATAGGGCTCGTAGCAGGCACTGTGGAGTTTCTCCAGGGTCAGCTCGGCCTTGGGCAGCAGGTGGCTGATCAGCTTGGTGTTGAGGATCGCTTCAACCTGGTTGATGTCGCTGTGGTACACCGGCAGGCGGGTGTGGCGGCTGACGATCAGTTGCTCGGTGATGCGCTGAATCGGCTCGTCGAGGTTGATGCCGTCCACTTCGTTGCGCGGCACCAGGATGTCGTTGACGGTGATCTTGTCCAGCGATTGCAGGCCATCGAGCAGGCCATGGCGCGGTGCTTCGTGTTCGCCGTCCTCATCGAAATCATCTGCTTCCGGCGGATGCACGGCCACAGCCGTGGGTTGCACGCGGAACGGGCGCAGGATCAGCCTGGCAATGCCATCCAGCAGGCAGGCCAGTGGTTGCAGCAGGGCCAGGGGCACTTTCAGCAGGCTGGCACCGAGGCTGACGAAGGCCTGCGGGGCGCGCCGGGCCAGGCGGCGTGGCAGGTACTCGGCGAACACCAGCAAGGTGAGGGTGGCGGCCAGGCCCGCCAGCCAGAAACCGTGCTCGCCACTGTAGCGTTGGCCGATCAGGCAGGCCAGGCCCAGCACCAGCAACTTGCCCAGGCTGGCACACAGCACCAGCGCCTGGGCGGGCAGCGCTGGGCCGTCATCGCCGTTGCGCGCGCCATTGAGCAGCTGGCGGGCGGCATCCACGGCAGTGAACAGTGCCGCCCACAACAGCGCGAGTGCCAGGGTGCCGAATAGCGGTGCGTACGGCAGGGTATCCATGGGCGGCCGTCAGATATGCAGGATGAATTCGCGAACCAGCTTGCTGCCGAAATAGGCCAGCATCAGCAGGCAGAAACCGGCCAGCGTCCAGCGGATGGCCTTGTGGCCACGCCAGCCCAGGCGGGTACGGCCCCACAGCAGAACGCTGAATACCACCCAGGCGACACAGGCCAGCAAGGTCTTGTGCGCCAGGTGCTGGGCGAACAGGTTGTCGAGGAACAGCCAGCCGGAGATCAGCGACAGCGACAGCAGGCACCAGCCGGCCCAGAGGAAGCCGAACAGCAGGCTTTCCATGGTTTGCAGCGGTGGGAAGTTGCGGATCAGCCCGGATGGGTGCTTGTTTTTCAGCTGGCGGTCCTGCAGCAACAGCAGCAGCGCCTGGAACACCGCGATGGTGAACAGGCCATAGGCCAGGATCGATAGCAGGATATGTGCGAGGATGCCCGGCTCCTCGTCGATCAGCGGCACTGTGCCGGGGGGCGCGAACTGCGCCAGCAGCGCGGTCACCGCGCCCAGCGGGAACAGCAGCACCAGCAGGTTTTCCACCGGTATGCGCAGGCAGGCCAGCAAAGTCAGGGCGATGACTGCCACGGCGATCAGGCTGGCGGCGCTGAAGAAGTCCAGGCTCAGGCCCAGCGGGGTGATCAGCTGGAAGAACAGCGCGCCGCCCTGGGCGAGCACCGCGAAGGCGCCGAGCAGGGCGAGCAGGCGCTTGTCGGCCTTGCGGTTGCGGGCCAGGAACGAGCCCTGGTAGACGGCCGCAGCTATATAGAGGACGGCGGCGATCAGGTTAGGGATGAGGCTGGGTGAGGAGACCATAAGTCCTGGTTGGCGAGCCTTTAAAGAGACGGAGTTTGGCATAGATCCCGGCGCTCTAGGAAGACTGGCAGACCGCGTCGCGGCAATCATGGGTCAACCTGCTCCCACAGGGTTGCTGCGGGCCTGCAGGCAGCGGAGGATCCGCTGGCAGCGGGCATGGCCGCGAACCGGCCGGCACCGTCACCGAATATCTCCCAAGGTGTGCGCCGCCGCTGCACTTCGCTATAATCGCCGCCTTGCTGTGCCCGGCGGGTGTGCATTCCGCCCTGGGCGCCTGACAAACCTCGGCTTTTACTGGGCCTGAAAGGATCACCATGTTCGAAAACCTGACCGACCGCCTGTCACAGACGCTGCGCCATGTCACCGGCAAGGCCAAGCTGACCGAAGACAACATCAAGGACACGCTGCGCGAAGTGCGCATGGCCCTGCTCGAGGCCGACGTCGCCCTGCCGGTGGTCAAGGATTTCGTCAACAGCGTCAAGGAGCGTGCGGTCGGCACCGAAGTGTCGCGCAGCCTGACCCCGGGCCAGGCCTTCGTGAAGATCGTCCAGGCCGAGCTGGAAAGCCTGATGGGCGCGGCCAACGAAGACCTCGCGCTGAACGCCGCACCACCTGCCGTGGTGCTGATGGCCGGCCTGCAGGGTGCGGGCAAGACCACCACCGCCGGCAAGCTGGCGCGCTTCCTCAAGGAGCGCAAGAAGAAGAGCGTGATGGTGGTGTCTGCAGACGTCTACCGCCCGGCGGCGATCAAGCAGCTGGAAACCCTGGCCAACGACATTGGTGTCACCTTCTTCCCGTCCGACATCAGCCAGAAGCCCGTGGCCATCGCCGAGGCGGCCATTCGGGAAGCCAAGCTGAAGTTCATCGACGTGGTCATCGTCGATACCGCCGGCCGTCTGCACATCGATGCCGACATGATGGACGAGATCAAGGCGCTGCACGCCGCGGTCAAGCCGATCGAAACCCTGTTCGTGGTCGACGCCATGACCGGCCAGGACGCCGCCAACACCGCCAAGGCGTTTGGCGAGGCGCTGCCGCTGACCGGCGTGGTGCTGACCAAGGTCGACGGTGACGCGCGTGGCGGTGCCGCCCTGTCGGTGCGGGCCATCACCGGCAAGCCGATCAAGTTCATCGGTATGGGCGAGAAGACCGAAGCCCTCGAGCCGTTCCACCCGGACCGCGTCGCCTCGCGCATCCTCGGCATGGGCGATGTGCTCAGCCTGATCGAGCAGGCCGAGCAGAACATCGACAAGGCCAAGGCCGACAAGCTGGCCAAGAAGCTGAAGAAGGGCAAGGGCTTCGACCTCGAAGACTTCCGCGACCAGTTGCAGCAGATGAAGAACATGGGCGGCCTGGGCGGCCTGATGGACAAGCTGCCGAGCATCGGCGGGGTCAACCTGTCACAGATGGGCAACGCCCAGGGTGCGGCCGAGAAGCAGTTCAAGCAGATGGAAGCGATCATCAACTCCATGACCCCGGCCGAGCGCCGCGACCCGGAGCTGATCAGTGGCTCGCGCAAGCGCCGTATCGCCATCGGTTCCGGCACCCAGGTGCAGGACGTCGGCCGCTTGATCAAGCAGCACAAGCAGATGCAGAAGATGATGAAGAAGTTTTCCGCCAAGGGCGGCATGGCCAAGATGATGCGTGGCCTGGGCGGGATGTTGCCTGGCGGCGGCATGCCCAAGCTGTAACCCCTATTCCGGATGCCTGCCGGTTGTCCGGCCGGCATCCTGAACCCCGCCTTGGTGGGGCAACGGCCGCGAATTTCGCGGCTCAACCGGCGAATCTGGACGGCAGGGCGGTGCCTTGCCGAAAAAGTCATTTGCAAATGTCCGTGTATTCCCCGAGAATATGCGGCCTTTTGGGCACCCGTGTGCCTATTTGGCATTCAGATTTGCAGTACCAGCTGCTGTATCAACTGCAGCACCGACTATAGGAACGATGTTCACATGGTAACCATTCGTCTGGCCCGTGGCGGCTCGAAAAAGCGCCCATTCTACCACCTGACCGTGACCAACTCGCGTAACGCCCGTGACGGCCGTTTCGTTGAGCGCGTAGGTTTCTTCAACCCGATCGCTGCTGGCGCCGAAGTCAAGCTGTCGGTCAACCAAGAGCGCGTCAACTACTGGCTGAGCCAGGGTGCACAGCCGTCTGAGCGCGTTGCTCAGCTGCTGAAGGACGCTGCCAAGGCTGCTGCCTGAGCAGTATGAACGCGACGCCAGAAAAGGCTGACGACCTCATCGTCGTTGGCAAGATTTTTTCGGTTCACGGCGTTCGCGGCGAGGTGAAGGTGTATTCCTTTACCGATCCGATTGAAAACCTGTTGGATTATCCGCGCTGGACGCTTCGGCACGAAGGCAAGGTAAAGCAGGTCGAGCTGGTCAACGGTCGTGGCTCCCAGAAGGGCCTGGTCGTGAAGCTGAAAGGTCTCGATGACCGTGATGAAGCCCGTCTTCTGAGTGGTTACGAAATCTGCATTCCGCGGAGCCTTTTGCCCAGCCTGGCGGCCGACGAGTACTACTGGTACCAGTTGGTAGGCCTGAAGGTCATCAACCAGGACGAACAGCTGTTCGGCAAGGTCGATCACCTGCTGGAGACCGGTGCGAACGATGTCATGGTGGTCAAGCCCTGCGCAGGCAGCCTGGATGATCGCGAGCGTCTGTTGCCCTATACGGCGCAATGCGTGCTCGATATCGACCTGGAAGCAGGCGTGATGCGGGTTGAGTGGGACGCGGACTTCTAGACGATGGGTAACCTTCGCGTAGACGTCATCACGTTGTTCCCCGAGATGTTCTCGGCCATCACGGAGTACGGCATTACCAGCCGCGCGGTGAAACAGGGGTTGCTTCAGGTAACTTGCTGGAACCCGCGGGACTACACCACAGATCGTCACCACACGGTGGATGATCGGCCGTTTGGCGGTGGTCCGGGCATGGTGATGAAAATCAAGCCTCTGGAAGACGCCCTGGTCAGCGCCAGGCAGGCGACCGGAGCAGCGGCGAAGGTGATCTACCTTTCGCCACAAGGCCGCAAGCTGACCCAGCAGGCGGTCAAAGGCCTGGCCGAACAGGAATCGTTGATTCTGATCGCCGGTCGTTATGAAGGCATCGACGAGCGCTTTATCGAGGCTCATGTCGATGAGGAGTGGTCGATTGGCGACTATGTGCTTTCCGGTGGCGAGCTGCCGGCCATGGTACTGATCGATGCGGTTACACGGCTGCTGCCCGGAGCTTTAGGGCATGTGGATTCGGCGGAAGAAGATTCCTTCACCGACGGTCTGCTCGATTGCCCGCACTACACCCGACCTGAGGTGTATGCGGATCAGCGTGTTCCCGACGTGTTGCTAAGTGGCAACCATGCACACATCCGGCGTTGGAGAATGAAGCAGTCCCTTGGTAGGACCTTCGAACGACGCGCCGATCTTCTGGAAAGTCGCTCGCTTTCTGGAGAAGAGAAGAAGCTGCTCGAGGAATATCTCCGCGAGCGGGACGATAGTTAAACGTATCGATGGTGGATCGCGTATCCATCTTAGGAGCACAGCATGACCAACAAGATCATCCAGCAGCTCGAAGCCGAGCAGATGAGCAAGGAAATCCCGGCCTTCGCACCAGGCGACACCGTTGTCGTCCAGGTTAAAGTGAAGGAAGGTGAGCGTTCCCGTCTGCAGGCGTTCGAAGGCGTCGTTATCGCCAAGCGTAACCGCGGTCTGAACAGCGCCTTCACCGTGCGCAAGATCTCCAGCGGCGTTGGCGTAGAGCGTACCTTCCAGACCTACAGCCCGCAGATCGACAGCCTGGCCGTGAAACGTCGTGGTGACGTGCGTAAAGCCAAGCTGTACTACCTGCGCGATCTGTCCGGCAAAGCCGCTCGCATCAAGGAAAAACTGTCCTGAGTGCAGTTTGCCCGGTGGCCGCGGCCGCCTAGCGAGAAAGAAGCAGCCTTCGGGCTGCTTTTTTGCGTTTTGAACCTTACAGATGTGATTGTCATGACCCCCCGAAACCAGGAAATCCAGCGCCGCACCGAGTTGTCGGTGACCCGCGTGACCAAGGCGGTGTTCCCCAACACCACCAACCACCACAACACCTTGTTCGGCGGCACTGCCCTGGCCTGGATGGATGAAGTGTCGTTCATCGCCGCCACGCGCTTCTGCCGCCTGCCACTGGTGACCGTGTCTACCGACCGTATCGATTTCAAGCACCCGATCCCGGCGGGTTCGATCGTCGAACTGGTGGGCTCGGTGATCAAGGTCGGCAATACCAGCTTGCAGGTGCAGGTGGATGTGTTCGTCGAGAACATGTACCTGGACGGGCGCGAGCGGGCGATTCATGGGGTATTCAGCTTCGTTGCCATCGACGAGGACAAGCGCCCGGTGCCGGTCTTGCCCCAGTTCTGAGTTCTTTTGTGCCGGCCTCTTCGCGGCTAAAGCCGCTCCTACAGGGATCACCGCCCTCAGGGCCTGTGCGATCCCTGTAGGAGCGGCTTTAGCCGCGAAGAGGGCGGTACAGACAAAAATCATGTGGCTGTGAAACACTAAGCCCACCTCCAACATCCAGCAGCCCCGCATGCCCGCCCTCGACCATCCCCTGATCGACCAGTTCCTCGACGCCCTGTGGCTCGAAAAAGGCCTGTCCGACAACACCCGCACCTCCTACCGCAGTGACCTGGCCCTGTTCAACGGCTGGCTCCAGGAGCATTCGGTAGCGCTGCCCGATGCTGGCCGCGAGCTGATTCTCGACCACCTGGCCTGGCGCCTCGACCAGGGCTACAAGCCACGTTCCACGGCACGCTTCCTGTCCGGCCTGCGCGGCTTCTTCCGCTACCTGCTGCGGGAAAAGCTGGTGGCCGTCGACCCGACCCTGCAAGTGGATATGCCGCAACTGGGCAAGCCTCTGCCCAAGTCGCTGTCCGAAGCCGATGTCGAAGCCCTGCTGCAGGCGCCGGACCTGGGCGAAGCCATCGGCCAGCGCGACCGGGCCATGCTCGAAGTGCTCTACGCCTGCGGCCTGCGCGTCACCGAGCTGGTCAGCCTGACCCTCGACCAGGTCAACCTGCGCCAGGGCGTGCTGCGGGTGATGGGCAAAGGTAGCAAGGAGCGCCTGGTGCCGATGGGTGAGGAGGCGGTGGTGTGGCTGCAGCGCTACCTGCGCGATGGCCGCGCCGAACTGCTCAACGGCCGCCCCAGCGATGTGCTGTTCCCCAGCCAGCGCGGCGAGCAGATGACCCGCCAGACCTTCTGGCACCGCATCAAGCACCACGCCCGGGTGGCCGGCATCGACAAGCCGTTGTCGCCACACACCCTGCGCCATGCTTTCGCCACCCACCTGCTCAACCATGGCGCCGACTTGCGGGTGGTGCAGATGCTGCTGGGCCACAGCGACCTGTCGACCACGCAGATCTACACCCATGTCGCCAAGGCCCGCCTGCAGCAGTTGCACGCCCAGCATCACCCGCGTGGATGAATGTTTTTCATGTTCCGCCGACCGGTCCTTGCAAGGCCCTTCATCGGCGGTGTGATGTGGTAGGCTTGAGCGGTTTGCACCAAGGGCCGCATTGCCACCGCGCATTTTGCGCAGGTGACGCCCCCCGGCCCCTGTCCGCCTTCAGGAGTTCCCATGCGCGTGACCCAGTTTTTCGCCGCCGCCGCGTTGGCGCTGGCCAGTACCTTTGCCGTTGCCGCAGCACCCGACAGCACTGCCGGCGCCGAGCAGGCCATCCGTAAATCGTTGCAGAACCTCGAGCTGGAAGTGCCCGTCGAAAGCGTGGCCAGCAGCCCGGTCAGTGGCCTGTATGAAGTCAAGCTGCAAGGCGGCCGCGTGCTGTACGCCAGTGCTGACGGGCAGTTCGTGATGCAGGGCTACCTGTTCCAGATCCAGGACGGCAAGCCGGTCAACCTGACCGAGAAGGCCGAGCGCCTGGGTATCGCCAAGCTCATCAACGGCATTCCAGCCGCCGAGATGGTGGTTTATCCTGCCAAGGGCGAGACCAAATCGCACATCACCGTGTTTACCGACACCACCTGCCCGTACTGCCACAAGCTGCACGCCGAAGTGCCCGAGCTCAACCGCCGCGGTATCGAAGTGCGTTATGTCGCCTTCCCGCGCCAGGGCCTCGGCTCGCCGGGTGACCAGCAGTTGCAGGCCGTGTGGTGCTCCAGCGACCGCCGCGCAGCGATGGACAAGATGGTCGAAGGTGAGGAAATCAAGGCTGCCAAGTGCGCCAACCCGGTCAGCAAGCAGTTCCAGCTGGGCCAGTCGATCGGTGTCAACGGCACACCGGCAATCGTGCTCGAAAGCGGCCAGGTCATTCCGGGCTACCAGCCGGCACCGCAGGTGGCCAAGCTGGCACTGGCCAGGTAATCCAATTCAGTGCGCCGTCGTCATGGGGTGACGGCATGTTTCACGGCCGGCAAAGGTGTCGGTCGTTCAATGGGGAGTTCACAGTGAAACCGGTCAAAGTAGGCATCTGTGGGTTGGGGACCGTCGGTGGCGGAACCTTCAATGTACTTCAGCGCAACGCCGAGGAGATTGCCCGCCGTGCCGGGCGCGGTATTGAAGTGGCACAGATCGCCATGCGCTCGCAGAATCCGAACTGCCAGATTACCGGTACCCCCATTACCGCTGATGTGTTCGACGTTGCCAGCAACCCGGAGATCGACATCGTCATCGAGCTGATCGGTGGCTACACCGTGGCTCGCGACCTGGTGCTCAAGGCCATCGAAAACGGCAAGCATGTGGTCACCGCCAACAAGGCGCTGATCGCCGTGCACGGCAACGAAATCTTTGCCAAGGCGCGCGAGAAGGGCGTCATCGTCGCCTTCGAAGCCGCCGTGGCTGGCGGCATCCCGGTGATCAAGGCCATCCGCGAAGGGCTGTCGGCCAACCGTATCAACTGGCTGGCAGGCATCATCAACGGTACCGGCAACTTCATCCTTACCGAAATGCGTGAGAAGGGCCGGGCCTTCCCTGACGTTCTGGCCGAAGCCCAGGCGCTGGGTTACGCCGAAGCCGACCCGACCTTCGACGTCGAAGGCATCGATGCTGCCCACAAGCTGACCATCCTCGCCTCGATCGCGTTCGGCATCCCGCTGCAGTTCGACAAGGCCTACACCGAAGGCATCACCCAGCTGACCACCGCTGACGTGAACTACGCCGAGGCCCTGGGCTACCGCATCAAGCACCTGGGCGTGGCACGCCGCACTGCCGACGGCATCGAGCTGCGGGTACACCCGACGCTGATCCCGGCCGACCGCCTGATCGCCAACGTCAATGGCGTGATGAACGCGGTCATGGTCAATGGCGATGCAGCCGGCTCCACCCTGTACTACGGCGCCGGTGCCGGCATGGAGCCTACAGCTTCGTCGGTGGTCGCCGACCTGGTCGACGTGGTGCGGGCGATGACCTCCGACCCGGAAAACCGCGTACCGCACCTGGCCTTCCAGCCGGACTCGCTGTCGGCCCACCCAATCCTGCCGATCGAAGCCTGCAAGAGCGCCTACTACCTGCGCATCCAGGCCAAGGATCACCCGGGCGTACTGGCCCAGGTGGCCAGCATCCTCTCGGCGCGCGGGATCAACATCGAATCGATCATGCAGAAGGAAGCCGAGGAGCAGGACGGCCTGGTGCCGATGATCCTGCTGACCCATGGCGTGGTCGAGCAGCACATCAACGATGCCATCGTCGCCCTGGAAGCCTTGCAGGACGTGGTCGGCAAGGTCGTGCGCATTCGCGTCGAACAGCTCAATTAATGTTGCCGTCGGGCCGCCTGCGCGGCCCGCCCCCAGATCGAAGGTTTGCACCCATGCGCTATATCAGCACCCGCGGCCAGGCACCGGCCCTGAATTTCGAAGACGTCCTGCTGGCCGGCCTGGCCAGCGACGGCGGCCTGTACGTGCCAGAGAACCTGCCACGCTTCACCCAGGAAGAAATCGCCTCGTGGGCCGGCCTGCCGTACCACGAACTGGCCTTCCGGGTCATGCGCCCGTTCGTCGAAGGCAGCATCGCCGATGCCGACTTCAAGAAGATCCTCGAAGAAACCTACGGTGAGTTCGCCCATGCTGCCGTGGCGCCGCTGCGCCAGCTGAACAGCAACGAGTGGGTGCTCGAGCTGTTCCACGGCCCGACCCTGGCGTTCAAGGACTTCGCCCTGCAACTGCTGGGGCGCCTGCTCGACCACGTACTGGCCAAGCGCAACGAGCGCGTGGTGATCATCGGAGCCACCAGCGGTGACACTGGCTCCGCCGCCATCGAAGGCTGCCGCCGTTGCGACAACGTCGACATCTTCATCCTGCACCCGCACCAGCGCGTGTCGGAAGTGCAGCGCCGGCAGATGACCACCATCTTCGGCGACAACATCCACAACATCGCCATCGAAGGCAACTTCGATGACTGCCAGGAAATGGTCAAGGCCAGCTTCGCCGACCAGTCGTTCCTCAAGGGCACCCGCCTGGTTGCGGTGAACTCGATCAACTGGGCGCGGATCATGGCCCAGATCGTCTACTACTTCCACGCCGCCCTGCAGCTGGGTGGCCCGGCCCGTTCGGTCGCGTTCTCGGTACCGACCGGCAACTTCGGCGACATTTTCGCCGGCTACCTGGCGCGCAACATGGGCCTGCCGGTCAGCCAGCTGATCGTCGCCACCAACCGCAACGACATCCTGCACCGCTTCATGAGCGGCAATCAGTACGTCAAGGAAACCCTGCACGCGACCCTGTCGCCGTCGATGGACATCATGGTTTCGTCCAACTTCGAGCGCCTGCTGTTCGACCTGCACGGCCGCAATGGTGGCGCGATTGCCGAGCTGATGGCGAACTTCAAGCAGGGCGGTGGTTTCAGCGTCGAACAGGACCGCTGGACCGAAGCCCGCAAACTGTTCGACTCGCTGGCTGTCAGCGACGAGCAGACGTGCGAAACCATTGCCGAAGTGTTCGCCGCCACCGGTGAAGTGCTCGACCCGCACACCGCGATTGGCGTCAAGGCCGCGCGCGAATGCCGTCGCAGCCTCGATACGCCGATGGTGGTCCTGGGGACCGCGCATCCGGTGAAGTTCCCGGAAGCGGCGGAGAAGGCTGGTGTGGGCAAGGCGCTGGAACTGCCGGCGCACCTCAGCGACCTGTTCAGCCGTGAAGAACGCTGCACGGTACTGGCCAATGACCTGAAGGCCGTGCAGGGCTTTGTCAGCCAGCACGGGAACCGCGGCAAGCCGCTGTAATCGCGTTGCGTCCTGGGGCTGCAACGCGGCCCCAGTATCTCGGACTTTTCCTTCGCCCTTCTCAGAAACATCCTATTCAGGCCGATCTTCACAACGCCTAAATTAGCCGGCTCTCCCCTAAGGAGCGGCTCATGCACCAGCCATACGTGTTGATCCACCAGGCTCGCCCGTCTCACCAGATTCTTCTGCACCAGGCCCTCAACGCTCAGCGCGTCTTCAACGTACGTGTCAGCGCAAATACCACTGAGCTCGACGCATGCCTCGGTGCTGAACGTCGCCCCGACCTGCTGATCCTCGACCACGCCATGCCAACCCGGGCCGGCCTTGCCCTGCTTGAGCAGGATTACCCCGCACGCGCCTTGCTATTTGTCGGCCAGGCTACCGGCAAGCACCATAACCTTGCCCAGGAAGCCAGAAACCGTGGCCTGTGGGTGCTCGCCGAATTGCCCTGGCCGCTGTCGATGCCACGCCTGCAGCATGCCTTGCAGGCACTGCAAGTGCGTCCCTGGCGGCGTATTCAAAATGTCACCTGCGCCCCGCATGCTCACTGACGAAGGCGCGGTGTGACGAACTTTCCGCTGCGTCTGTTGGTCAGTTCCTCTATATCCCACCACGCAGCGAGTGATCCGGATGGAAAGAATCTGCAGACTGCTCAACGAAGCCCTGACCCCTTACCAGGCCCACCTTGGCGTCGCCGATGCCCAGGGTAATCGCCAGTTGACCGTGCGCGACCCGTTGGCCGATGTGATCTTGAGGCGTACGGTCAGCGAACGCCAGTTGCAGGAACATCGCCTGTTGATAGACCTGGTGGATGGCTTGCACCGTGACTTGCAAATCGCCGAGGGGCGTTTGCAGCCTTGTGTCATCGCAGCACTGCAGCAGCGCCAGCAACCCCCAGGAACCTTTGCCTGACTGGCTGATCAGACACTGTAGGGCAGCCAGCCAATGCTTTGCTCCGGCGTTGGCAGGGTTGCCGCAGGAAGTCCCCAAGGACTTTCGCTTGGCCCCGGACGTGCTCCCCAGCGTCCGGGGTTTCTTTTGTGTGGGCTGCCCGTTCCTATGCGGTCGGTGTGTTTTTTTTCGCCTTCCGTGGTTGTTTGTCTGGACGCCTGCCGGGCTTTAGCTGCCAACGATCGGCATTGGCGAGCAGGCGCTCCTGGATCGCTGGCGGGTAATCGCTCAGGGTTGTCACAGGCGGGATGGGTTTACCGGGCCTGCCGGCTTCGCGGATCACCTTTGGCCAACGTGGTCGCCAGCACAGCAGCAGGCTGAGCCAGTGGCCGGTGCCGATGATGACGAAGGCGGGCCAGACCATGAGCAGCACGACTTTGAACAACCAGCTGCTCTTGCGGAAGAAGCGGCCGAGCCCTTCGAACTGGGCGCTGAATGCCTGGACGGGCGAGGGCAACTGCGTGCTCAGGCGGGGGCGGGGGACGGCGTCCGGACCTTCTTCCATGTAGCGGCGGATGAACTCCCATTCGTCACGCAATTCGCTGCCGCCTTGGCCTTGCTTGCCGAGCAGGGCTATTTCCATGTGCGGGAAGCCGGTGCGGCTGGGGTGCCAGACCAAGCCAAGTCTCATGCCGAGACTGAGAGAGTCATCTTCGGGGTAAAGAGCCGTGCTCCCGGTGGTTTTCCATGGAAATGTTACGATACCACCGCAGTAGCTTGGTCTATGGAGGTGGACTTGCTGGGTTTTTCGGTTGAAGCGAATTAAAAGGTGCCGGCTAGTTAGCATTTCCAATCGAGTATATGCTACGCCATATTTTGTGTATATATATAGCACGGCCCCAGCGGCTGTTGTCATAATCACTGTGAGCAACACCGTCAAAAGAGAGCGCGTCTCGTGATCTGTTATGTCTGTCCAAAGGAAATTTAACGCGGTGATCGTCAAGACGCTTATTGTGGGTAAGGCACCACCAAGTGTTGCAAGCGTAAGAAGGCCGCGCTTTTCTTCTGATCCACCGCATCGCATATCCATGAAAGTGTCGTTGAATGCGTATACTGGTCCGCGCGCATGGGGCTTTTCGCTGACAGGTTGAAAGTGGATGTCTTCTAGATCACTTTCATAAAAATCTTCAGCAGCGTACTTATCTTTGGGCGACATCTCAGCTTCGTGTGCTTTTCGCTTGCTTTCCGACTCGGTGGCCATTTGCCAGAGGCCCCATTCAATCAAATACATTTAAAAGGCCTCGCTGGATAAGCTAATTCTTCCCGCTGTTCTTGGGAGTGAAGTTCCGTTCAGTTTGGGTAAACTGCTGATGCTAGGGTGATGCAGTGCTTCAATCGATCTTCTTGGGCCTTTTGGGGGCACGTGGTTTGCGCGGCTTCTTTTCAGGCCGTTTGCCGGGTTTGAGCTCCCAACGATCGGCATTGGCAAGCAGGCGCTCCTGGATCGCTGGCGGGTAATCGCTCAGGGTTGTCACAGGCGGGATGGGTTTGCCGGGCCTGCCGGCCTCACGGATCACCTTTGGCCAACGTGGTCGCCAGCACAGCAGCAGGCTGAGCCAGTGGCCGGTACCGATGATGACGAAGGCGGGCCAGACCATGAGCAGCACGACTTTGAACAGCCAGCTGCTCTTGCGGAAGAAGCGGCCTAGGCCCTCGAACTGGGCGCTGAATGCCTGGACGGGCGAGGGCAACTGCGTGCTCAGGCGGGGGCGGGGGACGGCGTCCGGACCTTCTTCCATGTAGCGGCGGATGAACTCCCACTCGTCACGCAATTCGCTGCCGCCTTGGCCTTGCTTGCCGAGCATGGCCATTTCCATATGTGGGAGGCCGGTAAGGCTGGGGTGCCAGACCAGGACAAGTCTCATGCCGAGGCTGAGAGAGTCATCTTCGGGGTAAAGAGCCGTGCTCCCGGTGGTTTTCCATGGGAATGTTACGATACCACCGCAGTAGCTTGGTCTATGGAGATGGACCTGCTGATTTTTTCGATTGAAGCGAATTATAAGGTGTCGGCTGGTTAGCATTTCCAGTCTTGTAAAACGGAACCCATATTTTGCATAGAAGTAATAAGTCGCGCTTCCTAGAGAAAACATGTATATGCTGAATAGTACGGAAAATATCGAAAGAAATTCGGGCTGACTTACGTTGAGATAAATGGAGCCAAAGGTTATTTTTAACCACGAATAAGTCATTGGCCCCAATCCTCCAAGTGTCATCAAGGTTATGATTCCACGCTTTTCTTCTGACCCGCCGCAGCGAATTTCCATATAAGTATCATTAAAAGCGAATACAGGTCCGTTTGCGCTGGGGTTTTCGCTGACGCGGTTGAAATGAACATTTCTTTCAATGTCAGCTTCAGACAAGTCACTAAAATCATCACTTGGTGAGCTTTTTTTTGATTCAAACTTTTGGCGTGTAGTGTCAGATTCTACAGCCATTTGCCACAGACCCCATTCAATCAGATACATTTATAAGGCCTCGGTGGGGAAGCTAATTCTTCCCGCTGTTCTTGGGAGTAAAGTTCCGTTCAGTTTGGGTAAACTCCTGATGCTAGGGTGATGCAGTGCTTCAATCGATCTTCTTGGGCCTTTTGGGGGCACGTGGTTTGCGCGGCTTCTTTTCAGGCCGCTTGCCGGGTTTGAGCTGCCAACGATCGGCATTGGCAAGCAGGCGCTCCTGGATCGCTGGCGGATAGTCGCTCAGGGTTGTCACAGGCGGGACGGGGTTACCGGGCCTGCCAGCCTCACGGATCACCTTTGGCCAACGTGGTCGCCAGCACAGCAGCAGGCTGAGCCAGTGGCCGGTGCCGATGATGACGAAGGCGGGCCAGACCATGAGCAGCACGACTTTGAACAACCAGCTGCTCGTGCGGA